>JAVJOO010000005.1:0-600000 GCA_040216735.1 Alphaproteobacteria bacterium | reverse complement strand
TGTCGGAGATTGCGCGGCAACCGAAATTCATTGTCGCGGTGTTGTCCAGCATGATCGGCTTCGCGGTGATGGTCCTGTTGATGACCGCGACCCCAATCGCGATGGTGGAGCAATTCCACCACGCGCTCAGCGACGCCAAGACGGTAATCCAATGGCACGCGTTGGCGATGTTTGCTCCGTCTTTCATCACCGGCGCGCTGATCACGCGCTTCGGTGTGCTGAACATCATCGGCGCAGGCGTCGTCTTCATGGTGGGGGCGATCGTTTTTGCGGTTACCGGCGTCGCCTTCCTGAATTTCTGGGCCGCGCTTTTCCTGCTCGGTCTCGGCTGGAACTTCATGTTCGTCGGCGGGTCGACCCTGTTGACCCAGACCTACACCCCCGCCGAACGTGCCAAGGCGCAAGGGTTTCACGATTTCATGGTGTTCGGCCTCGTCGCCCTAGCGTCGCTATCCTCCGGTGCACTCCTCCAACTCCTGAGTTGGCGGGCGGTTAGCTTCGGCGCAGTGCCGTTCCTGATCGTGGTGACTCTCGCGTTGGTCTGGCTCCTCCTGCGGCGACCCGAGCCCGCCAAAGCCTAAAGGCGCCGCACGGGTCCGAATCGCTCCCCATTTGTTGCGTTGCCAGGGTAGTTCTGGCATGTTCCGCGCGATTTTCGGCGGGGTCGTGCCAAAGTGCGGTCCGCGAGAGGTTTTTCTGTCAGCAGGATTAAGAGGGCCCATCCCATGTCAAACTGGTTATGGTTTGCGATCATTTCGAGCGGCTTCGCCATTCTTTACGGCATTTACGCGAGCCGGTGGGTCCTTGCCCAGAGCGCGGGCAACGACCGCATGCAAGAGATCGCGCGGGCGATCCAAGAAGGCGCCAGCGCCTATTTGAACCGCCAGTACCGCACCATTGCGATCGTGGGCGTGGTTATTGCCGTTGTGCTCCTCTTCCTGCTCGGCTGGAAAGAAGCCGTTGGCTTCCTGATCGGCGCCATCCTTTCCGGCGCAACCGGCTACATCGGCATGAACATCTCGGTTCGGGCCAACGTACGTACCACCGAAGCGGCGCGTAAGGGGCTGGCTGAAGGGCTCGCGGTATCGTTCCGCGCGGGCGCCGTCACCGGCATGTTGGTTGCTGGCCTCGCTTTGATCTCGGTCGCCGGCTACTACGCTATCCTGCTCGCGATGGGCGCCGAAGGGCGGGAGATTATTGACCCGTTGGTGGCGCTTGGCTTTGGCGGCTCCTTGATCTCGATTTTTGCCCGGCTCGGCGGCGGCATCTTCACCAAAGGCGCCGATGTCGGTGCCGACCTCGTTGGTAAGGTCGAAGCAGGTATCCCCGAAGACGATCCCCGCAACCCAGCGGTGATTGCCGATAACGTCGGCGACAATGTGGGCGATTGCGCTGGCATGGCCGCCGACCTTTTCGAAACCTATGCCGTGACCATGGTCGCGACGATGGTCCTGGGCGCCATCCTATTCTCGGGCAGCGCCGACTTCCTCGTCTACCCCTTGGCGATCGGTGGCGTGTGCATCTTTGCGTCGATCATCGGTACGTTCTTCGTCCGCCTTGGCAAGAACCAGAACATCATGAGCGCGCTCTACCGCGGGTTCGTCGTTTCGGCGATCCTCTCGGCTATTGGCTTGTGGATTGTGACCGATCTCATTCTCGGCGCTTCCACCCAGTACACGACGTCGGGTGGCGTAACGTTCGACGGTCGACTCCTCTTCTATTGTGGCTTGATCGGTCTATTCGTGACCGGTGCTTTGATCTGGATTACCGAGTACTACACCGGCACTAATTACCGTCCGGTGCGTAGTGTGGCGCAGTCTTCGACGACTGGTCACGGTACGAACGTAATCCAAGGTTTGGCCATTTCGATGGAAGCGACGGCAGTGCCGGCGTTGATCATCGTGGCCGGTATCATCTCGACCTATATGCTTGCCGGCATTTTCGGGATCGCTATTGCGGTGACCACGATGCTTGCCTTGGCAGGTGTGGTTGTCGCCCTCGATGCTTACGGCCCAGTTACCGACAATGCCGGCGGCATTGCCGAGATGGCTGACTTGGACGCCGATGTCCGTAAGACGACCGATGCCCTCGACGCGGTCGGCAACACGACCAAGGCTGTCACCAAAGGGTACGCGATCGGTTCCGCCGGATTGGCGGCGTTGGTCTTGTTCGGTGCCTACACCGAGGATCTACATCAGTTCTTCCCGAACGTCGCAGTGGATTTCTCGTTGAGCAATCCGTATGTCGTCATCGGCCTGTTCATGGGTGGCTTACTGCCCTACCTGTTCGGCGCGATGAGCATGACCGCTGTTGGCCGTGCGGCCGGCGCCGTGGTCACCGAGGTCCGACGCCAGTTCAAGGAGATCCCCGGGATCATGGAGGGGACGGGTAAACCCGACTACGGGCGCGCCGTCGACATCCTGACTAAGGCGGCGATCCGGGAAATGATCATCCCTTCGCTGTTGCCTGTTTTGGCGCCGATTGCCCTCTACCTCGTGATTTGGGCCATTGCCGGTCAAGGGGCTGCGTTTGCGGCGCTTGGCGCGATGCTTCTTGGCGTCATCGTCACCGGGATTTTCGTGGCAATTTCCATGACCGCCGGTGGCGGTGCTTGGGATAACGCCAAGAAGTACATCGAAGACGGCAATCACGGCGGCAAGGGTTCGGATGCGCACAAGGCCGCCGTTACCGGCGACACCGTTGGCGATCCCTACAAGGACACCGCCGGTCCGGCGGTCAACCCGATGATCAAGATCACCAATATCGTCGCGTTGTTGCTGCTAGCGGTTCTCGCTTAACGCTAGTTGCCCGTGTTGAAGCGGCCCACATTGCCGAAGAGCTGTTCGAGAAAACGCAGCTCTCGGCCCTGGGTCGGCGTCTTGCGCGTCACGGGGTCGATAATCCGACCATCTTCGAGCGTGAAGCGCCGCAGTTCTTCGACTCGACCTGCGTCGTCGAAGTTGATGGCGACGACGTTTTGCCCGATTACTTTGGGCTCGAAGAAGGCAAAGACTTCGGTCCGCTTGTTGGCGTAGATCCAGGTATTGTCGTCGAAGGTCGCGATAGTCGACGGCGATCCGAGTTTTCTGGTCACGGTATCTTTGGTATCGACGCCTGATTGAATGGTCGCCAGCGTCTCATCGTCCGGGACGTAACCGTTGATCACCAAGGTTGGTGTACAGGCCGCAAGGGCGACGCACAGGAGCAGAGCGCGGCATGTTGGGGCGAATCGCTGCATTGGAAACCGATACCGTGGCTATTCTATCGATGACGGGTGTCGAAGGGACTGCGCGGACCATGCTATTGCGGTCTAACGCTGTCAACTTCGCGCGCGAGGGAGGCTGTAGATGAGCGTTCTCACGGCCCTGTGGCGGTCGATCTTCGCAGAATCACCGTTCGCTGCGCCTGCCCGCGAAGCCTATTTGAGGGTTGTCGCCCAGGCACGGGAGGCCTCGTTTTACCGGTCGTTTGGCGTACCTGACACAGTCGACGGTCGCTTCGATATGATCACCCTGCACGCGGTTCTTCTCATTCGCCGCATTAAGGGGCAGGGGCCGGACAGCGACCGATTCGGCCGGGAGTTCATGTCCTACCTTTTCGCCGATATGGATCGGAATTTGCGCGAAATGGGAACCGGCGACATGGGGGTGGGCAGAAAAATCAAGGCGATGGCGGATGCCTTCTACGGGCGTGCAAAGGTCTATCAGGCCGCACTCGATTCGGGCGCGCCGACACTCGAAGAGGCCCTCGAACGCAACGTCTTCGCCGATGTGCCCGAGGGCGGCCCCGGGCCGGGCCTCCTTGCCGCAGACGTGCGCCATCAAGTCGCAGCGCTCGAGGCCCAGGCTTTGGCCGATATTCTCGGCGGCAACGTCCGGTTCGACCCGCCGGCGCAAACCACGGGCGCCGCAATTGACCCCTCGGGGCATAATTACTAAGTATCAGGTCATTCGGTTGTCCCGGCACCTCGGGAGTGTCTCGCCGCGAGCCGGTTTATGAACGATTTCTCCTACATTCTTGATGTGAATGACGTGGCCGACGGTGGCCGAGACTTCGCCTTTGCTGCAAGTCCCGAGGAATGCGCGGCCCTAGGACAGCGCCTGGGCCTGCGAAAGCTGGTTAGTTTTGAGGTTTCCGGCCAAATTCAGCCGCTCTCGGATGGCCGGACGATTCTCGTCCAGGGCGGGTTCGTAGCGGAAGTCGTGCAAAACTGCGTGGTGACCCTCGACCCGGTGGAAAGCCGTCTCGAAGACACCTTTGAGATACGCTACGTTCCTGGCGGCGATGGGGCAGTTGCAACCGAGAGTGATGTTGAGGTATCCCCGGACGATGGCGACGTAGAGCCGTTTGACGGGCAGTCGATCGATCTTGGTGCCGTCGCGGCGGAGTTCTTGTCCCTGGCTTTGGACCCCTATCCCCGTAAGTCCGGCGTCGAATTCACCTTCGATACCGCTCCGGAGCGGGACCTGGGCCCCTTCGCGGGTCTGGCAAAGTTGAGAAACAAGGTTTAAGTACTTGGCAAAGCGCAAGTTAGTGAACCGGTAGGATTGTTATGGCTGTTCCAAAGAAGAAGACATCAAGCTCCAAACGCGACATGCGGCGCGCCCATGACGCCTTGGCGCCGCAAAATTCGGCCGAATGCCCCAATTGTGGCGAACTCAAAAGACCCCATCATGTGTGTGGGTCTTGCGGGTACTACAATGGTAAGGAAGTTACCGAAGGTAGTGACGCGGCCTAGACCGCGCAGGGGTCCGTTTTGACGCAGCCGATCACGATCGCGCTCGATGCCATGGGTGGAGACAAGGCCCCGGGCATTGTTCTCAAGGGTGCCGATATCGCGCGGAAACGTCATCCGGACGCCAACTTCCTGCTTTTCGGCGACGAGCGCCGTCTCGGACCGATTCTCAAGCGTTTTCCTAAGCTGACGGGGCGCTGCGAAATTCGTCACGCGCCACAGGTGATTGCCGCCGAGGACAAGCCGTCCCAGGCGTTACGTCGCGGCAAGGAAAGCAGCATGCGCTTGGCGATCAATGCCGTGCGCGACGGGACAGCTGGGGGCGTCGTTTCGGCGGGGAACACCGGCGCCTTGCTGGCGATGTCTAAGTTCGTACTCAAAACGGTCGAGGGCATCGATCGTCCGGCGATGGCCGGGGTCGTCCCGACCATGCGCGGCGAGAGCGTCATTCTCGATCTCGGCGCCAACATCGAATGCAACGCCGACAACCTCGTGCAGTTCGCTATCATGGGCGCCGAATTCGCGCGGTCCGTTCTTGGCGTGACCCGGCCGATGGTTGGCCTCATGAACGTCGGTACCGAAGAACTCAAAGGTCACGAAGACGTTAAACTCGCGGCACAGATTCTCCGCGACTCGGTCGACCTGCCGCTGGCGTTCGAAGGATTTGTCGAAGGCGACGACGTCGGGCTGGGTACGGTCGATGTGTTTGTCACCGACGGGTTCACCGGAAACATCGCCCTGAAGACTGCCGAGGGGACCGCAAAATTCTACAGCGAGATGCTGCGCACGGCCTTTCGCCGGTCGGTTCTATCGCGGGTCGGCTATTTGATGGCGCGTCCCGCGTTACGGGCGATCCGTAAGAAAGTCGATCCTCGGACCTACAACGGCGCCCTTTTCGTCGGTTTGAACGGCGTTGTTGTGAAGAGCCACGGCGGGACCGACGCGATCGGTTTTGCCAACGCGATCGGTGTCGCGGCCGATCTCATTCGCGGTCATTTCAACGAGCAAATCGTCCGCGATCTGCAAGCCATTTCGAGCCAGGGCGCACCTGGCACCGAGGCTGCCGTCTCGTGACCATCGTCCGGTCGGTCATTCACGGGTGCGGCGCGTACCTGCCGCCCCGTCTGGTCACCAATGACGACCTGTCAAAAACGGTCGATACCACCGACGAATGGATTCAAGCACGTACCGGTATCCGGGAACGGCACGTCGCGGCCAAGGATGAATTCGCGTCTACGTTGGCCTTGGAAGCATCGAAAATTGCGTTGGCCCAAGCCGGTATCGATCCTACAACGGACCTCGATCTTATCGTCTTGGCGACAACGACCCCCGACGAGACGTTTCCCGCCACCGCAACCACGGTGCAGTCGGCGCTCGGCATGACCCGAGGTGCGGCGTTCGATGTGCAGGCAGTGTGCTCGGGCTTCGTATATGCGCTGACCGTGGCCGATAGCCTTTTGCGCACCGGACAGGCCCGTACCGCGCTGGTTATCGGGAGCGAGGTCTTTTCTCGCATCCTGGATTGGGACGACCGTGGCACATGCGTCCTGTTTGGCGACGGTGCCGGTGCCGTGGTCCTGCGCGCCGAAACGGGTACAGGCGCCGTGTCCGACCGTGGGGTTTTGGCGACCAAATTGCATTCGGACGGTCGGATGCACGATGCTCTCTACGTCGATGGCGGGCCTGGGCGAACCGGGACCGTCGGACATGTCCGGATGCAGGGCAAAGAGGTTTTTCGCCACGCCGTCGTCAACATGGCCAAAGTTGTCGAGGAAGTAGTTGATGCAGCCGGTGTGTCACTCGCCGATATCGATTGGCTGGTGCCGCACCAGGCCAACAAGAGAATTCTCGATTCGACGGCAAAAAAGCTCGGGATCGACCCCGAAAAGGTCGTTGTCACCGTCGACCGGCACGCCAATACCTCGGCGGCCTCGGTCCCGCTGGCGCTCGACGTGGCAGTCCGGGACGGGCGGATCAAGCGGGGCGATCTCGTCCTGATGGAGGCCATGGGCGGTGGATTCACCTGGGGTGCCTGCCTCGTTAGATGGTGATTCCGCCATTTACTGCGGATTCCATGCAACATCAGCGTCGCGTCTTATCTTATTGATATCCCTTTGTTATTGACGGGCTTTTCGCTCGCGAGTACCGTTTGCGCGGCAGTGAGGGAGGGGTTCCGCAATGGCAGGGAATACGGTGACCCGTGCGCAGCTTAGCGAAGCTGTGTACCAAGAGGTCGGCCTGTCCAGAAACGAGTCTGCGGACCTTGTTGAGTCGGTTCTGCGGGAAATCGGTGAGAGTCTGGTCAAGGGCGAGACCGTCAAGATCTCCTCGTTTGGGAGTTTCTATGTACGGGAAAAGGGCCGGCGGATCGGAAGAAACCCGAAGACGGGCGAAGAAGTCCCGATTTTACCGCGGCGTGTTCTGGTATTTCGCCCCTCGCATGTCTTGAAGGACCGCATCAACGCGGAAACCGGAAAAGAACGGGAGTAGGGCATGGCGACGACGACGGCAGGGGGCGACACGGGGGGCTCCCGGAATCGCAAATCGCCCGACGCCTTTCGAACCATTAGCGAAGTCGCGAACGAGCTCGACGTGCCGCAACACGTGCTGCGCTTTTGGGAGAGTAAGTTCGCCCAAGTCCGACCTCTCAAGCGGGGCGGCGGGCGGCGCTATTACCGGCCCGAAGATGTAGAATTGCTGCGGCGGATTCGCTCGCTCCTCTATGAAGAGGGCTACACCATCAAAGGGGTGCAAAAGCTCCTGAAAGAGAACGGCAAGCGGGTTGAAATCGTCCGCCCGTCCAAGACCGCGGCGCGGTTAAGCGATAGGCCCAGTGCGGCCAAAAACAAGACCGCCGCGATCGAAGGGGCGATCGAGGAGCTGGACGGCCTGCGCAAGCTGTTGCGAAGCGCCCGGCGCCGATAACGTCGCGCCGCGCGTGGACGGCACACCGATCAGCCGCTATATAACGCGGTACGGTCGGAGCGTAGCGCAGTCTGGTTAGCGCACCACGCTGGGGGTGTGGGGGTCGGTGGTTCGAATCCACTCGCTCCGACCAATTAATCCAAACAAGGACGCCGGCCATGCGCGGTTGGATGATAGTGCTGGGCGTCGTGGCGATCCTCGCGGCCTGTTCGGAGGAGTACGAATTGGCCTGCCAACAGGCGGTCGTCGATAATCGTCCGGACTATGCGGCCGCATCCCCCGAATTCGACTACGAACTCAGCCGAACTCACTATTTTTCCGATCAGACTGCCCAATCGGTCACGGTCTTCTATTTGGATCTTGGGGACCGGTCGGCGGAGGATCGCGTGCGGGTTACCTGCTACGCGAACACCGAGGAGGCGTTCGTTTACGCGGTCGTCAAGGACAGTATCCTTGGCGATCGGATTGTCGGCGCCGCCGCGGAAACGCTGCCGCGCCGGCCTCGGGTGAACTAGCTCTCGGCTTACGGGGTCCGCATACTTTCCCGGGCAATGCCGTCGAGAATTTGACGGCGGATCATGCCGCTGATGGGGCGGATCACCAGCCAGTAGGGCCAAAACCGGCGCTCGCTCGCGGGGCTCAACCCCTGCACGCGGGTCTCAGTCTTGAGCAGGGTGCCGCCGCTTTGGGGGACGAGCAGAAAGCCAAACGCCAGTTTGGCGTAGGCCGGATCGTCGAAGGCGGCGAACGCTCCAGCGTCGATCGGCAGAAGCCCACCCTGTGCACGCCAGAATTGACCGACCATACCAAGCACGAATTCGCGTTCGGGGACTGCGCCGAGGCGGAGGAAATTCGCCATCCCGCTGAGATCGAACAGGGTAGGCGCCGGGGTTGCCAGCCGCCCCGCCAAACGAGCCGGCAACATGCGTAACGCAATCGCCGTCTTGGTGATCCCGGATCCTTCGACATGCACGGTATGCAGCGCTCGCCAAACGCGCCCGGGTGGCGCGTGCACGAAACGTTGGTGGCGCTCCACAAACCGGTACTGCGGCAGATTGCGCTCTAGGATATCCCAGGCCATAAGTGTCTTCCCTTCGGGTCCTAGGAGGTTGCGACGAGCGGCCTGCCGCCCGCCACGGAGGTCGAAACGGGAGGTTCCATGCCAGCATACGTGATTTCACTTTCAAGCCAGCATAGCGACGATCCAAGCTGGCGCGACCAGTACTACGAATTGGTTATGCCGTTGCTTAAGAAACACGGCGCGAAGATTCTCGCGGCCGGATCGCCCGCGGCGCTCGAGCGTGCGAAACCTTGGCAACGGGGCGCCATTATCGAGTTCCCGGACGAGGCTTCGGCCCGCGCCTTCTACGACGATCCCGACTATCACCACGCCAAGGGGCTGAGGATATTTCACACCGACGGCGAAATTCATTTGCTGACGACGGCGGATTGAGGGTCTCGGAGGCTGGCCGATGACCGAAAACTGGCGCGACTACCCCCGCGACTTGATTGGCTACGGGCGCAACCCGCCCAACGCACAATGGCCCGGTGGCGCCCGTCTCGCCGTCAATTTCGTGTTGAATTACGAGGAAGGCTCAGAATACTCGATCCTCGACGGCGACGCCCACGCAGAGACGTACATCGGAGAAATTCCGGTAGCGTCGGTCGGACCGGGCAAACGGGATTTCGTCACCGAATCGCTCTACGAGTACGGCAGCCGCGTCGGGTTCTGGCGTCTGATGGACCTGTTCGCCGAGCGGCAATTGCCGATGACGGTCTTCGGCTGCGGTCTTGCGTTTCTTCGCCACCCCGATGCCGCCCGCGCAATCGCCGAGGCCGGCCACGACGTATGTAGTCACGGGTGGCGGTGGATCAGTCACCACCTGTTGAGCGAGGACGAGGAACGGGAACACATTCGCCTCGCAGTAGATGCGATCGCCAAAACCACGGGGAACCGGCCGCTGGGTTGGTACTGCCGCTACTCGCCGTCGGAACATACCCGACGACTGGTCGTCGAGGCGGGTGGGTTCCTATACGACTCCGATTCCTATGCCGACGATTTGCCGTACTGGGTTACCGAGTCCGGGCGACCGCACTTGGTGATCCCCTACACGTTCACCAACAACGACGCCAAGTTCACCGCGGCGCCTGGGTTCGGTACGGCGAGCGACTTCGAGGTCTTCCTCAAGGATGCCTTCGATGTTTACTACCGCGAGAGTGCGCGGACGCCGCGCATGATGTCCATCGGCCTCCATGCACGCTTTGCTGGTCATCCCGGCAGAATGGCCGGATTGATGCGTTTCATGGACCATTTGCAACGGCACGACGACGTGTGGATTTGCCGACGCGAGGACATCGCCCACCATTGGATTGCGACGCACCCGGCGGCATAGCAAAGAACGACGACCCGTCAGGCGTAACCAGCCCGGACTTGGGCCACGGCGCGGCGCCATCCGGCTAGGCGCCTGGCTCGTTCGGAATTGTCGATTTGCGGCGTAAATGCATGCGCGGCTCGCCAATTGCCGGCCACATGGTCGAGCGAGGGGAAAATCCCCGCGCCAACGCCCGCCAAAACCGCGGCACCCCAGGCGGTCGTTTCGGTGACCGCCGGACGTTCGACGGCGATGCCAAGAAGGTCCGCCAGGAATTGCCCGAACCAGTTGTTCTCTGCCATCCCGCCATCGATTCGCAGCGTGCTTGGCCGGCGATCGGATTGGGCGAGCAAATCGTGCGTCTGGTATGCCGCCGCTTCGAGCGCTGCACGGGCGAGGTGGGCGCGGGTGGTATCGCGGGTCAAGCCGATTATGGCGCCGCGCGCTTCGGGTTCCCAATAGGGGGCGCCTAGGCCGGTGAAGGCGGGGACAAAGTAGACCCCACCGTTGTCGGCCAATCCCCGCGCGAGGGGTTCGGAGTCCGCGCTCGACCCGACGATGCCCAGGTTGTCGCGCAGCCATGCCACCGCGGTACCGGCGTTGAACGCACTGCCCTCGGTGGCAAAGGTGACGTGTCCGTCCACCCGGTAGGCGACGGTGGTCAGCATGGCGCCGTCGTTTTGCGGCGCCTTCGGCCCGTCGTTGGTGAGGACGAAACACCCCGTCCCGTAGGTGGCCTTGGCCATGCCCGGCTCGACGCAGCCCTGGCCGATCAAGGCGGCCTGTTGATCGCCCGCGACACC
The DNA here is from genome assembly GCA_040216735.1 of Alphaproteobacteria bacterium. Taxonomy (NCBI): domain Bacteria; kingdom Pseudomonadati; phylum Pseudomonadota; class Alphaproteobacteria; species Alphaproteobacteria bacterium. The sequence continues at coordinate 589,165 of JAVJOO010000005.1, read as the reverse complement.
GCCGATGGGCAGGTCGAAACCCAAAACGTTTGTCCCGACGACCCCGTAGTCGTCCGCGCTGTCGCAGACCGTCGGGAGGACGGAAAGGGGAACGCCAAACAACGTGCACAGATCCTCACTCCAGGTTTGGGTGTGGATATCGAACAGCAGCGTGCGCGAAGCATTGGTCGCGTCGGTGGCGTGGCGGTGTCCGCCGGTCAAGCGCCATAGCAAATAGGTATCGATTGTGCCGAACGCGAGGTCGCCGCGTTCGGCTCGGTCGCGGGCGCCCGGCACGTTATCGAGGAGCCACGCAAGCTTCGTAGCGGAGAAGTAGGAGTCCAGGATAAGGCCGGTGGCCCCGCGAATTGCAGGACCGTGTCCGGCCGCTTCGAGAGCCGTGCACATCGCCGCACCGCGACGGTCCTGCCACACGATAGCGCGGTGGATCGGCTGTCCCGTTCTTCGGTCCCACAGCAGGCAGGTTTCGCGCTGGTTGGTAATTCCCGCTGCGGCGATACGGGGCGCACCGACATCTTTGACGGCCTCCCGGCACACCGCGACGGTGGCTGACCAGATTTCCTCGGCGTCGTGTTCAACCCAGCCGTCGCGCGGATAGTGCTGATCGAGCGGCCGTTGTACCGACGCGACGACCCGACCGTCTCGGTCGAAGACAATCGCACGGGTACTGCTGGTGCCCTGGTCGATTGCTAGCAGGAGGTCGGATGCGGTCATTTAGGTTGCTTGCGACCGCGTCGGGAATGGCACGGTGCGGCCTTCTGTTACCGGTGCCCTACAGGTCGTCTCGAGTTTGTTCCGCCGTGAAAAGGCAGCGCAATCGAGCTGCCCAGCGGCTGCCCCAGTGGAAATCCACCTAGGGAGGGGCCGCGTCGCTAGGCTGCCAAGCGGAAAGTGCGATGATGCCTTGCCGACTTTGCGGCGGTGGAACATCGGCTCTCCTTGCAACCCGAATTGCAGTTCGAACGCCAGCATACCGGTTCCTGGCGGCGGCGTATGGGATTGGGGCATTTCCTCCTGTATAGTCAACCCGGACGAAACAAAAGGCTACTGGGAGAGTATCCATGAAATTCAAGACATTGGTCTTGGGCGGTATTGCTGCGTTCTCGATGTTGGGAACGGCGACCATCGCCCAAGCGGCGAGCGACACTCTGCGCGTCGCCCACTACGACAATCCAGCGCAAGGCGGGATGCCCTATGGCACGTTCGGAGCCAACGGTGCCTACCAGCTTTACGCGATTTTCGATGGGCTGACTTTTGTTGATAACGACAAGTCGGTCAACCCCGTGCTTGCTACCGAATGGACGTTGACCAGCCCAACGACTTGGGTGGTTAAGTTGCGTCAGGGCGTAACGTTTCACAACGGCATGGCGTGGAACGCCGACGCGATGATCGCAAACGTAGAAGCCATTTTGAGCGATGAGGTCGTTTCAAAGCAGCAGGCCAGCCGTCAACTCAACACGATGGCCAGCGCGAGAAAAATCGACGACCACACGGTTGAAGTGACGACTAAGGTACCCGACCCCTTGTTCCCAAAGCGTCTGCACATCATGCGCGTGCACGAACCCAAGGCGTGGGCGGACCTTGGAGCCGAGGGCTTTTCCAAGGCGCCGGTTGGTGCGGGCAGCTACAAGATCGTCGAGTGGAAGGCCGATCGTATCCTTATGACGGCGTACGAAAATGCTTGGCGCAAACCCAAGATGAAGAACGTCGATATAGCGATTATTCCTGAAATCGCGACGCGGATTCAGGCGATAAATTCGGGCCAAATCGACATTGCTTGGGCTCTCGACAATAGCGCGATTGCGCTATTGGATAATGCTGGCAACAAAATCGTTCTGTCCAAGCGGCATGACACGTTGAACTTGATCCTGTTGCATCAGAAGAAAGAAAGCCCGGTTTCGGATGTCCGTGTCCGCCAGGCTCTAAATTACGCCTACGACAAAGAGACCTTTGTTAGAGAGGTCATGGGCGGGATCACGCGCACTAACGGACAGCCGTCGGATTCAACGGCGACGGGCTACTTCGAAGACATCAAGCCGTATCCGTACGATCCTGAAAAAGCCAAAAAGCTGTTGGCCGAAGCGGGCTATCCGAACGGGTTCGACATGAAGGTCGAGTTGGTTACGTCGAGCGGCGAGTTCGGCGACACCTTCCAAGCGATGGCCCAGGACTTCAAGAAAGTCGGCGTCAATGTCGAACTGGTGAACCTTTCGATCCCCATCTTCGTGCAAAAGGTTCTGGCCCAGAAGCCCTGGGAAGGCGACGGCTTCACCATGATGTACGAGGCGCACCCGATGGCCGATCTATCGCGCGTCATGGGCACGCATTCCTGCAACTTCTTCGCCAAGCACACTTGCTTCGAGGAAATCATGCCGACGATCAAGGCAATGGATGCCGAGATGGACCCGGCAAAGCGCGAACCCCTGTTGCGTAAGGTCGCGCAGTTCTATCACGACAATGCCGCCGTGGTGTTCAGTCATGAGCGCCCGGCGATCGACGGTCTGTCGCCCAAGGTAAAGGGCTACCGCCTCGTCAACCGCGTCCCGTCGTGGGCCGATATCGAGTTGACCGACTAGTCGACCCGTTACCTAAGGCGAAAAGGGGGCTGCTTTGCGGCCCCCTTTTTTTGTTAGTGAAGCCTAGTGAGGCCGAGAGCGCCTAAAGCAATTGCTGAATTGGCCGCTCCCGCGAGGGTCAGCACGACACCAGCAGCCAAGACCGATTGGGCGAGGTCGTCGGCGGCGAGGCATACTTTCGCGGTGCCGCCCTCGCCCGAGACCGCTTCGGCGAGGGCCGCCCCCATGATCGCGTCGCCCCGTTGATGGGTCGCCGTCAGCGCGAGAAGCAATAATTCGTCCCGGCACACAGCGGAACACCACGGTGGATGATAGCGAAGAGTGCGGCGCGGACACCGCGCTATCGCGCGTATCATGATGTCGAAGTGAGCGAGGATAAGGTGGGCTTGGGCGGTCCCTACAAGGGGCTCGAGTTCCTTCCTTGCCCGGTCGTTGGCGGTCCGATCGAACTGGGCGGAGCCCACCAGCCACCACCGGAAAGCACAAAGGAGGTGCCGTTCCGCCACGCTGAGGCAGTTTTGGCAGGAATTGGCGGGCAAGTTTTGTCCCTCGGCTTTCATAGGCAGATTATATTGCGACTGAGAACTATTCGCAATTGATTCATCGTTTGGAGAGGTAACGCGATAGCGGGCGGGCGGGCGGGTTGATCGACCCCCAAATCGAAAAGGGGCGGGCCTCGGGGTCGGTTTCGGCCTGTTCGACCCGGCGTAGGGGCGGACCCGTCGGTCCGCCCCAGGCCCGGGGGGCCTTTGACGCGCCGGTTGGGGGCGGCGCAATGGGGGCTATGGATGGGTCAGCCAGCATTTGTTGGACCGTCAACAGATTATGGCTAGAATTTTTTTTACTTAGTTTGCCGGAACACCTTAGGAGAATTCCTCCGTGAAGTTGGTAGGCTTGTCTCCACGGTTGGCGAGGTCGCGCGGTGGGCGATCCGTCTCGGCAATAGTGCTGTCGGTAATCCTGGTCGGTTGGCCGGCGCTGGTCGTCGCTCAACCCGTTGGATCGACTCCGTCTGAAAGTGCTCAAAAGAGCTTCGATGCCTGCGTAGCGACAGTGCGAGATAGCAACGCGAGCCTCGAGGCAATCCTTGATGCATGCCGAGGGCCGGGGCGTGACAGAAACCTAGAGCCAGGTCAGCGACGTGCGGCGTTCGGCGCTTTCGTAGCAACCCTTGTACGAGCGGGGCGCATGGAGGACGCCGTCGCTGCTGCAGAAGAGGGGCTGGTAGAGGATCCGGACAATCTCATCTACCTTAAGGCGCTTACCCTCGCGTTCCGCGACCTTGGCGATTATGAAGAGTCGATCGCTATGGCACAGCGTTGGCGCAGAGCCCAGCCCGATAGCGGCGTACCATATATTTTGGAGGCCGAATCGCTCGAAGCGCTAGGGCGGCTTGACGAGGCCGACAAGGCTCTCGATTCTGCGCTCACACGCAACATCGAACCCGAAATCTATAGGTCCGTGCTTGAGGATCAGCGTGCATCCGTAGCGGGAAAGCGCGCTCGGCTCGCCCTAGGCACGACGACGCCGACCCTCGACTCGAAACGCCAATACAAAGCATGTATCGACGCAGCAACGGGAGAGGAGAAAGATCCCGCTGCCGCGGCGACGTATTGCCGCAACGCAGCGCAGGACCATCATCTGGACGATTTTTCTCGACGCGCAGCAACCGGTCATTTTGGCGTTGCGCTCCACGCGTTGGGCCTCAAGCCCGAGGCGGTTCTCGCTGCCGAGGAAGGACTACGGCATTGGCCGGACGACCTATTGATCCTTTCGGTCCTCGTGGCCTCTGCAATGGAAATCGGCGAAAACGAGAAGGCGTTGAACGCAGCCACTCGGATGATGAGCATTTCGCCTGGCGATCCGGAACCGGCCGTCCGCGCAGCCCTGATGCTTGCCCGCCTTGGCCGTTTCGATGAGGCTGATCCCACTCTTGCCCATGCAATTGCCCTGGGGGCAGACTCTGAGTTTTCTCAGCACGTCCGTCAGGAAATCGCCCAAGGTCGCGCAAATGCCCATGCGACGCGCGAAGACCCGGCGCTCGACCCGCTCAATGGGGCCTTCGTCGTTATAGCCAACGCGAATGTTCGGGCAGATGCGTCGGTGTCGTCGCAACGACTCCGGACGCTTCCTCTTGGGGACCAAGTCACCGCGCTCGGCAAAGTCCGCGATTCCGACTGGTATCTGATCTCACGCAACGGTCAACGGCTAGGCTACGTGTTCGGCCCGCTCGTCGCACCGGTTGGGAGTGCCAAGGCAATGGCGGCGCTGGATCGGGCCGGGCCCACGCAGGCCGCACCACCCCCAACCGCTACCGTGGCGGAAAACCGCGATGCTGTGGCGGTCATCATCGGCAACCGCACCTATAGCCGTGACGTACCGGAAGTGTCGTACGCGCATAATGATGCCGACGCCATGAAGCGCTACGTGATGGACGTGCTGGGCTACCGCGACGGCAATGTTATCGATCTGCGCGATGCGACCTTGGCAGATTTGAACCGCGTGTTTGGCAACGATAGAAATCCGCGGGCGCAGCTTGCCAATTGGATTCGCGCCGGGCGTTCCGACGTGACCGTATTTTACTCCGGCCACGGCGTGCCGGGGCTTAACGACAAACGGGGGTACCTGCTCCCGGTTGACGGCGATCCCAATCTAGCGGAAGTGACCGGCTACCCCCTCGACGTCTTGCAACGCAATCTGGCCAAGCTGCCGGCGCGCTCCATGCAGATATTTATCGATGCATGCTTCTCGGGGAATTCGGCTGGCGGCGTGTTGCTGCGGGCAACGTCGGGGATCGGAATTTCGACTCCTCTCGCCGAAACTGCTGGTGAGCGCTTTGTCATGATCACCGCTGCGTCCGGGGACCAAGTGGCGAGTTGGGACCACGACGTCAAACAGGGCTTGTTTACGCGGCATTTGCTCGCGGCGCTGGGCGGTGTCGCCGACGGAACCGACTGGGGCAACGGCGACGGCAATGTGACGTTGTCCGAGGTGAAGGCCTACCTCGACGACGAAATGACCTTTCAGGCCCGCCGCCGTTTCAACCGCGACCAGCGCGCCAGCATTGTGGGGACAATGTCCCAGGTTGTGGCCCAAGGGGGCGACTAACGGGCGGGGATTGCAATCGCCGGTTGGTGCTGGGCAAAGGCCTCGCGTATCATGGTTCCATGGGCGAAGCTAAAACCGCCCTGATCCATGCCTAGGGGATGGAGTCGGCGGTATCACGCGGCAGCGAAGGGAACTCCCATGAAAGCGGCGCTTGTTTCTCTTTTTTTGTTCGCCCTAGTTGGGCCGGTAACAATGTTTCCGTCCGGTGCGCTGGCGCAAGACCAAATCAATATCATCGTGGTGGGCGAGGATGCCGACGAAGACAGCGTGCCGCGCTTCAGCCGCATTTTTCAGCGAGTGCAAGACGCGCTGATTGAAGAGCTCAATATCGCCGGCTTCGATGTCTACGATGAAACCGCGGCGAGCCTTGGCAATTTTGCCCAGGACCGCGTGCGCCGCACCGACGCCGAATTGATCGATGTCGCCCGCAGTGTCACCCGGCCGCCGATTGACGTCGCTGTCATTTTCACGATCTTCGCCAGCGTCGAAGAGTTGCGCTACACGACGCGCGTCCATGCCCGTGTGACCGGTCGTTTGCTCAACGTCAAAACAGGCAAACGCCTCGGCAACTTCGAGGTCGACAGTCCACGGGCGTGGAATGCCCCGGTGGATTGCCCGCGCGATTGCATCCTGGAAACGGTTGGCCGGTACGCCAAGGTACTGGCCGAGGATGTCGGGGACGCGTTGTCGATCAAGTTGGCCGATCTCGTCGAGGGCGACGACGATGGTCAGGCCGCGCGGGGCAGCGAGGGGTTGGGCGGCGCCTACACGCTGGTATTCCGGGGGTTCGACGCCGACGAAATGTTGGATGTCGAGGAGTTTCTCGTGGTCTTTGGCGGCTACAAGCGCTACCGCCCGGTATTCACCGGCGGCCGGCACCGGGAATATTGGTACGAAACCGACTCCACTTCGGCGCGGCTCTCCCGCAATCTCGAAAAGATGCTCGACCACCTCGACGTGCGCGGTCAGGTCAATTTCTCTGGCAGCGAGTTTCGTGTGACTAAGATCCGAGCGCGCCGTAGCCTCAAGGTCGACGCGGACGATTTCGAGTAACACCGGAGCGTCGCGATGCGCGCGGCAGCGATCTTGGTCTTTGTCCTGGCGGTTACCGGATGTGCGGTCGCTGTGGAGACGACGATCGCCCCGCCATCTGCGCCGCCCACAACAGTGGTCGCTGCACCCTTACCCGAGATCTTCGATCTGGCAGCGCTGGTCGCTGAGCGGTCGGGTGGCCTCTTGGCCGACGCGTCACGCGCGGAGATTAACGGAGCCCTTGCCGCGCTGATCGGGCAGGGCCGCGAAGGAACTAGGATCGTGTGGAGCGGATCGGATGGCCGCAACGAGGGGACGTTGCGACTCTCGCGTTTCGGTGCGTTGATCGGCGACGTACGGACCTGCGCCTTGGTTCAACATGAGCATCGCCTAGATTTGGGTGCGGTGCGCGGCAGTATTCGGCTGTGCAAGCGCGGCGACGGCGACTGGCGGCTCGACGACGTGGTGTGGCGACGCACCGGCGGTGACCTTGCGGGAATTGGGGATGGACGACGCACCTCTTAACCTGTGGCAGAGACGACGCGCCCTCCATATGTGCCGGTGGTCGGTGCTGCTGTTCCTCGCGCTGATCGCGCCCCTTTCCCCAGCGTCCCGCGGCGAAGCGACCGAGCTCGTCGTCGATCGTAGTGACATTGTGAAGGCGTTGGCCCCCGTCCGTTTCCTCCCCGAACATGCCCAGCGGAGCGCCCGCATCGACCTCGATGTCGCGTTCAGCCTCGGTTCAGCGGTTCTGACACTGCGGGCTAAAGACCAGTTGGACGAGCTTGCTGCGGCGCTAAGCAGACCAGAATTGGCCGAGGCGCGGTTCGTTCTGGCCGGTCATACCGATGCGCGAGGCGCCGAAGGTCTCAATTTGCGCCTTTCCCAGGCGCGCGCCCAAGCCGTTCGCCGCTACCTCATCGAAATACACGGTCTCGCCGCGGACAGGGTTGCCGCGGAGGGCTACGGGGAATCGCGGCTAAAACGCCCGCTCGACCCCAACGCCGCCGACAATCGGCGGGTCGAGGTAATCGCGTTCCCCCATCGCCCCGTGCCAAAATCCACCCGCCGTGCCATTACTGAATAACCTCGCCCGACCGCTGGCGGTCTTCGTTGCCCTAGTTGCCCTAGGAGGTGGGTCCCCGGTGCTGGCGCAGCGTGACGTGTCGCCACCACCGCTGTGCCGCAACGAACCTGATTCTGCCGAGGCCATCGTGGCGTGCCTTGCCGAAGAATTGCTGATCGGACTGCGTCGGGCCGAAATCGAATTCAAAGACGCGCCCCTGCGCGTGGCGGTATTTCCCTTCGATAGCGAGCGTATTCCTGTGCCCGCCGATCGCGCGGCCGATTTCAATGATCGCCTCGTCGCCGCTCTGGTGCAGCGCGGTCATGGTGCTGTGGTGGTCATCGCCCGCGAGGACTTGCGCGAGGTCATCCGCGACCTCGAGGAAACCGGCGCATTGCAGCTTGATAATCCGGTGCCCGCCCTGATCGAAAGCGCGCGGGTAGACGTTCTGATTGTCGGCCGGATGCAACGCGACCAGAATGATCTTCGACTGCGCTACCAAGCGACTCGCACAAGCGGCCGCCCCGAAACGGTTGCCGCCACCGATTGGCGTACCGTTCGTGGCGGCGCCACAGTGAGCGCCCAGGGTGACCTGTTGGATCAGGTCGCGCGGGCGGCCGCCCGGCAAATCCGAGAGCGCGCGCCGGACCTTCGATTGCTGCGGCTTGCCGGACTTTCATACCAGGATACCGGCTTGCGGACGCCGATCGGCGACGCCATCGAAGGGCATATCGTGCGCGATTTGGAGGAGGTATTTGCATCGGCGTTGTCGGACCGACGCCTCCGTGTCGCCCGGCAGGGACTGCGCGACGACGGGGGTGCCGAGCGCGGGGCCTACGTGTTGTCGGGCAGTTATTGGGAGCAGGGCGATACCGTGGAGGTGCGGGTGCGCCTAGAGGGTGCTGGCGGCCACTTGGTCTCCTTCCGAAGCGCCGTGCGCCGCGACGATCTGCCCCCCGGTCGGTTGCGGCCGCCAGGAGAATTTGGGCTGCTCGCCGAAAACCAGGTTGGCCCGATTCGCTTACAACTCGACAGCGACCGCGGACGGACTCCGAGCTACGCTATCGGCGAACGGTTCTCGTTCCTGTTGCGCACCGACGTCGACGCTTACGTTTATTGCTTCTACCTTCAGGCCGACGATACGTTGGTGAAGATCTTTCCCAACAGTCGGCATACCGATGCGCGGCTCGCGGGCGGTGAAGTTCACGAGATGCCCGGGGCGGCGTTTCCGTTTTCGCTCGACGTCTTGCCGCCGGCGGGGATCGAACTACTGAAGTGCTATGCGACCCAGCGCGACGTGACTGCCGATCTGCCGGCCCCGGTGCGCGAGAATGCCTTGCGTCCGCTCCCCCCCGGTTTCCGCTTCCGCCTCTCGTCGGTCTTCCGCGCGCTGCCCGACTCCGGCACGACCGAGGCTTCGCTACCGATCACGGTGACCGAAGCGCGCTAGGCGGCTGTCAATCCGCGCCTAACCTTTGCATAGGGAACGCCATGACAGCGGCGGCTCTCGATGCGCGATGAATTTGCCAATCACGCGATGACTGAAATCGCGCTAGCACTGGCCATGGCCTTCTTTACCCTGTTGGTATTGGCGTTGGTTTCGATGGGCACGGGGATTGCGACCCCCGGGGTTGGCTCGGGTGGTGTCGCCGTGGTGGAAAGCCGCGTCGGACCTGTCGGCGCCGCCAACGACCGCGATGTCCTCATTTGGCATCGCGGACAATTCCTCGATCCCCACACGCTCGACCCGGTCGATCCTCTAGGCGCTCAGCCTCTAGCGGTAGCGGTTGATCCGGCGACCCCGCTCGCCGCCATGGTGGCGCTCACCCAGCAACTCGCGGGGCGCGATGTGGTGATCGCGGCCCAGACCCAAGAATGGATCGACGCCCTGGCCGCTCGAAAGGATTTGCAATGACCCGTACAATTGGCTGGGCTGCCGCGCTTGTCGCCCTGGTGGTGGCGCTGGGACTACCGGCAGACGCCGAGGCGGCGACCGAACCCACGGTGCTCCAACGACTGATCGTCGAGGAGGCGTTGAACAGTCGCGTGCCGCCCAGCCTTGCGCTCGCGGTTGCGCGGATCGAGTCGAATTTCGCCCCCGACGCCGAGAGTTCGGCTGGCGCGCGGGGCGTGATGCAAATCATGCCGGCAACCGCGCGTGGCGAGTTCGGTGTCGAGCCAGACGAATTATGGGACGCCCGGCTCAACGTCCAGCTTGGGGTGGCGTTTCTTGAGCAGCTCTACGACCGCTACGGCGCCTGGGACCTTGCCCTTTCGCACTACAACGGCGGGAGCGTGCTTGGTACGCCGCCCCATGCGGTGCCGCTACCGGTCACGCGCGACTACGTCCGCGCGGTGCTGAAATGGGAGCGGCGATACCGGCTCCAGACGGCGCTGTGGGGCGACCCGCAAGCCAAGCCTGGCTGGTATCCGGCCCGTACCTCGGTGCGCGCCCTAGCGGTGGCGGTTGCGCCTGGGTCGCTTCCCGAACCGCTCTTTGCCGCCGGAGAATGGTCGTTGGGCTCGTCGATCCACATGCGTAGACTAAGGGTCCGGCACACGCTCGACGACTTTACGCCGGTGTTTCGCTGGACTGGAGGTTGACCGGACGATCCATGGACGGACAGGAAGCAACACGCCGGTTGATCGAAGGCGGTATCGGCGACACCCTTGCAGCGGCCTTTGCTGCGCTTGCCGAAGCGACCACGGCGGACGGCGATTTGCGCTATGCGCCGACGGTGCCGCGCCGTCTTGCGCGCGCCATCGCCTGCCGCAGCTACGCGTCCTCGCTGCTGCAGCTTTGTCATTTCGTTAACCTTGCCGACGCCGCTGGGCACGGACGGGAACGCTATGAATCCCTTCTCTTCGGCTTGGACCGCGTCGCGTCGTCCGCTGCGCGGGGCCATTTGCGGCGGGCCATCGACGCCCATGGGTGGCGCCGGCCCGGTTTTGAACTGACCGCGGACGGTGTCGACATCGCCTACCGCGACGGCGGTTTTAGCGTGCCCTATGCGCGGATGCCCTATCTCATTGCCGTCGCCGAATTCTTGATCGGGGTCGACGACTACAGGGAAATAGACGGGATATTCACCGCGATGCTGACAGACGCGCATGGCCAGCGCGCGATCAAGGACGCGTCGAACGCGTTGGCGCGACGTCTCTACCGCGTCCTGGCGGACCAGTTGCCGAGCGCCCAGAACCAAGACAAATACCGCCGTATTGTCGATCATGTGTCGGCCACAAGTAATGACGGCACCGTGTCGATCGACGACAAAACGGTCTTGGAGTTTTGGCAAGCGGTATCGAACGATCCCGACGGTGCCAGCGACTTTCGGGCCTACCGCACCGTCTTGGCGGCGTTTGTTTCTTTCGTCGAGTCGATCCGAGGCGTCGAAACCAAGGGTGCCATGTCGCGCGCCCTGCGCTTAGGCAGCGATCGCGAGTTGGGCGAGGTCGATCCCGATGCGTTGGAAGCCACGCTGGATACGGTGGACCCCTGGCGCTCTCCGCTCGCGGTCTTGGCGGAGGCACCGGCCGACCGGGTCAAATTCTTCAATAAAAAGGAGGGCGAGTTTCTACGCGACTTGATGGATTACGGGCCAGCGGCGTTCGACCTGCCGGTGTCGGTGCTGCGGGCCGACACGTTCGGTGCGACGCAGGGTCAGATCACCCAAGCGCTACGCCGTGCCGCCGCCGACGAGGTTCCCGCCCTGTGTACTTGTCGCGAGACTGAGACCTACGAAGCGCGGGTCGCCGGTTACCAGCGCGGCCTCGCGCAACAGGAGCGGATCATGCTCGCCGTCCTCCACGTGTTGCGTCGGTTCCGCGACTCGCCCTCCGAAGCGGCCGGCGTCGAGGACAGCGTTGTGGTCGACCGCGCTTCACTCGCGTTTCGTCAATTGTCACGGGCCGGATTCCGCGAAGAAGATCTGAAGGATCCCGATGTCGTCGCCGCCTACCAATTCGCCGCACCGGCACTTTCCGACGCCAAAGATCATGTCGACCGTTTCTTGGTGCGCTTCGACGGCGTCGACCTCGACGCCCAATTCACCGCGGATCGCCCCGCGTTTGCGGCGCAATTCGCAGCACTCTATGGAACATAGCTATGACGATTTCTCTGCGCTTACCATCTCGTGACGACGATGCGCGCCTCGTATTCGACGCGTTGACGGACATGCGCGCTGTTCTCGCGGTGCGGCCGGAGTCGCCGACCGTCACGATGGCGCAACTTTACCGGTTGGCGACCGACCCGCAGCACGACGACGCGGCGCTCGAGGTTCAATTGGCGGAAAACCCGGCGTTGCGCGTGCGCTTTCAAACGCTACTCGAACGGACGGCGCTCTACGCGTTGCCGAAGCTCGCCGCCGCGAGTTCGCGTGAGGTCACGACGCGGGAAGGGCGGGGGTACCGAATCCGCCTCCAACCGTCCCAAGCAGAATCGACGCAGACCTATATCATCTTCGAATTCGACGATACGGCGCAGACGGCGCCGCGTACCGTCTTTGTCTGCCGGGCCGATCGGGCGCCACTTCGCCACCGGTTGCCGGACGCCATCGGCGGCGTCGTACAACTCCTCGTCGATTCCGAGTCCGACCTGCTGCGCGGATTGCGCGATCTGGACGCCGAAGTCTTCCTGCGCTGAATGAAAGCACGGGTCTACCTTGCGACCACCCAAGGACCGGTGTTGGTCGAGCGCATCGCCCGCGAATCCGCGCCGCGTTCGGCCATGTGCCTCAAGCGAACGACGCGGGTGCTTCCGGTGAGCGCCGGGTACGATGCCTTTGTCCGCGCGCCTTCGGGGGTCATCGATCGCGAATTCGGACCGTTCGGCGATGGCGCTTTTCGTCTGGATGTATCCGGCGAAATCGGCGACGGCGATAGTTGGCAGCTCGGCGTCTTTGTTGCCCACGCCCTATGGGCCCGGGGCCAGTTGGCAGGCCCGGAAGATCCGTTCGACGCGGTCTATTGGTTCACCGGTACAGTCGACGGCGACCTTAATATCGGCGCGGTCGCCGGGGTCGCCTCCAAAATCGACGCTTCCGGTGCGCTCCTCGCGGAATGCGCGGTGCACGGCACAAAACCGGTGTTCATCGTGCCGGTCGAGAATGCTGCGGCGATTCCCGCGCTCGATGCTGCCGTCGTCGATGTCGCGACCGCGCGAGCGGTCGACGATGTCTTGCGTCACCTAGGCATTGGATCCGCGTCGCCGGGGCGAGTGCCTGCCCAGAACAACCGTTCCGCGATCCGCAGACGATGGTTTTGGGCGGCTGTCGGTGCCGGATTGGTCGCCGCAGGCGTCCTCGTAGCGCTGCTGGTGTTGCGGCCGGTCCAGGACGACGCTGCGTCCGCGCCGCCGGTTGCACCACCGCCCGCGCAGCCGATCGAGGTGACCGTCGTGGGGCTCTTTGCGCCAGCCGGCAGCACCTGCCAAGCGGTACTTTTTGACCGTGTGGAATCCCGTCGGGCAGCATTGAGCGCCGGCCCCGACGGGACCGTATCCATGACACTGGGTTCGGACCTGTGCGGGTTCTCCGTCAACGTCCGCACCGCCACATCGCTTTTCGTGTTGGCGGGTCTTCGCGGGCGACAGGGCGGATCCGACCGGCAATATCCCCGACCGCCCGAGCTTGGCGGCGCGACGCGCTTTGCGGGGGCGGCCGCGTGGCGGATCGATTTGCCGGTTCGTCAGGCGCGCGCAATCGATTACGACATGGTCGTCCTGTCCGCGGACACGCCGATCGCACCGGCCGCGTTGGACCGTGCCTTTTCCGGCGCAACCGTAGAGCCAGCGGTGCAGATTCAACGCCGCCGGATCGAAGGGCGTTGAAAAAAGCGCTCTAGCCCCGCCATAGCCTCTGTTGCAGTGCTAATGGAGGAAGCGGACATGGTGTCACGACGCTCGAACTGCCGTATCGCTGTGACGGTCATCCTCGCCGGATTCGGTGCGGCGGGGTGTTCGATGAGCAATGCCGTAAGCGGGCCCGACGTCGGAATCGGGTTTCGTGAAACGCGCGCCCTCCAGGCACAAACCCTGCGCGACTACGACGAATGCCAAGACGAAGCCGTAACGCTCGATTCCCTGGCCCGGCAAGGCGCGTCTACCGCGCGGTACCTCGCAAGTGCGCGGGTTGCCGACACCTGCGACGGCGCGTTGGACGCCGCAGCCCTGTCGTTGGTGCCGGTCGAAACGCGCATGCGGGTATACGCCCTAGCTATTCAGAATTACATCAAGGGCGGCGATCTTGCCGCCGCGCGCACCGGCCTGGACCGATACCGAGAAGCCTTCGCCGGGCGTGACCTCTATTTTGGTGACGGATCGTCGTTCATCGACACGGTCGACCTACTACTCCGGGGCGATTCCGCTACGGACACTGTCGATCTGACTGTCCCCAACATCGGTGAGCCGCTGCGCGATGAATTGCGCCGGGTGCGCTATTGGGCGCGGAACTGATGGGCCGCGCGGGCTTCGTGGCAGTGGTTTGCGGCTTTTTCGCCGTTGCAGCGGTTGGCGTCCCGTGGGCCGGGGCGCAGAGCCGCGATGGGGAGGCGCAAGACTGGCGCCCGGCGGTGAGCGAGCGATTGGTTCAGCTCCCCGTGCGCTATCTCGACCAAGCGATCGAAGACGATTTTGGCGAGTCGGCGTTGGCCAGTGCCATCGCCAGCGTGGAAAACGCCCTCAACGACAGCCACTCGGCAATTCTCGAACTCCAAGAAGCGCTTCCGTTGGCCGACGGCGATGTGGCGGACAACCTGAGGCGCGCGCTTGTGGTCGAGAAAAAGGCCTTCGTCGACTACCGGCTGCGGCACCATGCTTTGTATCGACGGGCGCTGGAAGCGCGCCGCGATCTCCTGGAAGGTCTGCTTGTCGAGCGGCAGCAAGGCGGACGCAACGCTCCGGTCGTCGTTCAAAACCTTGTCGAGATACAACATGGTGCACGGCGCAGGTTTGCCGGTGTCGAGGACGCGGCGCCATCCGACCCGGAGGCATCGTATGGCCGCTACGCCCAAAACTATGCCGCCAACGAAGACGCAATAGGTGCACTTGCCGCAGCGATTGCCGACCACCCTCTCGCGGCACCCGAGGACGACGCGGGCGGTGGCGATGCCGATGCCGATGCCGTGCGCGGGTTGCTGGCAGATACCGAATCACGGCTCTCGCTGTTGGACCAAGAAGTGCGTCTGACGGGGTTGATGGCCCGTTTGGTTGCCCTCGACGCGCAGGCGCTCGCCGCGACCTTCGATCGAGTCAGCGGGCGAGACCGCCGGACAGGCCCGGACCTTGCAACGCCAGCCGCCGTTTCTCTCTTCACCAACCGCAAGTCGAGGTAGTCATGATAGGTAGGATTCGTACGGCTCGCGTAGCCGCCGTGTTGACGATTGGCTTGATTTTTTGGGTTGCCGAGACGCGACCGGGGGTAGCCGGTCCGTTGGAGAATCTGGAGCGCGAACGCGCGTCGATGATCCGGACGTGGTTCGACCCAGGCCTCGATGCCGAGGCGCGCGCCGAAGCGCTGACGCTATCGCAGCGGCGCTTGCTGACCCTTGAACAACTGGTCCTCCGCGACGATTCGCTGATTGGGCGCAACACACCGACAGTGCGGCGTGCGTTCGCGAATTTTGACCTCACCTTCCTGACCCACGCGGGGATCGAACAGCGCCAGGCAGCGATCGACACATGGCTCGCCCAGGTGGGCCTAACGACCGAGACTCTGATGGCGGCACGGATAGGGCGGCGGTGAGTACGCGTTTAGCGCTCGTGCGGGACGGCGTCGGCGTTGCGGGCTGGTGCCTTGGGGCGGTCTTGATTTCGCTCGCCGCGGTACACTTAGTCGCCGGGACATCGCCGCGGAATGCCCTTGCGGCGGTGACCGACGGTCTCGGCCCTTTGTTCGCCGCCGGGGCGATCGGTCTTGTCGGCACCGCCCTCGTGGCATGGTACCGCGTTCGGACCGGACCCGACGCACGGCTCTGGTTCGAGGTCGGGTCGGCCGCCGCAAACGGTTTGGTCACGTTGGCACTAACGTTCACCCTTGTCGGTATCAGCGCGGGTATCACCACGTTGCATGGCCGAACCCTTAGCCCCGAGACCGTCCAACCGATCATCGCCGAGCTTGGCGAGGCGTTCGGGCGTGCCTTCTTGACGACGATCGTCGGTCTGCCGGTCGCCGCCGCGCTACGTGCGCTGCTTGGCGTTTCGATGACAATGCGAATCGGCACGGGAAGTACGCCGTGAAGTCTCTGGCGTTTACGGCGAGCGTGGTCGCCGCTCTGGGCTACCTCTTGTTTGCGGATCGGTTATCCGGTTTCAATCTCCACGCCGCTTGGCCGGACTCGTCGCCGCGACGGTCTAACGAATTGCCGTCCACACCTGGATCGACTGCGACCGGACCCCGAGCGAAGAGTGCCGACCGTGCGCAAGGGGGGTCATCCGATCCTCCGCTCAATCTGAACGTTCAAGGGGATTCCGATGTTGTCCCAGCGACAGGTATGCTCGCGCCCGATACGAACTCCGTCCTTCCGCCGGAGCTGCCAAATATCGCTGGCGACTTAGGCCCCGTTCCGACCGCGGCGGATGTATCATCGGTTACCCTAGACCTGGAGCCAATCAGCGCTCCCCGGACCGCACCGGAATCACTCGCTATCGACCTGCTGTCCTCTGCGCCGCCCGACACCATCCTCGATGCCCGTGCCTTGCGTCGCCTCGCGGCGGATTTGGAAATCGCTGCCGGCCGTGCGCGCCTTAGGTAGTGGACCGGCCTCGTGTTGCCCGCGGACTGGGCGTAGCGGCGCTGATCTTTCTCCCCCTGATCCATGCGGTGCAGCCGTCGTCGCGCAATACCATTGCGCCGGTCCAGCAGGACTCCATGGCGCGACCGGAAGCATCCGTCCCTGGCGTGACGTTGCCACCGCCCCCGGCGATTTCGTTGCGCGACGGCGGCGTGCGGTCGCCGACGCCGCCCGCCCCGATCTCTGTTGTTGCCCGCCCAGTAGGGGCCTTGGCGCAGGCCGCCGGGGTGGCGACGCTCCTGCCGCACGGGCCTAGCGTCGGCCAGACAACGCCGTCAGAGACGAAATCTCTGCCGGCGACTGAGCGGAACCAGCGACTTGCGTCCGGGCTTGCGCCGCCACCGCGTTCCCCAGTGCCTCCCGCGGCACCTGGGTCGCTCGCCATAACCATACGTGCGGCCCACCGGGGGGGCGCGCCGACCCCGGCGTTTGAGGCGCGAGCCGAAGTGCCCGGCCCCGCCGGTTCAACCGTTGCACTGCTCAATCCGCGCGACAGGATCGGCCCCTCGGCGGCGGCGATGCTCCGTCTTGCCGAACATGGCGACGGCCCAGCGATCGAGATCGAGTGGCCGCAGGCAGCGGCCGACCGTGCCGCGTTGGAGCGGGTGCTGCGCCGGTGCTACGGGATGCGCGACGCCCGTGTATTGCTCGACGGCCGCCTCATAGTCGACCGGGCCGGGCTCGACACCGCAACGGACGACGACCGCTACAGTCGCCTCGCGCGCTTGCCGGGCGACGGATTACCGGCCGCGATGGCGAGCCGTTTGGCAAGGAATGGAGGCGCCTCCGTACGGGTTTTTCCGCGGCGCCTCGATGCCGCGCTGCTCGAGGCGTTTGCGTCGCTGCAACGCACCGCCGGCCACATTGCCATCCAAACGATTACCGGACGCTACCGCCAACGGGGAAACGCGTTGTCTATTGTCGATCTCCGTGTGGACGGCGCCCGGGTCGTAACCGAGATCGACCTGAACCCGTTGAACAGCGCATGCCTCCACTGAAGGGGAAGCGGGTGGGGGCGATGTGCCTCATGGGTGCATGGTTCGCAATCGGCTGTGCGCCCGTTGTCTTTCGCGATTACGGCGACGGGCACCCAGTGCCTGTCGGTGTACGTTTCGTTCAGCGCGAGATCTCTCCGGCACTTGGGGCAAAGCATCCGGGTTGCGTTGCGATTACCGCAGCGGAGAATGAAGACGATCGGGTCCAGAGGGTCGTCGCGAAGGCGATCGGGCAACACGCACCTCAGCACTTTGATCGCGTGTTATTCGACGGCGCGGAAAGGGCGGCTCGCTCGAGCAATTCACGCCGTCTTGCCGACGACACTAAATGCACGGGTGTGCTGCGCTGGTCGGTAACCGTGGACACGAATGTTTTTGCGCTGGTGTGGGCGCACCGACGCCTTGGCGCTCCATTGGCGTGTGGGAGAGTGACACCCTGCTGTGGCGGGCTCACCATATCGCGGTCCGCAGCGACGGCGAGTTCCCGCTCGGGGTGATCGCGGCCCCCATCGCAGATCACCGGGCGGCGGCCCTCGCCTATGATCCCGATGTGCTGCCCTCGCTCGCCCAGGACGCGGTTCGGCGGATTTTCGCCGGTTTACCGGTTGCCGAACCGGGCGATCTCGTTCCAGGTCCCCGCGTCCTTCGAATCCTGCCATAATCGGTGTCGCTGCGGGGGAGATCCTAGGGGGCACCATGAGGACATCACTGTTTGCTGCGTTCCTGATCGCGACCGCGACAACCGCGCAGGCTGACATCGTGAGTTCCGGCACCGGCTTCATCGTCAACGCCGACGGCGATATCGTCACTAATCAACATGTGATCCTCTACCGCGACGACGCAGGCGACGTGCGTCGATGCGGGGGGCTCCAAATTGTCGGTCTCGGGTTCGACGGCGCGGCTCAGGTTGTCGGCGAAGCGCCGCGACAGGACCTCGCGGTCCTTCGCTTTGTTGAACTCGCCGACGGCGGACGACCGCCACGAGTCCAACAGCCGACCGCCGCGCCACCGCCGCCGCCCGCGCGGGGCGGCTGGCGCAACGTGGTCGAAGCCACCGCGCGGCGCGGTTCGGTGCCGCAACAACAACAGTCGGCCGAGTCCGGTTTTGCCGTCTTCGCGGTCGAGCGCCCGACGCCCGGAGAGTCCGTCGTCGCTTACGGGTTCCCCTTCGGCGATCTCCTATCGGACGAACCGAAGGTATCGACGGGGATCGTTTCGGCGCTCTCAGGCGTCGCCAACAACGTCAACAACCTGCAACACACCGCGCCCATCAATCCGGGCAATAGCGGCGGTCCGCTGCTTGACGGGCAGGCGCGGGTAGTCGGCGTTAACAACGCGCGGCTCGCCATCGACGGGCAACAAAACACCAACTTTGCGATTCACGGTGCGGTCGTCACACAACTATTGGATTCGCTCGGCGTCGCCTACAGCCGCGTAGGCAACGGTGCGACAGCGACGGTCCCTGACATTGCCCGCCGGGCGAACGGCTTCACCGTGAAAATCCTCTGCCACGCCTAGCGCCGATGATTTGGCGCAAGACACCGCTGCAGTGCGTTGCGATCCTATTTGCAGGTTTTCTTTGGCTCTCAATGGTTGCCACACCCGAGGCACGCGCCCAAAACGTCAGCCAATGGAGCGGCACGTATCGCTGTATTCCCTCGGCAAGACACTGCATCGGCGGATGGGACGGTGAGATCCGCATTGCCGGCGGCAATGTTATGGGCAACCTCACGCTCTTTTGGGAGGGCGCAGCCTACAAAGGCGCGGTCACCGGGCGTATCGACCCAAGGGGAGATTTCTTGGGCACCGCTTTTGTCATGCACGGCGCCGACGACAAAAAGATCGAGGTGGATATCACCGGACCTTTGTGGGAGGCCAGCGCCTCGCTCATCACGAGGTCCTTCATGCGGGGTGCAAAACGCCGCGATATTGGACGGCTGCGTTTCATCGAGCCTGCGCGGTTTGCCGAAATTGAAAAGGCCAATGCCGCACCGGCGGGACGAACGGCGTCGGCGGCGCGGAGCGTTCCGTCCAGCCCGCAAACAATGGTGTCTGCGGAGCCAATGCGGGAGGTAGGGTGCGATACCTTTGTGGGCACTTTCACTGTGCGCGCCGCTACCAGCGATAGCAGCGAACGGCTCCGCTCCGGGGGCGGGTGCCTCGATCAGCCCGGCTTCACCGTCTTACGCGACGCGGTGGAGGACTGGGTAGAAGTTCGTCTCGACGACGGGCGCGTCGGCTTTGTTGAGGTTACCAACCCCTCGCTACGCGCCTATGTCGGCGCGGCCCTTGCCGTGGCGCCTACGCTGGCGTTGCCGCCCACCCGCTTGGCGGCGCAAGAACCTTTGACCGTGCCTGCGACGGTCGCGCAAGCGCCCCGCGCGCCCGAGTCGCGCAACCCCACGCCGCGCACCGGTCCGTGCATATTCGGCCCCGACGATTATGTCGTGCGGGTTTTGCCCGATCCCTCGGCTCGGCCGTTGATCTCAGGCCGAGGCTGCCTTGACGACCTCGAACTGGATGTGGTCGCGGAAACGAGTCGCGCAGGGTGGTTTCTCGTCCGTTTGCCCAGCGGGCGCAGCGGCTTCGTCGATGCGCAGGCAAATGCAGCGATGACGGCCCTCGTTGCCGCCCTAGGCACCGCCGTGGCCAACAGCCCCCAGGTTGCCGGGGCGCCGCGGTCGGAATCGGCTGTCGTGGCGCCCGATCTCGAGCCGATCGATCGGCGTTTTGTCGCGATCGGCAACGCCAACGTACGCGAAGGGCCTGACGTGCGCGCGCAGCGCGTTGCCACCGTGACCCAAGGGACCGTTGTGGTCGCCCTTGGCCGCGTACGCGGCGCGGATTGGTTCTTCATTGCGCGCGACGGCGCGCCCCTTGGTTACGTTTTTGCCCCGCTAATTGCCGAGGAAGGAAGCCCGGAAGCATTGGCGGCGCTTGCTCCGTTGACGCCCCAGCGATCGGCGGATGTTCCGGAAAATCGCCACGCCGTTGCGGTCATTATCGGCAACCGCCGCTACGGCGGCGATATCCCGGATGTGACCTACGCGCACAACGACGCCGACGCGGTTCGCCGTCATGTGATCGACGTCCTTGGTTACCGCGATGGCAATGTCATCGACTTGCGCGACGCGACCCTAGCCGACTTCAATCGGGTCTTTGGCACCGAGCGCAGCAGGCGGGCGCAACTCGCCAACTGGATACGCGACGGACGGTCGGATGTGACGGTGTTCTATTCTGGGCACGGCGTCCCAGGCTTGGAGGATCGCCGAGGATATCTTCTGCCGGTGGACGGCGATCCCAACCTTGCAGAACTGACCGGCTACTCGCTCGATACGCTACACCACAATCTGTCGCGCCTGCCGGCGCGGTCGGTGCAGATTTTTCTCGATGCATGCTTTTCGGGTAACTCCGCGGGTGGATCGCTCCTGCGGGCGACCTCGGGGATTGGATTGTCGCCGGCGCTGCCGGAGGGGAGCCAAGCGGGGATCGTCATGGTCACCGCAGCGTCGGGCGATCAAGTCGCGAGTTGGGACGAAGACGCCGGGCATGGCCTGTTCACACGCCATCTCTTGATGGCGCTCCAGGGGCTAGCGGACACAAAGACCTGGGGCGATGGCAACGGACAGGTAACGCTCGGGGAGGTAAAGACCTATCTCGACGACGAAATGACCTTCCAAGCGCGCAAACGATTCAACCGAGAACAAACCGCGACCATTGCCGGTGGCCGTGCGACAGTGGTTTCGCGAATGGAGTGAGCGGTACTGGCCTTCGCCGGCCCGCGGCCAACCCCAGGCGGTAGGGTTGCGGTGAGAGCCTAAAGGCTCAGAAAATCAAGGTTTTTCTTTCCCCTCAGGGCCTTGTCTTTAGACCCCTTCAAAAATACGGTTATGCTCCACTAAGCAAACGGGGGTCGCGGTTTTCCGCGGCTGAAGGGCTACCGTACCAATGGCAGAGCACTATCAGGTTGCGATCGTCGGATCGGGACCCTGTGGCATGAGCGCCGGCGGCCGTGCGGCCCAACAAAACGTGTCGCACGTCGTTCTAGAGCGAACCGACCACCTGTCGGACACGATTTTCAAGTACCAAAAGGGCAAGCATGTCATGGCGACGCCGGACATCCTGCCGCTGCGCAGCTCAATGGCGTTCGATGCCGGGACCCGCGAATCGATTTTGGGCAGATGGGACGAGCAAACCGCGTCGCTCGGTGTGAATGTCCGTCATAACGCCGAGGTCACCGCGATTACGGGCGAGAAGGGCAATTTCTCGCTGACCTTGAAGAACGGCGAAATGCTGACGGCTGACAATGTAGTGCTCGGGATCGGCCTACAAGGCAACCTGCGCAAACTGGCGTGCCCGGGCGGCGATTGGGACGGTGTTCAGTATCAACTCGACGACCCCGACGAATACGAAGGGGAAAACATTGTCGTCATCGGGGCAGGCGATGCCGCGATCGAGAACGCGGTTGCACTCGCCAAACAGAACAACGTGTACATCGTCAATCGGCGCGATGAATTCGCGCGCGCCAAGGACGGCAACCGCAACCTGATCGAATCGGCCATCGATAGCGGCGATATCGTTTGTTACTACAATGCCGATCCCAAGGAGGTAACGCCCGGTAAGCTGGTATTGACCGTTGCCGACGGCGAAGCTGAAATCGAGTGCGACCGAATCATTGCCCGATTGGGTGCGGTGGCGCCGCGTAAGTTCGTCGAATCCTGTGGGATCGAGTTCCCAAGCAAGGATCCGTCGTCGCTGCCCGAACTCAGCCCTCAGTACGAATCGAACGTTCCGGGTCTTTACATCGTCGGCGCACTTGCGGGGTTTCCGCTCATCAAACAGGCGATGAACCAAGGCTATGAAGTCATCGAGTTCATTCTCGGAAACCAAATCAAACCGGCCGATGAGCCGCTCCTTGAAGAGAAGTTCCGCTCGCTCCCCGGTGGCCGCTCGGTAGACGACGTGATCACGCATATTCGCGACAACGTACCGCTGCTTCGTGCCTTAACGCCGTTGCAGCTTCGCGAGTTCTTGCTCGATGCGACGATCCATGTCCCAAGTCGCGGCGAGATCGTGTTCGAACGCAACGACTACACCAATTCGTTCTTCATGATCGTCGAGGGGAGCGCCGACATTCTCATCGACGAGGACGACCCCAACATCAAAGTGACTGTCGGTGTGGGCGATTTTTTTGGTGAGATCGGGCTGATTGCGGGCCGCCGTCGCAGCGCGACGGTCCTCGCCGCCGAAACCTCGGTGATGCTGGAATCGCCACGCCGCTCGATGGTCAAGCTGATCAACTCGGTCGAGGCGGTCGAACGGTCGATGAACGAAGTGGCACTGGTGCGCCAACTGCGTACGTACCTGTCGCCGCACCTGACCGACGAGGCGATCCAACCGGTTCTCGAAACCGCCGAGGTGCGCAGCTTCAAGTCGGGCCAAGTGATGTTCAAGGAAAGCGATCCGGACGAGGGCGTCTACCTGATTCGGAAGGGTTCGGTAACCGTCTCGCGGCGGATCGGTGGCAAGGACATCGTCATCGCCTACGTGCCCGCCGGACACTATGTCGGCGAAATGGCCTTTCTCACGCGCGCCCGGCGGAACGCGACAGTGCGCGCTGCGATCAACACCGAGACCATCTGGATGGAGAGCGACAAGTTCCGCCAGATGATCGATGCGTCGCCCGAGTTGCGCGGCGAAGTCGAACGGCGCCTGCTCACGCGTTTCATCGAGAGCGAGAGCATGCAAACGCGCCCCGACGCCGGGAACATCATCCAGTTCCTCGTCGAGCAAGGCGTTGGCGAGGCGACCGACATCTTGCTCATCGACGAAACACTATGCGTCGCCTGCGACAACTGCGAGAAGGCCTGCGCGGAAACCCATGGCGGCGTTTCGCGTCTCAATCGCGAGGCGGGGCCAACCTATGCGAGCATTCATGTGCCGACTTCCTGTCGCCATTGCGAGCACCCGCACTGCATGGCCGATTGTCCGCCCGATGCGATACACCGGGCTGTCGATGGCGAAGTCTATATCGACGATAGCTGCATCGGTTGCGGCAATTGCGAACGCAATTGTCCCTATGGCGTGATTCAACTTTCCTCGGGTGCACCGAAGAAGCCCGGATTGTTCTCGTGGATGATGTTCGGAATCGGACCGGGGCCGGGTGAAAACAAAATCTGGAACAAGGCGCATAAAAAGGACGACGGTGCTCCCAAAGTCGCGGTTAAGTGCGACATGTGCCTCAATGTTCCTGGGGGGTCGGCCTGCGTCCGGGCCTGCCCGACCGGTGCGGCGATTCGCGTTAGCCCTGAAGAGTTCTTTTCGTTGTCAGAACTCGCGGCGCGCGGCTAGCGGAGCGGGTAGTGCACACATCCATCTTGGTATTCCGGAATTTCCGTTATCTGAAGATCGCGGTGGCGTTGATCGTCGTGGCGCTTCTGGCTTATGCGGTTCACGACCCACTGGGGCGGCCCAACGGGGGCACGTGGCTCGGATATACGCTAGGCGGATTGGGCGCTGCGATCATCGTTTGGCTGGCGTGGTTTGGCATCCGCAAGCGGCGCTATGGGGTCGGGAAGCTGTTGCTTGAGGATTGGGCGTCGGCCCATGTTTACCTTGGCCTGTCGCTCCTCGTGATTGGAACCCTACACAGCGGCTTCCAGTTCGGCATCAACGTTCACACCTTGGCGTACGCGCTGATGGTTTTGGTGATCGGCAGCGGGGCCTTCGGTCTCTACGCCTATCTCCGCTATCCGCGGCTGCGATCGCTCAACCGCGGCGAGGGCGCGCTGGGCGACGTCTGGGCATTGGTGGCGGGAATGAGCCGCGATTGTTACGAGATCGCCCGCGATCTGCCGGACGAGGTTTACCGCTTGGTGGAAGACGCGGACAAGAACACGGCTCTTGGCGGGAGCATGTGGCGCCAGCTCGCGGGTCACGACCCCACGTGCGCGAGTACGCACGCCCTGAATAAGGTGCGCGCGATGGCCGAACAATATAGCGGCAAGGACGCCGATGCGGCGCGCCGACTAGTTCGCGTTCTCGCCCGCAAGGTAGAGCTTCTGGTCCGGATTCGCCGGGACATTCAATACAAGGCGTTGCTGGATGTGTGGCTCTACTTCCACATCCCGCTGTCAGTCGCACTGCTTGGTGCATTGGCCATCCATATCATCACAGTATTCTTGTACTGGTAGGGCGCGTGGAAGTTCTTGTTCGATATCTCACTAAGAAACGCGACGGCGCGACAGCGACCCGCGACGAGCGCATCGAGTGCGAATCGATTCGATTCGGTCGTAGCACTGACAACGAAGTCGAGTTACCGGCGCCCGGCGTTGTCCTGCATGAAGGGGTTCTTCACAAACGTGTAGGCGGGCTTTTTTTCGAAAGCTTCGGCGAGGCGCGCAACAACGTTACGGTCGACGGCCAACCGATTGCCAATGGATCGGTGCGTATTGGCTCGACGATCGGCGTCGGCCCGTATGACATCGTGGTTCTGCCGCCGGTCGGCGATGCCGAGATCACCCTTTCGGTCGAGTTGGTGCGCCCGGTTGGCGATACCCTCGCGACGCTCCGGGCGAACAGCGTTACACGGCTCGACCAGTCGGGGATTGGCAAAAGGCCGCTTGCGTGGGGAGCGCTGGTTGTCATTCTCGCCGCATTTTTGCTATGGCCATTGATCGAGGCCTTCGTGATCAACCGCGACGATGCGCGCGTTTCCAGGAACTCGATCGAAATGGCCATGGCGACCGAGTACTGGCCGATGGCGGCCGATCTGGCGTGGGTGACGGGCCCGGTATCGGGGCCGCACAAATTCATGGCGCAGAACTGTGGTTTTTGCCACGAACGGCCGTTCGTCCGCGTACAGGATAACGTGTGCGCGGAGTGCCATGCTGACATCCAGAACCATGTCGACCCCAAGGTCCACGATCTGCCAGAAATATCGACGGCACTGTGTCAGAGTTGTCATAAGGAACACCAAGGGTCCGAACCGATCACGCGGGAAGATCAGGCGTTCTGTTCGTCGTGCCACAGCGATTTGAAGAAGGTCGCGCGCGAGACCGACCTTGGGGATGCGGCCAATTTTGGACGCGACCATCCAGAGTTTCGTCCCGCGGTCGTCATCGATGCCGCCGCAAAGACGTTCGCACGGGTGGCGCTCGACAAGGCGAACTGGCCGGTCGAAAAATCGAACCTGATCTTCACCCACAAGAAGCATCTCAATCCGCAAGGAATTCTCGTGCCGGGCCAACAGCAGCGGCGCGTTATGGCGTGTGCGGACTGTCATACTTCGGAGCAGGGTGGTGGGGGTTTCGCGCCGGTCGTCATGGAAGACCATTGCAGCGATTGTCACCTACTCAACTTCGAGCCGACCGTACCGACCCGCCGGCTACCGCATGGCAGCGTCGCGGACGTCACCAACTCGCTGAAGGAATTCTACGGCGACCTCGCTCTGCGGGGCGGCGCGACGGTTGAGGCCGCACCTGCGGTCGTACGGCGGCGGCCGGGCGGGCGCTCGCTCTCGGAGGAAGAGCGTCTCGAGGCGCTGGCTTGGGCCGACAAGGCGGCCCGCGACGCGGGCGCGCGAGTTTTCACGCGGTCGGTGTGCGGTACCTGTCACGAAGTTACCCGAACCGGCGATGGGCCCCTCGATTATTCGGTTGCCCCAGTCCTTGTTGTCGACCGTTGGTTGACTAAAGGGCGCTTCGATCATGGCAGTCACAGTGCGCCGGGCTGCTTGGATTGTCATGCGGCCGTCGACTCCGACAAGGCGACGGACGTTCTGCTGCCGCAAATAGCGACCTGCCAGGCCTGCCACGGTGGTGAAGCGGCGGTTCAGCGGGTGCCGTCGACCTGTGTGAGTTGCCACGACTTCCATCTCGATTTCCATCAACCGATGCGCGAGCCCGTGAAGAATGCGCGTGCTGAGGACGGTTGAGTGCCGCGGTTTCGCAGTCCTGGCGCACCCGACAACCCTGTGGGCTTATCGATATTCAGATGTGTTGATATCATCCGTGGTGCGGCGTCGGTTCGACCCGCGCATCGGGAAGCGCCGTTACGGTCTAGAGCCGGGCGATCGAGAGTGGACGGCATGGGCGTGTTAATGGAAGACCCACGGCAAACATTGCTTGGATCGAAGGTTGGGCTGGCCTCGCGGCGGGTTGTCGCTGTCGTCGCGGCCCTGTCGGTCGTGTTCACACTAACCGGCATTGCCGTTGCGCAGGAGGCCGTGCATACCTTAACCGAGGGCGGTACTGCGCTCGGCACCGTTCAGTCGGCGGGTTCTCTGGACGATTTGCGCATCGTGGTGAACGTTGGCGGCGACGCTGTTGCCTCGACCCACGTCTGGGCCGTCATCGGCGGCGGCGATTATCGTCAACGCACGAACAACGGCTATTGGGTCCCGTGGAGCGGCGCTGTGACGGACCTGATCGATAACGGCTTCGCCGCCAAAGACGGCAAGATCGTTTTCAAGATCGTGGATGGATCCATTTCAGCCGACAACCAAGGGATTACCTTTGTCGTCGGATACCGTTCGGGCGACGTTCTTAAATTCGGCACGCTCGGCGTCGTGCCCAAGTCGGGGGATGGTTCGTGAAACGGCTGGTGGCGACTCTGGTGGCAGGCGCCGTGATGGCCTTCGTGCCGGCGGCGCTCGCGCAAGTATCTCAGCAGGCGCTAACAACTGCCGAGGTCGGGCGGATTATTTCCCAGGCTACGCAGGAGGCGCAGGCTCGGAACCTCGCCGCGACGATTTCCGTCGTCGATCGTGTTGGCAACGTTCTGGCTGTGTTTCAGATGACCGGTGCGACCGCCCGTCTTCGGGTCACGAGCGGCAAAGGAATCGCCCGGACCAATGGACTCGAAGAAGTTCAAGATACTTTCACAAATCTAGGTGCGACGGGGTCGCCGACGACCCGTCTCGCCGCGATCGCAAAGGCCATCACCGGCGCCTACCTGTCGTCAAGCGGGAACGCATTCACCACCCGGACCGCAAGCCAGATCGTTCAGGAACACTTCAATCCCGGCGAAGGATTTGCGCCGAGCGGCCCGCTTTTCGGGGTTCAGTTCAGCCAGTTGCCCTGTTCGGATTTGTCTGTTCGCTTTGCTACCAACGGGAACCCGACGGGATTCGTCGATGCCACGGCGGGCCCGAAGCGGTCGCCGCTTGGACTATCGGCCGACCCCGGCGGATTGCCGCTCTACAAGGCTGGCGTGGTGGTCGGTGGCATTGGGATCGAGATCAACGGCACCTACACGATCGACAACTCGGTGATCGACCGGGACTTCGATACGGAGGAAATCGTCGCGCTGGCTGGGCAATCCGGTTTTGCTCCGCCCGACGATATCCGAGCGAACAGGATTTTCGTTGAAGGGAAGAGTTTGCGGTACGTCGATCAGGATGTGAACGTCCTGATCAGAAATCCTGCCAACGCACCGGCCTTCGCCAACGGTACCGGCGGAAATTTGGTTGCCGTCAACGGCTACTATGCCGGCGCGGCCCTGATTGCTGGGACGGCCTATGGCAATGCTGAATCGGGTTTCGCGTCCGATCCCAATGGCGATTACAACGGTGTGGGCGGGGTCGTGTTCGTGCTGTTTAATGGCGCAACGCCGCCGGCGGCACGGTTTCGCCCGCGCGATAGTATTAGCCCCACGACCGCCGCAGGTGGGTTAACGACGGCGGAAGTTCGCCAGATTATTCGCAGCGCGTTGACCGTTGCCTTCGCCAGTAGGGCGCAAATTCGCCGCCCGTTGTCGAGCCAAGTGCAGGTGACTGTTTCTGTAGTGGACGGCGCCGGCAATATCTTGGGGATAGCGCGGACCTTTGACGGACCGATCTTCGGAACCGACGTGTCGCTGCAAAAAGCGCGTACCGCCACGTTGTTCTCAAGCAGTACCGCGGGCACCTATTTGGGTACCTTTAATTCAACCGTCGGCGGGACGGCGGCCGGCCAGAACGCCAACGGTGTCACGATTGCGAACTATGTAACGGCGGTTCGCGGTGTACTGGGCAACAATGCCTTGCAGGACGGGACGGCGTTCGCGGACCGATCCGGCGGTAACCTCGCGCGGCCTTTTTTGCCAGACGGCATTATTGGCGCGAGCAACGGGCCGCTGAGCTACCCGATCGCGACATGGAGCCCGTTTAACACGGGCCTCCAGCTAGACGCTGTCCTCGACAATATCGCCACCCACGTGCTCTATACCGACGTCGGTGGCGCAAATAACGACACGGGCGCGACCTGTTCGGCGTTTACCGCAACAGCCGGTACGCTCATCACCCGCATTTCCAACGGTTTTCAGATATTTCCGGGAAGTGTGCCGATCTATCGCAATGGTTCGGTAATCGGCGGAATCGGCGTTTCCGGTGACGGGATCGATCAGGACGACATGGTATCGTTCCTTGGACTTCACAACGCAGGCTTAGCGCTGGGTACCGGGGTCGGCAATGCGCCGCCGGCGCGGCGTGCGGATCAACTGCGCGCGTCCGGGGGCTTTTTGCGCTACGTGAACTGCCCCTTCAAGCCGTTCCTAGGATCGCGCCAAAATAATGTGTGCGATGGGAAATAGAACTCACCTCACGCTGACGGGTGCGATTGCCGCCGGCCTGCTGGCGGTGGTGGCCCCGGCCGAGGCCGGGAAGGAGCGTTTGCGCGCGGTAGAACCGGCCGAACAACCGGTGCTCGTCCAGAACAACAGTCGGCGCATCCCTCAGCGCAGCGAGGAAGCAATCGCGCCGATTCCCCCAGCCGATCTATCGCGCGTCGGGCCGCCGCAACCCAATTTGCCATCCGAGTTCATTCCGGTGCCGGACCGCTGGCGCCTGATCGACAACCTGGGCGTTAGAGTCAATTTTTGGGATCCCTACAATCAGAACACGCTGAAAGCGGATCGTCCGATTCCGGGGACCGAGGATTTCTTCTTCAATCTAGCGGTGATCTCGGACACCGTCATCGAACCGCGGCGGTTGCCGACTCCGATCAGCCCCAACTCTTCGCAAAAACCAGGCTCACTAGACACCTTCGGTGAAGGCGAACAGCTCTTCTACCTGCAAAACCTTGTAGTCAGTCTTTCGTTCCTGCAGGGCGACACAGCCTACCGTCCGCCCGATATCGAGTTTCGTTTTACACCGGTCTTCAACTTCACCCGCGCCGAAGTCGAAGAACGCGCTGTCCTGCGCCGCGACCCGCGCGACGGCACGGTGCGCAACGATGTGCATGTCGGCATTCAGGAGGCGTTTTTCGATTACCACATCCGCAATGTGTCGCGCCGGTTCGATTTTGATTCGTTCCGGATTGGCATCCAGCCGTTCTCGACAGATTTCCGCGGATTTCTCTTCCAGGACAATCAACTCGGCTTCCGGATCTTCGGAAACCGCGACAACAACCTCTTTCAATACAACCTGGGTTATTTCCGGCGAATCGAGAAAGACACCAACTCCGGGCTTAACGACTTCGGTGAGGAGATCCGCAAGGACGAGTTTTTCGTCGCAAACCTCTATCTCCAGGACCTGCCGCGGCTCGGCTTCGTGTCGCAATTCACGATCTTGCATAACCGCAACGACGAGGACAGCGAGCTCTTCTTCAACAAGAACAACTTTATCGAACGGCCAGCATCGTTCGGCGACGAGCGGCTGCATAAGTACAACGTCACATATTTGGGCTACAACGGCGACGGTCGCGTCGGTCGGGCCCAGCTCACCACGTCGTTCTATTACGCCTTCGGCGAGGACACTCACAATCAACTGAACGGCAACCTGATCGACGACAACGCGGACATCCGCGCTTACTTCTTCGCA
Organism: Alphaproteobacteria bacterium; assembly: GCA_040216735.1. Classification (NCBI taxonomy): domain Bacteria; kingdom Pseudomonadati; phylum Pseudomonadota; class Alphaproteobacteria; species Alphaproteobacteria bacterium. The sequence goes on along the minus strand of JAVJOO010000005.1, from coordinate 558,802 downwards.
GCGGAACCGTCTTTCGATTTCGATTGGATTCGCGTGCGCGGTTCGTTCCTATTGGCCAGTGGCGACAGCGACCCCTTCGACAAGAAGGAGGAAGGCTTCTCGGCGTTGTTCGAAAACCCGCAGTTTGCCGGCGGCGATACGAGTTTTTGGATCCGCCAAGGTATCCCCCTGATCGGCGGCGGCGGGGTTCAACTGACCCAGCGCAACGGGGTGTTGGCGGAGCTGCGAACCTCGAAGGAGCATGGCCAATCGAATTTTAACAATCCGGGTATCGTTCTTGTCGGACTCGGCACCGACTTCGATGTCTCGCCCGAGGTGCGCATCTCCACGAATTTCAACAACTTGCGCTTTGAGGACACCTCGAACCTCCAGGTCTTGCGCAACCAGGGTGAAATCGACGAAGAGATCGGTTGGGACCTGTCGGCCGCGGTCATTTGGCGACCGCTTTTTATTCAGAATATCGTGATGCGCCTGTCGGCCGCAGCACTGGTCCCGGGTCCGGGTTTCAAGGACTTGTTCGCGACGTCCCAGGGCGGCGACGACGAGATCCTCTACTCTATCCTGGCCAACGGCACCCTGAGTTTCTAGGACACCGAGCATGGCGCGTACCTTCTTTTCACTGACCGTTGGCTTCCTCGCGTTGATCGTCCTTGCGACGCCTAGCGTGCAAGCCGCGGAGGGGGAGCACCCGCGTCATATCGATTATGTGCCGACCGCGCCGGCGCCGCGGGCGCAACTACCCGAACAGGCCATGGCCAAGAGTGTCGGCTGCATCACCTGTCATACGCGCACAGATTCGTTCTCCATGCACAAGACGCCGGGAGTCATCCTGGGCTGTGTCGACTGTCACGGCGGCGACCCCAGTGTGAAAGCGACATCCATCGAGGACCGCGACGCGATCACGCGGGCCCATGTTCAGCCGCGCTATCCCAAAACCTGGCACCATCCCAGTTCGGCTAATCCCGAACGCAGCTACACGCTGCTGAATCGCGAATCGCCCGAGTACATCCGGTTCGTCAACCCGGGCGACCTGAGGATTGCGCGCGAGGCGTGCGGGGCATGTCATCTCGACCAGATCGCCAAAGTCGAGCGTAGCTTAATGTCCACGGGCGCAATGCTGTGGGGTGGGGCGGCGTACAACAACGGCATCCTGCCGTTCAAGCGCTATATCCTGGGTGAGGCCTATACCCGTGAGGGTGTGCCCGCGATCATTGAAAACGCTGTGCCGCCCGACGAGCGGATGATTGCAAAGGGCATCCTGCCGCAGATCGTGCCGCTACCTGCATGGGAGGTGATCCCACCCGGCGACATCTTCCGGATCTTCGAACGCGGCGGACGTAACATCGTCAATCTGTTTCCCGAGATCGGAAATCCGAACTCGGTTGGCCGTTTGCAGCAACTCGAAGAACCGGGACGACCGGACATTCGTCAATCGAACCGTGGGCCCGGGACCGGATTGCGGATCGCGGTTCCGGTTATCAACATCACCAAAACGCGACTAAACGATCCGTTCCTATGGTTTCTCGGGACCAACGATCAACCCGGCGACTACCGGTCGTCGGGGTGCTCGTCATGCCATGTGGTGTACGCCAACGACCGCGATCCAATCCATTCCGGTCCTTATGCGAAGTTCGGTCATTCCGGTAAGACCCAGACGGTCGATCCGACAATTCCGGCGCAGGAAGTTGGCCACCCGATCGAACACGCGTTCACCAACGCAATTCCGACAAGCCAGTGCATGGTCTGCCACATGCACCAGCCGAATGTTTTCGTGAACTCCTACCTCGGATACACGATGTGGGACTACGAATCCGACGCCCCTCTGATGTTCCCCGAAGAGCAGCGTTACCTGTCGTCGGACGAACAGATGGAGCTTCTCGACCGCAACCCCGAAGAGGCCGTGCTCCGCGGCCTTTGGGCCGACCTCGAGTTCTTGAAAGACGTGTGGACCGACATCAACCCCAAAGCCAAGAACACGCAGTTTGCTGACTACCATGGTCACGGCTGGAACTTCCGCGCGGTCTTCAAGAAGGACCGAAAGGGCAATTTGTTGGACGCGGAAGGTGCCAAGGTTGACCACGAAGACCCGGACAAGTTCAAGAAGGCCGTTCACATGCGGTCGATCCATGCCGAAATCGGTATGCAGTGCGTCGATTGTCATTTTTCGCAAGATTCCCACGGTAACGGCCACCTTTACGGCGAAGTCCAGGCGGCCATCGAAATCCGCTGCAAAGATTGTCACGGCACGCCGGACGCCTACCCGACATTGCGGACGAGCGGCCCGGCGGCGCCGCCCCGGGGCAACGATTTGTCTTTGCTGCGCGTCGAGGACGGCCGCAAGCGCTTCGAGTGGGTTGGCGGCGGCAACTGCGGCACCGAGAACCACGAAGCCGGTTGCAAACTGATGCAACGCTCGGCAGTCGATCCAAGCAAAGAATGGGAAATGAGCCTGGTGAAGGAGTCGGTCGATCCCGACAATGCGCACTTCAACGCCAAGGCTGCCCGCGCCAAACTTGTCTCCAAGAATACGGCAACCCAGGAATGGGGCCCCGGCGTCGCTAAAGAAGATCGCGCCCACGACGTAGAAGACAAGATGGAGTGTTACACGTGTCACTTGGCGTGGACGACGTCCTGTGGCGGGTGCCATTTGCCGATTCAAGCGAACCGCCTGAGCGAACGTCATCACTTCGAAGGCGGGGTGTCGCGCAATTTTGCCACCTATAATCCGCAGGTCGTGCGCGACCAGATCTTCCAGATTGGCATCCACAGCACGGTCAAGGGCAATACAATCGCCCCAATCCGCTCGACCTCCGCGCTCGTGCTGTCCTCGCAAAACATCAACCGTGAGCGAATCTACATAACCCAACCGCCGATCGCGGCGAGCGGTTATTCTAGCCAAGCTTTTGCGCCGCACTTTGCGCACACCGCACGCAAGACCGAGACCAAGGGGTGTTCGGATTGCCATGTCAGCAAGGCTAACGACAACAACGCGATCATTGCCCAGACTCTCCTGCACGGTACCAACTACATCAACTTCATGACGCCCTTCGCTTGGGTTGGTGGCGCTGGCGGCGTGACCGGTGTGCGGATCACCGAGTATGACGAACCCCAAGCCGTCATTGGGTCGTTTTTGCAGCGCTACGCCTTTCCCGATTGGTACGGCGATCATCTCGCGCGAGACCGTCAGTTGAACGAAGCGTATACTCAAAAGGGCAACCGCACCGGATGCCTGCAGATGCGCGGCGAGTACCTCTTCACCGCCGAGGGTTCCGACGGCATGATCGCCTACGATATAGCCTCCATCGGCAACAAGGGCGTTGCGGATCGGATTCTATCGGGCCCCTTCGGGCCGTGGGGGCACGACGTACGAGTGAAGTCGCGAAATGCGACCTGCGTTGCCCTGCCGACCAACCAACCGATTCATCCCGATCGCAATAAGGGCGCGTTAATGCTCGAGACCAACGAGGAACAGCCGTTCCACCCGATTTACGATTATGCGCTCATCACCGACGCGGAGGAGGGATTGATTCTCACCGACGTGAACACGCTGGCGAACGGTGAGCCGCGCGACAATTTCCTGACCCGCGCGTTGACGTGGAATGAAGGCGGTATCCTCAACGGCGCCCGTCACGCGACCATCGCCGGATACTGGGTCTACGTCTCGACGCCGCGCGGGGTCGTCGTGTTGAACCTGGACGATCCGCTCAAGCCGATCGTGGCAGCGACAATCGATTTGCCCGATGCCCGCGCGACAGCGCTCCAGTTCCGCTATCTCTTTGTCACCGATGCCAACGGATTGTCGGTAGTCGATGTCACGTTGCCCGACCGGCCGCGCATAACCGATGCCCGGATTCCGCTTGTCGACGCTCAACGAGTCTACGTCGCGCGTTTCTTTGCCTACGTCGCGGCGGGGAAGGAAGGGCTCGTGATCGTCGACGTCGAGAAACCCGAGGTGCCCTTCGTCTATCGGACGTTTACTGCCGATGGCCAGATCGACGACGCCCACGATGTCGTCGTGGCGCACACCAATGCCTCTGCATTCGCGTATGTTGCCGACGGACGAAACGGGTTACGGGTGATCCAGTTGACGTCGCCGGAAAGTCAGCCCGGATTCTATGGGTTCAGCCCCGATCCGAAGCCTGAACTCATCGCGACCTACGCCACCAAATGGCCGGCCCTTTCGATGTCGAAGGGGTTAGACCGCGACCGCGGCGTCGATGAAACGGGCGGACAAATGGCGGTCTTCGGTCGGTTGGGGTCGCGGCCGTTCAACCTGAAAGAACAGCAAAAACTGTTCATGAACCCCGATGGCAGTATCTGGTCTGTCGAGGATGCGGTTCAAATGCGGGGTTTCGTTCCGGCCAAACCGCGACGACAAGCGCAAGATTCTGGGCGCGCCGTTCAGTAGAGTCGGATCGCCATCGGCAGTTTGAGGATCGTTCTCTAGGCGTTATCCTCACCCATCGATTCTTCCCAAGGGAGGGAGACCGTGGGTCGCATCAAGGCCGCTTGGCTCGTGCTGATTTTTTCGGTCTTCGTCGGTGCCTGCGAGGGAATTACCTACCAAGGAACCGGCGCTGCCTATCAGCCCCCGGCCGTAACCGGCGGTGGGTCTTCCGGTGCCGGACCGTTTGCGATCGTGTCCCCGCAAAGCCATGAGTTTACGAAGGACACGATCGCCGAGGTTCTGGTGAGCAAAGGGTATGTTGTCCTGCCCGGGCACACCACCTCGCGGCTTTTCGCTTCCGGCTCTGCCCGGCAGGTTTCATCCGTTCTGTGCGCAGACCTTGGGGTGCGGGTGAAGATCATAGGAACATCGCGGGCTGTCGAGTGCGCCATCACCGATATCAACACCGATCGGGTGCTGTATACCGGGCAAGGAGAGCACATCGATTGGACCATTGCGCTCGATTTTCGCGGCGCGGTCCGGGCGGCGCTCGGCAACCTCCCCGATACCGGGCGGCTCGGTCGCCGGGCGAATGCAAGCGACATCGCGCTAGCGACGTCGCCCCAGGGCGCGTCGGCGCGGCAAGCGGTGGCCACGCCAACGCCGCGGGCCTCGGGACGCATCCCAGTCCGGTCGATGCCGCCAGGCAGCGGTACCGGCTTTGTAGTGTCGACTCGAGGTTATGCGTTGACCTCGTCTCGCGTCGTGGAAGGGTGCGGTGTCTTGCAGGGTCGGTTGCAGGGCCGCGATATTGCGTTACGTGAGCTTGCCACCGATCCAAGTCAAGGACTGACGGTCCTCGAGTTGCCACCGGGGACCTACCGGGCAGCACCGCTCGCGACGACGGTCCCCGAACGCTGGGAAGTCGTGGTCGTGATGGGGTTTCCCGCCGGCGGTTCGCCTGGCGCGAGCCTGAACCTCATCAAGGGCGAGGTCGTGGCCGAACCATCGATCGCCCGACCGATGCGGGTGAGCGTGGAGTCGCCGATGGTGGCCCGAGGCGGGCCGGCGTTGAATGTCGGCGGCGCGGTCGTTGCGGTGATCGGGGAGGAAACTGGGGTCGACTCCCAGCCCGCAGTCGGGGTCGCTGCGATCCGTGCGTTCCTTGACAGCTACGGCGTCCCCTACGAAGAGGCCGGAGCCGCGGAGAGTCCGAATACCGAAACCGGGTCGGCCTATACCTTGCGGATTAGCTGTGCGTCCTAGGCCAACGCGCTTCTACGGAACGCTTTGTTGGAATTCCCGCAACGAGGCCATGAAGGTCTGTGGGCGGTACTTCTCATCGTCGTCAACAGCTTCGAAGACCTTGTCGAGCGCTGTGTTGACACCGGCCATTTGATCCTTGTTCAGGGTGCCGGCGTTTTGCATGGCCGTAACGATCGTGCCTACCGCCATCGCCGCTTGCTCTGCGCCGGCGTAGTCGACGTATTCACCCTCGAGACCGTTGGCGATAATCCCGTTCAAGAGCACCTTCATGTCCTCGGCCTTGAACGTCCGGTTGGAAAACGCGGCGATGAGTTGAGCGGTCACCCGCTTCAGGTCACGAGCGGCGGCGAGCATCGCCGCGTGGTTGCTCCGGGTCGCGGTGTGGAGGGCGCTGGTCTTCGCGCGGAGCTGGTTGCCCAGTTCACCATCGATGTAGTCGGTGATCACCTGCAGCATCAATAGATTGGCGTCGTTGAAACGTGGCGTCCCCGGTCCCAGTGCGGCCGTGCCCTTCCGCGGTGCCCAATCCAGCGCGCTCATGGGCGTATGGCAGGCGTGGCAATCGAACACGACCAATTCGGGGAACAGTCCGTCAACCCCGCGTTCCGGGTCGAGCATCGTGTCGAGCATGACGTTGATCGACATCGCTTGGCCGATTGCCCATGTTTGGATTCCACCCGCAACTTGTTTGCGTTGACGGTAGTCGCGGTCGATCACGAAATGGGCCGGTTGCAGGGCTGTGAAGGTATCGAGCTCGAAACTCATCCGGGGATGCCCTGCGCCCATGATCCGGTGCGATACGAAACGCGTTTCATCGCCGAAATGGCAGGACAGGCAGAGCCGCGCGCGCTCGACCGGGTCGTCGGTCGGGAATAGGCCGTTACGAACGTTGTTGGCATGGGTTGCCGCCGGCACGATATGGGTGCCGATCCAACGCCCCGCCCCGCCGTGGCAGGACTCGCAGGTTACCCCGTCGGTGATTTGGAAGGTGGTGTGGCGTTTGTCGCTTGGTGGGTTGTCGGCGTGACAGTCGAGGCACAACTTGGCGGTATGGGCAGCGTCGAGACCGAGGTTGCGGGCAATCCGTTTCGAACGGTCATTGAGCAATACTTCGTAGGCCTTGTGGTGCTTATCTTTTTGCTGCCAGGTAATGAATTCGTTCTGCAGCACATTGGAGCCTGGCAGCGGCGCGGCGGCGCCGTGGCAGGTGCTGCCCGCGCACGATGCGACCCCAAGGTGCAACTCGCCATCGACAAGCGGCATCTTCGCCTGCTGCTGCGACCAACCGGTTTGCGACGTTAACGCCAAGCCCGATACCGCGACGACCGTGAATGCGAGTGTCCGCGCCCAACCAAACATAATGCCTCCCCTCGAAATCCTGCGTTCCCTAATGGGTCGCGGGTTTTTCGCCGTCCCAACCTCTGCGCGCACCGGGCGCGGCGGTCAGCCGACATTGCTACAACAACCTTATGTCACTCGGGTTACTTATTCGACATTATTGTCAGCCTGATTGCCCTTGACGGGCCCTATCGGGCCTGATCCTGGTGCCGCCCACGCGCCCGGGCGATATCGTCGAGCCGGGCAAATGCGGCCGCTGCCTCGCGGTCGCCTGGCCGCATTTCGGCGACGACGCTCCACGCCTCGACGGCCTCCAGAAACCTGCCCAAATCCATATAGGCCCGGCCCAGTTCGCGCCAACTCGCGGCATCCGCGGGTTCCCGGGCGACCCGTGCCTGGAGCACCTGAATGCGGGCTTCCATTGCGGCGACATCGGGTGCTGCGGTCGGTGGGGCCGCGGTCAAATCCCGTGTGTGGGCGTCGTACCAAGCGCCGCCTCCGGCAATTAGGCCCACGGTCGCAACAGCCGCTACAATGAGGGCTAGGCTCGCTCGGTTCATAACGGTTTTTCGGATACCATGTGTTGTGGCTTACAACACAACATACGAAACCCAGGGTCAAATCCGAGACCGAAGCGCATGACCCCGTTTGCGACCGATTGGCTCGCGGTCTTCCTGATCGCGGCCGGCCCGTTCGTCGGTAGTTTCGTGGGAACCCTCGCGCTCCGCTGGCCCGCAGGCGATTCCGTCGTGGGTGGCCGTTCTGCTTGCCGCTCGTGTCATGCCACCTTGGCCTGGCGCGATTTGCTGCCACTGGTCAGTTGGATCGCGCTACGCGGCCGGTGCCGCCGGTGTGGCGCTGAGATCGGGCTCCTCTACCCGTCGACCGAGGTTGCAGCACTCGGTGTTGGCATCTGGGCCACCCTCGCGTTTTCCGGCGTCGAACTCGCGCTGGTCTGTGTCCTAGGGTGGGCCCTGCTGGCGCTGGCGGTGATCGACGCCCGCACGAAGCTGCTACCCGATCTACTGACCTTGCCGATTCTCATTGTCGGCGTTGGACTTGCCGGATTTGACGGACGGTTGATCGAATCCCTCCTGGGCGCGGCGATCGGGTTCGCCCTGTTCGCGACACTTGCGGTGGGTTACCGGCGGTGGCGGCACCGTGATGGCCTGGGATTGGGCGATGCCAAACTTCTCGCGGCCGCGGGCGCCTGGGTCGGGTGGGTCGGCCTGCCGGGGATCGTTCTCGCCGCGAGCGTTACGGCTTTGGTGGTTGCGGTGCCGACGATCATGCGCCGGCGCGCGGGCATTGGCGCCGTCGAAATTGCCTTCGGCCCCTACCTCGCGGCGGCAACTTGGATCACTGTGTTGCATGGGCCAATTGTGATCGCATGACCGCGCAATTGACCCAAATTCTCCTCGATCGCGGCACCTTGAGCCCGCGGGATCTGGCGCGGGCCGAGCTTGTCGTCCAGGGGAGCGGTGAGCCGCTTCATCGCATCCTTTGTAGTCTCGGTTTGGTGGCAGAGGAAGAGGTCGCGCGCGGACTGGCGCAGTGCATGTCGCTGCCCCTTGCCGAGGCGCGGGACTATCCCGCCGCCGCGTTGTTCGTCGATCAGCTGCGGCCCGACTTCCTGCGGACCTACCGCGTCTTGCCGCTACGCAGTACAGCCGACGCCGTTGTGGTCGCGATGGCCGATCCGACGGACGACGAGACCCGGCGGGCGCTGGCGTTGCAACTCGGTAAACCGGTAAGTACGGCGGTCGCGGTGCCGGCGGAATTGGATCGTTGGCTTGAGAAGCTTTACGGGGCCGCGCCCGCGGAAACCGTTCCCGTCGCGGCCCGGGGCGACGACATCGAACGCCTGCGCGAAATGGCGAGCGACGCGCCGGTGATCCGCCGCGTCAACCAGTTGCTCGAACGGGCCGTAGCGGCCCGGGCATCGGACATCCATATGGAGCCCCAGGCCGGGGGCTTACGTTTGCGCCACCGGATCGATGGGATATTGCACGATGTCGACTTGCTGCAGTCGGAGGACCACGCGGCGATTGTCAGCCGGGTCAAGATCTTGGCAAACCTCGATATTGTCGAGCGTCGCTTACCTCAGGACGGGCGTTGCCGCGTTAACGTTGAGGGTCGGTCGGTCGATGTCAGGGTGTCCTGTCTGCCGACAATGCACGGTGAAGGTGTCGTCTTGCGCCTATTGGATAAAGCCAACGCCCCGCTGACGTTACCGCAGCTCGGGTTCGCTGCCGCTGTCGGTGACAGGCTTGGCAAGGTTCTCGGTGCCAACCAGGGCATTTTCCTGGTAACGGGGCCGACCGGCAGCGGTAAGACGACATCGCTGTACGCGATGTTGCAGCAGCTCAACGATCCTGCGCGCAAGTTGATCACGGTTGAAGACCCGGTGGAATACGAACTGCCCGGCGTGCACCAGATGCAAGTGCGCCCACGGATCGGGCTAGAGTTTGCGAACGTCCTGCGGTCGGTGTTGCGCCACGACCCCGACGTCATCATGGTTGGCGAGATTCGCGATCTCGACACTGCCGCGATGGCGATCCAAGCTGCGTTGACGGGCCATCTTGTCCTCTCGACGCTCCATACAAACGACGCGGCAAGCGCGGTAACCCGGTTGTCCGATATGGGAGTCGAGCGCTACCTGATGGCCTCGGCGTTGCGCGGCGTGATGGCGCAACGACTGGTGCGCACGTTGTGTCAGGCGTGCCGCGTACCGGACGATGGAGGTGTCGCAGCGTTGCGCTCCCTCGACCCGGGATTCGTGCACGATACAGCGACGGTCTATCAAGCGGGCGGTTGCCACCGGTGCGGCGATACCGGTTTCGCTGGGCGGGAGGCGATTGCGGAACTTGTCGTTATCGACGACGCGATGCGCGCGGCAATCCTGGGCGGCGCCGATGCGGTGGCGGTCGCGCGTCTCGCTCGCGCCGCCGGTACCACATCGATGCGCAGTGACGGGTTGCGCAAAGCTGCGACGGGCGTGACGACGATCGACGAAGTCTTGCGCGCGGTGGGTGAAGACTGATGGCGCGCTACCGCTACCGGGCAGTCGGCAACGACGGTGCCGTCAGCGAAGACGTGATAGAGGCGCCGGACCGGGAGTCCGCGATTGCCAAGTTGCGTATGGCCGATCGGCTGCCGGTGAGTATCGCGCCGGATGATGGCCCTAGGCCGTCGGTCGGGTCCGCCTCCGCACAGCGTCGCCAAGGTGCCTTTCATGTTCTCGGTGCCCGAGGGCCGGCCCGTGCCGCGCGCCTTCGCTTTACCAGCGAATTGGCAACCATGGTCGGCGCCGATGTATCGGTGGACCGGGCGCTCGATCTGCTCGCGCAAACGACAACCGACGCTGTCTTGGCCGGCGTCGCCCAGACCATGCGCCAACGGGTTCGCGAGGGGCAGGGCCTCGCCGCCGCCGCGGCGGCGCATCCGGAGGTGTTCTCGCCGTTCTATTGCGCCACATTGCGGGCCGGAGAAGTGGGTGGCCAGCTGACTGGGGCATTGGAATCGTTGGCGCGGTATCAAGAGCGGATGGGTCGTCTCGTGACGTCGGTTCAATCGGCGCTGATCTATCCAACACTGCTGGCGTTCGCCGCGCTGATTTCGCTGGTGGTCCTGTTGGTCTACGTCGTGCCGCAATTCGACCAATTGTTCCGCGAAGCTGCGGTGCCGTTGCCTGGAGGAACGCGCGCGGTCGTCGCCGTGTCGGGCTTCGTGGTGGACTACGGTTGGCTCGTATTGTTGGCCGCATTGGGCGGCTGGCTCTACATCAGGGTCGGGCGGCGTCGCCGAGCGTTCGGTTTGCGCGTCGACCGTCTTGCGCTAAGCGCCCCCCTCGTTGGCGACGTCATTCGCCGGATTGAAACTGAACGCTTTGCCCATGCCCTTGGGGCGCTCCTGGGGAATGGCGTGCTTTTGCCCGAAGCCCTGCGTTTGGCCGCCGACGCCGCAGCAAATCGCGCGGTTGCCGAAGCGATCAGGCACGCCATCGACGCGGTCAAAGGCGGGTCGACCCTGGCCGCCGCGCTCGCGCGGGACGGAATCTTTCCGCCGATCGCGATCGAACTCCTCCGAGTTGGTGAGGAAGGCGGGCGATTGGTCGAGATGTTGGAGCGGTTGGCGGCGACCAATGCGGCGGACGCCGAAACCGCCATCAAACGGTTCGTGGCGATCCTCGAGCCAAGCCTCATCGTTGTCATCGGCGTCGTGGTCGGCGCGATTATTTTGTCACTTGTATCAGCCATCGCGGGGATCAATGCGCTTGCCCTCTAGACGACGTGCGAAGGAACGCGGCTTTACCCTGATCGAACTGCTTGTCGTTCTGGCGATCCTTGGATTGATTATCGGCATCGTCGCGCCGCGCGCCGTAAACTTTCTGTCTCGCGCCAAATCCGATGTCGCCAAGCTGCAAATCGAGACATTGGTGACGGCATTGGATCTTTTCCAGCTCGATGTCGGGCGCTATCCGGCAACACAGGAGGGGTTAACGGTCTTGGTGACGCCGCCCGCCGGAGCAACGCGATGGAACGGTCCCTATGTACGCGGCGAGGCAATTCCGTTGGACCCTTGGCAACGCCCTTACGGCTATGTCTCGCCGGGTGAGGGGAGCGCGCCGTACCGGCTGTTTTCTCTCGGCGCCGACGGTCAGCCGGGCGGCGAGGGGGAGAATGCCGACGTTTCGAATTAGGGACGGCCGTAAGACGAACGCTGGATTTACCCTGATCGAGCTCCTAGTCGTCTTGGCTATTCTTGCATTGGCGGCAGCGGTCGTGGCACCGCCGCTTGGAGCCGCGCTTGGCGTGACCCGATTGGGCAGCGAGCATCAGGCGCTGGTCTCGGCGCTCCGGGGGGCGCGGGCCGAAGCGGTCGGGTCGGGCCGCGCTGTCGATTTTGTTGTCCACGATCCGTCGGAGTGGCAGGCCGGCGAGCGGCGTCATACCCTTGGCGGTGCCGTCTCGATTTCGGTGGACGTACCGCCAGCCGGAATTGGCGACCGGGGCACACGCTCCATCCGCTTCTTTGCCGACGGTCGCTCGACCGGCGGAACGGTTCAGCTTCGCCGCGGCACCGCCGCGCGGAGCGTGCATGTCGATTGGATCACCGGACATGTTCGCCAAGCGCCCTGAGGCGGGGTTTTCGCTTGTCGAGGTCGTGGTCGCATTCGTGATTACCGGCCTCGTCCTGGTGGCGGCGTTGCGTCTGTTCGGTGGCGCCTTCGACGGCAGCGACCGGGCCGAACGGTTGACCTTGGCGCTCGTCTCGGCGGAATCGACGCTTGAAGCATTCGGCACGGCATTGCCGCTGCGGGCAGGCACCCAGCGCGGCGATGCCGGAGGCGGCATGTCGTGGCGCGCGGAGGTTCAACGTTACCGAGGGCTTTCGGTCGAGGATCTAGCGCGACTTCCGGTGCAAGCTTACGACATTCAGGTCACTGTCGCGTGGGATCGCCATCCCCGCGATTCCGTCACATTGCGGACGCTCAAGGTGTCGAAGCGGGACGGCAATGAGTAAGCGCGGGCAGCGCGGGTTTACGCTCATCGAGTTGCTGGTGGGCTTGACGCTTCTTGGACTCGTCGTCGTTGCCTTAAGCGGTGGACTGAGGATCGGGCTCATGGGTACTGACCGCGTAACCACCCGCGCTAGTCAACTCGACCAGCTTCGCGGCGTCCAGGCTTTCCTGCGCGAGCGTATCGCCGCAGCGCGTCCGATTCGCTGGACCGACGACCGCGGCGGGAGCGTCATCGCTTTTGATGGACGTGCCGGTCGCCTAGCGTTCGTCGCCGACCTGCCGGCCTATCCAGACGTCGGGGGCCTCTACAAACTCGTAGTCGAACGCGAGGGAACGGACTTGGTTCTGGCGCGGACTCTCACCGAAGGCAGGGTGCCGGGCTTCGATGGCGTCTCCGCCACGCGCGATGTGATTGCGCGGGACATCGGTGTGGTGCGCTTTTCCTATTTCGGTCGCGCCGACCGTGGCGAGCCGATGTGGCACGATACCTGGACCGCGGCGCAATCGCTCCCCGACCTCGTTCGTATTGAACTCGGTGCCGCTCGCACCGACGGCGCCATTTGGCCGGCCATCGTCATCGCGCCACGACTTGGCGAGCAACCGCGATGACAGGTCGAATTCGTAAAGATCGGGTCAATCCACAACGCGGATCGGCGTTGTTGGTGGTCCTGTGGTCGACTTTGCTTCTGGCCGGTCTCGCTACGGTGGTCGCCGGTACGGTGCGCACGGACCTGGCATCGGCGCGCCACCTGATTGAAGAGGCGCAGTCCCGTTCCCGCGCCCAGGCGGGCGTCGTCCACGGTGCGCTTCTTCTCCTTGCCGGCGTTGACCCACTCATTGCCGATGGCACGGTTGTCGCCTTCGATGACGTCGAAGTCCGCGTCGACTTCACGGACGAATGTGGCAAGGTCGATCTCAACACCGGTTGGGGTGAGCTGTTGGGGCGGCTGGTGGACTTCCACGGCGGCAGCGCTGCAGCGGCGATTCTCGACTGGCGCGATCCGGATTCGTCCGTTGCGATGGGCGGGGCCGAGGATGCGCAATATCGCGCCGCCGGACGAACCCACGGCGCGCGCAACGGTCCACTGGATTCGGTCGCCGAACTGCAGCAGATCGTCGGTGTCGATGCCGGACTGATGCAGGCGCTACGCCCGGACGTGACCGTCGATTGTCTCAATGCCGGAATCGATCCGATGGCTGCATCGGAGGCGGTGCTGGCCTCGATACCCGGTGTCGGCGACGACGCCCGCGCAACCTTCCTAACGGCCCGCCAAAGCTTTATCGCTGGCGGTCTGCGCGGCGCTTCGCCGGACCTGCCCGGCGGCGACCGCTACATCGCAGCATCGCCGGGGTTGGCCGTCGAAATCACGGCCACGGCGCAATCCCAGGACAGGGCGATTTCGTGGCGGGCCATCACCTGGCTCACCGGCGACGGCGGGTTGCCCCTGTTGTTTCGGACGTGGGAACGTAATGACCGTTAGGATTCACGGGATTCCGCCAATTCAAGGGCGTGAGTTTCCGGTATTCCCTGATATTCTAACGGTTGTTTGAGGTCTAGGAGCCGCTACAAGGCGGGGGAAACGAGGGATGATGAGGCCGCTAATCGCCGCCGGTGCGCTGACGCTGGCACTGGCAGGGTGTTCCTTTGTGGGTGGCCTACCGGGAATGGACCGGATTGCCGACCTAGTGACCCCAGGGAGCGAAGCCCCGCGACTTAACCCGGTAGCGAGTAGTGGAAGCCAGCCTGTCCCGGCGCCCTTGCTTGGCGCAGGCGTTGGCGATGGGCCGTTGGCTGTGGTCGCCGGACAACCCGGTTGGATCGTCGATCCCGTATCGAAATGCGCAACGAGCAACCCGTTTGCCCGCGCCGACGAAGAGATTCGTTGGTTCGGTACATGCGAAGACGGGCGCCTCACAGGTAGGGGAACGTTGGTCTGGTACATCGAAGGTATCGAATCTGAGCGCAACGAAGGCACCTTTCGTGCGGGCGAGTTCGATGGCGAGGTCATCACGACGTATCCCGACGGCGAGGTGATCGTCGGGAGCTATGCGGACGGTATCCGCGACGGGGCCTTCACGATCATCGGGGTCGCCGGTTCCCATGTGCGTGCGAACTACCGCATGGGAGACCTCTTGGACGAATCGGAAATGACCGTTGCCGAGGTCCAAAGCTGGCAGAACGAACGCGCCTCGGCGTACCCAGGTGTGGTGTTGGCACAGGCGGCAAGTCAGTCGCCGCAGGTTTCGGCATCGTCGCCGTCGGCGAACCGTCAGGTGATAGCCGATGCGCCGGCGGCTTCACGTGACACCATTGCCCTCTTGGCGGCCCAACCGGCGCCCGCACAGCAGGTCCCGGTCGTGCAACTCGCGCGTGCCGATGTCGGTGACACCCTGCAACGGGCGCCCGTCGCGGTCTCGCCGACGCGCGCGACGCGAAGCGAGATCGCCGTCGCGACGGCAGCGTCCGAGCCAAATCAAAGCGCCTACGCGCAAAGAACGGCCCACGTAACCCAAGCGTTGGGTGGACGCATGCAGCTTGCAGCGCTTCAGGTCGATCCGCCGCCCGCGCCACGGTTGCCCGTCGTGACCGCCGCTGCGCCGGTTTCAGTCGCGACAACGCCTGAGCGGTCGTTTGCAGCGACCGGGACGATGCTGATCGCCGGCGACGGGCGACCGACCCAGTTAGAAGTTGCGCGAACCGGTGGCGCGGAGCCGGTTGCGCTAACGGCGCCCCGACTCACCGGGGCCTTGCGAATCGAACGCGACGACAGCGGGTCGCTGGCGCAAAGATATGCGGGGCGCGACGGCCCGTGGGTGATTGGCGCGAACGCGGCGCGCCAAAGTGGCGTTCAACCGCTCGTCGTTCGGGCGCCTGTTGCCGAGGTGGCCGTTACACCCGCGCCGCCGGTCGCGGCGTCGGGGGCGTCCCCTGTGCGCGATGCAGATGCTATGTTTGCGGCGGCCTACCAGTTGGAACTCCAGGGAAGTTACGCAGCAGCCGAACGGCAATACCATGATCTGTTGGTGACCTACCCGTCGGCGCCGGCGGCGCTCCTCGCCAATGCACGCTTGGAATCGTTGGCCGGATCGCGCGGAACCGTTCAGGTTGCACAGAATCAATCCGCCATCGCCCCGGTCCCGCAAGAACAGTACGTCGTGTCGGCCAATTCGCCGTCCCCGCGCTACTCCGGCCTACCGCCGGCTGGAACGGTCGGCAATCCGGCCCTGGCACTGGAATCGGTACTGATCAACAAAACGGTTTGTTCGCAGAACGGGTTGTATGCCAACGACGCGCGCTGGTGCGGCCTTGTCACCTTCGACGAAGGTCAGTTCATGCGCGTCGAGGTGACCGACATCACGATCAACGGCTTCGGCCAGATCGGGATTACGCGGTCAACCTGCACCGGGAATACGTTCCTAACCTGGTTCTCGCGCGGCACCTCGATCCGTGTACCCAAGCGGTGCATGCAGGTAGTGGGCTAGGCGATGATGTCATTTCGTTTTGCGGTCATCGCTGCAATCTTCGTGGCGCTCGGACACGGTGCCAATGCGGCAGGTGTTGCACGGGGTGATTCGGCGCCCTATGGCGGCTATGTGAGGCAACTTTCGAACGAAGTAACCGGTTTGGCGTCCGGTGCCGACGGCGCCGGGTCGATGGGGCCGCGCTTCATCGACTTCAGCGACGCGCCCGACGTGACGGGGTTGGCGGCGCAGGACCAAGCATTGGTTCGGGCGATGGCGCGAACGGTCGATCTATTCCGCGCGCTGGGTGGCGCGTCGGACCGGCGCGGGATCGTCGAACGCGCCGACGGTCGCGTCTACGTTGGGCTGGACGGCGAGGGTGGGCGTTGGTTTGCCGACGCGGGCGCCGCGGCGGCGTTTTTCCTCGGTGAGTTGGTGGATGGCGCCCACGATCTGCCGGGCACCGTGCGCGACGCAGTCTCGCAAGCGCCATCGGCAGGGTGCAGCGATGTGGCCTGTATTGCCGAAATCGCCTACCGGGAACTTATCGAGCTCATCGCTTTCGTTCCTCGCGGTACCACGGTGTCGTTGACGTTAGAGGCCGAGGGTTTCAGTTCGACCGGCGGGATACCGGTGGTCGAAGTTCCCATTGGATTTACGGTACATCGGGTGACCTTTATCGATGCGACGTCCATCGTCGCGAAAGTATCGATCGGACCAGCCGCACCGACGGGACGCGCCGTGTTGAGCGTCTTCAACGCGGCCCAGACGTTTCGGTCGGTCGAAGACTTCGCCGTTCAAGTAGTCGATGTGGTCGAGCAGCTCGGCGCGACGAAAAGCGTGGCACTCCTTCCCGGTAGCGGAACGCTCGATGCGCTCGACGACGACCATGCCGGAGAGGCGGCTAGCGCGGCGACTTTGGACGGCGCTGCGACGGGGAGAATCGAAACAAGCGGGGACATCGATACCTTCCGCGTCGACGCCGATCTGCCGGGCACGCTCGTGCTTTCAACCACGGGGTCGACCGACGTCAAACTCACCCTGCGCAACGCGCTCGGCGACGTTGTCGCCGAGGACGACGATTCGGCCAACTGGTACAACGCGCGCCTGAGTGCCGCGGTTGCGGCGGGGACGTATTTTGTCAGCGTCGCGCACTGCTGCGGCGGTACCGGCAGCTACGCTGTAAGCGCGTCGCTACAATAACGGCGCCGTAGCGTTTCTTTCGGATTTAGCGTCCGGCGCCCGGGATGTTGCGGGGCTGGCGAATGCCCTCGCGCTCCTGGCGGACCAGCGACAGGAATTTGTTCCGCATCGATTGCGTGACGCTGGTTGCCTCTTCGGGTGTCGAGATGATGATGGGCCGGATGAGAATCACGAGTTCCGTGCGCTGAGTGGTTTCGGCGGTGCGCCCGAACAGGTTTCCAACGATGGGGAGTTCGTGGAGCAGCGGGATTCCCGTCCGACCGTCGCCTGCAGTCTCACGGATCAGCCCTCCGAGCAAAACCGTGTCGCCGCTGCGCACGGAAACGGTGCTCAGGAGGCTGCGGTTCTGAATCGTGGGCGAGTTGATGGTCGAAGACGTCGTCACCCGCACATCGCTAACCGCCTGGGAGAGCCGCAACGTGACCATGCCGCTGGCGTTGACCTGCGGGGTGACCTCGAGGCTCACACCGGTTGGCCGGTACTGCACGGTGTTTACGATCAACGGACTAGTGGTGACGGTGCTGGTCGTTGTTTGCGTGATAATCGGAACCTCGTCGCCGACGTTCAGCGAAGCTGTGTTGTTGTTCAGCACGATCACATTCGGCGACGAGATCATGTTGACTTCGGTGAGATCCGAAAGCGCGTCGATAATGAACCGTGTCGCCGACGCGCCCTCGATCGTGAAGTTGAAGCCGCCCACCGTCGTCGATGTGCCGATCGCCCCCAGTACCGGATTGATCGTCGGCGTCACTACCGATCCCGGGCCGGTAACGGTGTTGGTCCCATTGGTGAAGGACGCGCTGCCGCCCTCGCCGATTCCGATCCCACCGTTGTTGATAGCGTATTGAACGCCGAACCTCAGATCGTCCCGCAGCGATACTTCGAAAATACTGGTTTCGATCATCACCTGGAGCGGTTGGATATCGAGCCGGCGTAGAACGTCCTGGATCAAGGTGAAGTTGGGCGTTGTCGTCGATACCAAAAGCGCATTGTTCTCAGCGTCGACCGAAATCCGTAGGTTCGTATCTAGGAGCCCGGAAGGTGTCCCCGCTGCGTCGTTCCCTTCGGTCGTGGCCTCGTTCTCCGGGCTGCCGCCAAGTATTTCGTTGAGCGCTGTCGCGATCCGTTCTGCCCCGCCATGCTGCACGTAGTAGACGAAGACGCGGCGTTCGGCAGGGTCGCGTTTGCGGTCCAACCGGAATACCCACTCGCGGGCATCCTCGACCAAGTCGCGATTCTGACCGACTACGAGAATGCCGTTCAGCCGTTCGATGGGGATCAATTGCAGGGCGCCGGGATCGCCGTCGCTGCCTGACAGCGATCCGGTCGCCGCAAAGATGTTGGTCAGTTCGGCTGCAACGACCGATGCGTCGGCGTCTTGCAAGGTGATGATCGCCGAGGTTTGTGTCGCCATACGGTCGATGTCGAAGATCTCGATTGTGCCCGCGGCAAGACGCATGACCGTCGAATCGCCGGCGACAACGATCAAATTGCGAACCGCGTCGACAACCGGGATAGCGCCGTCGGGCAAAAGTGGCGCCAATACCGTCTGCAGTTGCGCCGCGGCGACGTACTGAAGCGGGAAGACTCGGTAAGCAGTGCCGGGTCCAAAACCGATCCCGCCGCCGGCGCGGGCTTGGGCGTCGTTCAGGCGGCTCAAGCGCAGTACGTTGCCGTAGTTGACGAGTTGAATGCCTTGGCTCGCTAGAATCGCCTCCAATGTCGGCAGGAGATCTTCGCGCCGCAGCGGGCGACCCGAAGCAAGGCTGATGGCGCCCGACACGCTCGGATCGACGATGTAATTCAGTTGCAACAGACTGCCGAGGATGACGCGAGCGACCTCACGCACGTCCGCGTTGTCGAAACTGAGAGTGATGTCGCCTTCGGCATTGCGCAGCGGCTGAGTACCGCCGCCCGCCGATGCGGCAGCGCGCGCCGGGTAGAGCTCGTCGATACGGGGTTGGCGTGCGACCGCCGCGCCGCTGGACCCCGGGAACGCGGGTTGGGCAACGGGTGCTGGAGTCGTTTGATTCTGGGCAACGCGCGGCCCGGTCTCGGGGATCGAGGCGGGGATTTCCGAAACGTCCCGCACCGGCTGGGCGGTGCACGCGGCGGCAAACAGGACGGCCGCTCCGGCGAAAGCCAGTCTCCTATGCACGTCCCAGTCCTCCCTCAAACACGTCGTACCCTACGAAGCGGTTCATAACGAATCAATGCCGGCGGTTTCTAGCGACCGGTCGGCGAAACGTCGAAAACCTGACGTCGCCCGCCGGCCTTGAAAACGACCTGTTCAGGCGAGATTTCATCGACGATCCACCCATCGACCGTCTCACCCTCGGCGAGGGTAAGCGCACGACCGTCGGGTGCGCTCAAAATCACAGACCGGGCCGCCGGCGCGACGATAACACCGGCGAGCCGATAGCGACCGAGGATCAAGTTGGGGTCACGCCCTGGTTCGGCGTTTGGGGCACGCCGAGAGGCGCTGAACGGCGGCCGTTCGGCGAGCGCGGCGAAGTTCTCGATCGGACGCGGTGCCAACAAGGGGCGGATAGGGGGCACCACGCGAATCTCGGTATCGTCGCGCGCGGCTGGACCCAGGTCGTCCGCGGGGATGGCCCATACCCCGGTCGCGATCGCAAAAAGCGCGGCGGCGAGGAGGCTAAAGAGGAGGCGTGGCACGATTAGCTCCTTAGTTCTCGAGCGCGCGGAAGGAGGTCAACTCGACCTGGACATCCAACGGTCGCTCAACCCCGAACGCGCGGGCAGAACGGGCGTTGACGCTGAGATTGTCCAAGAACACCACCGGCCTTCCTTCCTCGAGGGCGTGGAGGACGTGCCCCAGACCGTCGTGGCCGATGGCGAACTGGGCGCGAACGCGGACCGCGCGGTATGCCCCCTGGGTTTCGCCTTCCAGTGCCTCGATACTCACGAGCTGTGCCGCTTGGTCTTCGATCAACCGTTGGAGGTGGGTCTGCAACAGCGCCGCCGCGCTGCCGTCGGTGGTGGCTTCCACCAACAGACCGGAATCCGGGCGGTTTTGCAGCGCTGTAGCCACAGCGCTGTCGCGCGCATTCGAACCGGCGAGGCGCTCAAGCGCGACGCGTCGGTCGCCGATTGCGCTCAGTGTCCGCTCATAGCCACGCTGCACGGGCCAGCCCGCGACCACGTAGGCTATTGCCAGCGCCGCAATGAGGAGTGCCAGGGCCGCAATCCGAGAGGCAGGAGAGCCGGGTTTCACGGAGCGTCCTCGGCGATCTCAAGCGAAAAAGCGAAACGCTCGCCGCGACCCGTACCTTCCTTGGTCACCGGCGCGTCGTAGTCGACCTTCGTAAAGAGCGGCGACTCCTCAAGCCTCGGCACGAGGTCGGCGCTCGATTCCGCTTGCCCTTCCAGGGTGACCGCGCGGCCGGATTGGTTGAACTGCACGAGCCACGTGCCGTCCGGCAGCCGCACGGCGAGTTCGTTGAGGACGGCGAGCGACGACGGATGTTCGCGCGCATAATTGTCAAGAAAACGAGCCGCGGCGACACCCTTGACTGCCGCATCGTTGCGCGTTTCGTTGCCGGCCTTGGTCGCGCCGATGGCGGTCGCCAGATCGCCGGCAATACTCTCAAGTCGAAGCAGGGGAGACACGATCGCCGCAACGAGAAGAATGGCGAGGGTGCCACCCACGACCGAAAGCCTGCCGCGCCGCCGGTGTGCGCCGATCCCGCCGACGGCGCGGCGGTCGTCGTCGCCCAACACGACCCGCGCGGGGGCAAATCCAATACGCGTTAAACTGTCGATCAGCGGATCGACGACCCGGCGGGGCGCGACGTTGATCGAAACGCTGGTTGCATCGACATCGCCGCCGTGGCGAGAGAATGTGAAATACACCTCTTCGGGTTTGAACGGCGTGTGGCGTTCGATCTCAAACGACAACAGGCCGGGCAAGTCCCGGTCCGGCGTTGGCGGGAGCCGCAAGTGGCGCCGCACAACCTGCGTCGCACCGATTCGCAGTGTCGTGTCGACCGTCACCGGGTCGAGACCGCGAAGGGCGCGCGCGAAGTTCGCGCCCAGGTCTCCCCAGTCTTCCGGGGTCACCTCGGTTGCGGCGACGATGGTGCCAGCGTCGATGCCGCCGAGGTGGGCCTCGACGGTGCGTCCCTCTAGCCGTACGACGAGGGGGCGCCGCTCCAGACCTACGGCGCGCCGCAAGCCAGCCGGTAGGAGGCCCGAAAGTTCGGTCCCCCACCAATCAAGAAACGAGGAAATGAGGCGAATTGTCGTCATGTACGGCTCCGGCCGGGAGTATAGGGTGCCCATGCGAGGGGGGCCACGCGGATTGCCGATTTGCATCCCCCGGCCGTTCTCGCGTGTAATGTTGTTAGGAAGCATTTTACGCCCGGTTTTCAGTAGGATGCCCCAGGAGTAATTGTGGGTTTTCAGATGTTTTTTCGCTTGGCTGCTGTTCTCGTCGCGCTGACCGTTCCGGTCGGGGCCTTTGCCCAGTCCGCCGGTGGACCCGAGATCGGGGTCACGGCCGCGCTGAACCCCAACGCCACCGGCACGCCGCCACAGTCGGCGCCGCGCGTGCTTGAGGTCGGCGTAAATGTGTTCGCAAACGAACGGATTGCGACGACCGCGGGCGGTCAGGCGCAAATGCTCTTTATCGACGAAAGCGCTTTTACCGTAGGGCCGAACTCGGATGTCGTTCTCGACGAGTTCGTGTTCGATCCGGCGACCGGTACTGGCCGCCTGGCGCTGACGGCGACCAAAGGCGTGTTCCGCTTTGTCGGCGGCAAAATCAGCAAAAATACGCCCGTCACGCTCACGACCCCGACCGCGGTCATCGGGATTCGGGGCGGGATCGCTCTAGTCAACGTTCAGCCCGGCGGGGCGACCCAGGCGACATTTTTGTTTGGTGACCAAATGACCGTTGCGGCCGGGGGCGTTACCCAAACGGCGACCCGGCCGGGTTTTGCAATCACGGCAGCTTCGTCGGAAGAATCGCCGACGCCGCCCGCACCTGCCGCGCCCGCGCAACTCAATGCCGCGCTGAGTGCGCTCGAACGCAGCAACGAGCCGTCGGCCAGCGAAGGTGAGGGCCCCGGCGGTGGACCACCGGGTCAAGGGGGCCAGCAGCAAGGCAATCAGCAACAAGGCGGCCAGCAGGAAGGCGGTCAGCAAGGCGGCGGCCAGCAGGAAGGTGGTCAGCAAGGCGGCGATGGACAGGCTGGCCAGGGCGGCGGGCGTCAGGTGCCAACCGACCAAGACGTTGCCCAGACAAGCCTCGGCGAGCGGGGGTCGCGGCAACCGCCGCGCGCGATCGCCGCCCCGGTGCCGCGCGCCCCACCGCCGCCGCCACCGCCAGGGGCTGGCGCGGGCGCGACGGGGGCGACGAACACGGCCAATCAAGCGCAACAGAACAACGCGTTGCAACAGAACCTGTCGCCAACCGCCACCAATCTGTCAGGTCGTATCAAGCGCTCGTTGTCGCGCGTGGTGGGCACGAACGACGCGGTATCTTCGAACAACGTCGCGTTTTCCGGCGCGACGCTTTCCTCGGGCTCTTTCACAGCGACACTTGGCTCGAACGCCTTCAAGTTCCCCTTGAACGCTTCCGGTGTGTCGTCGTTTGCCGCGTCGGGATCGACCGCGTCGCCGAACGGAACCTTCTCGGGCGATGTTTTCCTGTCGTCAGACTTTCAGTTCCTGTTTCTTGAAGGGGTTGAATCTGCCGACTCCGCGACGCGGATTGTTGGGTTCGCGGGCAAGCCGAGCGGTTCGATTCCGACATCGGGCGTATCATATTATGCGCTTCAGAACGATTTCGGCCTCGCGTCCTCGATCCCGTTCATGCGGGCCATCGACGTTGCCGGCCTTACCGTGCCGCAGGCCGAAAGCGCCGCCGACGCGGCGATCTACTGGGATGTATCGGGGTCGAGCACCGCGCAACGATCCTTCGGCTTCCAGACGATTTCGATCACCGGTCAGGGCGTTAATCAAAAGTCCGCGATCTCGTTTGGCGGCGGGGCGGTTCTGCTGGATTCCCAGGGCCGTCCATTTATCCGCGGCGGTGCGATTGCTTCGGCGCGCCAAAACTTGTCGACGTTGCCGACACTGACGGATTCGGACCTATCCTCGGCTGACGATTCCCTGGGCAACGATTTCTTCGGCACTAATGGGTCCTATTTCGTTCTGGAAAGCGCGAAGGTCGATACCAACGATGGGCTCGTCGCCAATAACGGTACGGACCGGTTCCAACCAGGCGGGTCGCCGCAGACGACGCACTTCTTTCCGACGGTCGTGGCCGTTCCCGCCACCTCGACGCTGGGCACTCGCACCACGCGCACGATGGGTGGCTACCTCGGCGGCGCCTATCAAACCGAAGTCGCCGGCGCTCTATCGACGACAACCATGCTGATTGGGTTGAACGGCGATAGTGCCGACGTTGAAATAAAGACCAACGCAGCCGCAAACAAAGTTCGCGGAACTTTCAAATTTACCAATGCGTTCGGCAGTGGGCCGAACTTCCAAGTTGTCTTCGGCGACAAAGACACGACGGCATTTGGGGACAACACTACCTCGACCGGTGACAGCATCTTTATCGACGACAATAACATTGCGGCGGGCGACCAGGATGGTGGCGGCAGCGTGACGATCAATTCGTCGCCGCAGAACATGTCCAGTGTCGCGTTTGTTAGTGTCTCCGAGGCGAGCGACTTCGGGAGTGGGTTTGCCCCAAGCGGCGTGTCCGTTTGCGCCTGCAAATACCTTAATTGGGGTTTCTGGGGCGGGCGCATTTCCAACACCGGCTCGTCGTCCGAAATCATCCATATGGCGAATTACGTGGCCGGCGAAATCGCGGGTATTGCTGCGATCAATGCGCTGCAGGGGACCGCGACCTACACCGGACACGCGATTGGCACCGTCTTCAATGGGACCCAGGTCTACCAAGCGATCGGCGGTTTGTCGGCGACGGTGAATTTCGACAGTCCGGGGTCGAGCGCTTTCAACATTTCGAACTTCGACGGGGCGAACTACGCCGGTACCGGTCTGGCGGTCACGTCGACCGGCGCGCGGCACAAGTTCGTCGGCTCCATCGCTGGTGCCGGGCGCTCGGGGAGTTACAACGGTTCGTTCATGTCGGGCGGCGGCGATGTCGCCGCTGAAATGGGCGGCCAGTTCAAGGTCGATGGCGGCGGGTATAGCGCCGTCGGCATTTTCGCGGCAAAAAAATAGCCGCACCGAAGGGCCGCCCCACGGCGGTCACGGCGTTGCTTGACGCTCGCGCAACCTAGACGCGGCATGAGCCGGCAAACCTGGTGTCGGTCCTTGACGATTTCCACAACATATTCTCGGCTATCTTGCCTTGCGGTTGTACGAACGACATCGGTCGCGACTGCGTCGATTTGCATCATTCGAGTGCTGCACGACGGTACAAATCCCTGATACGTTTCGGCCCGTGACCCAAACTATGGCCCTCTATCCGGGGAAGTCCCCCAGCATGAGCCGATCTGCCGCACCAGTCGGGTGGTGGCTCATCGGTGTCTGCAGTTTGATCTTCGCGACCGTCGTTCTGGGTGGCGTGACGCGCCTGACCGATTCGGGGCTGTCGATCGTCGACTGGCGGCCCCTTTCGGGCATTTTGCCGCCGCTCGACGATGCGACGTGGAAGGCGATGTTCGACAGCTACCGCGCCTATCCGGAATACCAGAAGGTCAATGCCGGGATGACGTTGGCCGAGTTCAAATACATTTTTTGGTACGAATACGCCCATCGGCTTCTTGGTCGTGTCATTGGCGCGGCCTTTTTGGTGCCGTTTCTGTTCTTCGCGTTCACCGGGCGGATCGACCGCTCGATGGTGCCGCGGATGGTCCTCCTGTTCGTGTTGGGCGGGCTGCAGGGATTATTGGGTTGGTTCATGGTGCAGAGCGGCCTGGTCGATCGGCCCGACGTCAGCCAATACCGGCTAACCGCCCATCTCGGCCTCGCCGTCCTGATTTACGGCTACATGCTATGGACGGCGCTTTCCCTCCTGGCGCCGGCGCCGGTGGCGCCCGACAGCGGGGCTCTCCGCGGCATTCTGCGTTTGTTGGTTCCGTGGGTCTTTCTGGTGATTCTTTCCGGCGGGTTCGTGGCCGGAACCGATGCAGGGTTCGCCTATAACACCTTCCCCCTCATGGACGGTCGGTGGGTACCGGCGGGATTGTTGGATCTATCGCCGCCGGCCATCAATTTTTTTGAGAACACGATCGCCATTCAATTCGCCCACCGGGTCCTTGGTGTTACGACTGTAGCCGTCGTTCTGACGATCTGGTTCTTCAACCGACTCGTGCAGACCAACGATCGGATGTCTCGGCGCGTCGCCGCGCTCGCCTTGGTCGCGGTCGCGCAAGCCGCGCTCGGTATCCTGACGCTCGTCTTGGTCGTGCCCATCCCGCTCGCAGCGGCGCATCAAGCCGGCGGCATGGTTTTGTTTTCAGTCGCAATCTTTGCGCTCCACGCGACGCGGGGGCGGCGTTGAGCGACGCCTGCTTCGTCTACGTCACGACGAAGGACCGTGCGGAAGCGGTGACAATCGGGCGCGCCCTGGTCGACGAGAGGTTAGCGGCCTGCGCCAATGTGATCGACGCGGTCGCATCGATTTACCGCTGGGAAGGTGTGGTCCAAGAGGACACTGAGGCCATTCTCGTCTTGAAGTCCCGGGCGGAACTGATCGCGCCATTGACTGCGCGCGTCCGAGCGTTGCATTCCTACGACTGCCCTTGCGTCGTTGCGCTCCCGATCGACGGAGGAAACCCGGACTACCTCGATTGGGTCGCGGCGCAAACTACGCAAGGAGCCCATGGCCGCGGCCAATGACCCGGGCCGTTGCGATCGGCGATTAAACCCGCGATAGCGCTTGATCTAGATCGCGGATCACGTCGTCGACGCTTTCGATGCCGATCGACAACCGGACGACGTCCGGTCCGGCCCCCGCAGCGATCAGTTCGGCCTCGCCCAACTGACGGTGCGTCGTCGACGCCGGATGAATAATCAAGCTGCGGGTGTCGCCTATATTGGCAAGGTGCGAGATCAACTCGACACCTTCGACGAGTTTCACGCCGGATTCGAAGCCGCCCTTAATCCCGAACGTAAACACCGCCCCGGCCCCGCGGGGGAGGTATTTTTTACCAAGGTCGTAGAAGCGGCTCGATTTCAGTCCGGCGTAAGAAACCCAATCCACTTTCTTATGAGCTTCGAGATACTCCGCGACTTTGAGCGCATTGGCGCAGTGACGTTCCATGCGCAAGGGAAGGGTCTCGATTCCGGTCAGGATTAAGAACGCATTCATCGGGCTCAGCGCCGGTCCGAGATCGCGCAGCGATTGGGCTCGGATCGCGACCGAATAGGCCATGTCGCCGAACGTTTCGTAAAATTTAAGCCCATGGTAGGAGGCGTTGGGTTCGGTCAGGCTCGGGTATTTGTCGTTCTGAGCCCAATCGAACTTGCCGGACTCGACGATCATCCCGCCCAACGAATTGCCGTGGCCGCCAAGGAACTTGGTCAAAGAATGAATGACGATGTCAGCGCCCCATTCGAATGGCCGGCACAAGTAAGGCGTGGCCAAGGTGTTGTCGACGATTAAGGGAATCCCGGCGTCTTGGGCGATGGCCGCCACGGCCTCGATGTCGACCACGACCCCACCCGGGTTGGCGAGGTTCTCGATAAAGATCGCCTTGGTGTTTGGCTTAAGGGCGGCGCGGAAATTCTGCGCATCGGTGGCATCTACGGTCGTCGATTCCCAGCCGAATTTTTTGAATGACTGGCCGAACTGGGTGAGCGAGCCGCCATAAAGCTGCTTAGCGGCAACAAAATGATCGCCCGCCTCCATCAACACATGGAACGCCATCAGTTGGGCCGCATGGCCCGAAGCTGCTGCGACCGCACCGCGTCCGCCTTCCAGACCGGCAAGGCGTTGTTCGAGGACGGCCACGGTCGGGTTGGTCAGACGGGTGTAGATGTTCCCGAAGGCTTGGAGGTTGAACAGCGAGGCGGCGTGATCGACGTCTTCGAAGACAAACGATGTCGTCTGATGGATCGGCGTCGCCCTGGATCCGGTAACCGGGTCGGGTGCGGCGCCGGCGTGAACCGCAAGGGTCTCGAAGCCGTAGGTCGGTGTGTCGCTCATTGCTTGTTTCCTATAGTTGGCTGCGGCGCTTGCTGCTAATCACGCCCGTGTTGATGCCGATTGTCCCGATCTCGCGCGACAGCCGCCCGAACTCGATCTTGGGGCAACGATTCATGACGACCTTGAGGCCTGCCGCTTCGGCACGGGCCGCCGCCACGTCGTTGCGAACGCCGAGTTGCATCCACAGAACTTGGGCGCCAATGGCGATTGCCTCTTCGGCAACCGGTCCGGCAGCTTCGGAATTGCGGAAGACATCGACCATATCGATCTTTTCGGGAACTTCCGCAAGGGTCGCGTAAGCGGGTTCACCGAGAATCTCCTTGCCGCTTTCCCGTGGGTTCACCGGAATGACGCGGAAACCCTTTCTCTGCAAATACTTCATTGCGAAATAGCTCGGCCGGTTCCAGTTTGAGCTGGCGCCGACCATGGCAATGACTTTGGTCTCGCGGAGGATCGCGCGGATATAGTTATCGTCGTAGCGCTCGTGATCCACTTACGGGTTTTCCCACTGCGGCGGGCGCTTTTCTATAAAAGCATCGATGCCTTCTTCGGCGTCGCGGGTGAGCATGTTTTCGGTCATCACCCGCGAGGCGTAGTCGTATGCCGCGGCAAGGTCCATTTCCTGTTGCAGATAGAACGCCTGTTTACCGATCTTTATCGTCGTCGCCGACTTCGTCGCGATTTTTCGAGCAAGGGTATCGACCGCGTCGACTAGTTCGTGGTCCGCCACGGCACGATTGACCAGGCCCATGCGGACGGCTTCCGGGGCATCGTACATGTCGCCGGTCAGCAGCATTTCCATCGCGTGCTTGGAAGACACGTTGCGGCTGAGCGCCACCATGGGCGTCGAGCAGAACAGGCCGATGTTGACGCCGGGGGTGGCGAATCGGGCGCTTGTACCGGCGATGGCGAGGTCGCAGGTTGCAACCAACTGGCACCCGGCGGCGGAGGCAGGGCCGTGGACTCGGGCGATTACCGGTTGGGGTAGGGCCACGATGGTCTGCATCAGGCGGCTGCATTGCGCAAACAAGGCCTCGTAAGTTTGCGCCCGTGGATCGCTGCGGATCTCCTTAAGGTCGTGTCCGGCGCAGAACGCCGGTCCTTCACCCGCTAGGATCACCGTCCGGGCGGAAGAAGCGCCAATCGTCTCGAAGGTTTCTTGCAAGGCGGACATGAGCCCGCGCGACAGAGCGTTGCGCGCCTCGGGCCGGTTGAGCGTAACGGTGACCACGCCGCCGTCCTCGGTTTGACGAACAAGCGGCGGGGTGGAACTGGATTTGGCGGCAGCGTGTTGGGTCATGTTCGAAACACCCGGATTCGGCTGGTTGCAGCTTAGGGGCGGAACGCCTGCGGCTACCCTCTGGTTGCGGTATTTAGATACCGTTTCTCTAACCCTCTGAAATTCAGCCAGAAATCGTTGACATCTCCAATTTCACGGGCATACTCCCGCGCCATTGCGGGAATACCCGCCAAAGGACGCTAGACCATGAAGACCTACTCCGCAAAACCTGCCGAAGTCCAGAAGAAGTGGCTGTTGATCGACGCCGAGGGCCTGATTCTGGGCCGCTTGGCCGTCATTATAGCCGATCGCCTACGGGGTAAGCACAAGCCGACCTATACCCCGCACGTCGACGGGGGCGACAACGTGATTGTCGTCAATGCCGACAAAATCAGGGTGACCGGGAACAAACTTGCGGACAAAATCTACTACCGTCACACGGGCTATCCCGGCGGGATAAAGCAACGGACCGCCGGCGAGATTCTCGGTGGCGACCATCCGGAGCGGGTCGTCATCAAGGCCGTCCAACGGATGCTGCCAAAGGAAAGCCCCCTGGCGCGCCGGCAATTGGGCCATCTTAAGGTGTATGCCGGCGCGGAGCATCCGCATGCTGCGCAGGAACCCGAAGTGCTGGACGTGGCTTCCATGAATTCGAAAAACAATAGGGCAGCCTAATCATGGCCGACGAGAGACAATCGCTTTCCGATCTTAAGTCGTTGACGACGGGGGCAAGTGCGCCTGCCGGGGCCGCAGGGATCGTTGCCGTCGAGGACGCCGCACCGGCTGAACCCGAGATCGATGCCCAAGGGCGCTCCTATGCAACGGGTCGACGCAAGAACGCTGTCGCGCGGGTTTGGATCAAACCGGGCGCTGGTCGCGTGACGGTCAATGGCCGCACGAGCGAGGTCTACTTTGCCCGCCCGGTACTCCGCATGATCATCAATCAGCCGCTGGAGACCGCGGGCCGCGAAGGTCAGTACGACGTTATCTGCACCGTCACCGGTGGCGGGCTGTCGGGTCAGGCGGGGGCTGTCCGTCACGGCATCAGCCATGCCTTGATTCGCTATGAGCCGTCCCTACGTCCTGTTCTGAAAAAGAATGGCTTCCTGACGCGCGATAGCCGTGTCGTCGAGCGCAAGAAATACGGCAAGGCCAAGGCCCGCCGAAGCTTCCAGTTTTCGAAGCGCTAATCCGCCCGTTTTTTTCGACCCCGAGGGGCGTCTTGACGGACGCCCCTTTTTTATGGGCATTTGGACCCATCTGCGGGAGTTAAGTCATGTCCAGCGAAGGAAAGAAGATCCGCGTCGGCATTCTCGGGGCGAGCGGGTACACCGGCGCCGAGCTAATTCGGCTCCTCTGCAATCACCCCAATGTCGAGATCGTTCTGCTGACGGCGGACCGACATGCCGGGCGGGACATCAGCGAGGTGTTTCCGCACCTCTTCGGTCTGGGGCTGCCCGGTCTCATTAAGATCGACGAGGTAGAATGGCGCGGGGTCGAAGCCGACCTCATTTTCTGTGCGCTACCGCACGGCACAACCCAAGAGATCGTGGCGGGCTTGCTGCACCACACCGACCACGACGCCCTCGACGAACTTCTGACCGAGCGGCGCGAAGACATGATCGCCGGGATTCCGGCCGGGGTGCGGGTCATCGACTTGTCCGCGGACTTCCGGTTGGACAATGTCGAGACCTATGCCGAATGGTACGGCCACCCGCATAGGTCGCCCCAACTTCAGGCCGAGGCCGTTTACGGTCTGACCGAACTCGCCCGCGACGATATCCGGGACGCCCGGTTGGTCGCCTGTCCGGGTTGCTATCCGACAAGCGCGTTGCTCCCGTTGGTGCCGTTGATCGAGGTCGGCCAGATCGACCCCGACGACATTATCGTCGATGCCAAATCGGGCGTCAGCGGTGCGGGTCGCGCGGCCAAGGAGGGCAGTCTGTTTGGCGAGGTGTCCGAGGGGATCCATGCCTACGGCGTCGCCGGGCACCGGCACGGCCCGGAGATCGAGCAAGGGCTCGCCCGGGCTGCGGGGCGCGACATCGTCGTGAACTTCACGCCGCACCTCATGCCGATGAACCGGGGTATCTTGTCGACGATCTATGTTCGGCTTGCAGCCGGCGCGACGGCAGCGGACCTACGGGAGACATTGTCCGCCCGCTACGCCGCCGAGCCGTTCGTGAGCGTTGTTCCCGAAGGCGTTTCGCCGGCGACGCGGCATGTGCGCGGGTCGAACCATAGTCTGATCGGAGTCTATCCCGATCGGGTCAAGGGCCGCGCCATCCTGTTGTCGGCGATCGACAACTTGGTCAAAGGCGCATCGGGTCAGGCCATCCAGAACATGAACGTCATGTTCGGGTTGGCTGAGACGCTGTCCTTAGAGCAACGTCCCCTGTTTCCGTAAGGGCGGCGTGGAGGCCGGCGGAATCGTATTGCCGTATCGGGGCGTGACGCCTCGATTGGCGTCCGACGTTTTCCTCGCGCCCGGTGCCTGCGTAATCGGGGACGTCGAGATTGGCGTGGGCTCCAACATTTGGTTCCAGTGCGCGATCCGCGGCGACGTCAACGTCATTCGAATCGGCGCTCGCACCAATATACAGGACGGATCGATCGTTCATGTGAGTCGCCGCGAGGGTGGCGATGCTTGGATAGGCGACGAAGTCACGATCGGTCACAAGGTATTGCTCCATGCCTGTCGCTTGCAGTCGCGGTGTTTCGTCGGGATGGCGGCCACGGTGATGGACGATGCCGAAGTCGAAACCGATTCCATGCTTGCAGCAGGATCGTTGCTCACGCCAGGGAAGCGCGTGCCGAGCGGCCAACTATGGGCGGGCCGACCGGCCAAATACATGCGCGACCTCACGGCCGACGAGATCGCGTATAATGCCGGGACGGCGCTGCACTACAGCCGCATGGCCGCGGAGTACCGCAAGGCACTAGGTCTGGGTACGGGCGATACGGCATCGGCTTGATGCGAGGGAAGTAGGACGTTCAGGGTTTGACGCAACAGCATCAGAAATTGGCGAAGACCGGGCGAGGCGGGTTTGGGTGGTTGCTTTTGGCCGCCGCCGTCGCAGGTTGTGCCCCCAGTCTGCCGGCCAAGACACTGTTCATTGCCGCCCGCGAGACGACGTCCAACGAACTCCTTGTCGGGACCTTTGAAACGGTGTTTGGCGAACCGACCTCATCGATCACCCTGTTCGGGATCGGCGATCGCACTGAGTGTCGAGGAATCACGGGAGTCGGGGGCATCGACAGGGTTGCACCGGGAACGACAACCCGGCTGATGATGAAATGCGAGGACGGGCGCTTCATCCAAGGCGAACTCACCTACGAGCGATTCGACCGAGGGGCAGGTCTGGCCGAGGATACCGGCAATGGCTTGTATCAACTTGTTTTTGGCCGACTCCAACTTTCCGAGGAGAATCTGAGGCAGGAATTTGCCTTGCTCCCGCCACCGCCCGAGCGACCGCGGTCGGTCGAACCGTTGCCTGCGGTTCTGCCGCCGGCGGACGGTCCGCCTGCTGTGGCACCGACCCAGGACGAGGCAACAGTGCCGCTGGCTTTGCCGCGGGAAGATGTCGAGGTCGGAAGCCTGCCGCGCGAAGACGGTGCCGTTGTGCCGCTCGACGACGATGAAGACGATCCATTTGCCCGTCTCGTACCGCGGGACGGGCAAGAATCGGAGTCAGTAGAAGATAGGCCGGCGACCGCCGGCGACTGCGAGCGAGGCGTTGTCGACGGTCAATGCCTCGACGAGTTCGATCTCGACGAATTCGACAGCAACGATGTCGAGAATTTTCTCCGGGACGAAGAAGAAACCGGCGACGAGATCGAGACCTAGTCCCTAGGCGATGGCCTTTTTGACGTAACTGCCAGGCGCATCCTCGATGGCCTTGAGCTTTCCTTTGCCAGGAATGCGCGCGGCTACCTTCTCGCCCGATTGTGGGGCCAGCCAGGCCGCCCAATCGGGCCACCAGGATCCGCTGTTTTCAGTCGCACCGGCGAGCCAGGCCTCGGCGTCCTTGGTCAGGTCGTCGTTGGTCCAATGGCCGTATTTGGTCTTCCCCGGCGGGCTGATGACGCCGGCCACATGACCGGACTGAGCCAGCACGAAGCGGGTGTCGCCCCCAGTTAGCTGCGGAAGGAGGTAGCACGACCGCCAGGGCGCGATGTGGTCCTCCTTGGTGGACAATACATACGAAGGCAACGAGATCTTGCCCAAGTCGATGGGAACGCCGTCGATCTCGATGCCGCCAGGCTTCGACAACAGGTTCTTCAGGTACATGTTGCGCAGATAGAACGTGTGCATGGCATGCGGCATGTTGGTACCGTCGGCGTTCCAAAACAACAAATCGAACGGTATTGGATGCTTGCCGAGAAGGTAGTTGTTGACGACAAACGACCAAATCAGATCGTTGGCGCGCATCATGTTGAACGCCGCTGCCATTCGGCGGCCGTCAAGGACACCTTCTTCGTCCATGCGTTCGTCGAGGATTTTGAGTTGCTCCTCGTCGATGAACACCCGCAATTCGCCACAGTCTTCGAAATCGACCAACGATGTGAGGAATGTCGCCGCGTTGACGCGCCGATCTTTCTTCGTTGCGAGATAGGCGAGGGTGGTCGCAAGTAGAGTGCCGCCGACGCAGTAGCCAACCGCGTTGACCTGCGAATGACCGGTCGCCGCCAGGACGGCATCGACCGCCGCCAAGAGTCCGTCGTGCATATAGTCCTCGAACCCGGTGTCGGCATAGCTGGCGTCGGGGTTGACCCAGGAAATGACGAAGACTGTGAACCCCTGCGAAACGGCCCAGGCGACGAAGGAGTTCTCTGGCTTGAGATCTAGAATGTAGTACTTGTTGATCCACGGTGGGCAGATCAGCAGGGGCACGGCAAAGGTTTCGTCGGTCGTCGGCGTGTACTGGATCAGCTGAAACAGGCGGTTCTGAAACACCACTTTGCCGGGCGTGGTAGCGACGTTTCGACCGACCTCGAACGCTGCGGCATCCGTCTGACTAATCCCCTTGCCGCTTTCGAGGTCTCTGATCAAGTTGTCGAGGCCATCGACGAGGTTCTCACCGTGCGTCTCGACCGTCCTACGGATAACTTCGGGATTGGTATGGAAGAAGTTGGTGGGCGACATCGCGTCGACGAATTGCCGGGTGTAGAAGTCGACCTTGCGACGTGTGTCGTCATCCAACCCTTCGACGTCGCTGACGGTTTTCTGCAACCATCGTGCGGTAATCAGATACGACTGTTTGAGGAGATCGAAAACCCGGTTTTCGCTCCATTCGGAGTCCTTGAACCGTCGGTCGCCCTTTTCCGGGGCGCCTGCAGGTGTCGCCGCCGTGTGCCCGGTGGCGGCGCCCCGCCATAGGTCGAGGTAGTCGCGCCACAGTTTCATCTGCGCTTCGGCGAGGTGCTGGGGGTCGGCAAGCATCTGGCCACCCAAACGCAAAAAGGCGTTTCCGACGGTTGCCGGGTCGAACGGCAGGCGTTCGGCGTCCCCCAGTTGCCTTATGTAGGCCTGGAACAGGCGCTGCCACTGGGCGCTCAATCTTTGGAGGTTTTCGCCGAGAACCGCCGTCTCGTCCCCTGGCCTCGCATCGCCATGTTGATCGGACATAAGATGATCCTTTATGGTATCGCCCGAAGCCTTTGAAAACTATGGTTTGTTGGGCTTCGCGGGCCGAACGTCAGACAAAGCAATTGAACTCTGTCTGGCGCGGTATAGGCTGCGGCCTCGCCCGTGCCGGACATATAGAGGATCGCGGACATGAATCAACGTCAGAGCCGTAGCGAACCGATGAATAATAGCGGATGGAGCCGGGTCGGTCTCATTGTCCTGCTTACCGCCACATTGTCAGCGTGTTCCTCGGTGCCGAACTGGGCAAACCCCAGCAAACTCTACGGTCAGGTAAGTGGCGTCTTCAAAGGCGACGGCGACGACGAAGCGTTCCCAACCGTCAGCGATGTGCCGGACCGGCCAGCGTCCTCCAGCGCCGAGCAACGCACGCAGACGGCCCAAGGTTTGGTTGCCGATCGTGAGAACGCCCAATACACCGACGAAGAGATTCGCCGCGATGAGACTCCACAGGTCGCCGCAGTCTCACCGGTTGCACGTTCGGAACCGGCACCTACCCCGGCACCGCGTCCGGCACCCCCGCCGCGTGTGGCCGAGACGGTCGCCACCCCACCGCCGGCACCCCCGCGCCAGGTCGCCGAAGTGCCTGCGCGTCCCAGCATTCTGGAAGATCGCCGCGTGGCGCCTCAGGCCGCACCGGCTCGGCCCATGGCCGAGGACTCGCTCGATGCTCGCCGCACGATAACATCGGGTCGGCGGACGCCTCCGCCAGCAGCCGAACCGCGCCGGGCTGCCCCTCAGATTGCCCAGGATCGCGCGCCTGCCGTCGCGCCTGCGCCCCCAGCGGTACCGCGTGCAGCGGTCGCCGTCGAGGCCGCGCCGCCCCCCCTCGCCGCGCGCCCCGCGCAAGTCGCTGCGCCCGCGGTCGTCGCCCCCGCCACCGCTCCCCAAACCGTGCAGTTGGTGATGCCGCCCCAGCCGACCGTAGCCGTCGCCCTCGGTCAGACGGTGGTCAGTCAGACGTTTGCCCGGATGTTGCTGGATTCGGCGTCGACGGTTTCGACGGCGCCGGCCAATGCCGGTTTCAATGCCTCAAGCGCCTCGCCGATCCAGCCCGGCGAACGGCCGGTCTCGTCGATCGTGCGCGACACCTACAATGCCGCCCTAGAGGCGACGCAACGCAACGTCGGTCCGATCAGTGGTACCCAAACGGTGGCCTTCCAAAGCCAGACCAACGCCGGTTCGACCGGGGCCGTGGTTCAATTTGGCCATGATTCGGCTGTGGTTCCGGCGAGTGCACGCGGCACGGTGCGCGACGTTGCCGAGCAATACCGGGCGCGCGGCGGTGTGATCCGGGTCGTTGGGCACGCCTCCAGCAAGACCAAGAACATGTCGGTGGCCGAGCACAACCTGACCAACTTCAAGATATCCTTGGACCGTGCCCAGGCCGTCGCCAACGAACTGATCCGTAACGGCGTTCCGCCGGAGGCAATTTTTGTCGAGGCACGGGGGGCAGCCGATCCAGCCTTCTTCGAATCGATGCCGGCCGGCGAGGCCGGTAACCGCCGCGCTGAGATCTTCCTCGATTTTTCCACGAGTTAGGTCTAGGAAACAGCCGGCCCGCGCCGCCGTAGCCTCGGTGGTCCCCGGGTATTCTCGTTCTGGCTGAGGTTTACGCCCATGGATGGCGAGTTCCATCGCATTCGACGCCTGCCGCCCTACCTGTTCGCGGAAGTGAACCAGATGAAGGCTGCCGCCCGTGCCGCGGGCGAGGACATTATCGATCTCGGGATGGGCAATCCGGATATGCCGACCCCACCCCATATCGTCGCCAAGTTGACCGAGGCGGTCCAGGACCCTCGGTCGCACCGCTATTCGAGCTCACGGGGCATTCCCGGCCTGCGCCGCGCGGTGGCGGCGTATTACGATCGTCGCTTTGGCGTTCGAATAGATCCCGAGCGCGAGGCGATCGTGACGTTGGGGTCGAAGGAAGGTCTAGCCAACTTGGCCCAGGCGATCACCGCGCCGGGCGATGTGGTCCTGTGTCCGAATCCGAGTTACCCGATCCATAGTTTCGGTTTCATTATTGCGGGCGCGAGCCTACGGCATTTGCCGGCCGGTGCCGGCGACGACCTCATGCAATCGCTCGAGCGCGCGGTACGCCATTCGATACCCAAACCAATCGCGCTGATCCTGTGCTATCCGGCAAACCCCACCGCGGAAGTCGTCGATCTCGACTTCTACCGCGAGGTTGTGAAGTTCTGCCGCGAGCAGGAAATTTACATTGTCTCGGACCTGGCCTATGCCGAGGTCTTCTTCGACGGCAAGCCGCCCCCCTCGATCTTGGAGGTCGAAGGTGCCCGCGATATCGCGGTCGAATTTACCTCGATGAGCAAGACCTACTCGATGCCGGGGTGGCGCATTGGCTTTGCTTGCGGCAACGAGCGCCTCATTGGCGCGCTGGCCCGGGTGAAGAGCTACCTCGACTATGGTGCCTTTACGCCGATCCAGGTTGCCGCCACGGCCGCCCTTAATGGACCGCAAGATTGCGTTGAAGAAGTTCGGACTGTGTATCGCCGCCGACGGGACGTGCTGGTTTCGTCGATGGCCCAGGCCGGTTGGGATATTCCGGCACCCGCCGCGACGATGTTCGCTTGGGCGCCGTTGCCGCCGGCATACCGCGATGCAGGCTCGCTTGAATTTGCCAAACTCCTGCTGCGCGAAGCGAACGTAGCGGTCTCACCGGGCGTCGGATTTGGCGAATACGGCGAGGGATATGTCCGCATCGCGCTGGTCGAGAACGAACAACGGATTCGCCAGGCGGCGCGCAACATCAAACGCTTTTTGCGCGGGCAGGGTGTCAACAGCGCGGCGATTGGGCACGCGGTCGCTTCATGACGGATGTATTGCGCATCGGGGTCGCGGGCCTTGGGACGGTCGGCGCGGGCACCCTCGCGGTACTGCGGGACAATGGGGCGGCGCTGCGCGCCCGTTGTGGCAAAGCCTTATCCGTCACCGCCGTTTCGGCACGCGATCGCACGAAGGACCGCGGCGTCGATCTCGATGGGATTGCCTGGCACGACGACCCCAGGGCTCTCGTGCGCGATCCGCAGGTTGACGTCGTGGTTGAACTGATCGGCGGAGAATCAGGCCCCGCGTTGGACGTCGTGTCGGCGGCGCTGAACGCCGGCAAGCCGGTGGTTACGGCAAACAAGGCGCTCATTGCGCTGCACGGCGGCGCCCTCGCCGCGATCGCCGAAAAGAACAACGTGGCGCTTTCGTTCGAAGCCGCTGTCGCCGGAGGTATTCCAATCATCAAGGCGCTGCGCGAAAGCCTGGCCGCCAATCACATCAGTCGCGTCTACGGAATTTTGAACGGCACCTGCAATTACATTCTCACGACCATGGAATCGACCGGCCGCGACTTCGACGACGTACTCGCCGAAGCGCAGGCGTTGGGATACGCGGAAGCCGATCCGACGTTCGACGTCGATGGAATCGACACTGCCCACAAGCTCGCGATTCTATCGGCTGTGGCATTCGGTGCACCGGTGGATTTCTCCGCCGTCTACACGGCAGGGATTCGCAACGTCACCGCGGCGGATATCCGCCATGCCAGCGAATTGGGGTTTCGTATCAAACTCCTCGGTATCGCGACGATCGGGAAAGACGGCATCGCCCAACGCGTTCATCCCTGCATGGTGCCCGAGACCTCGCCGATGGCCCATGTCGATGGTGCCTTCAACGCCGTCCTCGCCGATGGCGATTTCGTCGGCCGTACGATCTTTGAAGGCCCCGGCGCAGGTGCCGGCCCAACCGCGTCAGCCGTCGTCGGCGACCTCATCGACATCGCCCGGGGTTGGTGCGTCCCACCGTTTGGCTTGAAGACCTCCGCCTTGGTTGCGCGGCCCAACGTCGCGATCGCGGAGCGCTACGGTGCGTATTATCTTCGCCTCGAAGTGTTGGACCAATCGGGCGTTCTCGCGAATGTCGCCGCGCATCTGCGCGACCACGACGTGTCGATCGAATCGGTGCTGCAACGCGGTCGTGATCCAGGCGAGCGGGTCTCGGTGATCATGACGACCCATGAGACGGTCGAAGCCGGTTTGATCGAGGCGTTGGCGACGATTTCGGAGTCCGGGGCGGTTGTAGAACCGCCGTGTATGATAAGAATAGAAGATCTTTAGGAGGACGGCGGATGAGTGAGCAGGTGAGCCTAGATCGCAGTTTGGTTTTGGGGGCGGTTCGGACAACCGAAGCGGCTGCCATTGCTGCATCGCGGCTTATCGGTCTGGGCGACGAAAAGGCCGCGGACCAAGCGGCGGTCGATGCGATGCGGACCATGCTCAACGATTTGGCCTTTGACGGGAAAGTCGTCATCGGCGAAGGCGAGCGCGACGAAGCGCCGATGCTCTATATCGGCGAGAAGGTCGGCACCGGCGCTGGCGCGAAGATCGACATCGCGCTGGACCCCCTCGAAGGGACGACGTTGACGGCGACCGGCGGGGCCAATGCCCTGGCGGTTATCGCGATGGCGGAATCGGGCGGCTTTCTGCATGCGCCCGACGTTTACATGGAAAAGATCGCGGTCGGCGGCGGCCTGCCGCCGGGGGTGATCGACCTCGACCGCAGCACCGCGGAAAACATGCATGCGTTGGCCGACGCTAAGGGTGTCCCGACGTCGGAGTTGATGGCCTGCGTTCTCGATCGTCCGCGCCACGCCAAAATCATCGAGGACATCCGTGGGACCGGCGCCCGGATTAAACTGATACCGGACGGCGATGTCGCCGGCGTTATCGCGACTGCCGAACAGGGTACCGGGATAGACATCTACATGGGGACCGGCGGCGCGCCCGAGGGCGTATTGGCGGCCGCCGCGCTGACTTGCATCGGCGGACAAATGGAATGCCGCCTCGTATTTCGCAACGACGATGAGCGCGCGCGGGCGCACAAGGCCGGGATCGAGGACTTACAGCGCAAATATGCGCTCGCCGACCTCGCCCATGGCGATGTGTTGTTTGCGGCGACCGGCGTTACCGACGGCTCCATGTTGCAAGGGGTCAAACGCTACCCCGGCTACGTCACCACCGAATCGATTGTGATGCGGGCGCGGACCGGCACCGTGCGGTGGATTCGCGCTAAACACGATGTCGACCGTGCGCTCAAGGGCACGATCCAGCGCTAACTCGCGTGGTCGAAGCGCCCCTTGAACCGGCGTTTCTGGATGTTGCCAAGTCCCTGACCGATCGGCGGTGGCGTTCGCGGCCGCACGATCCGCGCCAGGCGTTGGCCATTTCCGAAACTCTCGGGTTGCCGGAGATACTTGGAAGGGTTCTCGCCGCGCGCGGTGTCACCCTCGACACGTGCGAAGGCTACCTTAACCCGACCATGCGCGAGGATATGCCCGATCCGTCGGTTCTCAAGGACATGGACCTGGCGGCACGGCGCCTTGCAGCGGCAATCACAGGCGGCGAGCGCGTCACGGTGTTCGGCGACTACGACGTCGACGGCGCGACGTCCGCGGCTGTCCTGAAGCGGTTCTTTGACATGGCGGGGGGGCACCTCGAGATCTACGTACCCGATCGTCTACGCGAAGGCTACGGGCCCAATGCTGCCGCGCTTGAGCGGATCGCAGCCCAAGGTTCGAAGATCGTCGTGACTGTCGATTGCGGGATTGTCGCCCATGAAGCCCTTGCGGCCGGCGCCGCGGCGGGGTTGGAAGTCGTGGTCGTGGATCACCATGCGGCGGAGCCGCAACTGCCGGCAGCAATCGCCGTCGTCAATCCCAACCGCCTCGATCAGAGCCCGGGCCTGGGTCATTTGGCGGCGGTGGGGGTCGCGTTCCTTCTGGTGGTTGCTCTCAACCGCGCCTTGCGCGATGCCGGGTGGTTCAACGGACCGCGCAAGGAGCCGTCGTTGCTGGGTCTGCTCGATTTGGTCGCGCTGGGGACGGTCTGCGACGTCGTCCCGATTCGGGGGTTCAACCGCTCGCTCGTCGCCCAGGGCGTCAAGGTCGTCCGCCAACTTCGCAATCCCGGTATGGCCGCGCTAGCCGCTGTCGCCGGCATTCGCGAACGGATCGACGCCTATCATCTGGGATTTGTCCTCGGGCCCCGTGTCAACGCCGGCGGCCGGGTTGGCGAATCGGATCTTGGCGCGCGGCTGCTCTCGACGAACGACCCTATGGAAGCGCGCCTGATTGCCGAACAACTGGACCGACACAACC
The DNA here is from genome assembly GCA_040216735.1 of Alphaproteobacteria bacterium. Lineage (NCBI taxonomy): Bacteria > Pseudomonadati > Pseudomonadota > Alphaproteobacteria > Alphaproteobacteria bacterium. The sequence continues at coordinate 518,374 of JAVJOO010000005.1, read as the reverse complement.
AGGAACGCCGAGCGATTGAGGATGCGCTTACCATCGATGCGTTGACCCAAGCCGAGACGCTTCGTGCCGCCGACCCGATCATTGTTGTAGACGGGGAGGGGTGGCATCCCGGCGTGATCGGCATCGTCGCCAGTCGCCTCAAAGATCGTTTCGACCGCCCGGCACTGGTCATCGGCTCAAACGGTGCGTCGGCGAAGGGTTCGGCCCGTTCGGTGCCGGGCTTCGACATCGGTGCGGCGGTGATCGCGGCACGCCAGGGGGGACTGCTGACAAACGGCGGTGGTCATCCGATGGCAGCCGGACTGACGGTTCCGACGGACCGGATCGGTGCGCTACGCGACTTCCTATGCGGACGGGCCGCCGCGGCCGTCGATGGGCGGGTATCCCAGCCGGTGATGAATATCGACGGGGCATTGGCCGTCGAGGGGGCGACCCCAGAGTTGGTCGAACTGCTGGACCAAGCCGGACCCTACGGCGCGGGCAACCGAGAGCCGCGGTTCGTCCTGATGCGGGCGCGCATCGTCAAGCCGCAACTGGTTGGCGGCAAGCACGTGCGCTGTCTCCTAGCCGGCGAGATCGGTCGGCGCGTCAAGGCCATCGCGTTTCGCTGCCACGACCAACCGCTCGGCCTCACGTTGCTGAGCGCGCGCGACGGGCGCTACCATCTCGCCGGTCATCTGCGCGCCGACACATGGGGCGGTCGCGAAGAGGTCCAGTTCACCATCGAGGATGCAGCGTTAGCCTAGGCCGTGCGCGGCGGCGCAGGGTGATTTTGACGGGAAATTGTGTAATCATTCAGTGTTGCGCGACGCGGCGCGACAGACCGGCGGGGTGTTGATGCAGAAAACAGAATGGCTCCAGTTCATCGTGCATATTTCGTTCGGCCCGCACCCGTGGTCGAACGAATTTTATGATGGAGTCACGCTGCTCCGAAAGATCGAGTCCTGGCTGCGCGAGAATCATATCGCCTATGCAATGTTCGATGCGTGGGGATATCCGAAATTTCCGGGGGGCTATGTTCCGGTCACGTTTCTCTCGACCGAGCCTGAAAAGGCGATGGCCTATCGGGTATTCTGCAACGAAATCGGTTTGGGCCACACAATGATGATGATGCGCATCGTCAACCTGCCGGAGCCGCGCCTGACACCCCCTCCCGAACAGGTCGCCTACTTTTAGAGCCTGGGCGCCTGAACAAAGTTGCTGAGCCGCCCTTCTGCCGAACGGCTTGCGGTGCAATCGGCCGCTTCAGGCCGACGTTCCATCGGGCCAGGCGATGCGCCGCTCGTCGATCAAGACAGACTGAAAAAGAACGCCGTCGCGGTACCACAGCCATGTACGGCCCCGTTTCGCCCCACCATCGAACATCTGCACCATCTCGAAGCACGCCATGCCGGGCGTTTGGGCGAATCCGAAACGCAAATAGAACGTCGTGTCGTCGATCTCCCACAGGCGTCCGGCGATGCGGCCGTCGTCCCACACCAATCGGTTGGCGTCCGCGTCGTAACGCGCCTCGAAGACCCTATCCTCGGTACGGCCATCCGGCCACCGATAGGAACTTTCTTGGCGGTAAGCGCAGGCATTGTCATCGCCCATGGTGAGGACAATGCTAAAGTCGTAGCGGTCGATGAGCGCTCCCGCCGGCGAAACGAAACTGTAGGTGCCGCCCCATACCCCTTCGTTCGAGGCCACAAGGGGCATGCCTTGGCGAAATCCGGTCATGCGAAACTCCTGCTGAATGCATCTAAGGTTAGGCTAGGCGTACCGCCCGGTGTGCACCAGACGGCGCCTGCTGCATCCCACGAAAGCCAGGGGCTGGGTCAACACGACCTTCAATGGCCTGATTGCCGGTCCCGTTCGACACCCATCTATGGGTTAGAATGGGGCAACCAAGGGTGTCGATACACGGGAGAATGACATGCTGCTGAACAAAGCGCGCGCCTACGAAGTAATGGACAAGCATGGGTTGGACGGCCTGTTGGCGGCGACCCAGATCAACGTCTATTACCTGACGGATTTTTGGGGCGCGTTGATGCGGATGCGCCGCAGCTTCTTCAACTATGCGGTACTGCCGCGCGACGAGAACGCGCCGGCGGCCCTCGTTTTGACGGCGACCGAGGCTGCCCGCCTCACCGAAATGCCGACCTGGGTGCCCAATGTCGTCACTTATACCCACCCGGTCCATGCCAATTCACGCGACTACGACACCGCGACGGAGGAACCGGACGCCGGTCCGGGCTATCGCTGGCCGGTCCGCAACGCCGGAAGCTTGCCGCCCAAGGAGCGCGCGTGGGAGGCAATGCGCAACGAACTCGCCGAGAAGAATCGGGCCACGCCGACCTACGCGCTGCGCCAAGCGCTCCGCGATGCCGGCCTCGAGAAGGGGACCGTCGGCACCGACGACCCGCGTCCTATCACCTGGATGAATGCGCTCGGGCTCGACCGTCTCAAGGGCGTCGAGGCGACGAATATTTTTCGCGAGATCCGGATGGTCAAATCACCGGATGAAATAACCATCATGCGCGAAGCCGCGCGGATCAACGAGGAGGGGGTGAATGCCGCAATCGCCGCGCTCGGCGTCGGCGTGACGTTTCCCGAGATTGAGCTTGCCTACAACATCGAGGTTGCGCGCCAAGGCGGCCGCGGCGTTTACATCACGACAGGTAGCGGCGGCTTGCCGCACGACAAAGTCACGGCCGGAGAACCGGTGATGCTCGACGCCTTGGGCGAGTATCGGCACTACCACGGCGATATCGGCCGCACCGCCGTGGTCGGCAAGCCCAGCGCCGAGATCGTCAAGCGCAACAAGGCCATGTCGGTCGGTTGGCAGACTGCTTTCGATACCATCAAGCCCGGTGTGACGGGGCGGGCCATGACGGAAAAGGTCTTGGCGGCGATCGAGCGCGAGGGCTTTCCCGGTTTTCTCGTCGCGACACCCCATTCGGTCGGTCTCGAACATACCGATCATCCGATCCCCTTTGGCCTCGACATGCCGGGTTCGCGCGGCGATCTCGTATTCGAGGAAAACATGATCATCAACGTCGATCTGCCCTATCACGAGCTTGGATTCGGCGGGATGCATCTGGAAGACGTGATTCGGGTGACCAAGGACGGCTGCGAACCGCTGACCTCGATGAAGACCGATTTGGTGGTGATCCCGGAATAGGCGGGCCGCGAAGAGAGGAAAACCGTCGGGATGCCGAAACGACGGTCATTTGGGCTCTATAAGCCGCCATCTCCCTTGATTCCCGGCGGTCCAACCGTTAAGGAGGGGCCGCGCTGCGACCCCATCGTCTAGCGGTTAGGACACGACCCTTTCAAGGTTGAGACACGGGTTCGATTCCCGTTGGGGTCACCAGCGCTACTTGGTCGACAGATCGGCCCCGTGCAAGCGGTGTTTCGATGTCGTGCGGGGACCGGCAACGACCCTTCGGGTCGGTGCCGGTCGCGCCCTCCGAGGGCTTAAGGGCCGGCGCTATCCCTTCACACAGACGATCTGCTTGAGCGTGTGAACCACGTCGATGAGGTCGGTTTGTGCTGCCATCACGGCGTCGATGTCCTTGTATGCCCCAGGCGTTTCATCGATCACGCCCGCATCTTGACGGCACTCCACGCCCTCGGTTGCCCTGGCATGGTCTTCTAGGGTGAACGCTTTCTTGGCGGCGTTTCGGCTCATCGTTCGGCCTGCACCGTGCGCGCAGGAATGAAACGCCTCGGCGTTGCCCTTTCCACGCACGATGAAGGATTTCGCGCCCATGCTGCCTGGGATGATCCCCAGGTCGCCCGCGCGGGCGCGAACGGCGCCCTTGCGGGTTAGCCACACATTGGCTCCCATATGGTTTTCCTTAGTGACATAGTTGTGGTGGCAGTTCACCGCCCGGTCGGTCAGTGCGAAGTCGCCCAGCGTCGTACGAACTGCACCGAGCGCGGATTCCATCATCGCCGTGCGATTTTCCACGGCAAAGTCCTGCGCCCACTGGACGGCCTCCACATAGTCCTCGAACAGGTCGGAACCTTCGACGAGGTACGCAAGATCGTTGTCGAGCAATTGGATAAACCAGCGCTCCATTTCCTTTTTCGCGCGATCGATGAAGTAGTTTCCGATCCTGGCGCCGCACCCGCGCGAACCGGAATGCAGCATGACCCAAACACGGTCGCCTTCATCCAGACAAACTTCGATGAAATGGTTCCCGGTGCCAAGCGTTCCAAGATGGCGGGCGTTGTTCGACGCCAGCGCTTTCGGGTGCTTCTCGGTGATCGCCGTGTAGCGCTCTGCGAGCGCCCGCCAGCGGCTGGCAACCGAGTCGGGAACGTCGCTCCAGGCGCCCCGATCGTTTGCACCGCCGTTGTCGGTACGTCCGTGGGGGATCGCCGCCTCGATGTCGGCGCGCGTCTTTGCCAGGTTATCGGGCAGATCGAGACTCGTGAGGGAGGTTTGCACGGCCATCATGCCGCACCCGATGTCGATACCGACGGCGGCCGGGATGATCGCTCCCTTGGTTGGAATCACCGATCCGACGGTTGCGCCCATGCCCCAATGCACATCCGGCATCGCCGCGACATAGTTGTGGATAAACGGCAGCGAGGCGACGTTCCGCAACTGCTGTAAGGCCTGATCCTCGACCGGGACACCGACCGTCCAAGCCTTGATTCGCGCATCGTGCCACTCGTAGCCCATTTTCCTCCTCTGGTAATTGGCCGGAGAACAGCCGCTGCACCGCCCGGGTACGCTCGGTCGTCCGTCGACTGGGCGTCGTTTAGGAACGCGCTGTCAGTGGACGGCCGTCCCGCGGCCGCGGGGGCTAACTACGGTCGCGGGTAAACTGGAGCCGCCCGAGAAGCGCGATCGTCGTGATCTGGGCGCGATCGAGTTCCTCTGCTGTCATCTTGGGCTCAAGACGGTCGCGCTCGTGGGCGGCCCGGTCGCTGTGGTTCGAGGCGATGTTGAACCACGCCCATGCCTTGACGATATCCTGCTCGGTGCCTCTTCCATCTTGGTAGCTTCGCGCCACCCGGAGCATTGCATCGGGGATGCCGTGTTCCGCGGCGCTTTTGTACATTTTGTACGCCAATTCCAGATTCTTCGGAACGCCGTGCCCATCCGCGTAGAGGTCGCCAAGGCGCCAGCGCGCTTCCTCGTTGCCTTCATCGGCGGCAAATTTGAGAAGCCGTGCCGCTTTGGCGTAGTTGTGGTGCGGAGAGTAGGCCTCGGCGAAAACCCGGGCGAGGTAGACGGCATCGTTGGCGTTGCCGGCATCGGCTGAGGCCTTGCATGCGTTGACGATCAAATCGTGCCGGTTCGGCACCGAATAATGATCGCGAAAAACTTGCGCGCAGTTTTGATTTGCTGCCGCTGCCGCCCTGCCAGCTTCTTCGTCGCGGTGCTCTTTGGCGCGGGCCAAACCGATTTCGATGCCGGGCCAGTTCCGGTCGGCTTTGCGGCGGTGGCTGTCCTGGCTTCGAAGCCACGCGTCGCGCCGGTCGGCAGTGCTGAACAGATATAATCGTCCGTTTTCAACCGACCACAGCCGTGGGTTGGCCGCGACAACTTCGCCCAGAAACACCCCATAGGCGTCGTATCCGTCGTACTGGGGCAAATACCGGAACGGCGCCGCCACAAAGGCTTTCTTGTTCGATTCGGTGCTGAACCAGTAGGTCTCGCCTTCATACTCGACCGTATTCGTTGCCCTGCCACGGATAGCCGCGCCGCGATCGAAGTAGACCGTCGTGTCGAAGCCACCGACGGCGAGTGGGGCGTCGGCCCCCTGGCGGTCTGCGGCCCCTAATGGTGCCGCGATCGCGACGCACAGCCCGGCGAGCGCTAGGATGGAAAGAATCGTACCTCGAAGCATCGGTCCCTCGCTTTGTACAGGCCACTTCGCCCATTCTTTGCGACTAGTTCTCAACTATTTACCATAAAATCGAGAGAAAATTGCATAAAAATGAATCAACTGGTTCCGCGGCGGTGATCGGCGCGGGGCCCGCGGGGCTGATGGCTGCGGAGGTTCTGGCCGGTCGCGGGATTCCGGTCGACATTTACGAAGCTATGCAATCCCCAGGGCGCAAATTGCTGTTTGCCGGGAAAAGCGGCCTAAACATCACCCATGGCGAACCGTTCGAGCTGTTTCGTACACGGTTTGGCGGAGCCCAACCGTGGCTCGACCCAGCGCTCTTAGCATTCCCGCCGGAAGCACTCCGAGCCTGGGTAGCGGATCTGGGGATCGAGACCTTCGTGGGGTCGTCGGGTCGGGTCTTTCCGACCGGCTTCAAGGCCGCCCCGCTGCTGCGTGCCTGGTTGCGCCGCCTGGGCGCGGCGGGCGCAACGCTCCACACTCGTCATCGCTGGCAGGGCTGGGACGACGACGGCGCGCTCAAGTTCGAGACTCCGACCGGCATGATCGCGCGCAAGGCCGAACTCACTGTCCTCGCCCTCGGCGGCGGCAGTTGGCCGCGCCTCGGTGGCGACGGACGGTGGGCGTCGGTACTCGCGGGGCGCGGGGTCGAAGTTTTGCCCCTCCGCCCTTCGAATGTGGGTTTCGACATCGCCTGGCGAGACCATTTCCGGGAACGGTTTGCCGGGAGTCCGATCAAGGGTGTCACGCTGTCGTTCCGGGACGGTCGCGCCCACGGCGACATCATGGTTACATCGACCGGCATCGAGGCTGGCCCGGTTTACGTTCTTTCGCCGCAAATCCGCGATGCGGTCGATCAAGAAGGCGCGGCGTGCGTGTTCCTCGATCTTAGTTCCGACCGGACCGAAGAGTACCTGAAGGCCCGGTTGGAACGCCCGCGCGCCAAGCGAACCGTTGCCAACCATTTGCGTCAGTCGGTTGGCCTGGGGGGGGTAAAGGCGGCGCTGCTTCGCGACGCGCTCGACCCGGTAGCTTTCAGCGATCCCAAACGCTTGGCCAAAACGATTAAGCACCTCCCGCTGAACCTGACGGCGGTGCGGCCGCTTGCCGAGGCGATCAGCAGCGCCGGCGGCGTGACGCGCGACGCCGTCACCAACGGCTTCATGCTCAAGGCGATGCCCGGCGTGTTCTGCGCGGGCGAAATGCTCGACTGGGAGGTCCGCACCGGCGGCTATCTACTGACAGCTTGTTTCGCCACGGGGCGCGCAGCGGGCGACGCCGCCGCGACGTGGGCCGAGACGACGCAGGCTGCGAAGGGTTAACGGCTAACCCGCGTTCTCGATCTCCTCGCGCAGGATCTCAAGTTCGAGCCACGCCTGTTCGGCGGCATCGAGTTCTGCCTGTGCGGCCTCGCGGCGTGAGACAGACGTATCGAATAGCTTAGGGTCGCGGCCATACAACGCAGGATCCGAAAGGACCTTGTCGAGCGCGGTAAGTTCCTTTTCAAGGTCCTTCATCTGGCCGGGCAGCGTCTTGAGGGCGTGCTGTTCCTTGAAACCTAGCCGTCGCCGCGTCGGTGCCGGGCTGCCGTCTTCGAACTTGCGCACCGATTTGGCCTGGCGTGGCCTTTCCGTTTCGTTTGAGAGCGCCGAAACCCCGTGACCGCGTTGCGCCACCATGTCGCTGTACCCGCCGGCATACTCAGTCCACACTCCGTCGCGTTCGAAGGCGAGGACGGAGGTCGCGACGCGGTCGATGAAGTCGCGGTCGTGGCTTACCAAAAAGACCGTGCCGGTGTAGTCGGCCAGCAGTTCTTGCAACAGGTCCAACGTTTCTAGATCGAGGTCGTTAGTCGGTTCGTCGAGGACCAGCACATTCGAGGGCGTGGCGAGCCCGATCGCCAGCATCAATCGTCCTCGCTCGCCGCCGGACAAGACACCGACGGGTGTCCCGGCCTGTTCCGGGGAGAACAGGAAGTCCTTCATGTAGCCGATGACATGTTTGTTGCCGGCGCCAGTTTCAACTACGTCGCTGCCGCCGCCGGTCAATGAATCGCGCAGTGAGGTCGTGGGATCGAGCGTATCACGGCGTTGATCGAGCGTGACTAGTTTGATGTTGGCGCCGAGCTTGATCTTCCCGGCGTCGGGTTTGATCGCACCCGTCAACAGGTTGAGCAATGTCGTCTTGCCAGCGCCGTTGGGCCCGATGATCGCGAGGCGGTCGCCGCGCTGAACCTGCAAGGATAGATCGGTCACGATCGGGCGGTCGCCGAAGCTTTTGGAAACGGAGAGCGTTTCGGCGACCATCTTGCCCGAGGGATCTGCGGCCAACTGCGTCATCGCGACATTGCCGGTGGGCCCGCGTTGCTCCCGTCGGGTTTGCCGCAAGCTCGCGAGGTCGCGCAATCTCTTTTGGTTGCGTTTGCGCCGCGCCGAGACGCCGTACCGAACCCAGTGCTCTTCGGTGACGATCTTGCGGTCCAATTTATGCCGCGCGAGGTCTTCCTCTTCGAGGATCCGGTCACGCCACGCCTCGAAGGTAGCGAACCCTTTCTCGTAGCGGCGCACCTTTCCTCGGTCCAACCACAGCGTCGCGCGGGTCAAATTGCTCAAGAATCGGCGATCGTGGCTGATGACGATCAAGGCCGAGCGTACACTCGCAAGTTCGCTTTCCAACCATTCGATTGCCGGCAAGTCTAGATGGTTGGTGGGTTCGTCCAACAAGAGAATGTCCGGTTCGGGCGCCAGTGCCTGCGCCAGGGCGCAGCGCCGCAATTCGCCGCCTGACAAGGTCGTTGGGTTTTCGGCGCCGGTGAGGGACAAACGCTCCAAAAGGTGGCGCGCCCGGTGCGGGTCGCCGTGTGCGCCAAGGCCTGCGAGTACGACGTCAAGCGTGTTGGCGTAGTTCGCGAATTGCGGTTCTTGCGCCAGATAGCGGATAGTCGCGCCGTGTTGAACGATCCGCTCGCCTTGATCGGGTTCGACCAAATCGCCCGCGATCTTCATCAGCGTCGACTTGCCCGAGCCGTTGCGCCCGACGAGGCCGAGACGGTCGCCCGGATGCACCATCAGGTCGGTGTCCGTCAGGAGCGGTGTACCACCGAACGTGACGTGAATATCCTGAAGCGTGAGAAGGGGGGCTGCCAAGCGAGGTCAAATTCTAATAAAGAAGGGATGGTGCGCGCGATGAGTACGCTTTTCAGGCGGCGCTGGGAATAGCGCACCCGGTCATTTCTAGGCGCCACCGGCGGGGCGCCCAAGAAGCAGCCAAATCCCGCGCGTCAAGCGCTCCTATGCCACGGAGAATCCTTCATATCCGCGCGCCGCGACGTCGTCGCAGACGGTTCGGTAATGGCCAACGCCACCGACGTAGGGCAGGAAGACGCGGGGTTTGCCGGGAATGTTCGCGCCGAGATACCAGGTGTTCGAATCCTGATAAAGCATTTCGCCGGCAAGTTCGTTGACATGGGCCATCCATTTGTCTTCGGCATCTTGCTTCGGTTCGATCGTGCGGCGGTTGTCCTTTTCCAACTGGCCAATGCAGTCGGCGATCCACTCGATGTGCTGCTCGATTGAGACCATCATGTTGCTCAGGACCGATGGGCTCCCGGGTCCGGTTACCGTGAACAGGTTAGGGAAACCGGCGACGGCGATGCCAAGGTAGCTGCTTGGACCGTCGGCCCATTTCTCGCGAAAGGACAAACCGCCGCGTCCTCGGATATCGATGTTCTGGAGCGCGCCGGTCATCGCGTCGAAGCCGGTCGCGAACACGATGGCGTCGAGTTCGTAAACGGTATTACCGACCTTGATCCCCGTCGGGACGATCTCAGCGATCGGCGTCGTTTTGACGTCTACCAACGTGACGTTGTCGCGGTTGTAGGTTTCGTAATAGTCGGTATCGACGCAAAGCCGTTTCGTGCCCAGCGGGTGATCCTTTGGGCACAGCAACTCGGCAACGGTGGGGTCCTTGACCCGCTGCTTAATCTTGCGGTGCACGAAGTCAACGGCGTAGGCATTAGCCTCTTTACTGGTCAACAGGTCGCTAAACGCCGCGAGAAAGTTGAAGGATCCTTCGTTCCATCGCTTCTCAAAGATGGCATCGCGCTCCTCCGGCGAAAAATCGAGGGCCGATATATCCGGCGCATCGAAGGTCGCGCCCACGGGTGACACCCGCGCCCGGGCGCGCAGATCGGGATAGGCCTTCTTCCAGGCTTTCTCTTTCTCTTCGCCGATCGGGCCGTTCCATGCCGGGATGCTGAAATTCGGTGTGCGTTGGAAGACCGTGAGGTGATCGGCCTGCGCGGCAATGACCGGGATCGACTGGATCGCCGAGGAGCCCGTGCCGATGATGCCAACCCGCTTGCCTGAAAAATCCACACCGCCCTTGGGCCAGTACCCGGTGTGATACCAATCGCCTTTGTAGCTTTCCAAGCCGTCGAACTGCGGCAGGTTCGGGGTGGACAGACAACCCGTCGCCATAATGCAGTATTTGGCACTCAGGCGATCCTGCCCATCGGTGACGACTGTCCACCGATCGGTGGTTTCGTCGAACGACGCGCCGGTTACCTTGGTGTTGATCTGGATGTCCGATCTAAGATCGAGCCTGTCAACGACGTGATCGATGTAGCGGAGAATCTCGGGCTGGGTGGCATAGCGTTCCGGCCACCGCCATGTTTGCTGCAAGTCCTCATCGAAAGAGTAGGAGTAGGTCATGCTCTCGACGTCGCAGCGGGCGCCCGGATAGCGATTCCAGTACCAGGTTCCGCCAGCGTTCGATCCTGCCTCGATAACCCGCGCCGACAGGCCGAGCGTGCGGCATTTGTGCAGCATGTAGATCCCGGAAAATCCGGCGCCGACAATAACGACATCGAGATTCGCAGCGTTCATGGCGAGGTACCCCGTCGGAGATGAGTGGCGCGCGAAGTCTAAGGGGTCGATCTTGGGAGTAGAAGCCGAAATACCCTGTCGCTCCGGGCCGCAGGATTTTCTTATCCCGATTTCTATGATCTTATCGCGACCGATTTGTACCGGTGGCGCGGTGCGTCGGTTCGGCGAGATGATGGGGAGGCACACAAGATGACGGTCGAAAAGGTCAATAGAGGATTCGTCGAAGTCGACGAAGGGCAAATTCACTACCGGACGTGCGGTCCAGAAGATGCACCGCCTCTGGTGATGTTGCATGGCTCGCCGCTCAGCGCGTTGTCGATCGTTCCCCTCATGAAGGAGTTTGGGCATTCCTTCCGGGTCATCGCCCCAGATACGCTTGGGAACGGCGATTCGTCTCCGCAAACCAAACTGCCCGTCACCATTCCCTATCTGGCGGATGGCATGCTGCGCGGGATGGCGGCCTTAGGCCTCAAGGAATACTACGTCTACGGTTTTCACACCGGCGGTAACCTCGGGATTGAAGCGGCACTGGCGCAGCCCAAGACCGTCAATAAATTGATCATCGACGGTATGGGCTTGTATTCGAGCAAGGATCAAGCCGACCTGCTCGCAAATCAGGCCCCCGAGATCAAGCCGGACATGGAGGGAACCCAGCTCCTGCGCACCTGGCATCTCGTGCGCGACGGCAAGATTTTCTGGCCGTGGTGGAACCGTACTATCCAGGGCGTTCGCGGCTTGGGACTACCCGATCCCGATACTTTGCATGACGACGTTGTCGAACTGCTCAAATGCTCGCGCACCTACCATCATAATTACCGGGCGGCCCTCGGCTACGACAAGCGGCCGCGGGTCGCGCAACTTAAATTGCCGGTGCTGGTGACGGCGGCGGAAACCGACATGCTTCGGCCCTACCTCGAAGAAGCCGCGAAACTCATCCCCGGCGCAAAACACGCGGTGGGCGGTGATCCCAAGACGGTCGAGGGCTTGCGTAAAACCGCGCAGGTGTGCACGGAATTCCTGTTGAGTTGACCCCGGTTAGTCGCGGAAATTGACGAACTGCAAGGGCAGTTCGATCTTGAGGTCTTTGATCAGCGCAATCGTTGCCTGGAGGTCGTCGCGTTTTTTACCCGACACCCGCAGTTCGTCGCCCTGGATGGCAACCTGGACCTTTAGCTTCGATCCCTTGGCGGCTTTGATGATCTTCTGGGCAACCTCGCGGTCGATTCCCTGCTTGATCGTGATCGTTTGACGAATCGTATTGCCCGACGCCTTCTCCGGCTTGCCGAAATCGAACGCGCCGCCGTCGATTTTCCGGCGCGATAGGTAGCCGCGGATCAGTTCGTTGACCTGTTTGAGTTTGAGGTCGTCGTCGGCGGTGACAAGAAGGGTCCCCTCGGTGCGTTCGATCGTGCACTTGCTGCCCTTGAAGTCGAACCGTGTGCCGATCTCGCGCACCGCGCCCTGGACCGCATTGTCGACCTCGGCCAAGTCCGTTTTTGAGACGACATCCATCGATGGCATCGTTCACTCCTGGTTCGTGCGCTTCGCTGTTTGCCAACGTGAAACGCTAGCTATTCAATCGGCGGAGCGCAGTCTAGCCCGCGAAAAAACCAATGTCCCGGAGGGATCTCGGTCCTAGTGCTGGAGGCAATGCTCAGTCCGCTGCGCGCCACAGGATTGGAAACAGCGGGTGGTTGGGTCGTTCGCCGCGGGGCATTGCCGCGAAGGGCGCTTCGGGGTGGCCCGCCTCGCACTCCGGGCGCGGATCCCACACGACGTCGTCGCCGTACCACCAGGTAGCATAGGCAACCCGGCGCTGGGCAGTGGGATTGCCGCGATTGTAGTGCGCCGTCTTCAGATGCATGACCACGACATCCCCCGGTTCCATATCCCAGGCAATGAAGCGCGCCGCCGGATTTCCTCGCTCGGCCTCGAAGTCCGGGCACCAGGGGCGATCGGCCGGGCGCGATAACCGCGCACCGTTCGGCGAGCGCGGCCAATACAGAACATCGGTTTTGTGGCTGCCTGCAAGGATCTCCAGGCTGTTCTCACGAGTCACCGGCGTAAGCGGCGTCCACACGTTTAGAAGCTGATTGCCGAGGATCGCCGTCGCCCCGGCGTCCGTGTGCCAAGTGGTCGGCCACGGACTCCCTGGATCCTTGGCGAAAACGGTATCCCAGTAGAAACCGACTTCGCGTGCGCCCAATAGGTCACCCAGTAAGGCCGGGACCGGCGAGGTGCGAATGAAATCGCGAAAGGCGGCGACGCCGTGCGAAGGGCGGCTGATAATGTTGGCACGGTCACCGACCTCCCGGTGTTCCTCGCCGGGGGGAACAAGTCCACTGGCATAGGGGTCGGCGGCAACCGCATCCCACGTCGCCAACAACGCGGCGATAACGTCGGGCGCGTAAACGCCGCGTAGACAGACCGCACCATCGCGTTCGAAGGTGTCTCGATCCGCTGCCGTCGGACGGGTCTTGGGGTGGATCATCGCAACTCTCCCTCGGGTCATTATACCACAGTGGCGTGCTTGACTCGGGACCGCAGGTCGCCGAGCGTCGCCTCTATGTTGCCCATTTGGATTCTCATTGCCGCGGTCGACGGCGCTGCGTTCGTGGTGATCGGCGCCGCCGGCAGCCATGGCGTGATCGCCGACCCATCGCTGGGTCGTCTGTTCGATACCGCGTCGGACAACCATGCCGTCCATGCCCTGGCCCTCCTAGCGATCGGTTTCGCGGGCGGCCGGTTGAACGGCGCGGCGCGGGGCTTAGTCCATACGGCGGCGGCCGCTTTCTTGATCGGCAGCGGTCTGTTTAGCGGATTGCTCTACTTTCACGCCTTCGCCGGCTCATCGCCGCTCCCTTGGCTGACCCCAATCGGGGGTGCCCTGATGATTCTGGGGTGGCTTGCGCTCGCGGCCGCGGGTGCCGTGACGCTACGCCGGTCGCCTGCAGATTAGCGCCGGAAGCGGTCGCACGGATCCTTCTCATCCACGCGTGGCGTGAACCATACAAAATCGAAGACCCCCGGATCGACGTAGCGCGCGGGGTCTGTCTCACCGCGGACAACCTCGACGAAGGCGACAACTAGGACCGTCCGGCGGGAAAGCTGCCAAGGTACGCCGCGGTCCCGCCGGGCGTGGCCACCGCCGGTGATTGCCACCGGAAAACCTCCGGCGTCGAAAACTTCGCCCATCGCCTTGGCAATGGCGGCATCGCGGGCAACTTGGACGTCGGCCATGCCGCCAAGCGCGGTACGGGGGACGGCGCCGCAGTGCGAGGCTTCCAACTGCTCCAGCAAAGCGGCTTGGTACGCCGCCGGCAATGCTTTGGTGTCCCGGAGCAAATCGGTATCGCCGCCGAGGAGGGTACCTACTTGGGCGCGGGTCAGCGCGGCGCCCCGCATCGTCAGGCCGCGGGCAATGGCGATGTCGGCAATCGGCTGGTATTCGGGCCACGGCGGCCAACCCGCCTCGGCCCAATCCAACGCGGCGCCAAGCCCGTCGCCGCCAATCGCTGTGGCCCGCGCCAGGATCGAATCTTTTGCAGGCGGGATCATTTCCCAGACAACCGCTGCCTTACGACCGTCCGTGCTAAGTCGCGCCAACAGGGCCGCCTGGAGCTGGTGGTGTTCGGCGTTGTCGTGTTTTTCGCCGAGGATAACGGCATCCGCGACCTCCGCGGCGGCAACGATATCGTCGACGGTCGTTAGTTGATTTGTATGGCTGGACCAAATCTCGCCCACGAGGGGATGGTCAAGCAGTACGGTCGCGGGCGCTGCCGTTGACGACGTCACAGCGATCGAGGTGCTAAGGCCGATAGCGGCGAGCAAAACGGTGCTTCTACGAATTCCTTGACGGGTAAATCTAATCATTGAGTCAACCCTTGAGTGCGGTAAGATCGCCGCCCCGCGACCATTTCAGCCATATCACGTGACACTGTATCGGAACCGCCAAGCGGTCCTCGCCACTAAACACCATAAAGAAAAAGCCATTGCCGGTCCGATGCGCGATGTCCTCGGCCTGTCGGTCGTCGTCCCGCCGGGCCTCGACACCGATCTGTTGGGCACGTTCTCCGGTGAGGTGGAGCGTAAAGGCACGCCAAGCGCCGTCGTGGTGGACAAGGCCCGCTTTGGTATGGCGGAAGCGGGCTTGGGCTTGGGCATTGCCAGCGAAGGCAGCTTTCGTCCGCATGCCGAATTGTCCTTTGCCGTCGGGTGCCACGAGCTGATGGCCTTCGTCGACGACGAGGAGGGTCTCGTTGTCGTCGAAGACCTGTTTACCCTGGATACGAACTTTGCCAATGCCAAAGCGCGCACGCCGGGTGACCTAGGCGATTTCCTGAAGCGCGTCGGCTTTCCCGCCCATGCCCTCATTGCGGTTCCCAACGATCGCATTCGCATCGACCATGACGACCGCGTCCGCTTGGTGCTTGAGGAGGTGCCCGAGCAGCAGCTCTACAAGGGCCTCGAGGACAACGCCGCATTGGCGCAAGCAGTCGAACGATGCGCGGCATTGTCCGCCGACGGTCTTGCCCACGTCGAAACCGACATGCGTGCACACCTCAACCCGACGCGCATGCGGACCATTGCCGCACTCGCCGTCCGATTGGCGCGGCGGCTGGCGACAACTTGCCCCGCATGTGGATCGCCGGGCTGGGGAAGGGTCGCGGCGCAATGGGAGCGCGGCGCCGACGGCGGTCTGATCGCGGTGCGCGAGACGATGGGGTGCGCCCGCTGCGCCCACCGTGAGAGCATGTCGGACGTCTCGCCCCCCTCTACGGTGGCACCTTCAAGAAGCGGCTAGGTCGCTCGGATCGGGCGGCTTACTGTCACGCGACCGCAAGGCTTCGCGCCGAACTTTACCGGTCACCGTGCGCGGAATTTCGTCGATAAAGGCGATGGCGCGTGGATACAGATGCCGCGCCAAGCGTGTACGCACATGGTCCTGTAACGCACGGGCTAGCGCCTCCGACTCCACCTCGCCGGGGCGCAGTTCGATAAAGGCTTTGATCGCTTGACCGCGCTCCGCATCGGTGATGCCGACGACACCGGCACCGGCGACGGCCGGATGGGCGAGGAGCGCATCTTCGATCTCGCTCGGTCCGACCCGGTAGCCGGCGGTATTGATGACGTCGTCGTTGCGCCCGACATAGTAGAAATATCCATCCGCGTCGCGCCGCGCGATATCACCGGTCAGGAGCCATTCGCCCGCGAATTTCGCACGGGTCGCCGCGGGATCGTTCCAATATTCCAGAAACATCACGGGGTCGCCGCGCCGAACCGCGACGATCCCGGTGTCCGATACCTCCTGCCCGGATTCGTCGACCAGCGACACGTCGTGGCCCGGCATCGCGCGCCCCATCGAGCCGAGGCGTACCGGCATCACCTGGGCGCTGTTGCCGACGATCATGTTGCATTCGGTCTGGCCGAAGGCTTCGTTCAGGTCGGCGCCGAGAACCTCACGGCCCCAGGCGATGAGCCCTGGCGAGACCGCTTCACCGCCGGTGCCGACGGATAGCAGCGGCAAGTCGCGCGCGCGATCGGGGTTGATCTGGCGCATTTGCAATAACGCCGTCGGTGGAATGAACGCCCGCGTCGGTCGGTGATGTTCCAATAGGCGCCACGCCCACTCGGGATCGAACCGCCGCGCGGCGGCAATGATTGGGATGCGGTGGCGCAGGGAGGCAAACAGGATATTGACCAACCCGGCGACCCACGCCCAATCCTGCGGCGACCAGTGGCGATCATTCGAACCCTCGCGTAGGCCGTAGTGAACGAACCGAAGGCCGGGGTCGTGCCCGATCAGCATCCGGTGGGCGTGACGCGCGCCCTTCGGTGGTCCCGTCGTGCCGGAGGTATAGATGACGAGAGCGTCGTCCTCGGCGTCGGTATCGACCGCGTGAAAGCCGGGTGCCCCGGCGTCCACGAAGGTGTCGAACGATTCGATCCCGCTTTCTTCGGCGCCGACGCACAGGATCGCCCGAAGGTCCAACCCGCGCTCCAACAGGCCGACCGCTTTTGGAAGTTGCTCGGCATCGGTGATCAAAACGCGAACGCCGGCATGGGCGATGCGTTGGGCCAGGGCAGCTTCGGCGAAGGCGGTGAACAGCGGGACCGTAACAAAGCCTGCTTTGAGGATCGCAATATGGGCCACGGCCGTCTCGGGACGCTGTCCGAGCAGTACGGCCACGCGGTCGCCCCGCTGCAAACCTAAAGCCATCAATCCGTTGGCCAAACGATTGCTGCGCTCCCGCAGCCAGCCGTAGGTGATTGTGTGGTCGTGGCCCTCGAAATCCTCCCAGACCATCGCGGTCGCATGAGCATGGCTAGCGGCAATTCGGTCGCAGATGTCGAAGCCGATGTTGTAACGCGTTGGAACCTGCCAGCGATGGGCGGCGTAGACGTCGTGATAACGATCCTGTGTCATGCCAAGATGCTAGCACCCAAGGGGAGGAACCGTCATGACGCACCCGGATGTTGCGCCGTTGGAAACGTCGTTCTTGACGCACTTTGTGATCGAAGCAATGCCCGGTCTGGAGATCGGCAAGACGCCTGGGGGCTGGCGCCGGGTGGATCGCATCCTGCGAGGTCGATTCGCCGGGCCGCGCCTCACCGGCGAGATCGTAACCGGGACCGATCCCGTTCTGGTGATGCGTGACGATTCGGCACGGCTCGATGTGCGGATGGTATTACGGACCGAAGATGAGGCGCTCATTCAAATGACCTACGACGGTATCGTCGCCGGGCCGCGCGAGGTCATGAAACGGATTGGCCGGCGCGAGGTGGTCGACCCGCGCGACTATTATCTGCGAACCGCCGTCGCATTCGAAACCGCCGACTCGCGTTACGACTGGCTAAACACAGCATTGGCCGTCGCAACGGGGCGCTTGTTGGTGTTCCCCGGTGGCGCTTTCGGCGATCACTACAACGTTTATCTCGTGCACTAGGAGGAACCATGGACGATCAACAAGCGCCGCTGCGAACGGAATATTTGATGACTCTCGACATGGAGGCCAAGCCCGGTCTCGAAATCGGCAAGACCCCTCGGGGGTGGCGGCGAATCGACCGGATCGAAAGGGGGACTTTCGAAGGTCCAAAGTTGCGCGGTCGCGTGGTCACCGCGACGGATCACCTGTTGGTTCTGCGCGACGATTCCGCGCGGCCCGATGTGCGGCTGGTCCTTGAGGCGGACGACGGAGTGCTCATCCAGATCGCCTATCAAGGCATCGTGTCGGGTCCGAAGGACGTACTAAAGAAACTGGGACGGCGCGAAGCGGTGCCGGGCGATCGCTATTACATGCGGAGCGCCGTCTTCTTCGAAACTGCCATGGATAACGACTATGCCTGGTTGAACAGCACGATCGCCATCGGGCGCGGCGCTGTTCGAATTCTCGACGGCGGTGCGTTTGGCGTCCGGTACGAACTGTTTCAGGTCCTCTAGGCGCGGGTCTATCGGCCCAAATCGGTCGCCCGATCATCGACCATTTGACTCGGGCAAGGCCGCGACCACAGAATTGGCCGAGGGACGGCGTGGTCTGAGGGAGAGATCGTGCCGACCTATGGGCATGAGCCAATTGGGAGGATGTAATGCTGAGGAGACGCGTACGCAACGTACTGGCCGCCGCAGGGATGGGGCTGGTCGGATTAGGGGCGACGACTGTCGCCCAAGCCGAAGACCTTTTGTATCTTTCGTACAACGTGCCGAATAGCCTGAACGTCGACGGACCGGGCGGGACCTTTCCGCCTTCCTATAGCGGAATGGTTCAGGTCCTCGAACCGCTGGTCTACTTCAAACTGGGTGAGGTCAATGCCGACGGTTTCGCCGCACTTGACACGCACACCTTCGAAGGCAGGCTCGCTGAATCCTGGAGCTTCGACGTTCCGACCCTGACTTGGACGCTGAACTTGCGCCGTGGCGTGAAGGGGTGCAACGGCGCCACCTTCGATGCCGACGATGTCCTTTACACCCTGGCCCGTGCCAAATCGATCAGCGGTACGGCAGCGGTCGGCTACTTCCTCGCGAACGTCGGCTCGATCGATACGTTCGCCCCTTCGTTGTTTGCCGCCCGTGCTGCTGCGAACAAGGCGATCGAAGAAGGCAAGCCGGTGCCGAGTCCCGATCCCCGCGTGCTGGGAGATGAGGTCACCAAGGTCGATCAATACACGGTGAAGATTCGGCAGGATCAGGCCAACGGTCTATTTCTGCCGGTCTTAGCGATCTTCGCGCTCCACATTTACGACAAGGAAACCATGGAGGCGAACGCCACGCCGGAAGACCCTTGGAGCCACAACTATACCAATACCACCAATGGTCCGGGTTTCGGTCCTTGGTGCGTTGGGGAGTGGAAAAAAGAGGACACCATCATCCTCGAGGCCAACCAGGACTATTACCGCGGCAAGCCCCACTACAACCGAGTCGTCTGGAAGAAGATTCCGGAAAGCTCCAACCGCCTGACGATCTTGCGGTCCGGCCAAGCCGACTTCGTCGATTCCTTGGCCCCCCGGGAGTTCGACAGCCTCAAGAAGGTCAAAGGGATCAAAGTCGGCGGCGGGTACCTCAATTCGACGATCATGATGTCGTTGAATTGGGGGCGGCCACCGTTCGACAACGTCAAGGTCCGTAAGGCCGTCGCCCATGCCATCCCTTACAACCAACTCATTGAAAAGGTCTATTTCGGCGCCGCGCGCAAATGGGAAGGCTTAGTGCCGCCGGAGTACCCGGGTTACCACAAGCCGTCGGTGAGCTACGACTACAACCCCGAAAAAGCCAAGCAACTGCTCGCCGAGGCGGGTTACCCGAACGGCGAAGGCCTCGAAAAATTTGCCGAGGAATTTAAGCTCGCCTTCGTCGCCGAGCGCGAGTCCATCATCGGCCCGGTCGCGACGATCATCCAAAGCTCGCTCAAGGCCGTCGGCTTTCCCGTATTGCTCGATCCGTTGCCGCTCCAACAGTACTCGGACCGGCAATTCGTGAAGAAGGATCTCGGCATGGCGTTGAACGACACCAGCCGTCCGTTCGGGATCGACGCGGCGTATTCCGTGATGCTGCAATACGTTTCAGTGTCCAAGGGCGGGCTCAATAACTGGGGGAATTACAGCAACCCCCGCGTTGACGAGCTGGCCTTCGCGTCCAAAGCCGAGCCCGACAAGGCCAAGCGCGACGCGATGCTGAAGGAAATCCAGGACACCATCATGGACGAGCTCGCGCTTGTGCCGGTCTTGGAATACAAGCACGAGTATGCATGGCGTGAAGGCCTCAAGGGTCTCAGTATTCAACCCGAGGCTCAACCGCGCTTCTTCGACCTGAGTAGGTAGCAGACCAACTTGACGAGGGGCGCAAGGCTGTCACGGCGTTGCGCCCCTTTTCTTTGAGTGGGTTATGTACGATCTCCTGATCAAAGGGGCGCAGGTTGTCGATGGGACCGGCGCGCCTGCGGTCGTTGCCGATGTCGCGGTCGCCGATGGTCACATCGCCGAGGTTGGCCGCCTCACCGGCGCGGCCGCGGAAACGATTGACGCACACGGCCTGCTGTTGACCCCAGGCTGGGTCGATATCCACACCCATTATGACGGTCAGGTCACCTGGGACCCGCTTCTGACGCCGTCCATCTGGCATGGGGTCACCACTGTGGTGATGGGGAATTGCGGCGTTGGATTCGCGCCCGCGGCGCCGGACCGGCGCGCCTGGCTCCTCGGGTTGATGGAGGGGGTTGAGGACATTCCCGGCAGCGCCCTGGCGGCGGGGATACGCTGGCAGTGGGAGACCTTCCCCGAATATCTCGATGCGCTGGATGCGATGCCGCGCGCCCTCGACGTCGCGGCGCAAATCGGTCATGGCGCGATTCGCGCCTATGTCATGGGCGACCGCGCCCACGACGAATGGGCGACCGCAGGCGACATCGCCGCCGAGGCGCGTGTGGTGCGCGAAGCGATGGCGGCCGGTGCCGCCGGGCTTAGCACGTCGCGCTCGCTGCTCCACCTCGACATCGACGGTGACCTCGTGCCGGGCACCTTTGCCGCCGAGGACGAACTTCTCGCCCTAGCCCAAGCGCTCGCCGGTGCCGGCCATGGCGTCTTTGAGATGACAGTGCGCGGGATGAGCGGTTTCGATGCCGCCGGTCCGCCCAGTGAAATTCAATGGATGCACCGGATCTCCAAAAGCACGGGGTGTCCGATAACCTTCTTGCTCGGGCAGGCCCACGATTACCCCGAGGTCTGGCGTGCCGTTTTGGATGCCTGCGCGACAGCCGCGGCGGATGGCGCACGTATCTATCCCCAGGTCTTCGGTCGGCCGACCAACTACCTGTTCACGTTGGCGGGAATCCATCCGTTCTTTCGTTATCCGGCCTTTGTCGAAATCGCCGGGAAGTCGCATGGGGAAATCGTACGAACGATGCGCGATCCGGCGTTCAAGGCGCGGCTTTTGGCGCAATCGGATCCTAACGACGATGCGTTCAACAATATTCTCAAGACCGCGTGGGCGGGCAGCTACGACCTGGGCGATCCGTTGGATTACGAACCTGACCCGGCCCATAGCATTGCAGCGCAAGCGAAAGCGGGCGGTCGCGACCCTGCAGACCTTGGCTACGACAAGTTGCTTGCCGACGACGGGCGCGCGGTTTTGTATTTTACCGCCTTCAATTACGCGGATGGCGACTTAGAGACGGTTCGCGAAATGCTCGTCCACCCGCAGGCCGTTTTGGGCGGCGGCGATGCAGGGGCGCATGTGACCTACATATGCGATGCGAGCGTCCCGACCTTCATGCTGACCCACTGGGCTCGCGACCGCACGCGCGGTGCGTCGCTGCCTTTGGAGTGGTTGGTCAAGAAGCAAACGCTGGATAACGCCGCGCTCTATGGATTCAACGATCGCGGCGCGATCAAGCCCGGTCTGCGCGCCGACCTAAACTTGATCGATTTCGACGGTCTGCGGCTGGAGACGCCGTACTTCGTCAACGATTTGCCGGCTGGCGCGATGCGCCTCATGCAAAAGGCGCGGGGCTACGAAGCGACCATCGTTGCAGGTCAGGTCATTCAACGACGCGGACAGGAAACCGAGGCTCGGCCCGGTCGGTTAATTCGCTCGACCCCGGATGGCCCGCGTTACGAGTCACCAACCGGAAAGGCGCCATGAAAGCGATCGTTATTGACGGCCACGGCGGGCCTGAAGCCATGCGGTATGCCGATGTTCCGACACCCGAGGTGGGTCCCGGCGATGTTCTTATCAAGGTCGATACCGTCGGGATCAACCGCTTCGACACCCTGGTGCGTAACGGCAACGTCCCCAACGCATCGGTAACTTTTCCGCACATTTTGGGAGTCGAGGGTGCGGGGACCGTGGCGGAAGTCGGTCCAGGGGTTGCCGGGCTCAAGGCGGGCGACCGGGTCGTCCCTGTGCTCACCGTTTCACTCGGCACGTGCAGCGAGCCAGTCTGCTATTGTATGCAAGGCCACGACAACATTTGCGCCAAGTTCGACAAGCTCGGCCACACTCGGTGGGGCACCTACGCCGAGTATGTCAGGGTCAACCAGTTCAGTCTGCTGCCGTTACCCGCGGAGGTTTCGTTCCTTGACGCAGCGACCTCGCTTGTCGCCTATGCAACTGCGTGGGAGATGGCGCGCAAGGTTAACCTTCGGCCCGAGGATACGGTCCTCATCAACGCCGTCGGCGGCGCGGTGGGGAGTGCGGCGGTCCAAATCGCCCATATGACCGGCTGTCGTATTGTCGCGAGTGCGGGGTCGGACGACAAACTGCGCCGAGCCCAGCAGGACGGCGCCGATGTCGGGGTCAACTATAGGACCCAGGACCTGACCAAGGAAGTCCGCGCGGCCACGGGCGGGCGCGGGGTCGACGTCGTGTTGGAAACTATCGGCGGCGACATCTTGCGCAAGAGCTTGGATGCGCTCGCCTATAACGGCCGGCTGTCGAGCGCGGGCTCGATCGAACCGACCGAAACCCTAATCGATATCCGCCGTCTATTGGTCCGCAGCCAAATCATGCTGACCGGGACTCACTTCACGCCCAAGGAATCGATCAAGCAAGTCCTCAGGTTCCTCGCGCGCGGCGATCTGCGACCGGTCCTGGCCGCCCGTTTTCCCCTCAGCGACGCTCGCAAGGCCCACGAAATGCTCGAAAGCCGGGACTTCTATGGGAACATTGTTCTAGAGGTCTAGGGCCTATTTCGTCGCGCCGAAGATCACCCAGCGGCCTTGGTAGTATTTAGTGCCGGCCCGCAAACTCGGCGCGCGCTCGACAAAGGCTTTATTCTTGGTGAATCCCGCTTCGGCGGCGACGGCGATGTTGTCGAGCGTGTCGAGCTTTGTCTTGAACGGCTCGGCATTGTAGTGCGTCTCCCAGTCGAGAACCGACTGGTTGAATGGATCGACCTCGGTCGACCACTCGGTCTCGGTATGCAGCATCATGCCGCCGGGCCGCAGTAGCCGGAAGCATTCGCGGACGATGTTGCGATAGCCCGCCAACGAGGTTTCGTGACCGAGCAAGTGCGAGACGATTAAATCGAAACTCTCATCGGGGAACGACGTGTGTTCGGCATCCTGTTGTGAAAAATGGATCGGCACGCCAAGTTCTTCGGCCCGGGCATGGCCATAGCGCAAGATACCGGTCCCCACGTCGATCGCCTGAACGTTTGCCTTCGGAAACGCGCGGGCAAAGGGCAGGGTGTTGCCGCCGATCGAACAGCCCATATCCAGAATGTCGCTTGGCGCGAAACCGGGATGCGTCCGCTTGAGCCAGGCGCAGGCCGAGGCGCCCATATCGTCGCTCTGCGGCCCGAGACCGCCGCGCCCGTACAGAAACAGACCGCGGTCGAAAATCGCGCCGGCGGAAACGTCGTCGCCGCCCAAATCCCCGGTGTAGTTGCCTGGCATACAATGGATATCGACCGCCGTGAGGTATCGCGGCGGCTTGACGGTTGGGTCCAGACGGAGCGAGCCACCAGCCTTGCGGGGGGGTCGTTTGCTGCGTGCGGTAATGCCGCTCAACTGGTGCTCGACCGCTTCGCCGACATAGTCGAACAATATCTCCTGGTCGGTTCGCTTGAGCGAACTCCACATCTGATAGAAGGGCTGGCCCAGCAGTGCGCGCCGGGTCTCGGTTCGATTCGGGGCCCGATCGTGCTGACGCTGGAACGCCGGTGCGATCCGTTCCTCGAACAAGCGGCGTGTTCCAGGGAAGACATCCTTGGAAAGATGCGTGGCGAGGTCCACGGCGAACATCTCGCGTGCCTCTTCGTCGTGGTTTTCGTCAACCAGAAGGTTGTGGCGGTACTGCGTTTCCATACGAACCTCTTTCGCGCGCCGATTACATGTCCAGTTCGGCGAGTTGATAGTACTGGTTTAACCGGTCGTAGCGGAGTTGCACGGGCAGGAAGTCTGGCCCGTGGGTCCAGATTTCAAAGCGCGGGATATCGCCGCGGTTGAGCGCCATGCGATGGCACTTGAATGTCCCGGCTGGGACGGTCACGTCCTCCTCGCCTAGATAGTCGAGGTACAACGTCGCCGGTGTCGGTGTAACCGTCGTCGAATTCCCCAGCATCGGACCCGATCCGCCGTTGCCGAGTGGCGAGCACGCCATGCGCGGATAGACCAATTGGCGTTCGCCTTTGCGAGACATGTCGAAAGCAGCGTTGGTCCAGGCGTCGCAAGCGACGGCATGGCTAACGAACAGGGGTGGACGTCCGTCCATGGGCCAGCGCTGGCTGACGCGCCCCCCGTCGATCGAGAACGATTCGCATTCGGCATACGTGTCGGTGAAACGGAACCATCCGGTCCCTTGAAACCGGTCGCCGATCGTCAGGCGGACGAAACAATCCAACGGTAGCCAGTTCTCGTCGACGCTGAAGGTGACGTCGCGCATCAGGTCGTCGTCGTCCATTTCGGTGAGGGCGCGCATGGTGCGGCGCCCGTCCGAATGGACGCTATGGGTGAACCACTCCCGGCCCATGACCCCGACGTCGTCGGTGATGTAGTCGATCCGGCCTCTAATCTTGCGATGCTTCACGGCGTCTGCCTCCCCTAAAAGCGATGTCCGCCGATAGCTTGGAGCGCTCGTCGGAAACTGTCAAAATCGACGTGACCGTTGCAAAGAAATTGTGGGGAGGAACGTGCAGGATTTCGGGGCAGCCTTCGTTTTGGCCTTCGACCTAATCGTCCGGGGCGACGCCGACCTCGCGGAAATCGTGTTTCTTTCCTTGCGCGTGAGCCTCACCGCCGTGGTGATTGCCTGTCTGATCGGATTCCCCTTGGGCGCGCTAACGGCGGTGCTGCGCTTTCCCGGTCGCCAAGCAGTCATCGTGACCATGAGTGCCCTGATGGGGCTACCGCCCGTCGTGGTCGGCCTAATGGTTTATCTGATGCTCTCGAATGCGGGGCCGCTTGGGGTCTTGCAATTGCTCTACACACCGACCGCGATGATTATCGCGCAGTGCGTCCTGGTGACACCGATCGTGGCGGCGCTGACGCGCCAGACCATCGAAGACTTGGCCGGCGAATACGACGAGCAGTTGCGTTCGTTGGGCGTGGGGGCGATGGGACAAGTCGGCACGTTGCTATGGGACGCGCGCTTTAGTCTCCTCACGACCGCCTTGGCGGGTTTTGGCCGCGCGATTGCTGAAGTCGGCGCGGTGATTACGGTCGGCGGCAACATCGATCACGTCACGCGGGTGATGACGACGGCGATCGCTGTGGAAACGTCGAAAGGCAATCTTGGGTTGGCGTTGGCGCTAGGTTTCATTCTCATATTGATCGCCATGATCGTGAACGGGGCGGCGATGACCTTTAGGACGCGGTTGATGAGCCAAGCCTATGGTTGATTTGGCACTCCCCTCGGATCGGACGATCGTCGACCGGCGACCGATCCTGCCCTTGCGCGCAACCGACCTGTCCTACACGACGGCGGCGGGTACTTGGGTCGGTCCGCTCGATCTGACCATCGGCCCCGGCGGGTCAACAGTCATTCTCGGTCCCAACGGCGCCGGCAAGAGTGTTCTGTTGCGGCTTCTTCACGGTCTGTTGGAACCGACGACCGGAAGGGTCGAGTGGCGCGGCGCGCGCGCCGATCGCGATCTGCGCCTACGCCAGGCAATGGTCTTTCAGGACCCGGTGGTTCTCCGCCGATCGGTGGCGGCAAACCTGCGCTATGCGTTGCGTATCCGGGGATACACCGGAGCGGCACTACGCGACCGCGTCGAGGAATGGCTCGGGCGCGCCACGCTGTCCGATTTGGCGCGGCGCCCCGCCGGCGTGCTCTCGGGGGGCGAGAAGCAGCGCTTGGCGATCGCCCGCGCGCTGTGCTGCGCACCCGACGTCGTTTTCCTGGACGAGCCCACCGCCAACTTGGACAACGCCTCGATCATTGCCATCGAGGCATTGCTGCAAGCCGCACGGACCCGCGGAACCAAACTCATTATGGTCACCCATGACCTTGGCCAAGCCCGGCGCATCGCGGAGGATGTCGTCTTCATGGTGGGCGGTAAAATCGTTGAACGCGGGGCAACCCCCGCATTTTTCGATTCGCCCACAACGCTGCAGGCCCAGGCCTTCCTTGAAGGAAAGTTGGTTTTATGAACACGGCATGGCGTTGGTTCGCTGGATTGTTGGTGTGCCTCGGTCTGACGATGGCACACGTCAAAAGTGGTGAAACTGCTGAACGATTCATCGTCGTTCAATCCACGACCTCGACGCAGAATGCCGGCTTGTTTGATTTCATCTTGCCGCGCTTCACGCGTGAAACCGGGATAGAGGTGCGAGTCGTTGCCGTCGGAACCGGTCAGGCACTAAAGAATGCGCGAAACGGGGACGGAGACGTCGTCTTGGTACACTCCCGCGTCGCGGAAGATACCTTCGTAGCCGAAGGCTGGGGCGTCCGGCGCTACGACGTGATGTACAACGATTTCGTTTTGGTCGGGCCGCAGAACGACCCGGCCGGCATCAAGGGAAAAGGCGATGCGGTAGCCGCGCTCCAAGCCATCGCCGCGGCCCAAGTCCCGTTTCTGTCGCGCGGCGATGACTCCGGTACCCACCAAAAAGAACTGTTTCTATGGGCGGAGGCCGGCGTTGATGTCGCCAAGGCGAGCGGTACCTGGTACTGCGAGACTGGTGCGGGGATGGGAGCAACGCTCAACACCGCGACCGGGATGGCGGGCTACACGCTGACAGACCGTGGTACATGGATTGGCTTCGGCAACAAAGGTCGCCAGGCCGTTCTAGTCGAAGGCGACGACCGTCTGTTCAATCCCTATGGCGTTATCTTGGTCAATCCAGCGCGCCATATGCGGGTCCGTGCGGCGGACGGACAACGCTTCATCGATTGGCTGATCGGTTCGCACGGGCAGCAAGCCATCGCCGATTTCAAGGTCGAGGGGCAACAACTGTTCTATCCGGTTCATACCTCCGCCAAACCGAATTCATAACGAGATAATCAATTTCGAATTGCAACCCGTGGGAGACAAGATGACCAAAAGTAAATCTCAAATCGTCCGCGAGGGCTTAAACCACCCGATCATCGATGCCGATGCGCATATGCTCGAAGTCGAACCGGTCTTGATGGATTACGTCAAAGACGTCGGTGGGTCGACGATGGTCAAGCGCTACGTCGACATGCTTGCGGACGGGAAGTTCTGGGGCTGGTATCACGCAACGCCGGAGGAACGGGCCCGCAAGCGGATCAAGCGCGCCCCCTTTTGGATGTTCCCAGCGGGCAATACTCGGGACCGGGCGACAGCGATGTTCCCAGGCCTGTTGCGCTCCCGGCTCGACGAGTTCGGCATCGATTTCTCCTTCGTTTACCCCACGTTGGCGATTCTTTTCGTCGGCCTTGACGACGAAGAGATGCGCCGCGGTGTGGTGCGCGCGATCAATACAATGAACGCGGATTTGTTCGACGAGTATTCCGATCGCTTGGCGCCGGCGGCCGTGATCCCGATGCACACACCCGTGGAAGCGATCGAGGAACTCGACTTTGCAGTCGGCCAACGCGGACTCAAAGCGGCGATGGTCGAAGGCGCTGTCCGGCGCCCGATCCAAGGTGCCATCGGCGGTGACCGCGACCTTGCCTCGGCCGCGGCGTCCTATTGGATTGATCCGCTCGCGCTCGACAGCCCCTACGACTATGACCCGGTCTGGCAGAAATGCATGGACCTAAAGGTCGCGCCGACGATGCACACCAGCACGATGGGTTGGGTCGACCGGACCTCCATTTCCAACGTGACCTTCAATCACATCGGACATTTTGCGGCCGGCAGTCAGGCCTTTTGCAAGGCGCTCGTTCTTGGCGGAGTGACGCGGCGGTTCCCCGATCTGAAGTTCGGCTTCCTCGAATGCGGCGTCGGTTGGGCCGCAAGCCTCTACAACGATCTCATCGAACACTGGGAAAAGCGCAATGTACCCGAACTCAAGCGCCACCTCGATCCGGCCCGGATCGACCGGGAGATGCTGGTGGAGCTCGCCACACAATACGGCGGTCCCAAGGTTCAGACCAAACTAGACGCGCTCAAGACGAGCGACGGCTTCTTCTATGAATGGCCGCCCGAGCGGGAGACTGATCTTGATGATTTTGCGCGCTGCGGCATCGTTAGCGAAAAGGACATCTACGATCTCTTTGTTCCGAACTTCTATTTCGGTTGCGAATCCGACGATCGCATCATGGCGTGGGCCTTCAACCAAAAACTCAACCAGTTCGGCGCCAAGTTCAAAGCCCTAATCGGGTCCGATATCGGACATTTTGACGTCACTGACGCGCGCAAGGTGATTGCCAAGGCCTACAGTCTCGTTGAAGAAGGGTCCCTTACGCTGGCGGACTTCCGCGATTTGACCTTTGTCCATCCCGCTGAAATGCATGCCGGGATGAATCCCGACATCTTCAAGGGGACGGTTGTCGAGGACGCAGTGGCCGCGGCGATGAAGACAAAGGCCGAGGCCTAGGTCACCGAGGCAGACAAAGGTGCGCTCGCGCCGTGGGGTGGGCGTGCGAAAATGCGCCGGACCATCGGGGCGAAGGTTTCGATCGGTTCGGGCGTGAAGTCCGGGTCGAAGGCCATTTGGTCCCACCGCTCGACGAACCGCACCGCACGTTCGTAATAGGGGCTGTCTTTGTACCTGTCGCGGGCGTTGCGGTCCTTACCGATATGGTGGAGGTAGTAGTAGGCTTGAAAGATCGTGTGGTGCTGCAAGACCCAATAATTCTCCTCGGAAATAAAGGGCTGCAACAACTCGGCGATGAAGCGGCCATGGTTCATCGGTGCAACGAAGTGACCAAGATCGTGTAACAAGGCGCAGACGATGGTTTCTTCGTCTTCGCCGTCACGCAGTGCCAGGGTTGCTGTTTGCAGTCCGTGTTCGAAGATGTCGACGGGTAGCGGTCCGCAGTCCTTGTCCTTTAGGGCGGCGAACATTTCCAGCACCCGTTCTCCGGTCAGTTTGTTTTCTTCTTCGAGGTAGGGCTGCAAAATCTCGTGATCGGCCTTCGTCGAGTCGGCGAGGTGCCGGAACGTGAGTTTCTCCATGGTCGTCTCCTGAAGAATAGCTATTGGGCCGCCTGCATCACGTCGTCCACGGTGCGGTGCTTGTTGATCTTCATCGTAACGTGGTCGCCCGACGTGATCTTGTCATGCCGCGGCGGGTTATCGGCATCGGTACAGGTTGGGATGCACTCAATGACGGCGTCGTAGTTGGGTTGATGGAAGAACAGCAGGGAAGTCTTGCTGACATTGGCTTTGTCGCGCGGCGGATTGGCAACGCGGTGCAGCGTCGAGACCCATTGATCGTTGGTCCATTCGGACATCAGGTCGCCCAGGTTGATGGCAAAGGTATCGGGAATCCAGGGCACCGCCGACCAATTGCCGTCCCGGGTTTGAACTTCTAGTCCGCCCACGTCGGTATCTGTCTGGACGATAGTTAGGCTGCCATAGTCGGTGTGCGCGCCGGCCCGGCTCTGGCCAGCTTTCGGGGCGGTGTCTTCCTGGCCCGGGTAGTGGATGACACTGAAGTTGGTGATGTGTCGGTCGATTTTGTCGGCGAACCAATCCTCCTTGAGGCCGAGTGCGACGGCGAAGATCCGCATCAAGTCGCGGGCTAGTCGATCCATTTCGGTGTAATAGGTCTCCCAAACCGCCTGCATCGTCGTGGGCCGCGCCGGCCAGAAGTTGGGCGCGAAATAGCGCGCCCCGGCGGCGCCGAAATGATACGCGTCGTAGGCGTGGTCGAACGGACCCATGGAGAACGATTCCTTCAGGTCCGGCGGGAGCGCTTCATCCAAACTATATGAGAGGCTCTCGGCGCCGTAAGGGGTATAGCCTCGGTACCTGTCTGGGGGCATCTTGAAACGCATTTTCTCCCAGTACGGCAGCTCGAAGTATGCCTTGCTGACGCGGTGCATCTCCGCGATCAGGGCCGGATCCACGCCGTGGCCCTGGATCACCAGGAATCCGATCTTCCGGCACGCGGCGTCGAGCTGCGCGGCAACGCCGCCCTTGTCGCTACCGTCGAGGAAGGGGGCGATGTCGATCAAAGGAACGGTAGACATGGGTGATTACTCCCTAGCGCTGGCAAGCGTTCGCTGTGCCGATTCGTACAGGGGTAGGTCGATCATCAGGCCGTCAACTTTGATAGCGGCGCCGCCGGCGTCCTTGAAGGCTGCAACGACCTTGCGGGCGTTCTCGATCTCCTTCTCGGTCGGGGCGAATCCGGTATGGATTCCCGCAATTTGTTTGGGGTGAATGGCGATTTTGCCGCGATAGCCCAACGCGCGGATCGCGCGAGTTTCGCCGACCAGTCCGTCTTCGTCGTTGATATTCAACCATACCCCGTCGATAGCGATCACCCGGTGCCGCGCGCACGCCGCGGCAATACGGCTGCGGGGGTAGAGAAGGGGATCCCATTCCATCGTGCTGCCGCTTTCCGACGTAAAGTCGGCCGAACCGAACCCGATCGCGCGTAAACGGGGCGAGGCGCCCGCAATGTCATAGGCGTTGTTCAACCCTTCGGTCGTCTCGATCACGGCAATGAGATCGAGGTCGGTTTGATGCGCCAGAAGGCCGTCGACCCATTGGACCTCCGCGGCGGTCGCAACCATGGGGATCAGGATGCCGTCTGGCATCGAGGGGGAATCGATCAGCGCCACCAGGTCGCGCATTCCCGCTGCGGTCTTGGGCGAATTGATGCGCACAAACCGCCGCGCCGCGCCGCTGTAGGGCTGGGCGAGGTAGTCCATCACGGTTTTACGCGCCGCGTCCTTATTCTCGGGCGGCACCGCGTCTTCAAGATCGACCGCGATGAGGTCGGCGCCGCTGGCGGCGGCTTTGTCGAAGCGCTCCGGTTTGTTTCCGGGGACGAACAAGGTGCTGCGGTAGAGATTGGCTGAACGAGCGATGACACCCTCCTTGTGTGGGTCGTTTAGGCTGCAGGATGGTCCGCAGACGCAGGGCGGTCAACGGTTTGGGTAAGTGTTGCGTCGTTTCGGCGTGGTCGAAACAATCGCCGCGCAACCGAGGAGGACGCCGATGCTCGTTATTTTTCAACATGCGTGGGGGCCGAAGACCCTGGAGACCCAAACGCGAGCCCAGATTCGAGCGGCAAAACGCCGCTCGGAGGACGATGGGGCGCCGTTGGTCCTGCTCCCCTTGGCGGACCCGGCGGGCGGGGCCCCCAGCGAAGGTGTCTTCGAACAAAGCCTGGGCGCGGTGGCGCGCAGCGAAGAGATCTACCTCGCCGCAGCGGGGCAGGTCGTCACCGACACGAGCGGGCAGGTGCAGACGGTTGCGTTTCTCTTCGATCCCGACGGCAACAGGTTGCTCCGGACGCCAAAAATCTCACCGGACCTCGTGGATCGTTACAACGATTCAGCGGCAGTCCTGAATACCCCGGCCGATTTCGCGGTGGCCGCCACCCCGCATGGCCAACTCGGGTTTCTCCTCGGCGAGGATGTGTTGTTTCCGCACCTGGTCCGGGCCTTGACCCTCAATGGATGCGAATTGCTGCTCAACCCGGCACGCGAGTTGAGCGACGATCGCTTTGAGATGCGGCAGATCGTGCGTCGGGCGCGGCCCTACGAAAACCGTCTCTATCTAGCCTGTGCGTCGCCCAGCACGGTGACGCTTGAGGATACCGAAATCGCACTCCCGCCGGCCACGGCGTTGAACGATTGGATCGGCAATACCGTGAGCGCGAAGGGCAATGAGAGTTTCATCGTCTGCAATCCGGACATCGACCGCCTGCGCCGCTTGCGCCAAGCGCCCGGCCCGAACTTCCCGGCAATCTTGCGCACCCAACTCTACGCGCCGGAGTACCGAACCGACGGTCGCAACGTTGTCGAATCGCCCGCCACCCGTGCCGCGTGGAAAGAAGAGGGCCAACGCCGCGTCGCCGCTGTCGCCCGCACGCCAACAAAGGATGAACGCCTCAACTACGGAGTGATTCTCGGCCAGCACGTGGTGCGCATCGTTCGCCGGGCCGATCTTGCCGCGGAAACCAAGATGCGCAATGTCGAAGAGGCGATCGAACTCGTCCAGTTCCGGGTCGAGCGGACCAAACCCGGCATCGTCGTATTCCCCGAGTTCTTTATTACCGGTGCCCAGGTCAACCGAACGCCCGACGTATGGGCGCAAATCGGCGTGCGGTTCCCGGGGCCGGAAATCGACCGGCTCTGCCAATTCGCCCAGGACATGAAGTGCTATGTCGCAGGCGGGTGCTTCGAAGCCGACGACGACTGGCCGGGGCGCTTTTTCAACACGGCTTTCATTATCGACGATTCCGGCACGGTCATTCACCGCTACCGGAAGATTCAATGCGCCGACGTGCTGGGGACACTCCCGGATACGACGCCGGGGAGCATCTTTACGCGTTACGTCGACAAATACGGCTACGATCATCTGTTCCCGGTCGTGAACACGCCGCTTGGGTGTCTAGGTACCGTCGTGTGTTTCGACATGAACTTTCCTGAAACGGCCCGGGCGCTGGTCAAACGGGGCGCGGAGGTGATTCTTCACCCGACGTCCGAACCGCACGGCGGCGGCCGCGCGGCGTGGGAGATGGGGCGGCGCAGCCGGGCCTTCGAAAACACGGCCTACGTCGTGTCGGCGGCGATGGGCGGGGAGTACTTGAACCACACTGACACTGTGCCCAACCTCTATTCGCGCGGCCACGCGAAGATCGTGAACTACGACGGTGGGGTGCAGGTGGTTGCCGACGGCCCCGGTCGGGTCGCGCTCGAGGGGCGGGTAGATTTGCGGGCATTGCGCAAGGCTCGCGCCAATCCGTTTGCCAATCTTGCGGCGTGGGACGAGCCGGCGGTTTACGGCCACGTCTATGCCGCTCGCCAGGGGTTGCCGAACGATCTATGGGCGGACGACGGCGCCGAGTTTCCTTACCGCGGTATGAAGCCGACGATGGAGGTCGTCCGGAGATATACCGCCGACGGCGTTTTTGTTGCACCGGAGGCGGCCTAGCGCGGTGCAACCGGAAACATCTTGGGCGCGCCGGGAATGTCGACGTCGTTCCAATGGGGGTTCACGGTGAACTCGTGCGCGCCGCATTTGGTGCAGACGAGTTTTTTTGCGACCTTCGGGATCGGAAAGTCGGGGCCAAGTCTGTCAATCAGCAGCCCTGGCGCGATCGTGCCATGGTGGTCGCAGCGAATGCACCAGACAAAGAGGCGCATTCGTTCTTCGACAAGCCACGATAGGGGGACCATGGACACTCCAACGGCGATGGCATCGGTCCCACTTATCAAGACCCCATCCCATCGTCTGCTTGCACGGTGCGATCTTTTCGATAGCGGATCCGGGCTAACCGCCTACTGTGGCGGGCTGGCTGTTCGCCGGTTTCCCGCCATGGCCCCGTCCACGGCCCCTATCGCTCAAAGGATTTGATTGCGTGTTGCTTCTGCTGGCAGGCCTGAGTGCGATCGGTTGGATCGGTGGCGTCATGTACACGCCAGCGATTCCGCAATTGGCGCGCGACCTTGGTACCGATGCCTCCTCGGCACAGTTCACGCTCACGGTGTTTCTTGCGGTGTTCGCGGTGTCCCAGTTGATCTATGGGCCGTTGTCCGATCGCTACGGCCGGCGGTGGGTATTGATCGGCAGCTTGGCGATCTACGGGCTCGGGTCGATTGCCGTAGCGCTGGCACCCACCATCGAATGGATGACCTTGGCCCGGATACCCCAGGCTTTCGGTGCAGTGGGCGGAACAATTCTGGCACGAGCTATCGCGCGCGATGTATGGGCGTTTCCCCATGTCCGCAAGCCGATGGCGTTGATCAACAGCGGCGCAACACTCGCGCCGCTGCTCTCGCTGGTTGCAGGCGGCTTTGTGGCCAATGCGCTGGGCTGGCAGGGTATTTTTTGGACGACTGCGGTGATCGCCTTTATTTTTCTGGGCATCGCCATCGTCTTTCTGCCGGAAACGCACAAGGTACGCGATGCTGCGGCGTACGGGGGCGTCCGCATGCTCACGAACTACGGCCGTCTGTTGCGCTCGCCGCTGTTCATGAGTTACGCCCTGTCCCAAGCGCTTCTAAGCGGCGGAATCTTCGGTTTTATGACAGGCGGACCGTTTGTCGTGATCGAGACCCTTGGCGTTAGCAGCGGACTCTACGGTGTCCTCACGGCCTTGCTTCCAGCAGGGTTCATGATCGGCAACCTAATCTCCAGCCGGATTTCGAGCCGGGTATCGATTCACCCGATGGTTATCGTCGGATGTTCGCTTGCTGCGGGTGCTGCAAGTCTGTCGTTTGTCATTGTCCTATCCGGCCAACTGAACATCGCGATTCTCTATCCGCTGATGATGGTCTACACGGTGGGCGTCGGGATCAACATCCCCAACGCGATGGCCGGCGCGATCGAGGTGGACCCAAAGATCGCGGGAACCGGCGCGGCGTTGCTGGGGGCGGTCTCGTTCAGTTTCATGACACTGTCGAGTTTCTTCGTGGGAAGTCTCGAAGGCGGCGACGGACTGGGGATGACGGGAATGCTGGCGGCGCTCTCGATCCCGGGCCTCGGGTTCGGGATTCTAACCGTCGTTCTGACGAAACGCGGCTAACCTTCGTGGCGAAACTCTCAGCGTATCCGTGCGGCGAGGCGGCCGGTTACGCCGTGTCGTTCGGGTTCAATGAGGGCTGCGGCATCGCAAGCGCCCCCTCCTTGATGTGGATATCCCTTTGCGGATAGGGAATTTCGATCCCCTCTGCATGGAACTTGTCCCAAATCCTTAAGAACAGATCGCTCCGCACGTTGACGGTGCCGTTCATCGGATCGTTAATCCAGTAACTCACCAACAGGTTCACCGAATTGTCGCCGAACCCTTGAACAAAACACTTCGGTTTCGGTGTCTCTAGGATGCGTTCGACCTCGTCCGCCGCTTCGAGGCAAAGTGTGATGGCTTGGCGTAGGTCGGAATTGTAATGAATGCCGACCTCGGCAGATTGTCGAACCATCTGGTCGCTGAACGACCAGTTAACGACACGCTGGGTAATCAGCTCTTCGTTGGGGATCAAGTATTCGTGGGCGTCCGGTGTGACAACGGCAACATACCGCGCCCCGAGCGACATAACCCGACCGTAGGTCGTCCCAATTTCGATGACGTCGCCAGGTTTGATCGATTTGTCGAGCAGGATGATGATCCCGCTGATGAAGTTCGCGAACACCTTTTGCAAACCAAAGCCGATGCCGACGCCAAGTGCACCGGTAAAGACCGCAAAGGCCGTCAGGTCGATGCCAACGCTACTGATCCCCGCAACGATGGCCACAATGATGAGCGCGATCTTGGAGAGATTGATCAGGAGGACTTGGACGGAAGGGGTGAGATCGCTGACCGATCGAATGCGGCGCTCAAGCGCGCTCGAAACGACAACCGCCAGCCACAACAGCAGGCTGAGGACGGTGATGCCTTTGATGATCGTCAAAGCCGAAATCCTGAGCGATCCCAGTTCGAAGGACGCAGCATCGAGCGTGCTGATTGTCACGTCCAAAAGGCCGACGATGTTGAGCGCGGCGACGGTCCATGCGAGGAAGGAAACCGAGCGGGTGAGGGTGGTATCGCCCGCGATTCCGGAGACAAAACGGATCAGGACCCAAGCACTGAAAAGGCTGGCGGCGACCCCGATCACGCGACTGGGCAGATCCAGGCTGTTAGCGATGCCAACGGCAAGCCAAAGCAGCGCAATGGCAAGGATCGGGAATGCCAGACTCAGCAACGTGCCGATAACGCGGCGCACTGGCCCCTCCGAAGTAGCATCGCCGATTAACCGATTGGCGATGCGTCGAAGGGGAATACGGATCGTCGCGGCGACGGCGATCAACGCCAACGCGGCAGCAAACTGGACAAGGGTCGGTGGCACCAAAAGATGAACGACTAGCCAATCGCCAAGACGGTCGATCAAATTCCAAACGCGCTGGACGTCGAAGGCACCGATCATCGCTAGACCCACCGCAACCGGCGTAGGAGGACGACCTCAACCGCCACAAGCACAGCGAGGATGGCGCAGAGCGCGGCGAAGGCCCATGGGGTGTCGGCGCCAGGTATGCCGCCGACGTTGACGCCAAGTAATCCGGTGACGAAACCGAGCGGAAGCATGACGGTCGCGACGACCGTCAACAGGTACATCGTCCGGTTCATCTGTTCGGACATTTGGGTCGTCAGTTCGTCCTGTAGGACGGCGGTACGATCGCGCACAGCATCCAAGTCTTCGACATGGCGCATGGTCCGGTCGGCGACCTCGCGCATCCGGCTGCGCTGGGCCGTATCAAGCAAGGGCGAGTCGATGCCGGGAAGTTTGTTCATGGCGTCGCGTTGAGGCGCGATGTGGCGGCGCAAGGCGATCGCTTCGCGTCGAATTTCGTGCAAATCGCGCCGCAAGTCGGTGGAGCGGCGGACGCTGATGCTGGCCTCAAGGTCGCCCAGACGGTCCTCGATACCTTCGATGATGGGATCCACTCTTACCGCGAGGTGGTCGGCAAGGCGGGCGAGGACGCCCGGTGCCGTTCTCGCGCCGCGCCCTGCGCTAATGTCGTCGCGCATGGCTTGGACCGAGGCTAAGACGCGGGTTCGCACCGAGATCACGCGGTCCCGCGTCACGAAAAGCCGCACCGACACCATGTCTTCGTGATCGGCCCCCGGATTGAGGTTCACGCCGCGCAGAACCGCGAGAATGCCGTCGCCGACGACGGCGGTTCGGGGGCGCGGGTCGTCTTCCAACAGTGCTTGGACGGTGAATTGATCGAGGCCGCTTTCTTCGCGCAGCCACCGGTCGGATTGGGCGACATTACGCTGAAGGTGAATCCAGATGGGACCCTGGTCGGTTTGCCACTGGCGAACGCCATCCCAATCGAGAACGGTTGTTGCACCGCCTTTGCCGTCAAGGACCGCGGCGTAGACTAAGCCGTCTCGGTCGGTCATCGGGTCAGTCGGTGGGTTTGTGCTTCAGCGAGAGCGAGTTCATACAGTAGCGCAAACCGGTCGGTTGCGGCCCATCGTCGAAGACATGCCCGAGGTGGGAGCCGCACTTGCTGCAGGTAACTTCGACGCGAACCATGCCGTGGCTGACGTCGCGTTCCTCGGCGACTCTGTCCGGCGCGATCGGCGCGTAGAAGCTAGGCCAGCCGCTACCGGAGTCGTACTTTGTTTGGGAATCGAACAAGTCGTTGCCGCAAGCCCGGCATACGAAAGTCCCCGGTTTCTTAAAACTGTTGTATTCGCCGGAGAACGCGCGTTCCGTCCCCTTCTCACGGAGGACGTGGAATTCTTCAGGCGTCAACTTGTCGCGCCACGCATCGTCGGATTTTTCGGTTTTCGCCATGATGTTGCCTCCTGCCGTGAGTCTGGCAGGGCGCGCGGCGAGGGTCTAGGGCTGTTCGCTAGTTCGTGCTGGAGGCCGACGATGCGCCGTCGCCCGAACCGATGGCGACCGCGACCCCGATCACAACAACAACGCCGACCGCGGCGGCAACGGCGCCAATGGATAGGGCGCCCGCGGTTGCGCCGGCGGACTGACCAGATGCCGCGCCGGCCTGCTGGCGGGAGACGCCGAGACCGGTCTTGGAGGCCTGGGATTGGGCTCCGGATGCGGCCGGCAAAGCGAAGAGGCCCAAGAGGAGGGTCGATGCCGCCAAGTAGCGTAAGAAGGTGGATCGCATGGTCGTCCTCTCGGAAATTTCTTTAGCCTAGGGTAGGTACGGCATGGTTAAGACTCGGTAAATACCGAGAGGCCCCGCACAGAACGGGCGTTGCCCGAGGTAGCGAACCAGCGTAATAGATGAACGATGCGAAGGGCGGCTCTCTCTCTTTTGTTGGCAGGTTTCTTGGTTTCATGCGACGGGCCGGACCCCGATAGTGCCAGGCTCTATGCGGGCCAAGTCGATGAAAAGATAGCCGTCCAGTGCCAACGAGGGTACGAGGCTTTCGTCCGCAGATATCCGCCGCCAACC
The DNA here is from genome assembly GCA_040216735.1 of Alphaproteobacteria bacterium. Lineage (NCBI taxonomy): Bacteria > Pseudomonadati > Pseudomonadota > Alphaproteobacteria > Alphaproteobacteria bacterium. The sequence goes on along the minus strand of JAVJOO010000005.1, from coordinate 480,202 downwards.
AGCGAGACCCGCGGGATCGATGCGCCACTGAAGAGTATCGACCTTTTCCCGCAAATCCTCTTCGCGCCCCTTGACCAGCAGGCCTTCGATGCCTTTGCGCGCGGTTATCCTGACGATGTCAGCGACCGCATCCTCGGTCTCAAGGACGCCCTGGTTCGGGCCGGTGCCGTCCTCAAGAACGACTTCGCTCGCCCCAATTGGCAAGCCTACTGCGATGGCATGCAGCAGATGGCGCGGACGCTCCGCAATCTAAGCTGACGCAATGCCGGGCAAAGGTCCGGACATTCTTCGCGGTGATTGGCGAATGATTCCGCTACCCAGCACACGGGCCTCCTATAGTATGCGTTGTCTTAACGATAACCTTCGGGGAGGTAGGATTGTGAAGAAATACGTACGTAACTTCTTGGTGCCGTTCGCGACCGCGTCGATGATCGCGGTCGGGGGTGCAAGTGCCGCTGAAATGACCGTCGCGACCGCGAGCATGCCGCGTTCGCTCGCCAACCCGCTCGGCGACGCGTCGCATTCCGGGCGCTGGCTTTTCCAGCTTGCCTTCGATCCGGTTACTTACGGCGCCGATACCGGTACCGTGCCCGGGCTAGCCGTTTCCTGGAAGAACATCTCGCCCACGACCTGGGAGCTCAAGGTCAGGCAGGGCGTCACGTTCCACGACGGCAAGGCGCTGCACGCCTCGGATATTGCCGACCTCATCAATTGGCTCAACACCGACGAAGGTAAGGCCAAGGGGATCAACACGCTGCGCAATATGTCGAACATTATTGCTGCGCGGGTGATCGACGATGCAACCCTCGAGGTGTCGACGAAGACACCCGATCCGATGGTGCCGCCGCTGCTCGGCGGCCTCTATGTCGTGAACATGAAACTGTTCAACGACGTTGGCTACGATGGGATCACAACCAATCCCATTGGCACCGGCGCTTACAAATCGGTGTCATGGCAAAAAGACGTCATCGAAGTAACGCCGCATACTGCCGGGTGGCGCGTGGGCAAGATCGACAAGCTGGTCGTCCGCGAACTGCCCGAAGTGGCGGCCCGGATGTCGGCTTTCGAATCCAAGCAAGTAGATCTCGCTATCGAAGTTTCGCCCGAGACACGCAGCCGCGTCGAAGCTGCGGGCGGCAAACTCGTCGTCAGTTCGACACCGCAGAACATCAACCTGATGTTCTTCCAAAACCGGCCGGGAACGCCCTTGCACGATGTCCGTGTGCGCCAAGCCCTAAACTACGCCGTCAATAAACAGGCATTCGTCGATGCCATCCTTGGTGGACTTTCAGTGCCGGCTGGCCAGCCCGCGGCCCGCACCGTGAACGGATACAATCCGGATGTCGCGGCATATCCCTACGATCCAGCCAAAGCGCGTCAACTTCTTGCCGAAGCCGGTTACGGCGATGGTCTCGAACTGCTCGCCGAGGCCGTGGTTAACGTCGCCGAACGTCGCGAAATCTATTCGCAGGTCGCGCTCGACGCAGCCAAGGTCGGGGTCAAGATCACGATCAACGAGATCACGCTACCGGACCTGATCGGCAAGGTCCGGGATTCGACCAAGATGGCCCCGTTGTTCGGATTTAACTATGGCTCCGAACCGACGATGGATGTCATGCGTTCGATCAACGCGCTGCACTCGTGCAACACGGCCACCAAATGGACGTGCTTCCCGGAGATCGAGCCGACCATCAAAGCGGCGAACGAGGAATTCGACGAGAACAAGCGCCGCGAAATGCTGAAGCAGATCAACAAGCACTACCACGATCAGGCGTCTGCCATTTTCCTTTATGAGGAAGTCCAGATCGACGCTGTCAGCAATAAAGTTTCGGGCTATGCGCCGAAAAATCGGGTCATCAACTGGCACGATCTTTCCATCGGCGGTTAACGCGAAACGCACGGATTGGGGGGCTCACGGCACCGTCGTGGGCCCCTTTCTATAGGTCGTCACGTGCGGCGCGCACCGGCGCCGGTAGCGGAGGGGCATCCCATGCAGTTCACCCACACGCACTTCATGCCCTATACCGGGGTGAAAGAGGCCGCCAAGGACTGGCCGGTTCCGAATAAACAGTACGACGGCGACCTCGCCCAAACTCTGTGGCGGGAATATATCGAAGACAAGGTTTACGCCGAGGCTTGTGGTTTTGATTGGATGGGATCCAACGAACACCATTTCAGCCCCTATGGCATGATGCCCAATCCCAATCTCGTTGGCGCGATTCTCGCCGATCGCACGAAGACGGCGCGTATTCTCCAAGCAGGCAACCTGGTGCCGATCACTAACCCGATCCGCATCGCAGAGGAATACGCCATGCTCGATGTCGCCAGCGGCGGACGTCTCGTCGCTGGCTTCATGCGCGGCATCCCCCATGAGTACGTCGCGTACAACGTAGCGGCCGACGAATCCTACGACCGGATGGAAGAGGCAGTCGAACTGATCCTCAAGTGCTGGACCGAGCCCGAACCCTTCGGGTGGGAGGGCGAGTATTATCAGTACCGCGCCGTTTCGGTCTGGCCGCGCCCGATCCAAAAACCTCATCCGCCGCTCGTAATGTCGGTCTCGACCGACCGCTCCGCGCGGATCGCGGCCAAGTTCAAGGCCATCGCGGGTATCCTTGCGTTGACGTCGTTCGACGATGCGCGCAAGACGCAGGACCGCTATCGCCAGTATGCGCGCGAGGCCGGCTGGGAACCGACCGCGGATCATTTCACAACCGGCGCCAACTGTTGCATCGCGCCGACCTACGAAGAGGCCAAGAGCTACCTCGAGCCGTCGATCGAGTATTTCTTCGGCACCTTGGGCGGCGGCATCCGCACGGCGCAACAGATCGTCATTCAAAAAACGCGGTACTTCGGTTCGGCCCAGGAACTGGAAGAACGTCGCAAGACCTTTGTCAACATGCGCCAAGGCGGCCTGAGTTTCGACGACAAGGTCGAGGCCGGGTTGATGGTCTGCGGGACACCTGAAATGGCGATCGAACAGATCACCCGATTCCACAAGGAGTTGGGCATCCGGCACATGGGATTGCACTGCAACATCGGCAATATGCCGCGCGCGGTAGGGCGGCGGACCATGGAATACCTGCGGGATATCGTCTTTCCGGCGGTTCGTCACCTAGGCGAAGAAAGCAGCACCGCGGCGCAATAACGCTTTGCGTCAAATAACCGGACATTAGCACCCCACCGATTATCCATTGGGGGGTGCACGCGGCTTGGCAGTAGCAAGGGGCATGGAGCGCGCAGCTCCAAGATCTCATCAGGGAGGATCTCGCCATGAACAAGCGCTTGAAAGCGGGCTTTGTCGCGGTTGCGGTATTCGGGTTTGCGACAACGGCGTCGGCCGCGGAATTGCGGGTCGGCCATTCCAGTTTGCCTAACGGGCTCGGTAATCCGATGTGTTGTTCGTCGAACAGTCATGGTTGGGTATTTCAGTCCGCGTTCGATCATCTGACCTACATGGATACCTCCGGTGCGCCGGGGCCGGGCCTCATTGCCTCGTTTGAAAACGTCGGTCCGACAACGTGGCGGGCAAAGATCCGCACCGGTGTGAAATTCCACAACGGCAGAACGATGACCGTCGACGACATCGTCGGACAGCTCGACTATCTGCTGACCGACGAAGGCAAGGCCAAGGGTGTCGCGATGGTGCGCAATCTGGGTGCGCTCGCCGGCGCCAAAAAGATCGACGACACCACCTTCGAAATCTCAACCAAAGCATCCAACCCCCTGATGATGAACGAGATCGGCATCCTGAAGGGTATGGACATGAAACACTTCGCCGATGTCGGGTTTGATGGATATGCGACCGCGCCGATCGGCACCGGACCGTACAAGTCGATTAAATGGGAGCGTACCCGGATCGAGTTGGAGGCGTTCAAGGAGGGCTGGCGTCCCGGCAAGATCGACAAAGTCACTTGGCTGGAGTTGCCGGAACTCGCGGCACGGGTCCAGGCACTCCAGTCCGATCAGATCGATGTTGCCCTAGGCTTGAATAACGACGCGACCCCCCAGGTCGTCTCCTCCGGTGGCAAGATGAAGAGTTCCGTTGCACCGTCGGTTTTGACCCTAATGATTCAGTCGACCAATCCAGGACCGATGACCGATGTGCGGGTCCGTCAGGCAATAAACTACGGGGTGGATAAGGACGCTTATATCGACGCGATCATCGGTAAAGGGGTTACGGTTGCTACCGGGCAACCGGCGCCGCGTTCGGTGAGGGGCTACCAGGCCAGCATTAAGGCCTACCCCTACGACCCGCAAAAGGCGCGACAGCTCTTGGCGGAAGCGGGGTATGGCAACGGTCTGAAACTTGTCGCAGAGGTCGTCAACAACACGGCGGAACTCAACGACGTTTATCAGTATGTGGCATCCGATTTGAAAAAGATCGGTGTCGATGTCGAATTGCGGGTAATCACGCTTCCCGATCTGATCGCCAAGGCGCGCGGTCAAAAGCCGATCGAGGGTCAGCTCTTCAGTTTCGACATGGGCTCGTTTCCTACAATGGACATGATGCGTTCGATAAACGCGCTGCATTCTTGCAACACGCAATCCAAGTGGACCTGCTTCCCGGAAATCGAACCGACGATCGCGGCTGCAAATCAAGAGTTCAATCAATCCAAGCGCGACGCGCTCTTGGCCAAGGTTGCGCAATTCTATCACGACCAAGCGACGTCGATTTATCTGCACGAGCAGTATCAGCTCGAGGGCATGGACGCGGCCGTCCAGAATTGGAACCCGAACAACTGGGTGATCAACTGGCACGAGGTCGAGTTTCAAGGATAGGCGCTCGACGGAATTAGCCTAACCGATCGGCCCGCCGGAGACGTTTTCGGCGGGCCTTTTTTCGGCCCGCACCGCGGACCGTTGTCAAAACGTTGCCGAGCCCCTAATCAAGGTGCTCCCGCTCGCCAAGCTCTTCGATAGGCCCATGACCGATTCCCCAACGCCCGCTGTCGCGTCGGCGACGCCCCAAGATCGGCCCATGACCCCGGGCGATGTCGCTCTTTACGCGGTTTTGGTCTTGCTATGGGGGGCGTCGTTCCTGGCGATCGAGTTCCAGCTCGGCGTGGTCGCGCCCGAAGTCTCCATTCTCTATCGCTACGCCATCGCGGCGGTCGCAATGATCGGCATTTGTTTCGCGGCCCGCCGGAAAATGGGCGGGTTTTCGCGGGGCGATCATTTTTATTTCGCGGCGCTGGGCTTGTGCTTCTTCTCTCTCAACTATGTCTTGATCTACCGCGGTCAAACCGAACTCACAAGCGGCCTATCGGCGATCACCTTCACGATGGCGTTGTTTTTCACAACGCTCAATGCGCGCCTATTTTTGTCGGCGCCTCTCAACCCCAGAATTATCCTGGGCGGTCTGATCGGGGTCACGGGTCTCGTCGTGATCTTCGGCGGTTCGTTGTTCGATTCCGGTGTCGATAGCTCAACCCTGATTGGCGTCGCGTATCTTCTTGGTGCGGCTTACGTCGTGTCGCTCGCCACCGTCGTGACTGCCAAGCTAAATTTGCGGCGGGTGCCTGCGCTCCAGGCGAACGGTTGGGGAATGGTCTATGGACTGCTGTTTAACGCCGGTTTCGTTGTTGTCCTCGGACGCGAACTCACGTTCGACTGGACTCTACCCTACGTGGCATCCCTGCTCTACCTGTCGCTCGCCGCAGGACTCGTCGCTTTCATCATCTATTTCGTCGTCGTGACGCGCGTCGGGCCCGCGCGGTCGTCCTACTTCACGTTGATGTCGCCGATGGTCGCCATCGTCATTTCGGTCTTGGTCGAAGGCTTGCCGATCACCGGCGCGTTGGCATTTGGCGTGGTCGCGGTGCTCGCCGGAAACTACATCGCCATGCGGGCCCGGACGTAGGGGACGAGGGATGGCGCGCACTTCCGGCCCGGTTCCGCGGCTGTCCAAGAATGTCTGACATGCCCCGTCTGTCCCGCTTTGACGAAAACAAAGCCGCCGTTTGGACCGGATGGGCGACCTACCTGGTGCCGTTGGCCCTTGCTATCGTTATCGGCGCTGCCACGGGCCAGTCGGTCGCCTACTTCATCGGCATGGCGGTCCTGTCGGGCCTCCCGGTGGTGGTCGGCGTCCAGGGGTGGATCTTCGATACCGTCCAGTGGGTCGAACGCGAACGACAACGGCGGGCAGAGGCGTTGCGGCACGCGGCCCTCCTTGCGACAGAGGGCGCTGCATTCGACCGAACGCTCTCGGAGATGTCGTTGGCCGAACTTCGGTTGTTGTGCCAGGCCTTCAACCTCCGCCAACGGGGGATCGCCCGCGCGGAAGATGCACCGGAGATCGCGGCATTGCTTGGGCGCGGCTTTATCTACCGCGAGACCGGCTATACCGCGGCCGGGTTCCCGTTCTATTTCATAGATGACGTTTGGATACTCATCCATGCGTTACCCGGCGCGGTATTTGCGGCGCGCGACCACGCCGGTGCCCGCGCGGGCATGGACAGCGCCAACCTCCCGCCGATACGTCCGGTGGCCGTCGTCGTACCGCGGTGGAAACGCGCTGTGTTTTTCCCGGTACGGCTTGCGGTGACGATTGTCATCCTGACCGTCCAGGCGGCGGGATTCATGGTCTTTGGGCACGCGGTTGCCGCTGCCTACATGGTCCTCGTCGCGCTCGCCTCCGGTATACTCGTCGGCGGCGCGTGGTTGGTCGCGCGCGGATTCGGTTGGCTATTCGGCGGGCTCTAGGCCCGCCACCTAATCCTCGAAGATGATCGCGACCTGATCGGAAGCCTCCCGTTGCGAGGCCACCCGCAGTCCCTTGTAGGTGCCCTTTTGCGCGCCGAGTTGGCTCAATGCCCAATCTGGTGCGCTGATGTGGGTAATGTTTTTGCCGCGACCGAACAGCCGATCGATTTCCTGATCGAATGTCCGTTTCACCACGGCGGCGTCACGTGACGTGAGTTCGAGCGTTGTCTTGCCCATCCCGATCCCCTTTTTGGATAGACTCATACCATTGCCCTGGCACCCACATCCTAGGGTAATCGACCGCAGCAATCCAGCACGTCGAGCGCGAGCCGTTCTCATCTGCGCCGACGAACGGCGCCAACGTCAATATGCAGGGGGATAGGGGTAGGGCTGGCCGTAGGGCTTGAGTTCGTCGGGCAGGACCGGGTTGTGGTCTGGCGTAAATGTGAAGGGGAAGGGGTCGTCCGAAAAGACGTTGCGCAGCGGTCCGCCGATAATCCGTATGAAGAGATTGTAGCCCGTCATGCTCCCGGCCGGACCGTGGAACTCGTTTTCGCGCCACCAGCAGTAGCCGCCAGGGCCCATGATCCCAGCATCGGCAAAGACGTAGGTCCCGGAGAGCGTGAAAATCTCCTCGATCATCGGGTGACCGAACTTGCCCTTCATGATTCCCGGCGGACCGTGCTGCGGTTGGGCGGTATAGAGGAAGCTCTGTTCCTGGGTCTCGGGATCGAGCCGCAGTTTCTTCGTTTCGATGCCGTGGCTCAGCGGTTTACCGGTGACGCTGCCTGCGGCGCCGCCCACCCAAGGAAGCCTCAAGGTATCGATATGCTCCACCAATCGCGCCTCGTCGAACCCGACCTTTGCCCGCTTGACGGTCCGGGCTTCGCGGTCGAAGAACGTGAGGACCGTGGCACCCTCCGGCGCGGCGGCGCGTTCGCGCGGATATCCTGCCGGCAGATTGGCGTAGGCGTGCTGGCCGTAATGGCGGTCGTTGATCTCTAGACCGCCGTCGAGGACAAAAAACTCTTCGGTCGCGCCGAGCGTCTCTGGCTTGGTCCGTTGCCAGCCCGCGGGGTAGCGTACGATAAGGCTACAATCGCCGTTCCCGGCATCGATCGACAATGTCTTCACCAAGACATCGTTGCGCGCCCCGCCGACGACACCGTCCTCCCAGGGCACAAATTGCGACTGAACGAACAGTGTATGGGGTCGCGCCATGATGTCCCTGCGGTCGGCGGTCAGTAATTTTTGATGGGCGGCAGTTCGGCGTCATAAGGTCGGAGTTCGTCCGGCAGCGACGGACGATGCGGGGCGTCGTAGTCCACCGGAATGATCTCGTCCTTGATGATGTTCGCAAGCTTGCCGCCATCCGTGCGGATCAGGAACATGAAACCTGTGCGAGACCCGTAGGGACCGTGAAACAGATTCTCCCGCCACCAACAATAGGCGCCGGGGCGCAGGATGCCGACATCGTTGATGACATATTCGCCGGCCAGCAGATACATCTCCTGCACCGTGGGGTGCGACCACTGCTTCTCCATGTAGCGGAACGGTAACGCCGCGTAGAGAATCGTGATCTCGCCGGTATAGGGATCCTCGCGAAGCGGTTGCACACCGGTTCCCATTAGGTAACGGGTGTACGGGTTTTCGGTCCACCCTTCGAGCCCCTTGCCCGCGCAGTCGATGTGTTCGACCAGAAGTTTGGGGTCTAGCAAACCAGGCGCGGCCGCCCCGTCTTTGGTGTGCGGCTCGCCCGACAACATGGTGAGGACAACCGCGCCGTCTGCCGACTTTGCCATCTGCCGCGCGTACCCCGCAGGCAGGTTTGCATAGCAATAAGGGCTATAGGTGCGCCCGTTGATCTCGATGCTGCCTTCAAGAACTAGGAATTCTTCATGCACCGTGAGGTGGTGTGCTCCATCGCGGCGCCAACCGGCCGGGTAGCGGATAATCGTTGTCGATGCGCCGGAGTCGGCGTCGCGCGAGAGTTCCTTGATGCCGACATCCGAGCGCCCGGTGCCGTATAGGCCGGTCGCCCACGGGATTTCCTGGGCCTGCACGAAAACTGTATGGGGGCGGCTCACTAAAGTTCGCCGCGCTGGGTCAGGTTGACCAACGTGCCATCGGGGTCGCGGCAACACAATTCGTGCACTGGCGGACGGTTCGGGACTTCCATGCGCACAGGTTCGCTGATCAGGGTGTGGCCGCCGTCCTTGAGGCGTTGCACCAGCGCACGCATGTTGGTGGTCGGGATGACTAGGATCGATTCGCCGATCGACGGACGCGACGGGGTGGCGATAGGTTCCGGCGGATCCTCCGGCTCGAGGAATTGCATCAGGCCGATCATCCCGACCTCGCTCCCTTCGGCCTGTAGAACCTTCATGCGAATTTTTTTGCACCGGACGCCCATCAGCGTCGAGACACCTTCGCCACCGACATCGCCCTCGTAAAAAATATCGAACCCAAGGATGTCGCGATAGAAGGCCAGCGCCTTGTCCATGTCGCGGGTGATGATGGTGACCCGTTTCATCGGTGCGGTCATGTTCATGGTAAGCCTCCCCAGTGATCCTGCCGGATGGTGTCACGGGGGCGGCAGTGCGGCAAACGCGATCCCCTTGTCGCCCGCGGTGCGGCGCGGTTTAATCCCGCGATGACAAATCCATTTCCCGCCGATACCCATCCGTTAGTGACCACCGACTGGTTGGCAAAGAACGGCGCCGATCCCGACATACGGATCGTCGATGGGAGCTACTCGTCGGACGAGGACGCGCCCGATATCGCGGCGGTCTTTGAAGAGGCGCATTTGCCGGGTGCGGTCCTGTTCGATATCCGCGAGATTCGCGATCGGTCCCACCCGGCACCCCTGATGCTCCCCGATGCACCGACGTTCGCCGCGGCGGTGGGGGCTCTGGGGATCGCCAACCGCCACCGCATCGTGGTCTATGATTCCGGCGACATGCTGAACGCGGGGCGGGTGTGGTGGATGTTCCGCACCTTTGGCCACCGGGCCGTTGCAGTACTGGACGGCGGGTTGCCCAAGTGGCGCGCCGAGGGTCGTACGCTGGAGCGCGGTAACCCTGCACCCACGCCGGCGAGCTTCACTGCAGCGTTCGAGCCGTCCCAGCTTCGCACCTTGGCCGATATGCGCCGCCTGGTGGCGGCGGGAACGGCACAAATCGTCGACGTGCGCGAACGTGACCGGTTCCTGGGCGCTGTAGCGGAAAAGCGGCCCGGTCTGCGCACCGGGCATATGCCCCGGGCCAAAAACCTGCCCTACCAGCGGTTTAAGACGCCGGACAATACCCTGCCCGATGCGGCGGCCTTGCAAAGCCTCTTCGCGCAAGCCGGGATCGATCCGGACAAACCGGTAGTCACCACCTGCGGCGGCGGCGTTGCCGCGGGCTTGGTGGCGCTTGGGTTGGAGCGTATCGGACACACGGATTGGGCGCTCTACGATGGGTCCTGGAGCGAGTGGGCCGCCCAGACCGACACACCGGTCGAAACCGGCGAAACCTAGGCACCGCGGCAAAATCCTTTGACCGTCGCGGCTCGCGGCGCGAACGCGAGCAGTACGGCGGATTGCCGCGCTGCGAGGTCATTCCTATGATGCGCTTACCAAAACGGCGGCCCCGCGCCGCCGTTTCCGTTTTCGACGAGGGATGATGGGTCGTCCACCGGGCTTTCGCCGCCAGCTATTCGACACTTCTTTTTTTGTTTTTCTCGTACTCGCGATCGGGGGCGGGATCGCCGTCTTCCTTCTGAAGGGAAGCGGGGTCTTCATCGCGACGCTCGAGAAGGACATGGGGTTGTTCCTGCGCATTGCGCCGCAAATCGTCGGCGGGATGCTCGTCGGTGGATTCATCTCGGTGTTGATCCCCAACGATGTCGTGGCGCGCTGGCTTGGCCGCGAGAGCGGCTTTCGCGGCATTCTCATTGCGACGATTGCCGGCACTATCACCCCGGGCGGGCCGATCATCTCTTTTCCAATTGTTATGGCGTTGGCAGTCGCTGGGGCCGATATCGGCGCGCTGCTGGCCTATCTCACCGCTTGGTCGACGCTTGGTCTCAACCGGATCATCGTGTGGGAGTTGCCGTTCATGGGCGTCGACTTCGCGGTCGTCCGCTTCCTCGCGTCGATTCCGTTACCCTTCATTGCGGGCTATCTCGTTCGGCGTTTGCCGCCGATCGCTTTTCGGGCGCCCGGGGCACCGAAGGACGGCTCGCCATGATCCTGTCGATGGTGCTTATTTGGAGTCTCGTGGCAATCCTCGGGGCGGTGACGTACCGGCGGCGGCGCGGTCTGTTTGGCGAAGCGCTACGGTTCGCGCGTACCCAGGCGATCGTCGTGCTGCCGCGCATGCCGATGGCGTTGATCGCCGCGGGCTTCCTCGCCGAACTCATGCCAGAGGAACAGATATCGGGTTGGATCGGCAGCGACTCCGGCTTCCTCGGCGTGCTGATTGCTGCTGGTTTGGGCGCGATCGTCCCCTCCGGCCCGATCATCTCGTTTCCGGTGGCCATTGCGTTGATGCACCTCGGCGCCGGGGTGCCGCAACTGGTTACGTTCTTGACGGCGTGGTCGCTATTTGGCGTTCAGCGTACGCTGATGTGGGAGGCGCCGTTGATGGGTTGGTCCTTCGTCTCCCGGCGGATGACGGTGTCGATCCCGGCACCGTTTGTCGCGGCTCTTGTCGCGATGGCGATCGGCGCGGTCTTTCAGGTAACGAATTAGTCGTTCGCGCGCGGCAATCCGTCCAAGTATCCGACGACCTCGTCGGTCGACACCACGTCGCCGAGGAATCGGTCGATGTCGAACAGTGTGATCTCATGGGACAGGGGAATCCGGTCGAACACCGCCTCGCGTGGCACGATGGTGCGATAATTCAACGAAAAGGATTCGCAGGCCGTGGCGCGTACGCAATTGCACGTCGCGCCGCCGGTAATGATGAGCGTGTCGATCTGCCGGTCGTTGAGGTACGCCTGAAGCGGCGTGCCGAAAAACGAGCTTGGTTTTTTCTTGATGAAATGGATGTCGCCGGGCTGGGGCGCGATGTCGGCCACGATGTCGGCGCCGTGGGTTCCTTCGAAATAGGCGTTCTCGCCGCGCGCCACGCCGATTTTGCGATCGAACATGCCGGCATCCGATCCGTCTTGGGCTAAAACGAACTGGGTGTAGAACACCGGAACGCCTCGGGCGCGGCAGGTTTCGGCGATCCGCTTGATGTGTTTCACCGCTTCCCAGCCGACATCGCCGCAGCTCAACGGGTAGTCGTCGTGGTTGCCGGGTTTGCCGACCATGTAGTTCTGGGCGTCGATAATGATCAACGCCGGCCGCCGGCCGTAACCGGCCCGCTGCGCCCAACTTCCCTTTTCGATGATCGCCCGGTCCGCGTCGGACAGGTTGTCGCGCCAATCGCCCATCGCCCGCTCCTTACGTGATGCCCTGTTCTTCGCGACCGCGCACGAGCTGGGACGCCGATACCGCGACGATCAGCGCAGCACCGTTGAAGATATTCTGTACGAAGGTGTCGACGCCGAGGAAGTTCAACCCGGTGATCCCAGTCACCAGGAAAAAGACTGCGATGACCGATCCGATTGGATTGAACCGGCCAGGAATGATCGCCGTCGCGCCAAGGAATGCGGCGGCGAACGCCGGTAGCAAGAACGTCAGGCCCGATAGCGGGTCGGCCCCGCCGGTCGTACCGCCGTTGATGATCCCGGCCAGCGAAGCAAGCATCGCCGAAGCCACCAGCGAGCCAGCGCGAACCCGTGTCACGCTGATTCCGCTCAACCGCGCGACCTCACGCCCCCGCCCGACAAACAGAAGCCGGCGGCCAATCGACGTGTATTCGAAGACGTACCAGATGATCGCAGCCAAGATGATCGCGTAATAGAAGGCCAACGGGATCTGGAGAAACCGCTTCACGATGACCCATTCGATCAGCGTGTTGGAAACGCCGCTCAGCGTCTGCGACCCCGACACCCACAAGATCAACCCCTGGATGATGGAGGCGGTGCCCAAGGTGACGATCAAGGAATGGATTCGGAAATACAGGATGAAGAACGCGTTGATCAGGCCGATGGCCAGTCCCATGCCGAGACACACCAAGAAGGCGCCCCACAGCGGCCAGCCCAGCTTCGCGTTCAAGATGGCGAGCAACATCGCCGAGAAGGTGAGGACGGCCGCCACCGATAGGTCGAAGTCCCCCGCTGTCAGCGGGATGATCAAGGCCAAGGTTAAGACCAGCAGCACCGCTTGCGATCCGAAGATGATCGATGAAAAGGTCGACCAGGTTAGGAACGACGCCGGCGCGACCTGCGAGAAAAATAGAATCAACAGCACCCAGGCGATCAACAGCGCATAGCGCTCCAACTCGGTTGCCCAAGTCCGGCTATTCTTCTTTGGGGCGGCGCTTGTCGTGTCGGTCATGCAGGTACTCCGGTGGTATCGGTCGCCGCGCCGCGGCTTCCCGCGAGGCTGAGGCTCAGCAATGTTTGTTCCGCGATTCGATCTTTGGTCACGTCGCTGCCGCGCAGCTCTTGGACGATTTTGCCGCGGGCGAAAATGAACACGCGGTCGCAGATTTGCGATAGCTGTTCATAGTCTGTACTGGCGCATATGACCGCCGATCCCTGTTCCGCAGCCTCGGCGATCGCGCCGAACACCTGTTGGCGCGCGCCGACGTCGACGCCCTGGGTCGGTTCGTCCAGCAGCAGGAGCGGGGGGTTGGTCTGCAGCCATTTCGCCAACAGCACCTTTTGTTGGTTGCCGCCGCTCAGTGAGGCCAGTTTCATCAATGGGGCGTTGGGGCGTACGTCGTACTCTTTGCCGAGTTTGTCGGTCCTTTCGCGCATGGCGCGCCGGTCGAGACCGTAGACGGTCCGCATCTTGGGAAGGATGGTAAGTGTCATGTTGTCAGTGAGGGTCAACTCGCCCACGCCGGCCGCGCCCAAACGGTCCGCCGGTAAGAAGGCAATCCCGCGGTCGATCGCATCGCGCGGCTTGGTATTGGAAAGGTCGGTGGCTTCCCCGTTCATGACCAAGGTCCCGGCGTCCGCATTCGTGGCGCCGAAAAGCATCGAAGGGATCTCGTCGAAGCCAGATCCAATCAGACCGGTCAGGCCGATGACCTCGCCCTTGTGCAGGTCCAGCGACAGATTGTCCAACGATCCGCCGGTGAGCCCTCGAATCGTAATATCGGCCTTCTTGGTCCCGAAATCCTGAGGCACGGCCTGGAACGGCTCGACGCGGCTGCCGATGATCATGGCAATAAAAGCGTCCTTGTCGGCATCCTTGGTCACCAGCGTGCCGGCGACGCGACCGTCTCTCAAGATGGTCGCGCGGTCGGTGATCTCCATCACCTCGTCGACGTCATGCGAGACGAACACCACGCTAGCGCCTTCGCGAACGATACCGCGCACCAACGTGAACAATTGGTCGACGCCTTCCTTCGGGAGAAAGGGCGTCGGCTCGTCGAGAAATAGAATCCCGGGCGTCCCGTGCTCCGCTTGCTCGGCACGAATGTCCTCGAACGCGCGAACGATCGCGAGCAGCGCTCGTTCCACTTGGGGCAGATCGGCTACGCGCGCATCGGGGTCGATGTTAAGGTTGAAGCGCGCAAAGGTGTCAATTGCCTTGCGCCGCAGTTCGCCCCAGTTGATGAACCCGGTCTGTTTAGTGGCGAGGTCGCCAACAAAAAAATTCTCGAGCACGTTGATGCTTGGCACGAGGCCCAAGTGCTGGTGCACGAAGGCAAGCCCGTGGCGGCGGAATTGACCGGGCGGCAGGGGCAGCCCGACGTCTTTCCCGTATATTTTTAGTCGGCCGCCCGAATCGGGATGGTGAAACCCCGACAGGGTCTTGATCAGGGTCGATTTGCCCGATCCGTTCTGGCCCAGCAGGCCGTGGACTTCGCCAGGCAATACGCTGAACGTAACGTCGTCTAGGGCACGCTCGCCGCCGAAAGTCTTGGAGAGATGTTCCGCCAACAGCGCGGGGGCGCCGGAATCCGGCGCCCCCGTTCCGTTGCGTTGCTCGGAGCTAATTAGAGGCCCCAGAGCTTGCGGAAGCCAGCGACATGCACGTCGCCGTAACCGCGGTCGAGTTCGGCCGGCGTGCCGGCGTCTTTCGCATTGTCTTTATCGAAGATGTAGAACGGAACGTTCAATTCCTTCGGCTCTTCCAATCCGCACAGGGTGCGCATGTGGGAGTCGAGGATCGCGCGTCCGATCCATCCCAGGCTTTCGCCCACATCCATGTGGACCTGACCCTGTTGGATCATGTCGATCACGAACGGCGTACCGTTAAAGGTCGCGATCTTGACCGAATTGCTCTTACCTGCGATCCGCACGCCCGGCACCACAAAGCCCGACATAGAGTCGTAGATCGGGATCAGGTAGTTGACGTCGGGATTGGCGAGAAGCGCCGACTGAACGCTCGGCTGGATCTTGGTTGCCCACTCCGGCACCGGCGCATTGATGTAGGCGACTTCCTTACAATCCGGGCAATTCGCTTTCAGGGTGTCGCGGATACCCTTCACGAACGGGCCGGTCGGCAGGATTTCGTCGGAGCCGATAATGACGACATTGGCTTTTCCGCCCGAGTCGGCAATGGTCCAGTTGGCGATGATCTGGCCGACCTTATAGAACGACAACGGCACGGTGCCGTCGAGGCTTGCATGCGGGGTCTGGGTTAGATCGTAGAAGTGCGAGGTCTTGACTTTGATCCCGGCATTCTTGGCGGCCTGGATCTGCGGCACGATCACGCCCGGATCGATACCACCGAGCAGATCGATGAGGTCGAACTTTTCGTTGATCGCGAAGTTCATGCCCTGGACCCACTGGGTCGGCTGGGCTTGGTTCTCCCACTCGACCACTTCGACGCCGACTTCCTTGGCGGCTTCGATGATGGCGAGCGCGATGTTCTTGGTGAACGGATTGGCGCTCGAGACCGGCATGGTCAAGATCCGCTTACCGCCGGCGCACGACTTAGCGTCGAATGCCGGGCCAGGAGCTGAAAACACCGGCAAGGCCCGGTGCGTTTGAACCATTTGCTTTGCGGCGTCCATGCCTTGCGCGGACGCGGGCGACAGAGCGCCAAGTGCGGCGGTTGCGATTGCGGCAACCGTACCGAGTAACAATTTCCCTTTCACGGGGTTCCTCCCTAGATGTTGGTCAATGCTGGCCAGCCTCGGCGGTGATAAGCCGGCCCGAACGCAGCCAGAAAGTACACTAGCTAATGTCCGGACCAACAGAAAGGGGTTTGCGCCCTAGGCATTTGGCTGCGGCTGGGATATGGGTGCCGAGATGGCAAGCGCAGGAACCGAAAAATGCTTCTAGAAGTTCCGGAAACCGACGCACCCACCGATATCGCTCATCTTTACGGCGAGATACGCATTCGTATGGGCGTGCCGTTTGTCGCTCTATTCTACCGCAATTTGGCGGGTATCGACGGTGCTTTGGCCTGGATGTGGGATATCGTCGCGCCGCTCCTGGCATCGGGTCGGCTGCAACGCACCGCGGCGCGTGTCGCCGCCGCCGGCGCCCCGCCGGCGCGCCTTTCGCTCGGAGCCGCGCCGGACGACCGCGCGGCGATCGGCGCGGTGGTTGCCGCTTACAACCGCGCCAATCCGATGAACTACACGTGCGCCGCCTTGCTCGATCACATTTTGTCTGCCCGTTCGCTCGACCCTGACGCCCTAGAGGGATCGGTCTTTGGCGACGAACGGCTTCCCGAGGCACCCAAGCATGTGCCGCCGATGGTTTCGCCCGATGCGTTTCCGGCCGAACTGCGTGTCGCCGTCGGCAGACTCGAGTCGTCCGAGACGGCCGGCGACGGCATCGTGCCCAGCCTTTACCGACACCTGGCGAACTGGCCGGGCTTCCTCGGCGCTGCCGCCACGGCGCTGGGCCGACGCTTCGACGACGGCTCGATCTTAACTGCCGCGCACGCTGTCGCAGAAGCAGGCCGACACGAAGTGCCGCGCCTGGTTGCGGGCCTGAACATCGCGCCGGCTCCCCCGCTCTTGATTACGAATCGCGCGGCCGTGACGGAATCGGTAGAAAAGTTCTCGCGCCGCATCCCTGAAATGATTGTCGTCGGTCGGCTCCTCGCCGCTGCCCTAATGGAAGAAAAGAACGTATGACCGTCACCGCCCGTGAATCCCTGGACGTCTGTCTCGACCGCATTCGCCACCACGACGATGCCGTAAACGCTTTCATAACCGTGACCGAGGATGCCGCGCGCGAACAGGCGCAGCGGGCCGACCATGCCGCCGCTGAGGGGCGTTGGCTTGGCCTCCTGCACGGCATGCCGATCGCGGTGAAGGACAATATCGCGACGGCGGGAACTCGAACCACCAGCGGCTCGCTGCTCTACAAGGACCACGTCCCCAACCACGACGCCGAGGTCATGCGGCGGGTCCGTGCGGCGGGCGCGGTGATGGTGGGGAAGGTGACGATGCACGAACTCGCGTTCGGCGTGCGCTCCGATAACCCAATCATTGGCGCGTGCCACAACCCCTGGGATCTCGACCGGATACCTGGCGGGTCGAGCGGCGGGTCCGGTGCGGCGCTGGCTGCCGATATGTGCGTCGGCGCGCTCGGGTCCGACACCGGCGGATCGGTCCGTTTGCCTGGCGCGATGAACGGCGTGACGGCGTTGCGCCCCACCCACGGCCGCATCTCCAATCACGGCGTCACCCCAGTCAGCGTCCGCTTCGATACCGTCGGTCCGATGGCGCGTCGGGTCGAGGATGTCGCGCGTCTCTTTGCTGTCTTGGCGGGTTTCGATCCGAAGGACCCCCTCTCGGCGGACCGGCCTCTGGAGAACTTCCTGCCGACGCTTGGCGACGGCGTCGCCGGGGTTCGGATAGGCGTGCCGGAGAACTTCTTCTATGACGACCTCCACCCGGATGTGGCAGCCGCCGTTGCCGACGCCGCCAAAACCTTCGAGCGTCTCGGGGCAACGCTGCACAAGGTGACGGTGGCGGGGGCCGAGACCGCCCATCGCTGGGCCGCGACGATGATCTATTCAGACCTGTGCGCTCACTTCGGCGACGTGATCGAAAACCAGCCTGAGATGATTTCGCCGGCCGTTCTGGAACGGATGAAAACCGGTTTCGTCCATACCGGTACGGACTACGCGCGCGGCATGCGTGCTCAAGAAACTTGGAAACGGACGCTGGCCGACCTGTTCAGCGGAGTCGATATGGTCCTGACGCCGACGATGCCGGGCGAGCCCGCCCTCATCCAGGATTCGCGCAAACTGCTCGACGCCACGCACGACGCGACCAAGTTCACCTACGGCGCTGGGTTGTCCGGTACCCCGGCGATCTCGCTGCCGTGTGGTTTAACCGGCAACAACTTGCCAATCGGAGTAATGCTGGAGGGACCGTGGTGGAGCGAGCCCGCTTTGCTGCGCGCGGGTGCCGCCTACCAGCGTGAAACGGATTGGCACCTTCGCAAGGCGCCAATCCTGTTCAGCTAGTAGGGATCAGGGCTTGAACTCTTCGTGGTGTTCGAGCCACCAGTTGGCGATGTCGATCCGTTTGGCGAACCACACATCGCCCTTGTTCAGAGCGTATTCGATAAATTCCTTGAGGCCGGAGATCCGCGCCGCCTGGCCGATCATGCGTGGATGTAGGCCGATCGACATCATCCGCGGCCGTTCGGCGCCTTCTTCCCACAGGGTATCGAACGCGCGCTTCAAGTAGTCCGCGAAATCCGATGGCGACCCGTAGCCTTGCGCCAAGACGAAGCGCGCATCGTTATAGGTAAAGCTGTAAGGCACGATCAGGTGCCGCTTGCCTTTGACCTCCTGAAAGTAGGGAAGGTCGTCGTTATAGGCGTCCGCGTCGTAGACGAAACCGCCTTCTTCGACCAGCAATTCACGCGTATGAACCGAAGGTCCATAGCGGCAGTACCATCCTTGGGGTCGTTGGCCGACCGTCCGCTTGAAGGACTCGATCGCCCACAGCATGTGTTGCTTTTCTTCTTCGCGCGATAGGGTCCAGACTTCCTCCCAGCGCCAGCCGTGGCTGCAAGGTTCGTGCTCGGACTCCTTCAGCCACGACGCAACTTCGGGGTTGCGTTCCAACGCGGTCGCCGCGGCAAAGAACGTGATCGGAATCTTGTAGCCGTCGACCAATCGTTGCACCCGCCACACACCTGCGCGCGAACCATACTCGTAGACCGACTCGGCGGCGAGGTCGCGGTACTGGGGGTCCATCATGTAGGGAATCTCGGTCAGCCCGTCGTTCTTTTTGTCGCCCGCGGGGTGGGTATATTCCGAGCCTTCCTCATAGTTGAGGACGATGTTGACGGCGACCCGGGCGTTGTTAGGCCAGCGCACCTTGGGTACGTCCCGACCGTAACCGACATAATCGCGCTTGGGGCCTGGGACGTCTTTGTCGATGAAGGGGTTGCTTACCATCGGTGGGGCCTCTCTATGTCAGCCTAAGGATTGAGGACCATGCGTCCGAAGAACTTGCGGCTCTCCATCAGCTTGTGAGCTTCGGCGGCGTCCTTCAGGGCGAACCGTTTGTGAATCACCGGCTTGAGCTTTTTCTCCGCGGTAAGTTCGAGGACGTGCCGTGCCATTGCCTTGGTCGACCGACCGCAGCCATGCATTGAGATGTGTTTGCGGAAAAATTCGATCATGTCGAAGTCGACTTGTTCACCGCCGTGCGCGCCGACGGTGACGATCCGCCCGCCGGGTGCGAGGGCGTCAATGGTCTCTTTCAGCGTCTCGCCACCGACCATCTCAAGGGCGAGGTCGACGCCGAGGCCGCCGGTCATCTTGCGGGACTGGGCGCCGATCTTCTGAGTCCGGTAGTTGATGCCGACATCGGCGCCGAGTTTCTTAGCGCGCGCCAGCTTTTGCGCCGAACTGGACGTCGTCAGCACGCGCGCGCCGGCCAGTTTGGCGATTTGGATGCCGGCCGAACCCACGCCACTGCTCGCGGCGTTGATTAGTACATTCTCGCCAGCTTGAATCTTACCGACTTCCACCAAAGCTTCCCAGGCGGTGGCGAATGGGACATAGGCCGAGACGGCCTGGTCGTAGTCCAACTTGTCAGGGATGGCGACGAGGTTGTGCGCGCCGACCTTCACGTATTCCGCATAGGTGCCCCAGGCGGTGGCGCCGAGGATCCCGAAGGCCAGGCAGATGTTTTCTTTCCCTGCCATGCAGTTTTGGCAGACGCCGCAGCTCAAAATGAAGTGGGGCGCCACCCGATCGCCCTTTTTCCACTGGCGCACGCCGTCGCCGACCTTGGCCACCTCGCCGGCCGCGTCGACCCCGAGGATGTGGGGAAAACTTCCCTCCATGCCGGACAGACCGTTGCGGATGTCGATGTCGACGTGATTGACGCCTGCGGCATAGACCCGCACCAGCACTTCGCCCGGACCGGGCTCGGGCGTTGCGATGGTCTGATATTTAAGGGCCTCCGGCCCGCCGTTCTTGCTCAGAACGATCGCTTTCATTTGGGTCTCCCTATCCGGTGATCTTGTTGCGGCGCATTTGACGGGGGCTTTCCCGTTCGGTCAAGGGAAGCGCCGGCGATGTCGCGTCGCGTGGACCGACCGGTACCGCGCGCCTAACGCGGTTTGACCCCGCGCTTTTGAAACACCTCGCGGGCTGCGGCCAGTCCGGTCGTCGCGGCGGGGAAGCCGGCGTAGGCAGACATCTGCAGGATCACTTCGATCACCTCGGCCGGAGCCGCCCCAGCGTTGAGGGCGCCGTCTATGTGTGTCTTCAAATGCGGTTTGAACGCGGCGAGGGCGGTCAATGCTGCCACCGTGCACAGTTGCCGAGTCTTGAGGTCGATCCCCGGGCGCTGGTACAGGTCGCCGTAAACCGATTCGGCCAAATACCGACCGATGTCGGGGTCGATGTCGTCGAAAGCCTTGAGCGCCGCTTCGGCGGTCTCGGTCCCGACAATCTCTTCGAGTTTGCGCAAACCGGCGTCGTATTTGTCGCCCATCTCGGTGCCGCTCAGTCCAGGTAGTTCCAGGGCCGCTTGACGCGGTCGGCGTCCTGCCAAGCCTTAATCTGATCCCATCCCTGCAAGGTCACGCCGATTGCGTCGAGCCCTTTGAGCAACGCATCCTTACGCGCGGCATCGATATCGAAATGGTAGGCCGTGCCGTCGGGGGCCGTCACCGTCTGTGTCTCCAAATCGACCGACACGGTCCGTTGTCCGGCCTCGACCTGCGCCGCGATCGCTTCAACAGCGTCTTCGTCGAGGGCCACCGGCAGGACCATGTTCTTGAAGCAATTATTGAAGAAAATCTCGCCGAACGATGGGGCAACGACGCAGCGGATGCCATAGCCCTTCAGCGCCCAAACGGCGTGTTCCCGCGACGAGCCACAGCCGAAGTTGTCGCGCGCCAACATGATCTTGGCGTCTTTGTAGTTGGCTTGGTTGAGCACGAAGTCGGGTTTGGGCGTCTTCTCGTCTTTCTCGAAACGCCAATCGCCGAACAAAAATCCGCCGAATCCATCCTTGCCGGTTTCGTTGATGCGGGTCAGGAACCGGCTCGGCAGGATCGCGTCGGTATCGATGTTGGCCCGCATCAGCGGTGCGGCGGTGCCTTTGAGGGTGGTGAATTTGTCGCTCATGATTATCTCGCCAGTTTGCGGGTATCGGTGATCTTGCCGGTGACCGCGGCGGCCGCGACCATTTCGGGGCTGGCGAGGTGGGTTCGCACCCCGACGCCCTGGCGGTTTTCAAAGTTGCGGTTGGTCGACGAAATCGCCCGGCCCCCCGGTTTGAATTTGTCGCCGCCCAACGAGACGCACATCGAGCAGCCCGGCTCGCGCCATTCGAAACCTGCCGATTTGAAGATCGTGTCCAATCCCTCGGCCTCGGCGTCGCGCTTGACCAAGCCCGACCCCGGGACGCACCACGCTTGTACGCCGTCGGCGACCTTCCGGCCTTTCAGAATTTGCGCCGCCGCGCGTAGGTCGGACAGCCGTGCGTTGGTGCACGAGCCGATGAACGCAACGTCGATCGGGGTGTCCGCGATCGGCTTGCCCGGCGTCAGGCCTGTATAGGCGAGGGCGCGTTCCAAATAGGCTTTCTTGTCGGCGCTTCCCGCATGCGCCGGGTCGGGCACGGTGCCGTCGATGCCGATGACATCCTGCGGGCTCGTTCCCCAGGTGATCATCGGACCGATCTTGGTCGCGTCGATGGTTTCCTCGCGGTCAAACGTCGCACCGTCGTCGGTTGGCAGGGTGCGCCAATACTTGACCGCCTGGTCCCATACCGCATCCTTTGGCGCAAACGGGCGTCCGTGCAAGTAGTCGAACGTCGTGTCGTCGGCGGCGATCATGCCGTAGCGCGCGGCCATCTCGATCGACATGTTCGCCACCGTCAAGCGGGCCTCTACCGGTAGCGCCCGGATCGCCGCGCCGGCGTATTCGACGACGTAGCCGTTGCCGGCCTTCGCGCCCAACTGGCCGATCGTATAGAGAATCATGTCCTTGGCGCTAACGCCCGGCGCAACATTCCCTTCGAAGGTGATGCGCATGGTCTTCGGTTTTTGCGCCACGATCGTCTGTGTCGCCAGGACGTGCTCGATCTCGGTCAACCCGACGCCCCACGCAAGAACGCCCAGGCCGCCGATGGTCGAGGTGTGGGAGTCGCCGCAAATCAAAGTGCTACCGGGCAGCGCGATGCCGAGTTCCGGCGTAATGACGTGAACGATGCCCTGACGCACGTCGCCGATGTCGTACAGGTGGATACCGTATTCTTTGGACTTGCGGCGCAACCCTTGGACGCCGGCCTTGCCGCCCGGGATCTTGGTTTCGTCGCCGCGCCCCGGGTCGGTGTCGACCCCGTGGTCCATCGTCGCGAAGTGGAGTTCCGGGTTGGGCATTTTGCGCCCGGCTTTGTCGAGCGGTTCGAACACCAGTGCGCCGAGCAGGTCGTGCATGATGTCGCGGTCGACATGCAATAGCGAATAGCCGTCGCCGAAGTCGCGGATCTCGTGATCGGCCCAGATTTTTTGAAAGAGCGTGCGCCGCTGGCTCATGCGTTATCCCGTCCTGCTTGGTGGTCTTTTTGGTGGTTGGTGCCGCAGGCTATCACCCCGGCGCCACAATGTTGACCGGCTTTACGCTAGTACTCGCGGAGCAACCGACCACACCCCGGGATGCGGTCTGCAAACCCGTTCTGCCGCAGCGCATACCACAGCAGCACCGTGTTGATATGCAGGATGGGCTTGCCGAGCTCGCGTTCGGCACTTTCGGCCAAGCGCATCAGAAAAATGTTGCTACCGGTCGCCAATACGACCTCCGCGTCCGTTGCGCAAAGCGTTGCGAGGGCTGATCGCAGATCGGCCTCGCTGGTATTGACGATCTCGAAGGCCGACCCGCAGTCCAGACCGTGAGCGCCCGAAACCGAATACCCGCATTCCTCCCACAAACCGCCGGACACGACGCCGCTGGCGGGCAGCCGTGGGGTCAGTACGGCAAGCCGCCGGACGCCCATCGTGTCGAGTGCCTTCAGGAACGCCCGCGCCGAGGTCGCAACGTCCTTGCCGGTGAGCGCGTCATACCCCGCCGCGATCGTTTCGTGTTGATCGCGCCCGATCGTAAAGCCGCCGTCGCCGACAATGTAGTAGTCGGGCTCGGCCGGCATCAAAGCGGCAAGCGCGCCCGGTTCGCCCGATCGAACGCCCTGCGCCATTTGTCTGAATTCGGCGTCGGTCGACCAGGTCGGCGCTTGATCGCGCTGGATTCGTGCCGTGTTGATCGAGATCCCCGCCGGCACGGCGGCGTGCATCTCGCTCTCGCACACGGTATTGCGCTCGGGCACGATCAGGCCCCATTTCGCTCTGTATCCCATTCTGTCGGGCATCGACGGTCTCCTCAGTAGGGCGTTCCAAGCGCACGTTGCGCCTTTTGGGCGGCGACGTGCCACTCGAATTCATCGAGGAACTTCCCGGCGCGGCGCATCCAGGCATCGTCGGTCGCCGAGCCGTCCTCGTCGAACGCTTTGTGGACCCGCGGCACCGCCAGCAGGGATGAGATTGAGGGCATGCCAAGTTCCGCCAAAGTCATACGGAGTTGCATGGCCGCGCGGACGCCCCCGTATCGCCCCTGCGAGTAGGCGACGATTGCCGAGGGCCGCCAAAACCATTCCTCAAGAAAATGATCCAGCATGTTCTTGAGCGCGGGCGGAATGCCGTGATTGTACTCGCCGCTTACAACGATAAAGCCGTCCGATGCCCTTAGAACGCGCGCCATGGATTCGAGGTTCGCGGGCGCATGGCCTGCGTCGTATTCCTTGTACATTCGGTCGAGGAGCGGCAGCCCAACATCCAGGGCATCGATCAAAGTCGGTGTATGCCCGCGCGACTGGATCTGCCGCACGACAAAACGCGCGGCGCGGATTCCCTGACGGTCTTGGCGGACCGAACCATAAAGAACGGCGATCGCGTAGGTCATCGGCACTCCTCTCTCGTTTCGGTATGTTAGATACTAACTGTCGAGATTACATATTCGCGGTAACGCCGCTTCGAGGGGAAAGCATGGAAAAGATCGCTGTTATCGGCGCCGGCATGGTCGGGCGGTCCTGGGCAATCGTTTTTGCCCGGGCCGGGCGGTCGGTTGCACTCTACGACACCGACGCCAACGCATTGGAGAACGCGCTGGTGCTGATCGCCGGGGCGGCCAACGACCTGCACCGCGAGGGGCTAGTTGACGAAGACGCCCAAGCCATCGTTGGCCGCATCACCGCCACAACCAACCTCGGCGCGGCGCTGGCGGGAGCGGCCTACGCGCAGGAGAACGCGCCGGAAACCCTCGACATCAAACGCGCTCTCTTTGGCGCGATGGACGCGGCGGCACCGCCCGAGACCATCTTTGGCAGCTCGACGTCCGGCATTCGCGCCTCGCAATTCAGTGAACATCTCAAGGGTCGCGCGCGGTGCCTCGTCGCCCATCCCGTCAATCCACCGAGCGTCGTGCCGCTGGTCGAACTGGCGCCGGCACCGTGGACCGATCCGGGCGCGGTGGAGAAGGTGCGCCAGCTCATGGCGGCGGTCGGCCAGCAACCAATCACCGTCCAGCGAGAAATCGACGGTTTCATTCTTAACCGGCTCCAGGGCGCGTTACTTAACGAAGCAATGCGATTGATCGCCGACGGTTACGTCACCACCGAAGATCTCGATAAGACCGTAAAGTACGGGCTCGGTCTGCGTTGGTCGTTCATGGGACCGATGGAGACGATCGACCTCAATGCGCCGGGCGGCGTCCCCGATTACTCGACGCGCTACGGTCCGATCTACCACCAGGTCGCCAAGGAAGCGGAGGCTAGGCCGTGGGACGACAAACTATTCGGCCAAGCGGCCAAGGATCGCCGCGCCACCCTGCCGATGGACAAACATGTCGAGCGCCAGCAATGGCGCGACCGGCGCCTGATGGCGTTGGCCAAACACAAAAAGGATGCGGCGGCGCGGTTGGGGGACTAACCGCAAAAGCCGTCACTTCGTCATTTGGGTTTATCGAGGTGCCAGACCTGTTCGACCGGGTACTTTTTGGCCCATTCGGCGGGAACGCACGCACGCGTTTCGGTTTCGGATTCGGGCGCAAAGACTTCCTGATAGTTCCGGACGACAAACCCGATCTCGGCGAATAGGGCCATCCAAGCGGAGATGGTCAAATTGAAGCACACGCCAGTGGGGTCGAATTCGACCGTGGTCCAGTCTGCGCCCCACATGTTGCGATAGGGCCGGTGCAGCGTTGTTTCGGTGGGCGCGCCGCTGGTCGGCGAGCAGATCAGCACCAGGGGATGATTCCCGAGAAACACCAACTGCCCACCGGGGCGCAATAAGCGCCAGGCCTCTCCCAGCCATGTCTCGGGACGACACCATATGGCTGCACCGTATTCGGAGATCGCGAAGTCGAAGGAAGAATCGGCCAAGCCAGTTATCTCGGCGTTTGCCTCAATGAACGTGATATCCGCGCCGTGTTTCTTCGCCAACCGACGTGCCGTGGCCAGCTGGTTGGACGAGACGTCAATGCCCGTGACCTGCGCGCCGCGCCGAACCATCCAACCGGAAACATAGCCGGTCCCGCATCCCAACTCGATCGCGTCTTTGCCGCTCATATCCGCGGGAAGCAGGTTTAGGGAGTGCTCAGGTATTCCCCAATTTCCCCACACCGGCGTTTCGCTGTTCCAAAGTCGCTCGCCGATGGCAACCCAATTTGGCGCATCGGCGTCCCAAACTGCTCGATTGATGGCCGCATGATCGCGGGTCATTGGCCTTTCTCCGACTTGGTGGAAGTGAGGTCCATACCACGGGTATCAGCCAAAATCCTAGCGTTCGACGACCGCCGCGCTGGACCGCTCGGAGCGTGGTCCCGCTAACCGGTGGAGGTGTTGTCGGCCCGCGCCTAAGTCCCGAGCGGCCGCCCGCCGTCAATCGGGAAGACGGCGCCGGTCGTATGGGGGAAGTGGATGACGGCGGCAAGGATCGCCGCGCCGACTTCTTCGGGCGTTGCAAAACGGCCCAAGGGCGTCGCTGCGATCTGGGCTGCTCTAACCGCGGGATCCCAGGCCCGCGTAAAGTCGGTGTCGACGACCCCGGGGGCGACAGCGACAACGCGCACCTTGGGCGCAAGCGCCCGCGCCAGGGTCATGGTCATCGATTCGATCGCGGCCTTGGAGGCGCAATAGGCAATGTTCGAGCCAAAGTGGATATGCGCCGCGACCGACGAGAGATTCACGACAACCCCGCCGTCGCCCTCGGACAGCAAACCAGCGAGCGCGCGCACGCAGGCAAACGCCCCGCGCACGTTCGTTTTCATAATGTGATCGAAAGTCTCGTCGTCGAGGCCAGCCAGATCGCCGTGGGCGATGACGCGCGACCAACCGGCGTTGTTCACCAATATGTCCAAGCGACCCTCGCCGCCGCCGATATCTGCCGCCAGCGCCGTGAGCGATGCGCTATCGGTGACCGATGCTTGGATCGCGCGGTGGCCGCTGCCCGGTAATGCGGTCGCGACCTTGGCGGCGGCATCGGCACTGTCGCGGTGGGTAACGATGAGCCGCGCACCGGCCGCTGCAAGCGCATGCGCCGTGGCAGCACCGATACCGCGGCTTCCGCCGGTAACGAGGGCAACCTTCCCGTCGAGCGGGGGCGTCATTTGACTGCGGCCGCCACGAACGACACGCCTGCCTGGGGTAACAAGCGGTGCATTACTCCGCCGCTTGCTTGCCGTAGCGGGCGACGCGAAGGTCGGCCTGCGCCTTGTGACCGGCGAAGTTCTCAATGGCACACAGGCGCGAGCAGTATTCGCCGATCATCGCGCTCGCTTCCTCTGTGCAGCGTTGGTAGGTGACGGTCTTGATGAACTTTCCGACCCACAGACCGCCGGTATAGCGGGCCGCTTTGCGTGTCGGCAGCGTGTGGTTGGTGCCGATCACTTTGTCGCCGTAAGCCACGTTGGTCTCTTTGCCGAGGAACAACGCGCCGTAGTTCTTCATGTTATCCAAGAAGTATTGCGGATCGGCGGTAAGTACTTGGACATGTTCCGAGGCGATCTCGTCGGCAACCTGAACCATCTCGTCGACTGTGTCGCACAGGATGATACGTCCGTATTCCTCCCACGCGACGCTGGCGACATCGGCGGTTTCCAGCGTTTCGAGCTGGCGCGCGATTTCGCCCGGCACGGCTTCGGCCAACGCCCGCGACGTCGTCAGAAGATAGGCCGGCGAATTGGGCCCGTGCTCAGCCTGGCCCAACAGATCGGTTGCGCACATTTCCGCATCCGAAGTTTCATCGGCGATGATCAGCGTTTCGGTCGGTCCGGCCAGCAAGTCGATCCCGACCCTGCCGAAGAGCTGACGTTTGGCTTCGGCGACGAAGGCGTTGCCCGGGCCGACCAGCATGTCGACGGGCGCGATGGTCTCGGTGCCGATGGCCATTCCGGCAATCGCCTGTACGCCGCCAAGGATGTAAATTTCGTCGGCGCCGGCGAAGTGCATGGCGGCGATCGTCTCGGCCGGCAACTTGCCGTTGATCGGCGGGGTACAGGCGACGACCCGACGCACCCCCGCAACTTTCGCGGTCAACACGCTCATATGGGCCGATGCCACCATGGGGTAGCGGCCGCCGGGGACGTAGCACCCCACCGAATCGATCGGCAGATTTTTGTGCCCCAGAACGATACCGGGGAGGGTTTCGACCTCGACGTCATGCATCGAATCGCGTTGTTTTTGGGCGAAATTGCGGATCTGGACCTGGGCGAACTTGATATCTTCGATGGTCCGGGGTGAGACCGACGCGACGACCTCGGCGATCTGCTCGGGGCTTAGCCGGAAAGAATCGGGGGCCCATTTGTCGAACTTCTCCGACAGATCGCGGACCGCAGTGTCCCCGCGTGCCTTCACATCGGCAATGATCCCTTCGACGGTTTGCCGCACTTTTTGATCCGCTTCTTCCCGTTCTTCCTCGGTTTTTCCGGTCTTCAGTTCTTGGATCATGGATGCTCCGTCCAGGGGGTTGCCGTTCAGGTCGTGTTTCGCCGGACTCTCTTCGCGCGCCCGCGCCTTGTCAAACACGCTTGGGCGATTTGGCAGCCCCCGGGGAAGGGGCGGAGCCGCCGGATTTGGCGGCGACCGGAGCGGCGAGGCGGGTTGACTTGGTTCAGGACGCAACCTAGTTTTCGCGCTCGCCGCGCAGGGCTTTCTCTATGCCTGTGCGCCAACAACAATGAGTCTTCGCCGCCCAGCGGCGACTAGCAAAAGGGTGCGTCGATGAGCAGCCAGGGCAGAGGTGAAGTTCAACTGGTGAATCTCGCCAAACACTTCGGCGGGACGCGAGCGGTCGATGGGATCAATCTGACGATTCCCGATGGCGCCTATTGCTGTGTGATCGGTCCGTCGGGCTGCGGTAAGACGACCATCTTGCGCATGATCGCCGGCCACGAACACCCGACCGGCGGCAATGTCATGATCGGCGGCCAGGCTGTCGAAGGGCTGACGCCGGTCCAGCGCGGCACATCGATGATGTTTCAAAGCTACGCCCTGTTCCCGCATCTGTCGGTGGCCGACAACGTGTCCTTCAGCCTCAAGGTCAAAGGCGTCGAAAAGAGCGAGCGTCGCAAAAAGGCGATGGAAGTTCTTGACACCGTGCAAATGACGCATCTGGCGGACCGTGTCCCCGCGCAGTTGTCGGGCGGCCAGCAACAGCGTGTTGCGTTGGCGCGTTCGCTGATTACTAACCCCAAAGTGTTGCTGCTCGACGAACCCTTGTCTGCGCTTGACGAATTTCTGCGCCTCCAGATGCGCGAAGAACTGCGGCGCCTGCAAAAAGAAATCGGCATCACCTTCATCCACGTCACCCATACCCAGCCCGAGGCGCTGGCGTTGGCGGACGTCATCGTCGTTATGGATCAAGGCCGGATCGACCAGGCTGGCAGCGCGCGCGAAATTTTCAATGCGCCCGTTTCGGCTTATGTCGCGGAGTTCATGGGTGGTTGGAACGTCTTCCGGGGGTCGGTCTCCGGCCTCGACGGCGACAAAGCCCACGTCACCGAATCGAGCGGCAAGAAATTCGTGCTCCCCAAGGGAACACTGACGACCGGTGCCAACGTCGGTTTTTCGATTCGCCGCGATCGCATTCACATGACTCGCGGTCACGACACGAGCAAGGAAAGCAACGCCGTCACCGGCACCGTCCATGGCATCGAGTACCAGGGCAGTTGGGTCAAGGTAACGATGGTTCGTGAAGGCCAAGACGAGCACGTCGTAGCCAACGAGTCCGAGGAAGAGTTTTTCCAGCAGCCGGTCGACTTCGGCGATCCCGTGACCGCGTATTGGAAAACCGAAGACAGCCACATGTTGTCGCACTAAACGCATCGGACCGCTCCGCGGGACGATGGCATGGCGCTCCACGATCTCACGCTCACCGACGTTCTGACCGGCCTTGAAGCCGGATGGTTTAGCGCCGAAGAACTCGCACGCGATTTGATCGGTCAAGCTGATCGCTTTGCCGACATCAATGCCTTCATCGCCTTCGACGAAGGCTGCATCCTCGCCGACGCCCGTCAAGCCGACGTGCGGCGCTCTGAAGGCGACAAGGGGTCTCTTCTCGGCGCGCCCCTAGTTCTGAAAGACAATATCGACGTTGCCGGTTTGGTGACCACCGGCGGTACCAATGCCTTACGCCACAATGTGGCGCGCCGCAGTGCGCCGGTCGCCCAGCGGTTGCTCGATGCGGGCGCGATCTTCTTCGGTAAGGCAAACCTCCATGAACTCGCCTTCGGCTGCACCTCGAACAACGGAAGCTTCGGCGCTGCACGCAATCCCTACGATCCTGACCGCGTGGCTGGCGGCAGCAGCGGCGGTACCGCGGCTGCGATTGGTGCGCGGATGGCGCCTGCTGGCATCGGCAGCGACACCGGTGGGTCTGTGCGGATTCCTGCAGGGTTTTGCGGCGTAGCCGGATTCCGCCCGACCACCGACCGCTACCCCGGAGCCGGAATCGTGCCGATTTCCCACTCGCGCGACACCGCTGGGCCGATGGCGCGCAGCGTCGCAGACCTCCGAATCCTCGACAGCATTATGTGTGGCGCCACGGCAAAACCATCCGCGTTGCCGTCCTTGGGCGAAATCCGGATCGGCGTGCCGCGCGCGTGTTTCTTCGATGCACTTGAGCCGGAGGTCGAGGCCGGGATCGAGGCCGCTCTTGAACGGTTCGCGGCCTACGGCATCACCCTGGTCGACGCCGACATTCCAGACGTCGAGAAGGTCCACAAGGCCGGCAATTTCCCCGTCCTGCTCTACGAGGCCATAGGCGACCTTACCGCTTACCTGGCGACCGGCGACACCGGTCTCGACATTGCCGCCGTCGTCGCCGAAGTGGGCAGCCCCGATGTACGTCAGATACTGGAGCCGCTGCTGGGCGCGGGGGCGATCACCGAATCTGCCTACCATGAGGCAATGAGTGTTCATCGGCCGCACCTGCAGCAAATCTACGCTGCCTATTTCGCCGAGCACCGGCTCGACGCCGTCATCTATCCGACGGTCCCCGTGATGCCAGTACTGATCGACCAAGAGCAATCGGGCGCGCTTCAGGGCGGCGATACCGTTCCCGGTATCAATCTGTTCGACCGTAATACCGGGCCGTCAAGCAACGCCGGCATCCCCAGTCTCAGCATGCCGTCGGGACTTTCAGCCCGCGGGCTCCCGGTCGGCTTCACGTTGGACGCGCCGGTCGGCAAGGACGACGCGCTGCTCGCGCTCGGTGTTGCCCTGGAGGCGCTTGAGCCAAATATGCCTGCGCCAGTGATGGACTGGTAACTAGCCGGACGCCGGGTGATGCGCCATCCAATGGCGCGCGATTTCGATCCGCTGGGCAACCCACACGCCGTCGTGTTCGAGCACGTAGTCCATAAACTTCGCTAGAGCCTCGGCGCGGCCGGGCCTGCCGCTAAGGCGGCAATGCAGCCCGATCGACATCATCTTCGGCGCGGTTTCGCCCTCCCGGTACAAGTGGTCGAATGCCGCCTTGAGGTAGTGCGTAAAGTCCTCGCCCGACATCCAACCAGGCGCCAGGGCAAACTTGAAGTCGTTGGTGTCGAGCGCATAGGGCACGATCAGGAGCGGCTTCTTATCGACATCGATCCAGTAGGGCAGGTCGTCGTTATAGAACTCGGAGGCGTAGACGGTGCCGCCTTCCTCCATCAAGAGCGGGAGCGTGTTGTCGCTGTAGCGTCCGGTATACCAGCCAAGCGGTCGCGTTCCGCACAGCTCTTTGATGGTATCGATCGTGAGTTGGATGTGTTCGCGCTCGACCTCCTTGGGAACGTCGGCATAGTCGAACCAGCGCCAGTGGTGGCTGGCCACTTCATGGCCCGCTTCGATCATCGCCGCAGCCGCTTCAGGATTGCGCTTTAACGCAAGGCCGACGGCCCAGGAGGTGAACGGAATGTTGCGCTCGGCGAACAGGCGCATGATTCGCCAGAACCCGGCCCGGCTCCCGTACTCGAAGATGTCCTCGACGAATCGATTGCGCCGACCGACGAGCGCAGGCAGCCCGTACATCTCGGCAAGATAGGATTCGGATTCGCTGTCGCCGTCGAGGATCGTGCGTTCCCCGCCCTCTTCGTAGTTTAGGACGAAACTCACGGCGATCCGGGCGCCGTTGGGCCAGGTCACCTGGGGGATCTTCGCGCCGTATCCGACGAGATCGCGAGGGTAGGGATCGTTCATGTTTTTTCTCCGACATCCAGCGCTGGCCTTCTGGCCCGTGACGTTGATACGGTCGCGTCCAGACAGTTTGAGCCCTGACAGTGTAACAAGGAGCGTTGCCCATGACTGCCGTCGGTCCCCGCCCACCCGATATCGAAGAGATCTTCGCGCTATCGGAAGAATTCGGTCTGAACCTAAGTGCAGACGAGGCGACGTCCTACCAAGCGGTGATGGCGGGGGCGTTTCGCACCTACCAGGCGCTAGACGCCCTGACCGAACCGCGCCCGACCGTCGCTTGGCCGCGGACGCCGGGATACCGGCCCGAATCCGGCGAAAACCCTTTCAATGCCTGGTACTGGCGCACAGAGATCAAAGGGAACCCCGATGGCCCGCTCGCAGGTGAAGCAGTCGGGGTCAAGGATTCCATCGCAGTCGCCGGAGTGCCGATGGCCAACGGGTCGCGTACCCTCGACGGATTCGTTCCCGATATTGATGCGACCGTGGTCGCACGGCTCCTCGATGCGGGCGCGACGATTGCGGGCAAGACCACCGCATCCGACCTTTGCGGGGTTGCCGGCGGTCACGATCATCCCTTCGGAACCGTCCGCAATCCCCACGACCCGGCGCGCTCGCCGGGCGGGTCGTCCTGTGGGTCGGGGGCGGCGATCGCCGCGGGCGACATCCGCATGGCGCTCGGCGGCGACCAGGGCGGATCGATCCGAATCCCCGCCGCATGGTGCGGCACGGTCGGCCTGAAAGCGACATTCGGGCTGGTGCCCTATACCGGTTGCATGGGCATGGAAACCTCGCTCGATCACGTTGGCCCGATGAGCGATACCGTGGCCAACTGCGCGAGGTTGTTGACGGCGATCGCGGGGCCGGACCCGCTGGACCCGCGCGCTGCGGGACTACCCGCCGATTGTGTCGGCGACTACGTCGCAGCCATCGAGCAAGACCTCGACGGCCTGACGATCGGCGTTCTCAAAGAGGGCTTCGGGCACACGGAATGGCCGACCCTTGGCTTTGGCGCGAGCGATCCCGTGGTCGACAATCGGGTGCGCGAGACCGTCGCCGCGCTTGAATCGGCAGGGGCAAAAGTTGTCGAGGTATCAGTACCCGAGCACATCGATACCGCCCATGTTCTGGTTGCGCTGCTCGAAGAGGGTGTGTGCGCCAACATGCTGCGCGGCAATGCTGCTGGCCACGGTTGGCAGGGCTTCTACGATACCCGCCTGCAAGACACCTTCGCGCGCGGTTGGCGGCAACAGGCCGCCGACCTGCCGCCGCCGATCAAAACGATTCTCTTGGTCGGTGAACACATGCACCGCCATTATCACGGGCACTACTATGCTAAAGCGCAGAATCTGCGGCCCCAAATGCGTGCCGCCTACGACCGGGCGCTGGCGCAGTGCGACGCCTTGGTCATGCCGACCTTGCCGTTTCGTGCCCCCTTGATGCCAGCCGCTGATGCGCCAATCCCGGAGCGGATGACGATCGCGCTCAACATGATTGGCAACGTGTGCCAGGCGAACGTAACCGGCCACCCGGCGATTTCGGTGCCGTGCGCGATGCCCGACGGATTACCGGTTGGCCTTCAGTTTATGGGGCGCCACTTCGAGGAAGCGACGTTGCTCCGCCTCGCAGCCGCTGTCGAGCGCGCCGGCGACTGGCGCGCTCGCTAGCGGTTGCCAAAGGGCCTAGTCGTCGCCCTTGTAGCCTGCGCCCCCGTCCATCATGGCGTGCGCCAGGTTGTACTTTGTAACCGTCGGACGCGGGTATGCCTTGCGGCTATGGGTCAAGTTCAAGCCCAGTAACGCTTCGGCGAGCTTGTAGGTGAGGGGACCCGGATTGATGACCGGCACCGGCAGGTGTTCGGCGAGGTAGGCGTGCGATTCGTGCATCGTCGTCGAGCCAAGGCAAATCGCTTCGGCGCCGTCTTCCTCGACCAGTTTCATCCCGGCCTCGAGGAGTTTCGGAAACACGTCCTCTTCCTTGCCACCCAGCAGGTTTTCCGGATCGGGCATGATGTTGGGTGAGCGGATGCCGGCGCACAGATGGTCCAAACCGTATTCCCGCACCGTTTTTTTGTAGAGCGCCTTCCACGGATCCCATTGGGTCAGTACGCCGAAATTTGTTCCGAGCAAGAGGCACATCAGATACGACGCTTTGCCCGGCGAGATCACGGGTATGTCGAGCACGCTCCGTAGGCCGTTCTGACCGGAATCGCTCATGGTATCGATACAGACGGCGTCGTAGCCGTCTTCTTGTGCGGTTAGGCCCGCTTCGAACATCGACATGTCGGCCAGCACGCCGTCATGATAGCTGTCGTAGAGTGCTGGGCCGGCCTTCACAGGTCGGTAGTCGAATTCGATATCCGGGCCGAGAACCACGGAGTTCTGTTGCGCGCGCCGTTTCGACAACCCGTTCTCATCGAACGCAAACGGAACCAAAACGACGACTCTTTTTTTCGCTGCCATGAAATCCTCCCTTGAAGAGGGAGAGATTGCCTGCTCTTGCGGATACCCACAACAGGGTGGGGGCTATCCGCGCAGATCGACCGGTTGTTTGACGCAGACGCCCGGACCGAAGTCCGGCAGGTCGGTAGGCTGTTCGAACCGAACCGACACCCACTGGTCGGGTGCGTCGCGTAACAGCAGCGACACGGTGGTGGTCGGAAAGAACCATTTATACTGAACCGTCGCGTTCCAGCGCGCGTTGTGGCATTGCTCCCAGAACAAGTGTGCTGGCCCATACTGCGCGGTGAACTCGTCGAGAAACGCCTCGAATAGGTCTGTCTTGCGTGTATCGTCGAAGAAAAGGCCCTGGAAGCCTTTTTCCAAACTCACGCCGATTATCGCGCCGCTTTCCCGGTCCTCGCACAGCCAGGCCTGCCATTCCTCGTCGTCCAAGTGCAGGGGCAGCGCGCGGGTGAAGTAACACCCACCGACTTCGATCGCTTCTTGGCGATCGAGCGTTTGCCCCCCGAGGACCGCTTGGGCGCGGCTGATCGGAATGCCCCAGGAAATTCCCCGCCACCCGGCTACATCCATGGGGCTGGGGACGGTGGGCTCAACTGCCCCAGTATCGGCGCGGGCTGTAGACGGCCCCGTAGTGACCAGACCCAGCAGCAGAAATATGGTGGCGGATACCCACAGCTTCATGGTTTCTCCCTTTTGGCCTTGTCGCAAACAGTCTGGGGCGGTCGGTTGTTCCCTGCAAGGTGCGATAATCCCCACCACTTCACCAGAAGTTGCGCCACGCAATCCAGGCGATTCCGGCCTGTGGCTGTCGGGTAAAAGAGTGCTATAAATAGGCTTATGTGGTGCCCCGTAACGTTCTCCGGCATCGCTGCCTGTGCGGTTCACGGTACCAGTGGTCGCGCAGCGCTCCTCGAGGACCACGAAACAGGTGAGGTTATTTAAGCATGAGCAAGCGAAACATCAGCCGCCGTACAGTGCTCAAGGGCACAGCGGCCGCCGCTGGCGTCGCGGTCGGCTCGGGTGCCGTTAGCGGCTTCCCGACGATCTGGGCGCAAAATCTGAAAGACGTAACGTTGCGGTCGATCGGTTCGGCCGTGACCCACGTCGAACCATGGGCGAAGCAAGCGAGTGAAGATCTTGGCTTCAAGATCGAAATCACCGCGCTCGACTTCGATGCGATCACCAACCGCATCATCACCCAGCCCGGGTCGTTCGATATCGCAGAGCCCACATTCAACACGTTCCGTCGGCTTTCGCCGGTCGGTAACATTCAACCGATCGACACCAAGCGGTTGAAGAACTGGGACAAGATCAACGATCTGTATCGCACGGGTCGTTTGACGCCGGATTCGCCGTTTGGCGACGGCCAGAACCCGACCACTGTCATGTACACTAAGGACGGCAAGAGCTTCGTTAAGCCGGGCGAGTCCGATTGGCTCTTCGGTTTGCCGAGCGTTCACAACGCCGACACCTTGGGCTATCGCCCCGACCTGACCGGCCGCAAGCTGGAAAGCTGGGCCGAGCTGATCAGCGACGAGTGGCGCGGCAAGGTTGCCCTGCAAAGCTTCCCGGACATCGCGATGATGGACATCGCGCTGGCCATCGAAGGCGCGGGACTGCTCAAGTACAAGAACAAAGGCAACATGACGAAAGAGGAAATCGACAAGACGTTCGTGATCCTCACCGACCTCAAGAAAAAGGGTCATGTGCGTGCGTTCTGGACCACGTTCAGCGAATCCGTAACGCTGATGGTCTCGGGCGAGACGGTGATTCAGTCGATGTGGTCGCCGGCCGTTACGGTCACCAAGTCCCAGGGCGTGCCCTGCGTTTATGGCGATCTCAAGGAAGGCTATCGCGGTTGGACGATCGGCTACGTGTTGCCGAAGCAGCTCAGCGGCATCAAGCTCGATGCGGCATACGAGTTCTTCAACTGGCTGTCGTCCGGTTGGTCTGGTGCGTTCTTCGGTCGTCAGGGCTACTACATGCCGACGCTCGAAAACACCAAGAAGTTCATGACCGCCGACGAGTGGGGCTTCTGGTACGACGGCAAGCCCGCCCAGGGCGTCATCAAGGATCCGTTCGGCAACGAACTCGAAAAGCCGGGTACGGTGCGCGACGGCGGTTCCTACCAGGACCGCATGGGCAATATCGCGGTGTGGAACTCCGAGTTCGACGAATTCGGTTACCTCGTCGACGAATGGAACAAGTTCCAGTCCGGTTAATAGGGCTGGGTCTTCCAGAACTAAAGGGGCGCTTCGGCGCCCCTTTTTTTGTCCGCACGGCCTGCCACATAGGGGCTTGTGTGGCAGGCCTCGCGAACGCCGTATCGATCGTGCCAGTTGTAAGCCGGAAAACCGCTCATTCGTTGTCGCGACATTAGGGTTGCGGTTGCGGGACGGTTTGGCTACATCTTGCCCGGCTTCGACCGGACTTTCCGTCCGGAATGTTCACCAAGACTATTGGCGGGATGTATGGAGACGGAACAGACTGTCTTGCAGCGCTATAGCGCATACCTGCAGATATCGCCGCTGGTGCTGATCCTGCTGACCTTCTTGATCGCGCCGATGTTCGTGATCTTGCTCTACAGCCTTTACAAGTTCGGGCCTTTTTCGACCCAAGTCGGCGTTTTTGTCATTGAGAACTACGTGCGGACGCTGTCGTTCGATAGCGCGACGTGGAGTGCGCTTGCCGACACGATCCGTACAACGGCGATAACTTGGGCCATCACGCTGGTCCTAGGCTTTATCCTCACTTACTACCTCGTCTTCGACGTCATCCAACTCCGCATCAAGATCTTTCTGTTCCTGCTGGCCGTGGTGCCGTTTTGGACATCGGGTGTCGTGCGGATGATCGCCTGGGTGCCGTTCCTCGGTAAAGAAGGGTTGATTAACGGATCTCTGATCGGTCTCGGGATTACAGACGAGCCGCTCCAGTTTCTTCTCTTTTCCGACTTCGCGGTCATCCTGTCCTACGTTCATGTGCTTACCCTGTTCATGGTGGCACCGCTGTTCAACGTAATGGCGCGAATCGATCTTCGTTTGATCGAGGCAGCTAAAGACCAGGGCGCTAAGGGCTGGCAAATTCTGCTGTACATCATCATTCCGTTGTCGCGGCCCGGTATCGCGATCGGAACGATCTTCATCGTTGCGCTCACCGCATCGGATTTCGTCGCCGTGCGCATTCTCTCGGGCGGAACGTCGGGGACGTTGGCGACGGCGGTCTTTAACCAATATGCCCAGTCGCGCCACCCCTATTCGGCTGCTAGCGGGATCATTCTTCTGGTCATTCTTTTACTTTTCGTCGGTGGCATCATGCGCCTCGTCGATATCCGCAAACAGCTCTAGGGACGGATTATGAGCGCAGAGGGAACAGCCGTAAAAGCCGTTGGCGAAGGTCATTCGCGCGGCTACTACATCCGGACCGTCATCTTCTTTGCGTTTCTGGTATTCCTTTACGGCCCGATCATCGTGATCGGCATCCTCTCGTTTCAGGGCCCCCAGGGCAGCCTGATGTTTCCGATCCGCGAGGGGTCGTTGATTTGGTTCCGCGACGTGTTCGATCCGGCCTACGCCGGCGATTTCCGACTGCCGTTCGTGCGGTCGATCGTCTTGGCGCTGATCGTGATGGTCATCACGACCCTGGTGTCCTTCCTTGCGGGCTTGGCGTTTCGTCGCGGGTTCAAGGGGTCGTCAATCGTATTCTATCTCGTGATCGTCAGCCTCATCGCACCGCCGTTCCTCATCAGCTTCGGCCTTGGTATCGGCTTTACCAGCCTTGGCCTGCAGTCGCAGTGGTGGTCCGGCGGCCTCGGCGCCCACCTGACATGGACGCTCCCGTTCGGTGTGTTGATCATGTTCGCGATCTTCAGCCGGCTCGACTATTCCATCGAGGAGGCCGCGCAGGACCAGGGTGCTACGCGGTGGCAGCGTCTGCGCTATGTGATTATTCCGATCGTTGCGCCGGGTATCCTCGCAGTCGCGCTCTTCGGGTTTACCCTTTCCTACGACGAGTTCTCCCGCAGTTCGCTCGTAACCGGGACGGGTAATACGTTGCCGGTCGAGATGGTCACCGTACGCGGTACGGCCGCGCGACCGTCGCTCTATGCGGTGGGGACCATGACGACCATTTTCTCGCTGTTGAT
This sequence comes from Alphaproteobacteria bacterium, assembly GCA_040216735.1. Classification (NCBI taxonomy): domain Bacteria; kingdom Pseudomonadati; phylum Pseudomonadota; class Alphaproteobacteria; species Alphaproteobacteria bacterium. The sequence goes on along the minus strand of JAVJOO010000005.1, from coordinate 441,662 downwards.
CATCACCGGTACGTTCCTCAGCCTCTATTTCCTCGACAAACGGCGCGGTCTCCTCACAGGCGGTCGGGTCAGCGAGAGCGAGAATTACCCCAAGAATCCGGGCGGCGCCGCCCAAGCCGCCGAGTAGTGCGAAACGGTAGCGGACGTCACCGCGGTTGGTCGCTTGAATCGTCGAGAAACTCGGCGAATTTCGAGGCTGGGTAAGGCCTCTGCCGGTTGACAGGGCAGGGGAACAAAACGATAGTTCGGCTAAATCAAGAAACCTGTCGGCGGGCCGTCTGCCGACATGCATGAGCTGGGCGGCGCAGCGCCGTCCTCAATAACCTAGGGAGAGAATTCGATGTCTTATCGCCTCGGGGTCGATGTGGGGGGAACCTTCACAGACCTGCTTCTAATTAACGAGAAGGACGGATCGACGCATACCGCGAAAGTACCGTCGACGCCCGAGGATTCCTCGAAAGGCGTGCTCAACGGTATCGAGCGGGTTTGCAAAAAGGCGGGCATCAATCCCGAGCAAATCACCCATGTGATGCATGGCACGACCGTCGCGACCAACACCGTTCTAACGAACGCCGGGGCGCGCGTCGGCTTGATCACGACCAAAGGCTACGGCCAGGTCCTCCAAATCGCGCGCTCCTACGTTCCGGGCGGCCTCGGCGGTTGGGTTATCTTCAACAAGACCGACCCGCTCGCTCCGCTGGAGTGCACAATCGAAGCCGACGAGCGTGTCGGCGCCCGCGGCGATGTCGTTCGCAAGCTCAACGAAGCGGATCTTGAGAGCAAGCTACGCGACCTCAAGAAGAAGCAGAAGATCGAAGCGCTGACGATTTGCTTCATCAACTCCTTCTCGAACGGCGAGCACGAACTTAAAGCACGCAAGGTCGCCCAGAAAGTTTTCCCGGACATCCCCATCTCGATCTCTTCGGAAGTCGTGCCCGAGATGCAGGAATACGAGCGGACGGAGACGACGGTCGTTAACTCCTACGTCCGCCCGGTCGTATCCAAGTATGTCCGCAACCTGCATACCGAACTGACCCGGCGCATGAAGGACGTGCAGCTACACGTGTTGCGCTCGGACGGCGGCTTGGCCTCGGTCGAGGCGGCCGAGAACACACCGGTCAACTTGCTGATGAGCGGTCCTGCCGGCGGCGTCGCCGGCGCGGTCTGGATTGCCGGACAGGCTGGCTTCAAGGATCTGCTGACCTTCGACATGGGCGGTACCTCCACCGACGTGGCGCTGGTGCAGAATGGAACGGCGCAGAAACGCCGTGAAACCCGCGTCGCCGACGTTACGGTGCGCGCCTCGTCGATCGACGTACGGACCGTCGGCGCCGGTGGCGGTTCGATCGCCTACTCGCCCGAACTCACTCGAGCGCTCCGTGTCGGCCCGCAATCGGCGGGTGCGACCCCGGGTCCGGCTGCTTACGGCAAGGGCGGCGAAGAGCCGACCGTGACCGACGCCAACGTCGCGCTGGGCTATCTCCCCGGTAATGCCAAGCTCGGCGGCGACATGGCGATGAAGCCGGAACTAGCCGCCAAGTCCCTCGAAAAAGTTGCCAAGATCATGGACCTGTCGGTCCTCGATGCGGCCGAGGGTGTCTACAACATCGTTAACGAAAACATGTTCGGTGCGTTGCGTCTCGTTTCGGTCGAGCAGGGCTTCGATCCCCGCGATTTCGCCCTGATCGCGTTCGGTGGCGCCGGTCCGCTTCACGGCAACGCACTCGGCAAGTTGATGGGGTCGTGGCCGGTGATCATTCCGCCGGGTCCGGGCGTGTTGTGCGCCTACGGCGATGCGACAACCCGTATTCGCGACGAGTCCTCGCGGTCGTTCATCCGGACCTTCCCGGAAACCAGCGACAAGGAAGTCGGCGGCATCCTCAAGGAGCTTGCCGAACTCGCCGCAACGGAACTCGATGCCGAGGGCGTGCCCCGGGCCGAGCAGACGACGAGCTACGAAATCGACGTCCGTTACCACGGCCAAGGCTTGGTTCTGACCATCTCTTCCGATCCGAAATCCTTCCCCAAGACCGGGTTGGCCGGGATCGAGAAGGAGTTCGACAAGATCCACGAACAGATGTTCACCTTCGCCCTCGAGCACGACCACGAACTGGTCAACCTGCGCGCCATTCAGCAGGGCAAGGCTACGAAGGTTAAGGCCGAGAAGATTGGGCGCGGCCGCGGTGACGCCGCTGAGGCGGTTACCCAGACTACGACCATCTACTTCGAAGGTAAGAACCGCAAAGCCAAGATCTACGATCGATCGAAACTCAAGTCCGGCCACAAGATTTCGGGTCCTGCCATCGTCGAAGAAATGGACTCGACCACGTTGATCCTTCCGGATCACGAAGGGACTGTCGACAATTACGGCAACATTCTAATTCGCCCGGCTGGCAAGTCGGCGGGTAAGACGGCGGCACGCCCCAGCGCCAAGAAAAGCGCCGCGGCGACCAAGCGCCCCGTTAAAAAGGCAAAACCCGTCGCCAAAAAAGCCAAATCCGCCAAAGCGAAGAAGAGATAGCAGGGAGAGCGAAAATGACTGCGAATATCATCCAAGGAAACAAGAAGCCGTTTAAGAAGGTCAAAGTCGACCTCGTCACGCTCGACCTGATCGAAAACGCGCTGAAGAACGCCCGTTGGGAAATGGACGCGGTGCTGTTCCGCACGGCAATGTCGCCGGGCATTCGTGAACAGCACGATGAATTCCCGATGATCGCGAACAACGACGGCAAAATGGTTGTCGGCCAGTTCGGTTCGTTCATCTACGGTTTCATCAATGGCTACAACGGGGACATCGAGGAAGGCGACATCTTCCTGACCAATGACCCCTACGAATGCCGTGGCGCGATCAGCCATCTTCCCGACTGGCTCGTGCTGATGCCGATCTACCACGAACACCGGGTGATCTCCTGGGCGGCGATGTTCGGTCACATGACCGATATCGGCGGCAAGGTACCGGGCAGCCTCCCGGTCGACGCGAACCAGATCTACGAAGAAGGGATCATGATCCCCCCGACGAAGATCTACCGCAAAGGCAAGCTTAACAAGGAAGTGCTCGATCTCATCTTGCACAACTGCCGCCTGCCGCACTGGAATCGGGCCGACTTCAACGCCCTCATCGCTGCGCTGCGCACCGCAGAACGCCGTTGCATCGAAATCGCCGAGCGCTTTGGTGTCGATATCTACATCGAAGCCATGGAGCAGATGCTCGATCGCAACAAACGGGCCATGGGCGCCATCATTAAGATGGTCATTCCCGAGAAGAAGGCCTACTTCGAAGACTACATTTGCGACGACGGCATCGGTACCGGGCCGTACAAGATCGCCTGTAGCGTTGTGCGTAAGGGCGACGTTGCCTACTTCGACTTTACCGGAACTGATCCGCAATCGAAGAGTTCGATCAACTTCTATCTCAACGAGGAAATGTTCAAGATGTTCCTCGGTGCGTTCACCATCAACATCTTCGATCCGCAGATCCTCTTCAACGATGGGTTCTACGACCTCGTAGATGTGACGATCCCTGCCGGAACGATCCTCAAGCCGATGAAGCCGGCGGCGCTTTCCTGCCGTACGCACATGCTCGGTCGTATTTTCGACATCATGGGCGGCTTGCTCGGTCAAGGGAATCCGGACGCACTCAACGCGGCTGGCTTCTCCGATAGCCCTCACTTCATGTATTCGGGCTACGACAAGAACGGCGAGTGGTACCAGCTCTACCAGATCGGCTTTGGTGGCATTCCTGGCCGTCCGGTCGGCGATGGTCCCGATGGGCACTCCCTGTGGCCCTCGTTCACCAACGTTCCCTGTGAGTTCCTGGAAAGCTATTTCCCGCTTCGGATCGACGTCTACGAATCGATCACGGACTCGGGCGGACCGGGCCTGCACCGGGGCGGCAACGGCATTTCAACCGGCTACCGCTTCCTGGAGCCGGGCGAGATCTCGATCCATGACGATCGCTGGCTCACCTATCCGTGGGGCGTCAACGGCGGCCTTCCGGGCGGTCGTAGCACAAAATTGCTGGTTCGCGCCGACGGTTCCGAAGAACTGATGCCGTCCAAGATGGACCACATCAAGGTTGAAGAGGGCGATATCCTCTACTTCAACACCTGGGGTGGCGGCGGCTGGGGCGACCCATTCAAGCGTCCGGCCGAGCGCGTTGCCAAGGACGTCGAGCGTGGTCTGGTCTCCGTTAAGGGTGCCAAGCGCTATGGCGTGGTTCTGAAGGACGATCTTTCGGTCGACGTCGGTGCAACCGAAGCCTTGCGCGCCAAGCTCTCCAAAGAGCGCGGCGAGATCAAGCTGTTCGACTTCGGCGGCACGATCGAAGAACTGAAGGCGCGTTGCAAAGCTGAGACCAGCTTCGATCCGCCTGAAGCGCCGGTGTTCCAGAAATGGCACCAAGTTGCGGCGCAGAAGTTGCGCGAAGCCGCCGAGTAGTCGACGGTTGCCTGCCGGGACGTGTCCCGGTTCGAATGAATGCGTGGCGCCCTTAGTGGCGCCACGCGTCTATCGGGCGACCCTCAGGGGCGCCGGGAGGGGATCCGATGTCCGCACAAAAACGTAAGGCCCTTGCCGCACGAATCCGCGCCAAGGATTTCTTCGTCGCTCCCGGCGTGTACGACATGATTTCGGCGCGTATTGCCGACAGCATGGGGTTCACAGCGAACTACATGACCGGTTACGGCGCGGTCGCCTCATACCTAGGCCTCGCTGACGCCGGGTTGGCCAGCTACCGCGACATGGTCACCCGCGTCGGGCACATCGCCGGTGGTACCGTCACCCCGTTGATCGCGGATGCCGACACGGGCTACGGCGGACTTTTGAATATCGCCCAGACCGTTCGCGGCTACGAAACCGCTGGTGCGTGCGCGTTGCATATCGAAGACCAGGCCGACCCGAAAAAGTGCGGCCACACGCCCGGCAAACAATTGGTCTCGACACACGACATGGTCATGCGGATCAAGGTCGCTGTCGACGCCAAGAGCGACTCCGATTTTATGGTGATCGCCCGGACCGATAGCCGTGCCAACGAAGGACTCGATAGTGCTTGTCGCCGTGCCGAAGCCTATGCCGAGGCCGGCGCAGACGTTCTGTTCATCGAAGCCCCCACCTCTCTCGAGGAGATGGAAATCATCGCGAAGCGATTCGACCAGCCGTTGATGATCAATATTTCGGACGTTGGTCTGACTCCGGTGGTTGCCGCCGACACTTTGCGCGAATTGGGCTACGCCTTCGCGATTTATCCAGGCGCGGCATTCGCCGCGGCGGCACACTCGGTCAAGGTTGTATACGAAACGCTGAAGACTCAAGGCTCGACCGAGAACCTCAGCGTACCTTTGATGCCGGGTCTTGAAATGCACACGCTGATGGGCTTTCCCGACGTGTGGGCGTTCGAGGAAAAGTGGGGCATCGACGTAATGAAGGATGACGATCCGGCGGCCAACCTGCGCCGCCAGGCAAAGGCCGGCTGAACCGGGGAGGGATGACCATGGTCGAACAGGACCTGAACAACGACTATGCCGGGGCGGGTTACAACAAGCGCCTGGGCTTTGGCGCACGACCGGCACTTATCTTGATCGACTATGTCGAAGCCTATTTCGACAAGTCCTCGCCGCTCTATGCCGGTGTCGACGAGGCGCTGGCTTCGGGGATACGGCTACGCGATGCGGCCAGACGTTCTCGCGTGCCGGTGATCTACACCAACGTCGTCTTCTCCAAAGGCGGAATCAACGGCGGGATGTTCATCAAAAAGGTGCCCACCCTCCACATCATGGAACAGGGCGGTCCGATGGGCGCGTGGCCAAAGGGTCTGGAGCCCGCCGAGGATGAGCTGGTCATCTCAAAACAGTATCCCAGCGCCTTCTTTGGCACCTCGCTCTCCTCCACCCTTACCGCGGCGGGGATCGACACGTTGATTTTGACCGGCCTAACCACGAGCGGATGCATCCGGGCCACGTGTATCGACACTGTATCCTATGGATTTCGCCCGATCGTCGTACGCGAAGCGTGCGGCGACCGCGACGAGCGGCCCCACGAAGCCAACCTGTTCGACATGAACGCGAAATATGCTGATGTCGTCAGCGAACAGGAAACCCTCGACTATCTGACCCGTATCGGCAACCAAACCCAAGCAGCCGAATAATCCTTCTTCAGACCACGGAGCGTAGGAAGCATGGCCGACAAGCAGATTCGTCTCAAGCAGGGCGATGTCGTCGCACAATCCAAACAAGTCGTGGATGTAATCGCGAATGGTGGCGTTGCCATCATTCCACTCGATGTGGCCTATGCGATCGTCGGCAACTCCGAAGCTTCGATCAAGACCATCTTCTCGGCCAAGGATCGATCCTTCGAAAAGCCGTCCGGCATGTTCTCGAACTACGATCTGTTGAAGGAAATCCAGATCATCGAGCCTTGGAAGCACGATATTATCAAGGCCGTGATCTTCGATAATAATCTTCCGTTTTCGACGGTCGCACCGTTCCGGGCTGACCATCCGATGTTCAAAAACGTCGCCCCCTTCGTACTCAAGAACTCGACCAAGGTCGGCACGCTCGACATGCTGTTGAATGCCGGCGTTTTCCACAACGAAATGACCCGGCAGTCGCTAGAACGCGGGATGCCGATCCTGGGCTCGTCGGCCAATACCTCGCTCACCGGTTCCAAGTACGAGGTCGACGAAGTGGATGCGCCCGTGCTTGCGGCCGGCGATATCGTAATTGATGGCGGACGGTCCAAATACGCCAATCCCGAAGGGCGCTCCTCGACGATCATCGATTTCGGCGACTTCACAACCATTCGGGTCGGGGTATGTTACGACCAGTTGTGCGAGATTTTCCTCAAGTTCAACGTCGATCTCAAAAAGATCGGCATGGCCAAGAAGTAGGGCCGACATCTCCACGAAAAAGGGCCGCGTTTGCGGCCCTTTTTTTTGTTCCGGAGTTCTGTAGGCTTATTCCGCCGCCTGAGCCGCCTCCGCCGCGCGCTTGCGTTCCTGCGACAGCCACCACTGGGTAATCCGACCGCCCAGCTTTTGTCCCGTCAGTCGTTCGGCGATCGTGACGGCGCGGCGCAGCCCGGCAACGTCGATACCGGTGTCATAGCCGCTCTCGTTCAACATGAAGACCAAGTCCTCGGTCGCCAAGTTTCCCGCGGCCCCAGGGGCGAAGGGACATCCGCCCAGTCCGCCGATGGACGTGTCGAACTCGCGCACACCTTCTTCCAGTGCGACCCAAGCATTGGCCAACCCCATTGCCCGGGTGTCGTGGAAGTGGGCGACGATCTTATCGGCGCCGAATTCCTTTGCCACGGCCGAGATAACCGTCTTGGTCAATTGCGGGTTGCTTGAGCCAATGGTGTCGGCGATGGCAATCTTGTCGGCACCCGCCTCGGCCATCTTGGCGGCCAGGTCCATTACAACTTTAAGCGGCACATGGCCTTCGAACGGACACCCCAATGCGGTGGAAACATAAGCGCGGGCGCCGAGGCCGTCTTTCTTGGCGCGGCGGATCAGCGCGCCAAGGTTTGTTGTCGCCTCGTCCAACGTCATGCGGATATTGGCCATGTTCATTTTTTCGGTCGATGCGAGGGCTACAGCGATGACCTTGACCCCGGCGCCGACGGCTCGTTCATAGCCCTTTTCGTTGAACAGCAGTCCCGAATAATGGACCGTGTCCTGATGCGGCAATTGCGGATAGAGCTCGGCCGAATCGGCCATTTGTGGGACCGCTTTGGGCGACACGAATGACGTAGCTTCGAAAGCGTTCACGCCGGCATCGATCAGAGCCTGACACAGCTCCAACTTGCCCTCTGTCGGTACGTATTTCGGTTGGATCTGCAAACCGTCGCGCAGACCTACTTCGTTGATGGTGACTTTGTCGCCCATGATCGACCTCTATTCTATGGTTCCGTCGGCGCGCAATTTGGCAATCTCGGCGGCGCTTTTGCCCAGCATATCATGCAAGACCTGATCGGTGTGTTGCCCCAGTTTCGGCGGTGATTCCCAGGTGTCCTGGTGATCGCTCAGTTTGACCGGGTTGCCTGGCGCGCGGAAACTGCCGCCGTCGACATGGGGAATTTCCACCACCATATCGCGCGACAGAACCTGGGCGTCGGACAAGGCATGGGCAAAGTCGTTTACCGGCGCATGGGGAATGCGCGCGGCTTCAAGCAAGGGCAGCCAATGTTCGGCCGGTTGCTTTTCGAAATGTTCCTGGACCCTGGCGTTGATCTTCTTTTGGTCGCGTAAACGCGCTGGCTGGGTCTTGTATTCGGCTTGCCGCAGCATGTCGTCATCCAGCATCTCTGCCAGGGCCTCGAAGAAGTTGTCCGTGATGATGGCGAGGACAACCGGTAGGGTCGTGGTCCGGAAGACGTCGTAGGGCACATGGACGAAATGGGAATTGCCGATCCCATAGGGGTTTTCGTCTGACAGGAAATACATCGTCGCCATATAGTTCAGCATCGATATTTGGGCATCGAGCATCGAAATATCGACGTGCTGGCCGCGCCCTGTCCGTTGGCGTTCGTGTAGCGCCGCCAAAATGCCGATCGAGCCGAACAGCCCGCCGCCGAGATCGCCGATGGGGATTCCGGCCCGCAGCGGTCCGGTGCTCGGATCGCCGGTGATCGACATGCCTCCACCAGTCGCCTGGGCCACCATGTCGAAGGCCGGCCGCTTGTTGGCGGGGCCGGTTTCGCCAAACCCGGTCACGCAGCAGGTAATGATCCGCGGATTGACCTTCGATAGGCTGGCGTAATCAATCTTTAGGCGTTCCGGGACGCCCGCTGAAAAGTTGCTGATGACGACGTCCGCCTTCTTGACCAACTCGTAGAACACCTCGCGGCCAGCGTCGGACTTTAGGTCGATACAAACACTCTTTTTGCCCCGGTTCAGCGTCAGGAAATAAGACCCCATCCCATTCAACGAGTTTTTGGGATCCTTGGCCTGCAATGCGCGGGTGCCTTCGCCGCGGCCCGGCGGCTCGACCTTGATCGTCTGCGCCCCGAGATCGGTCAACAGCATGGCGCCGTAGGGGCCGGACAGCATGTGGGTCAGGTCGAGCAGGACCACGTCCTCAAGGGCTTTCATCAGTCCGTATTCTCCCGTTAAGCGTCGGATATTGGCGCGGGTATCCTAACATTCAAGAGTCCCTTTGCAAGCTGCCCCACGTGCCTAACCCTATGAGGAATAGGCGTTTTCAGCGCCTTGCGCGGGTCCTGGGCGGGCCCTAGGGTAAGCCCCAATCGTGGTCAATCAACAGGGGAGCGAAGCGATGGCGGATGCCTATCAAGGTGCGAGTTACGGTGAATATTCGATCGGTTTCGGCGTGCGTCCAGCTGTCGTTGTCGTCGATTTCCAAAAGGCTTTTACCGACCCGCAATATCCGATCGGCGGCTTCAAACACATCCATGACGCCCGCGATGAAACCAGTGCCCTTCTCGATGTCGCGCGTCGCTGCGGCGTTCCGATTGCGAGCTGCTTCACCGGCTATTGGTCGCAACAGGACATGCCGTATTGGAAGATCGGCGCTGTGCGCGACGGGTTTTTCCTCGACCACCCGAGCATGGACATCGACGAAAAGGTCTTGGACGCAAAGTACGACTATGTCTTCCCCAAGTCCGCGCCGTCGATTTTCTTCAAAACCCCGCTGACGACGTTCCTGACCAAACATAACGTCGATACGGTCATCGTCACCGGCTGCACGACTAGTGGCTGCGTGCGGGCCAGCGTGATCGACAGCTTCTCGCACGGCTATCGCACCATGGTCCCGGAAACCTGCGTCGGCGATGCCGATGAGCGCCCCCATAACGACAACCTGCGCGATGTCGGCCGGCGCTATGCCGACGTCGTCAGCCGGGGCGAGGTTGAGGCCTATTTCGAGGACGTGCGCAAAAAGAACGCGTAAGTCCGCTTGGCTCCTCCGGGCGGCCTTCACATCGCTGTGACGTGGCTACCGCAGGCTGCGGCGACCCATGGTTAACGCATTGTTAACCATAACTTTTTTTCGAATCTGATCGCTGTATTCCTATGATCGCCGGATCGTTTTCCGTTGGTCCGTGGTTGTTCGATCATGCCGAGTATCGGCGTTTCTCTTTTCGCGAACTTCGCCCAAGGCATTCTGCCTCGGCCGGGCGGTGGCGGCGCGTTCGAGTCGCCCCAGGCCGGCGCGGTCGCCGATGCACAGGCCGCCGAGCCGTCGGCCCGGGGGCCCGCCACGATTGTCGAACTGTCGGCAGGTGCGCAGGAGGGCGGCGGTCTCCCCGGACAGACCCTTACCGAACCGGAAAAGGCCGAGGTACGCGAGCTTAAAGAGCGCGACGCGGAGGTGCGGCGCCACGAACAGGCCCATGCTCGCGCCGGCGGTCAACACGCAGGTATGCCGACCTATGAGTACGAAACCGGCCCCGATGGAAAGCAATATGCCATTGGTGGGTCGACCCCGATCGACATCAGCCCCATCCTGGGCGACCCCGCCGCCACGATCGAAAAAATGCGGGTGGTTAAGGCGGCGGCAACGGCGCCGGCCGAACCGTCCGGCCAGGATCGCGCGATTGCCGCGCGCGCCGACGCGCAAATGCGCGAAGCCCAGGCCGAACTCGCCAAAGAAAAAGCTGCCGAGTCCGCCACCGTGTTCCGCACCGACCCACCGAGCGATCCACTCGATCAAACCGGTCCGCGCCTACCCGAGCAGGCCGTTGCGGCCTACCGCGGTGCGCTTGGTTTGCTCGAACCCTAATCCGTAGTGTCGTCTGCCGCACCTCCAGACGTTGCCCTGGTTTTTCCCGCATGGCATACCTCTGCCTCGTTTGAGGGAGAGCCAAGATGAAGATACGCGCCGCCGTTTTGCATGAAATGGGGCTACCGCGCCCCTACGGCACCTCCAAGCCGTTAAAGATTGAATCCCTCGACCTCGATCCGCCGGGCGACGGCGAGGTCTTGGTCAAGATCCATGCAGCCGGTCTGTGCCATTCCGACCTTTCAGTGATCGACGGTAACCGGCCGCGCCCGATGCCGATGGCGCTCGGCCACGAGGCCGCCGGCGAAGTGATCGAGATCGGGCACGGCGTGACGGCGGTGGAACCAGGCGATCATGTCGTCTTCGTTTTCGTTCCCAGTTGCGGTCATTGCCGGCCCTGTGCGTCGGGTCGTCCGGCCCTGTGCGAACCTGCGGCAGCCGCGAACGGGCAGGGTACCCTGATGTCCGGGGCCCGCCGTCTCCATCTCAACGGCGCGCCGGTCAACCATCACCTCGGGGTCTCGGCCTTCGCCGACCATGCCGTGGTCTCGCAATACTCCTTCGTCAAGATCGAGAAGGACATTCCTTACGATATCGCGGCGCTGTTCGGATGTGCGGTCATCACCGGCGTCGGCGCGGTGGTCAACACCTCGAAGGTTCACCCCGGTTCGACCGTGGCCGTCATCGGCCTAGGCGGTGTCGGGCTCAATGCGCTCCTGGGCGCGCGGCTCGCCGGTGCGCGCCAGATCGTCGCGATCGACATGCGCGAGGACAAGCTCGCGTTTGCCCGCCAGCTCGGCGCGACCGATGCTTTCAATGCCGGGGATGCAAACTGCGTGGCGGCGGTCAAGGAAGCGACCGGCGGCGGTGTTGACTACGCGTTCGAAATGGCCGGGTCCGCCAAGGCGCTCGAACTCGCGTGGAACATCACCGCGCGCGGCGGCGAGACCGTCTCGGCGGGCTTGCCCCATCCGGATCAACGCCTCACCGTTCCCCCGGTGCAACTCGTGGCCGAAGAGCGCACGCTGCGCGGCAGTTATCTTGGCAGTTGCGTCCCTGTGCGCGATATCCCGAACTTCGTGCAGCTCTACCGCGCCGGACAACTTCCTGTAGATAGGTTGATGACCGGTTCGGTCCCGCTCGATGACATTAACGAGGCGTTCGAACGGCTGGCCGAGGGCGAAACCGTCCGCACGGTCGTGGTCCCTTAAGCGTTTTCGGTTCGGTCGCGGTAGGCCTGCAACGCCGCAGGTGTATCGACGTCGACGAAAATTGCATCGTCCTCCAGAGCCACCTCGCACACAGCGTCCTGGTGCGTGCCGATCAGGTGGCGCGCGCCGACATCGCCTGAAAGGCTTGCGATCTCGTCAAAAAAGGCGCGGCCCCAGAGAACGGGATTGCCGCGTTTTCCGCGAGTCGTCGGAACGCAAATACCGCGCCCCTCCACCGGATTGAACCCGGCGATCAGCCGGTCGATATGATCCGCCGTCACCCCCGGCATATCGCCGAGCAGCACGACGGCTCCGTCCGATGCGCTCGGTACCGCCGCGATCCCCGCTTTGAGCGACGCGCTTAACCCGTCGGCAAAGTGCGGGCTGTCGGTAAAGGAGACGCCGGTATCGGCAAGGGCCGCGCGAACGCGCTCGCCCTGATGACCCAGCACCACGACCACGTCGGCGGCCTGGCTCGCCTGGGCGTGGGCGACGACCCGGCGCACCATCGCCTCGCCGTGCACAGCTTCCAGCAGTTTGTTGGCCGCGCCCATGCGCCGCGATTGACCGGCAGCCAACACCACCGCGGTGATGCGCGGGACGCGCGGCGCGCCGTCGCCGGCGCTCGGTTCGCGCAATTGGGGCCGCGACGGGATTTCCTTGAGCAATCCGCCCACGCCCATCGCCTGGATCGCACCCGAATCCACCGGTACGCCCGCCAGGAGGCGCCATAACACCCAATCGACGCCATTCAGTTTGGGCGAGCGCGCGCAGCCGGGCAGGCCAATCACGGGGATGTCGCCGACATGGGCGGTAAGGATCAGGTTGCCTGGATCGACCGGCATCCCGAAATGGTCGATCGCCCCGCCGGCTGCCACGATGCCTGCCGGAACGACGTCGCGCCGGTCGACAATCGCCGAGGCCCCGTACACCAGGATCGGCGCACAACCGCGATCCAGCAGTGCCTTCACCGCGCCCGCAAGTGCGCCTTCGTCGTGGTCGCAACGTTGTTCGGCGACCAAGGTACTGCCCAGCTGGTCCAATCGGTCGCGCAAGACACCCGCCGTCTTGTCCAGCACGCTCTCTTTGGTGCCGGGCAGTACGGTCATTACCAGTCCGACGCTGTGAGGGCGGATCGGCGCAACCCGCACCGGTGGCGTTTCGCTGCGCGCGATAGCGATACATTCGTCCACGGCGGCGCGCGCGGCAGCGAAGGGGATGATCTTGATGGTCGCCAGCAACTGGCCCGCTGTCACGAGGTCGAACGGCGGCAGCGTCGCAATGGTGATGGCCTCGTCGACCTGATTGAGCCGGTCGATACGCTCCCGGTCGATCAAGACCACGCCGGCACCCTCGGCGTAGAGGTTGCACCGACCAGTAAACGCCGCGCTGGTCTTGGTATGTGCGCCCCCTGCCGCCTCGGCGACCGCCGCGGCGGCAGCATCCTCGGGTACGTCGTCCGCTTCGAACCGCGCGGCAAGGACGCTGACGATGCCGGCTTCCGCCAGCGCGACGGTATCCACGGCGCTTAGCCGGCGCCCTTTCTTGAAAACCGTTCCTGCCACGCGCACGCTATGGGCCAGGATGCAATCCTCGGCGTCGGCGACCGGGGTTGGGCCGAAGATCATCCTAGGCCGGCGATTGGCGCAAGCGTTCGGTGATTTGGGCCAGAATGGCCACCGCGATTTCAGCCGGCGATTTGGCGCCGATCGCGAGACCGACCGGCCCGCAGATCCGTGCTATGTCGTTATCGCCGAATCCGGCTTTGCCCAGACGGTAAAGCCGGGCGTTGTGGGTCTTTTTGCTGCCCAGCGCGCCGATGTAGAAGGCGTTGGAGCGGAGCGCCACCTCCAGCGCCGGATCGTCGATCTTGGGGTCATGGGTCAGCGTGACGATCGCGGTGCGGGGGTCTGGGGCGAGGGTTGTCATCGCGTCGTCCGGCCAATCGGTCATCACGGTGACCCCCGGAAAACGCTCGGCGCTGGCAAATGCCGCGCGGGGATCGATCACGGTGACATCGTAGCCTGTCATCGCGGCCATCCGTGCCAACGGCTGGGCGATATGCACTGCGCCGACGATAATCAGACGTAGCGGCGGATTATAGACGTTGAGAAAGATCTGGGCGCCGCCGGCTTCGACCACGCCGCTGCGATCGCGCCGCGCCGCGTCTTGCACTTCTTGCTTCAACGGATCGTCGTCCGCCGCGCCTGGATAGATCAACCGCTCGTCGCCGGTCGCAAGGTCGGTGGCCAGTACGACGGCGCGTTTCGCGGCCCGGTCGGCGAGCACTTGTTTGAGGGTTGCGTCCTTCATGCGACCGGTTCGACAAAAACCTGCACTTTGCCGCCGCAGGCCAAGCCGACTTCCCAGGCCTGCTCATTGGTCACCCCGAAGTCGAGCAACCGGGTGTCGCCGTCCTTGATTGCCGCCAACGCCTGTTCGACCACGGCGCCCTCGATGCAGCCGCCCGAGACTGAACCGACCATGGCGCCGGTATCGTCGACGGCTAATTGCGATCCGACAGGACGGGGCGAAGAGCCCCAGGTCGTCACGACGGTTGCCAGGGCCACCCCTTTGCCGGCGTCGCGCCAGGCGGCGGCTTGGGCCAAAACATCGTCCGAATCGGCGGTCATGCGACGGCTCCCCAGGTAGAGGCGGTTGCTTCGACACTACGCGGCCAGGACCGGCTCAGCGAGTCGGTCAGATCCGCAATACTCTCTAGATTGTGAATCGAACGGAATTCGTCAACATGCGGCAGGATTTGGCGCGCCCCGGCCGCCTTGGCCTCGTATTTGTCGTAGCGGAGCAGCGGGTTGAGCCACAATAGACGGCGGCAAGATTTGTGCAGCCGCTCCATCTCAAAACCAAGATGTTCCGTGCCTTCCCGGTCCAAACCGTCGGTAATCAACAGTACCAGCGCGCCCTGGCCCAGCACCCGGCGCGACCAATGGGTATTGAAATCGCGCAGACAGCCGCTGATCCGGGTGCCGCCCGACCAGTCCTCGACCCCTTCGCTGACTTCCGCCAAGGCGATATCGACATCCTTCTTGCGCAGGTAGCGCGTAACATTGCTGAGTCGCGTCCCGAATACAAAGGTAGCGACACGGTCGCGGTCGTTGGTTACGGCGTGCATGAAATGAAGGAACATCCGCGAATAGCGGCTCATCGAGCCCGAAATGTCGCATAGTACGACCAACGGTGGGTGCCGTTCGATTGGGCTGCGTCGGCGCAGCGGAATGATCGCGCCGCCCGAGCGTAAACTCGCGCGTATCGTCGCCCGCATGTCGATTCGGCGACCGCGTAGGTCGGCGCGAAACCGGCGGGTCTTCACATCGACGATCGGCAGCCGCATCGCGGCAATGGCCTTCTTGGCTTGATCGATTTCCTCCGCCGACATCGACTCGAAATCTCGCGTCTTCAGTTCTTCCTTGGCCGAGAACGTGAATGCCGCGTCGAACAACGTCTCTTCCTCGTCAGCTTGTTCGGCCTGGGCCTGGTTCTCGTTGGGAAAGAGCGCATCCGCGAGGCGGCGGTTTGCCTCCTTTGCTGGCGGCGGCGCTTCGTTCTCGGCGCCGAAGGTCGGCAGCAGCATCGCCATCGCGCGCTCCAAGATGCGCGGATTACGCCAGAATATATGGAAGGCTTGGTCGAAAAGTTCGCGCTGGTCCTGGCGGTTGACGAAGACCGCGTGGAGCGCCCAGTACAAATCTTCGCGGCTGGCGATCCCGGCGGCTTCGACCGCGCGGACTGCTTCAATGACGCGTCCCGGTCCTACTGGCAGGCCGGTGGCCCGCAGAACGCGGGCAAAGTGCATGATGTTGTCGGGGAGCCGGCCGGGTTCAGCCATCGCGATCAGCGCGCCGCGGTACGTTCCGCGTTGACCTGTTCGAGGAGCTTGGCGGCCTCGCTCCCTTGGATCTTGGCGATATCGTCCTGGTATTTCAGCAGGACGCCCAGCGTGTCGTTGACGGTCTGGGGATCGAGCGCAAGTTTGTCGAGTTGCACCAACGCCGACGCCCAGTCGATTGTTTCAGCGACACCGGGGAGCTTGAATAGGTCTTGCTCGCGGAGCGACTGGACGAAGGCGACAACCTCACGGCTGAGGCGCTCGCCGGCGCCCGGAACCTTGCGCGACAGGATTGACAGTTCGCGGACGGCGTCGGGATATCCGATCCAGTGGTAATAGCACCGCCGCTTTAGCGCATCGTGCACCTCGCGGGTCCGGTTCGACGTGATGATGACGATCGGCGCGTGGGCCGCCTTGATCGTCTCGAATTCCGGAATCGTGACCTGGAAATCGGCGAGCAGTTCGAGCAAGTAGGCCTCGAACGGTTCGTCGGTTCGGTCGAGTTCGTCGATCAGTAGCACCGGCGGTCCAGACACATCGGGCTCCAATGCCTGGAGGAGTGGGCGCTTGATCAGGAACCGCTCGGAAAAAATATCGGTCGCTAGCTGTTTGCGATCGCTGATGCCCTCGGCTTCGGCCAGGCGAATCTCGATCATCTGGGCTGGGTAATTCCACTCGTATACCGCCGAGGCGACGTCGAGCCCTTCGTAGCATTGTAGGCGCACCAGGCGGCGGCCCAGGGTACGTGACAATACGTTAGCGATTTCGGTCTTGCCGACACCGGCGTCGCCCTCCAGGAACAGTGGGCGGCCAAGTTTCAGACTGAGGAACAGCGTCGTCGCGAGGGCCCGATCTGCAACGTAGTCGCCTTCTTCGAGTAGCTTGAGCGTTGCGTCGATTGACGCCGGCAATTCACGCATGGGCGGTACCATCGGCAGAGGGTAAGAGGGCAGGGCGGTCCCAACAAGGAGACAAGCCCGCCTCGGCTTCAGAACCGCCGGTCAGGCGATGGTGGCGGCAGCCCGTTTCGCCATCACCGTCACGAGGTGGGCGCGGTAATCGGCACTGCCGTGGAGATCGGCGTTCAAGCCGTCCGACGGGATGGTGATTCCGGCAACCGAGTCGGCGGAGAACTTCGCCGTCAACGCCTTCTCCATCTCGGGAACGCGGAACGCGCAGGGGCCCGCGCCGGTGACGCCGACCCGGATGCCCGAGGGCGTTTCAGCGACCATCACGCCAACCATGGCGTAACGTGACGCCGGTTGCGGGAACTTCTGATAGGCCGCCCGCTTGGGGATCGGGAACGAAACCGCGACGATCAACTCGCCGTCTTCGAGCGCGGTTTCGAACAGTCCCTTGAAGTAGTCGTCTGCCGCGATCTCGCGCTTATTGGTCTTGATCGTCGCACCCAAGCCCATCACCGCGGCCGGATAGTCCGCCGAAGGATCGCTGTTGGCGAGCGACCCGCCGATTGTGCCGCGATGGCGCACCATAGGATCGCCAATCAGGCCGGCAAGGTCGCTCAGAGCCGGGATGGCTTTTTGAACTTCTTTGGAGGAATGAACCTCCCAATGGGTGGTCATAGCGCCGATCGTCACGGTCTTGCCGTCCACCTTGATCCCTTTGAGATCGGCGATTCCGGCCAGATCGATCAAGTCGCTCGGTGCGGCCAAGCGTTGCTTCATCGTCGGCAACAACGTCATACCGCCAGCGAGGATCTTACCGTCTTCGGCGCCGCCGAGTTTCTTGAGGGCATCGTCGACGCTTGAGGCCTTGTGGTATTCGAATTGATACATCGCCCGTCTCCTAGGCTGCTAGCTTTGTGTGCTCGTGTCGTAATCGCGGCGCATGGCGCTGGCGGTCAACGGACTACACTTCCGCGTTCATGATCGCTTTGACGATGTTGTGGTAGCCGGTGCACCGACAGATGTTGCCCTCAAGCTCGTGGCGAACGGTCTTCTCGTCCGCCTTCGGGTGGCGGCGGCGGATATCGATCCCGGCCATCACCATGCCCGGGGTGCAAAACCCGCACTGCAATCCGTGGTGTTCCTTGAACGAGGCCTGCATCGGATGGAGTTTGCCGTCCTTGGCCAACCCTTCGATCGTCGTGACGTCGGCGCCCTCAGCCTGGACTGCCAGCATGGTGCACGATTTCATTGCCTGGCCGTTGACGTGAACGGTGCAGGCGCCGCACTGCGTGGTGTCGCAACCGACATGCGTGCCGGTTAGGCGCAAATGCTCGCGCAAATACTCCACCAGGAGTGTCCGGGGCTCGACATCGGCGCTGACGGCCTTGCCGTTGACGGTCATTGAAACTTTGCCCACAGGCGACCTCCCAAGGAAATCCCCGGTCCCGCGCCTGCGAGCCAGGGGTTGTTGACATTGGCCGGAAACCGGCAAAATTCGCGTTGGCCGGATACCGGCAACGTTCGCATTCGGCGGTAGTTTCCTAGGCCCGATGGGTCAGGTCAAGTGCGCCGACCGTCTCTTGAATCGTTACAGAACGCTAAACAAAAGCAACACGACGGCGACCACCGCGACAAGCCCGACAATCCAGGTCGCGGTGCTGATCGTCTTGGAGGGTTTCTCCGCTGTCTCGTGGTTGACGGCGAGGGCCGGGCCCGGTGTTTCGCCTCCCGCAGGTGCCGCCGCCGGGGCGGCGCCTGCCGCCGCGGCACCGCCGACATGGGCCGCAAAGTTGGAGAAGAACTCATCGGCGATCTTCTTGGCCGCCCCATCGACCAGCCGCGCGCCGATTTGCGCGAGTTTGCCGCCGACCTGGGCGTTGGCTTCGTAACGTAAAACGGTATCGCCGCCGTCCTCCTCCAGCGTCACCGTAGCGCCGCCCTTGCCGAAGCCGGCCGGGCCGCCCTGTCCCTCGCCGGAAATCCGGTAGCTACTGGGCGGGTTGAGGTCGGACAACGTCACTTTGCCCTTGAAGCGGGCGCTGACCGGGCCGACCTTGGCCTTAACCGTGGCCGTCATTTCGGTCTCGGACGTCTTGTCGATGGTCTCGCAGCCCGGGATGCAGGCCTTCAGGATCTCCGGATCGTTGAGCGCCTCCCATACGACCTGTTTGGCCGCGGGAATTCGATATTCACCCTTCATATCCATAGGAAAAGTCGCCTGTTATGGGTTCGTTAATCGTTGCCGGGCAACGTAGTCATCGCGCCTCCGCGGGGCAAGGGCAGCAGGTTTTGCCACGGGCCGCCGGTGGGGTCTAAAGTTATCGAACCTGAGTACGGACTGGACATTCGACAGTGATCCCGCAGCCGCCGGCCACCCGTTCGACCCTCGATATCGCCTGGTGGTTCCAGGCGCGCGCCGAATCGGCGGGCGAGACGATGTCACAGCGCCGGATGCACTATCTCCTCTACCTCACCCAGGCCCACTACGCTGCCGAGCACCGCGGCCGCAAGATCATGCCGGCAACGTTCCTCGCAACCCAGGTTGGGCCGGTCGAGCCCAATATCCATCAATTGCTCGAAGCCGGCCGCTTTGCCGTCGAGGCGAACGATCCGCCGCGTGCAGTGGAGGATTACCTCGTTGAGATATGGTCGCGCTTCGGCAAGAAGACCGTCAAGCAATTGGAAAACGTAGTCGAACGCGATGGTGCCTGGCGCGGCGTCCTGCGCAAAGGCGCCTTGCTCGAAATCCCAATCGAACTGCTCTACCGTGCCTATGGCGGGGGCGCCGACGCGGTACCCTTGGACAAGCGCACCAGTGCCGGCCAGAACCGCAACAAAGAACAGGAATATTGGACCCTCACCGGTAAGAAAGCCGAAAAGTGGGTGCCGGGCCTCTCGGGCAGCCCACCGCGGCAGACCAAGGCGAACGGCGCACGGAAGGCCGCCGCGGGCGCTGGTGTGCGGCGAATCCTTTCAGCCGAGGAAGCGGCCCAGCGTGGCAAGCGCGCCGCGCCTGCCAAACCCAACGCGCGCTAGTGGCGCGCGCGCTCCGGATTCGGGCACTCAAGGTGCCGCCGTCGATCATCCTGGCCCGTGCCGCCCAGGACCCGCGTCTCGCCGAGGCATTTTCTGACGTCTCCTTTGCGACCTGGCCCGACGCCAAGGCCATGCGGGCCGATCTCGAATCGGGTGCGGTCGATCTTTGCATCGTCCCGACCAATGTCGCCGCCGCGCTCTACAACGCGGGTACGCCCATCCGCCTGTTGTGCGTCAACGTGTGGGGCATCTTGCATGTCTTGTCGCACGCGCCGATGACCGGCGCTTGGCCGTCGTTGCGCGGCAAAAAGATTGCCATCCCTCTCAAGGGGAACATGCCCGATACGATCTTCACGACGCTCGCCGCGCGCGCCGGACTCGGCCTGTCGACCGACGCCGAGGTGAGCTACACCGATTCCTATCTAGCCGCGAAGGATGCCCTTGTGAGCGGCGCGTGCGACGTCGCGGTCTTGCCCGAACCGGTCGCGAGCGCCGCCGCCAGCGAAGGCGCCCACCGCGTTCTCGATCTGCAACGGGAATGGGCGGCGTTGACCGGTCGTGCGCCGCGCTTCCCGCAGGCCGCAACGGTTGTTCCGGAAGATCTGACCGCCGGCGAATACGATCTCCTCTTTGCGGTCATGGTCGATGCGCTGAATTGGATGGCCACAAATCCCGACGATGCGGGTGAAACCGGTGTCGCGCTCCTCGGCGTGCCGGCCCCGGTGATCGCCGATTCACTTCGGGCGACAACCTGGTTGTCGTTGGACGGTAATGCCGCGCGCGGCGACCTCGAATACTTCTACGGCGTTCTCATGGACTCCTCGCCCGCACTGGTCGCGGGCGGCCTGCCCGGTGCCGGCTTCTACGGTCGCATCTAACTGAAGTTGAAGACTAGAAACGCCGCGAGAATGACCAACACCCAAAACACCGCACGACCCGTTGGTAGGGTCCGCGCGAGCAGGCCCGCGGGGCCGTGATACCGCGCTAGAGAATCGACGATCGATCCGATTTGCTCGCGTGTGCCACCCAAGACCCCGTCGATCAAGTCGCGTAAATCCCTCGAGAACCAGGCGATCGCCGCCGGTGCGGCGCGCCGGTACAACCAATCGACGTCCAGACTGATCGTCAACGTTCGCTTCATCAGGGGAAGCAAAAGGAAAAACGCGAGACCCGAGAACAGCAGCAACTGCAACTGCGCAACGACATGGCTGCCCGTGTAGGGCACGAATTCGACCGGGAAGGGGAGCAGAGCGTACAGGGGGCGCGGGAAGATACCGATCGCAAGGCACAAAGCCGCGAACAGAATCATTGCGGCCCGCATCGTCCAGGGCGGATCGGGCGGCCGCAATCCAGAGTCTTTTTGAAAGAATACGAACCAGGGGAATTTGATCCCGGCATGCAAGAAGACCCCGGCGGAAGCCGCGGTGAGCAGAAGCCACACCCACATCAGATGCTGGTCCGCGGCGCTCTGACTGATCATCGACTTGCTGACGAAACCCGAGGTGAGCGGGAAGGCGGAGATCGCCAGCGCCCCGATAATACCGCAGGTGGCGGTGATCGGCATGCTCTGAAACAGACCGCCTAAATCCGTGCACTTGCGCCGGCCCGTCATATACAGCACCGATCCGGCCGACATCAGTAGCAGACCCTTATAGATGATATGGGCGAAGGCGTGCGCTGCCGCGCCGTTCAGCGCCATCTCGGTGCCGATCCCGATGCCCGTCACCATGAAGCCGACTTGGTTGACGATGCTGTAGGCAAGAATGCGGCGCATGTCGTTTTCGAGCAGTGCGTAGATGATCCCGTAGAACACCATGAACAGGCCGACATAGATCAACGCTTCGGTGCCCGGGAACGCGACCCACAGAACGAACACGGCGGTCTTTGTGGTGAAGGCCGACAGGAAAACCGTTCCGGCCGGCGAGGCCTCGGGGTAGGCGTCGGGGATCCACGACGACATCGGCCACGCCCCGGCGTTGATCAGGAAGCCGCCCAGCATCAGCCACTGCGCCCAGGTGTCGAGCGCGACCGCGCCGAACGCAACCGACCCGGTTTGGTCGACGTGGCCGATCAGGCCGATCATCAGAACGACACCGCCGAAGAAGTGGATCAACGCATAGCGCAGGCCCGCGCGCCGGGCGGCATCGGTGCCGCCGCTCCATACCACCAGCGTCGACCCGATGGCCATGATTTCCCAGAACACGAACACCGTGATGAAGTCGCCGGCAAGGGCAACTCCGATCGCGCTCCCGGCATAGAGAAACGCTGCCGCCATTTCCGTCGGCTTGGCGCTGCGCAGCGCGAAGAGTGCGCCGCCGAACGCCATGATCGCGAAGACAGTGGCGAACAAGATGCCGATCGACGAATAGAACACCGGCAGGACGTCGTAGCCTAAAAAGGGCGCGCTCCAGATCGCGCCGCCGTCCGGCCCGGTGGCCCACATCGCCAGCAGGGCCAGCACCGGTAGGATGAGCGCAAGAGCCTTGCGAGTGGTGGGGCCGACAAAGGGAATCAAGCCCGCGCCCGCGATCAGGATCAGCCCCGGCGGCACGGCGCTAATCATAATAGTTGTCCTTCCGCTTGATCGCGGTGCCCAGTATCTTGGCGCCGACGACCATTAGCGCGCAGGCCCCAAGACCGTACCAGGCGTTGAACCCGAACGCTTCGTCTACCCCAAACTCCCCGTGCACGTGGAAGACGATTTGCAACAGGACGGTCACTGCCAGAACCGCGTACATGGCGATCCACAGCAACCGGATCGTTTTAGGACGGACCAGCCAATGCTTTTCCATCAGAAACCCCCGACGATTTCAGCGGCGACCCGCAGGGCCGGTTGGGCGAACAAGAACATTGCGAAGGTCAGTGCCACAGACGCGCCGAGCGCGATCAGAATCGGCAGCGGCGCCTCTCCGTGGGTCGGCGGCCCGGAAACCTCGGGGGCCTGAAAGAATGCCGCATAGACGATCGGTAGCAGGTAGGCGGCGCTAAGCAGCGTACTGACGATCAGAACCACGACCATCAGGGGCTGTTCGGCCTGGATCGCGCCCAGCACGATGTACCATTTGCTGACGAAGCCCGCGGTCGGTGGCAACCCGATGATGGAGAACGCCCCGATCGCGAAGAACGTCATCGTCCAGGGCATCGTGCGTCCGATTCCCTTGAGCTGACTGACGGTGGTTTTGCTCGACGCGACGTAGATCGCCCCAGCGCAAAAGAACAACGTGATCTTGCCAAAGGCGTGGGAGGCGATATGCAATGCCCCGCCGACGATCCCCGCCGAGTTAGCCAGCATCGCCGCCATGACAATGTAGGAAAGCTGACTGACCGTCGAATAGGCGAGGCGGCGTTTAAGGTTGTCCTGGCGCAATGCGATGATCGAGGCGATTAAGATCGTCGCGGCCGCAACCCAAAGAAAGAACGTGCTCGCACCGGTCGACGACAGCAGGTCGATGCCGAACGTGTAGTAGGTGACCTTCACCACCGAAAACACACCGGCCTTCACGACGGCAACGGCATGGAGCAGGGCGCTCACCGGTGTGGGGGCCACCATCGCCGCGGGCAGCCAGCGATGGAACGGCATCACCCCGGCCTTGCCGATCCCGAAGACGAACAGCGCCAGCATCGCCGCGAGAACCGTAGTGCTGGTTTGGCTGGCGAAAACGCCGCCCGGCGTGAACGCGAGGGTGCCTGCTTCGTGCCAAACCCACAGCACGCCGAAGAGGAAGAACCCGATCGAGGTGCTCAGCAGGATGCCGAGATAGGTGCGCCCGCCGCGCCGCGCCGCGTCGTCGTTGTGGTGGGTCACCAGCGGATAGGTCGACAGCGACAGCGCTTCGTAGAAAATGAACAACGTGATCAGATTGCCCGCATAGGCGACCCCCATCGTGCTGGCCAAGGCAATGGCAAAGAACGTGTAGAAGCGGGTTTGGTTGGCTTCGTGTTTGCCCCGCATGTACCCGATCGCGTAGATCGACGTGACGATCCACAGGCAACTCGCGACCAGCCCGAAGATCACCCCCAACGGTTCGGCACCCAGGACGATCGGTGCGCCCGGGATGAGCCCGGCGAGAATCACTTCCGGTCGCGCGCCGTGCAGGACGTCGGCAGCCAAGGCGATGTTGATCGCAAAAAGGGCGGTGGCGGTGAGCAAGGTGGCTGCCTCGCGGACGTTCGGCCAGCGCCCCAACTGGGAAATTACCGCAGCACCGGCAAGCGGTACCGCCAGCGTGAGGATCATCAGGGTTTCGGCCGTCATCTCAGCGTCCGCCCATCAATTGCATCGCGGCCCCTTCGGCGAACCCCACCGTCAGCGAGGTCTCGATCCCGAAATAGACGCACGCCGCGGTCAGCAGCCAGGTCGGTACCAGGAGCATCAGGGGCGGATCGGCGACGGGCGGCGAATCTGCGGGCGGGTCCCGGAAATAGGCCAACTCGACCACCCGCCATACGTACACCGCCGCCAGCAGCGAGGTCGCGAGCACGACCACCGCAACAGGCCACCAGCCCTTTTCGATTGCGCCCAGAACCAAGTACCATTTGCTGACGAACCCGGCGGTCAATGGCACGCCGATCAAACTCAAACCGGCGATCACGAAGGCTGCCATCGTCAACGGCATGCGCTTGCCGAGGCCCGCGAAACCGTCAAGTCGGCAGTTCCCCGCCGCGTAGGCCACGCACCCCATCGCCAAGAACAGCGCGCCCTTGGTCACGGCATGGTTGAAGATGTGGGCGATCGACGCCGTCAGGCCGGTGACGTTGGCGTAGCTGATGCCCAGGATGATGTAACCGACCTGGGCGACGCTGGAATAGGCGAGCAAACGCTTTACGTCGGTCTGAAAGATCGCGACGAAGGATGCCACGACGACCCCCGCGAGCGCCAAGGCCAGAAGCACTTCCGATGCCGGAATGATGTTGAACACGAACTCCGCGCCGAACACCGTGTACCCGAAGCGCAGCAGCAGGTAGATCGCGACCTTGGTGGCCGTGGCTGCAAGAAATGCGGTCACCACTGACGGCGCATAGGTGTAGGCGTTCGGCAGCCACAGATGCAGCGGGAACAACGCGAGCTTGAGCAAGATACCGACTGACAGGAAGGCAAAGGCCGCGAGTACCGTCCGGCTTTGGTAAAGCGCCGGCAGCCGTTCGGCCAGATCGGCCATGTTCAGCGTGCCGGTGACGGCGTAAATCAAACCGACCCCGATCAGGAAGAACGTCGCACCCACGGTGCCCAGCACCAAATAGGTAAATGCCGCCGACAGCGCCCTGCGGTCACGGCCCATCGCAATCATTGCGTAGGAAGACAACGACGAAATCTCGATAAAGACGAACACGTTGAAGGCGTCACCGGTGATCGCCATTCCGAGCAAGCCGGTCAGCATCAACAGGAATCCGCTATAGAACAAATAGTGGCGGTCTTCCGGGATCTCCTTGGCGACGCTCTTGTAGGCAAACGGCAGAACGACGCTGGCGGTCCCCGAGACCAGCAACAGCATGAACGCGTTGAGCGTGTCGATGCGGTACTCGATCCCGAGCGGTGCGAGCCAGCCGCCAATCGCATAGGAGACGATCTCGCCGTCGCCGACTTGATGCAGCAATGCTGCCGCCATGAACAGCGCCGTCCAACTGATCAAGACCGCGACCACCCAGGGCAGCGCCCCGCGCCGCAAGATGATGCACAGCGGCGCGCCCAATAACGGAATGACGACCTGAAGCGCCGGGAATTGCCCGATCATTCTTCGCCGTCCATGCGGGCGATCTCGTTCTCTTCGATCGTGCCGTAACTCTCGTGGATGCGCACGACCAGCGCGAGACCGAGCGCTGTCGTTGCGATGCCGACGACGATTGCCGTGAGAATCAACACATGGGGCAGGGGGTTGGAATAGATCGTGACGCCTTTGGCGATAATCGGCGCCGACCCGCCGGTCACCTTGCCGAGGCTGATGTAAAGCAGGAACACCGAGGCTTGGAAGATGTTCAAGCCAACGATTTTTTTGATCAAGTTGCCCCGCGCGATCAGCGCGTAGAAACCGATCATCATCAGGACGACGACGATCCAATAATTGAAGTGTCCGAGGAGTTCCATGGTCTAACGCTGCCGCCCTGCGAAGGCCGTAAAGATCGTCATCATGACGGCGGCAACGGTGATCCCGACACCGAGTTCGACCACGATGATGCCGATGTGCTGGCCGTCGTGGGGGTCGGGTGCGAGCGCGCTATAGTCGAGGTAGTTGGCCCCGAGCAGTTCGGAGACGATCCCCACCCCGCCATAAAGCAGGACGCCGACCGCAATGGCCGTCGTCGTGACCTGCGGCGGGACGACCTTGCGCAGGTTCTCCAACCCGAAGACCATCCCGTACAGAATAAATCCGGCGCCGAAGATGACCCCGGCCTGGAAACCGCCGCCGGGGCCGTAGTCGCCGTGAAATTGGACGTAGAGCGCGAACAGCAGGATACCGGGGATCGTCAGCTTGGCGACAACGCGGGCAATGACGTTATTTTTCACGGGCGGCCCCTGCTGTCCGGCTCGTCCTCTTTGCGCCGCCGCCGGTAGCCGCCCGACAACAACAGCAACACGCCGATCCCGGCGGTAAAGATGACGGTGACTTCGCCCAAAGTGTCATAGCCGCGGTAGCTCGCGAGCACGGCGGTCACTACGTTCGGGACACCCGTTTGATGTTCGGCTTCGGCAAGGTAAGCCGGTGCGACATGTTGGTGGACCGGTGCGTTAGGATCGCCGAAAGCGGGTAAGTCCCACGTGCCGTAAATCAGCAAACCGCCGGTGACCAAGACCGTGACCAACGGCAGAAGCGGCGTGGTCACGGGAATCCGTTCGCGGCTCTTTGTCAACGCCAGGACGCTCAGCATTAAAACTGTCGAAATGCCGGCGCCGACTGCGGCTTCGGTGAATGCGACATCGACCGCGTCCAGCAGGACGAAGACGCAGGCAAGCAGTAGGCTGTAAATGCCCGACAACATCGTTACCGCGAACAGGTTGCGCAGACGAATGATCGCGATCCCGACGACGGCGAGCAAAACCAGCAGGGCGATGTCGATGCCGAGGATCACGGTTCCCGTTTCTCCGCGGTGCGCGACCATGGCTTCAACCCGCTGGCCAACGCCGCGCGCGCCAAGGCATGCGTCGCGGTGGGGCTGGTGAAGAACAGAAACAATGCGATGAACGCGATTTTGACGGCTACCAGCCAGCTATCGACTTGCAGGATCGCACCGCCCAGGATCATCCAAGCCCCCAGTGTGTCTGTAATGCCGGCTGCATGGAGCCGCGTGTAGAAATCGGGAAACCGCAGTAATCCGATTGCGCCGACAATACTGAAGGCGGCGCCGCCCAGAATGAGAAGCCAACTGAGGATATCGAGCGCCGTCGCGATCATGGCCCTTCGTTCCGCTCGGAGGAGAAGTCGCCGTACTGGGTGTAGCGCAGGACCGCAATCGCGCCGATGAAGTTCATCAGCGCGTAGATCAACGCAATGTCGAGGAAGTCGGGGCGGTCGGTGAGAAATCCGAGTACGGTGATCAACAGCGTCGTTTTGGTGCCGACCATATTCAGCGCCAGGATACGGTCGAAGGTCGTCGGCCCCTCCAGCGCGCGAATGAGCGCCAGCGTCATGGTCGCAATAATCCCGACGGCGGCGGTAAAGAACATCAGCCGGTCATCCGCGTTGTACGCCGGGCCATGTCGCCGCTGGCGAGATCATCGGCCGATGCGGCGGTCAGCGCATGGACCAAGATGCGCCCGCCGTCGGTGACGCGTACCGATACGGTCCCAGGGGTGAGCGTGATCGCGTTGGCAAAGGTTACGCGGCCGAGGTCGTGGCCCTGGGGCGCGTCAACCTCGATCATGCGCGGATCGATCGACAGGCGTGGCGCTAGGACTGCACGGGCGACGGCGATGTTCGACACCACGATCTGCCACCCGAGCCACAACCAAAATCGTGGCGCTGCGGCGGTCAGTTGAACGGGATGGCCTTCGTGATCGACGACATCCATGCGACGGGCTAGCCACACGACAAAAACGACCGAGCCAACGCCAAAGGCGAGAATCAAGGGTGTGTAGTGCCCCGACAGGAGCAACCAAATGGCTGTGAGAAAGACTCCCAGACTGAACGCCCGAAACACGCCTGATCCCCCTCGACCGTCGGCCGGTCGGTCTATGTACAGTGTCCCGGTCGAAGCCCGCGGCGCTTGATCCCAGCCCCGGGGGTCCGATCCGATTGAGTGCCTGAGTTTAGGTTATCTCCACAAGTAATGGAAACAATTGAATAAATCTGGTTTTAATCTAGGCATTCAGTCGTTCTTTCGGAGGCGCGCGAATTCCGGCTAGAATACAGCGACTTAGGGGCGCACTTAGTGCTCGGTATTGGTTTTGATTTGACAGGGCCTTAGTGATGGTCGACGGCTCCCCCGATTCGGGGCGCGGCAACGGTGACGAGATTCGCGGCACCGTTAAGTGGTTTAACATTTCCAAAGGGTTTGGATTTGTCACGCCGCTTGATGGCGGCGGCGATGTGTTCGTTCACCTCTCAGCATTACGGCAAGGCGGCTTCGACATTGTCGAGGAAGGGGTGACTCTGGTCTGCCGCGTCGTCGACGGTCCCAAGGGCCGGCAGGCGATCGAAGTGGTCGAGGTCGATCGCTCCACCGCCCTGCCTTCGAAGTCTAGCGGCCCGCCGGCGATCGAACCCGAGGGCGAGGCCTTTGTCGCCACCGTGAAATGGTTCAACCCGGAAAAAGGTTACGGGTTCGTGACCCAGGGCGAGGACTCCGAGGATGTTTTTGTCCACATCAAAACGCTCCGCCGCGTCGGCGTCGAGCAGTTGCTGCCGGGTCAATCGGTGCGGGTGCGGGTCGGGCAGGGGCCCAAGGGTCCGCAGGTGGCAGAGATCGACTTGATCGAAGGCTAACGCACCAACTCCACGGCGTAGCGTTCCGTCGGCAACACCTCGCTTAACATCCCGCGCTCTTTTAGAAACTCGGCAAAACGCGCGTAGCGCCCGGTATCCAACGCCGCCGGCCGCAAGGCAAAGCGCGGCAAGGTATCGGCCCAGGCGCGTCGGTTCAGGTCGTCGTCCAAGTCGTCGCGCCCTTTGATGAACAACTGCCAGCTCTCTTCGGGATGGTTGACGAGGTATTGCACGCCCTGTTCGAGCGCGGCGATGAACCGGGTGAGGCGAGGATCGTCCAGCCGCTCGGCGCTCGCCACCAGGATCAGTTCGTCATACGCCGGGACGCCTTCTTCTTCGACGTAGAACGCCCGGCCCGGACGTTGCAGGATTTCCATCTGGTTCAGTTCGAAATTCCGGAACGCGCCAATCACCGCATCGACCTGGCCGCTGATCAATGACGGCGACAGCGAAAAGTTCACGTTGATCAGAGTCACGTCTGCGAGCGACAGCCCGTGGCGTTCCAGCATCGCGCCCAACAGCGCGTCCTCGAAGCCGCCCACCGAAAATCCGACTTTCTTACCCTTGAGGTCGGCGATGGTGCGGATCGGTCCGTCGGCGAGCACTACCAGGGAATTGAGCGGCGTGGCGACAAGGGTTGCTATCCGTCGCAATGGCAATCCCTGGGCGACCTGGAGATGCAGCTGGGGCTGATACGAGACTGCGATATCGGCCCGGCCCGCCGCCACCAGCTTGGGCGGATCGTTCGGGTCCGACGGTTGGACGAATTCGACCTCGAGCCCTTGCTCGGCGAAATAGCCTCGTTCAAGCGCCACATAAAGTGGGGCGTGATCGGGGTTGATGAACCAATCGAGCATCACCGTAAGGCGCTCGGCCGCTTGGGCGGTGGGCGCGGCGACGAGGGCGGTCAAGAGGAACGCGAGGAGGCGAAGGCTTTTCATGACGTGTCTCCTTTAGGGGTCGGATTCGGGCAACGTGTCGGGCTGCCAGGGAATGGCTTTGCGCAACGCGAGGTCGACGAGGAAATAGAGCGTGACCGCGAGGGCCGCGAGGGTCAGCAGCGCGGCGAACATCAGATCGATTTGAACCCGGGCGTTGGCCTGCAACATCAAATAGCCAAGCCCGGCACCCGATCCGACCCATTCGCCGACGACCGCGCCGATCGGCGCGACAGCGGCGGCAACCCGCAGGCCCGACGCCAGCGCCGGCAGCGCGGCCGGCAGTCGCACGTGGCGCAACACCGCGAACGGGCGCGCGCGCGGCCCGCCGGTCATCGTGTGGGCAAGGTCGATCCACCGTGTCTCGGTCCGGCGCAGCCCGTCGAGAAAACTCGACGCCACTGGAAAGTAGATGATGAGCGTCGCCATCCCGACCTTCGAGGCCATCCCATAGCCGAGCCACAGCACCAACAGCGGCGCAATCGCGAAGACCGGAATGGCCTGGCTCGTCACCAGAACGGGCATCAGCCATCGGCGAGCTGGCCGGAATGAGGCAATGACCACCGCACTGACGACCCCCAATGCCGTGCCCAGGATCAGCCCGGCGACGATCTCTGAGAGCGTGACGAGTGCGTGCCCGGCAATCAGTCCGGCGCGTGTGGTCAGCGCGATCACGGTATCGAGCGGGCTCGGCAGCAGGTAGGGCGGTGCGCCCGATATCCAGACGATCGCCTGCCAGACGGCCATCAAGCCGGCCACCGTTACCGCGATGCGAACAATACGGGTCATGACCCGCCGACCTCGCCCCCGGCGAGGCTGTCCGTCGCGAGTTGGTCCGCGGCGAGTTGATCCATTAGTGAGCGATAGCGTGCCGGGAAGTCGCCCGCCGTCGGTGCCCGGGGGGGCGGATCTTCGGGCATTGCCGATTCGTCGAGTCGCACCGGCGTCCCCGCCAGCACAAAGATCCGGTGCCCCAGTCGAAGCGCTTCCTGGGGATCGTGGGTCACTAGCACCACCGTTCGACCGCGCAGGACGGTGCTGGCCAAGTCTTGCAGGCGAAACCGGGTGAGGGCGTCGACCGCCGAAAACGGTTCGTCCATAAAGACGACCGGGCGGTCTTCCATCAAGGTGCGGGCCAGGGCCACGCGCTGGCGCATCCCCCCCGACAGCGCCGCGGGTCTTTTCGCTTCGTGCCCCTTTAGCCCGACCAACGCGAGCAGGGCGTCGGCGGCCGCGACGTCCGGCTGCGCCCCGCGCAACCGCGCTCCGAGCGTGACGTTGGCGCGGGCGCTCAACCACGGCAACAGCAAATCCGACTGATCCATATAGGCCGCCCGACCGGCCAGCGGCTTGCCGTCGCCGCCGGCAATCTGCCCGGCGCTCGGGGCGACCAAGCCGGCCATGGCCCGCAACAGGGTGCTCTTGCCGACCCCGCTCGGACCCAACAGACAACTGGTTTGGCCCGCAGGAAAGATCGCGGTGAGCCGCTCAAAAAGCGGCACGCCACCGAAATCGAGCGAAAGCCCGTCGATCCGAATGCCGATTGAATCGCCGGCGTTGCCGCCGCCGCGTAATGTCGTCATAGCGCGTCCCTTCGCCGGTACTAACCGGATCAGGTTCGAGGGGTCGTTCCAGCGGAACCTCTCAGCCAAAGGCTCCCCCCGCTTGATCCGACCACTATAATGCGGTGAGGTGCGGTTGAGAACGTTTATCGGGAGAGATCGCCGACGTGTCCAAAGGACCGGACTTTGAAGGCCTGAAGCGGCCGCTGCTGTATATCGTCATCATTCTGATCCTTGGCCTCGCGGTAACGCTGGCCGGGCAGGAGTTGACGGGGAGCGCGGCAGAGGACCGCCTGACCGGCGAAGACGTCGTCGTCGTTGCGGCCTCCGGGCCCGTCGTCTTCACGGTCGAAGTCGCCGACAATAACGAGACCCGCGCGCGTGGCCTGATGCACCGCGAGAGCCTGGCGCCCAAGGCTGGCATGCTGTTCGATTTCAAGCGCGAACAGCCGGTCTCGTTCTGGATGCGCAATACGCTGATCCCGCTCGACATGTTTTTCATCAAAGCCGACGGGCGGATCGTGAAAATCGCCAAGCGCACCGTCCCCCATTCCGAAGAAGGGATCGCCTCGCCGGAACCGGTTTTGGCCGTTCTGGAAACCAACGCCGGCGTTGCCGACCGTTACGGGATCGAAATCGGCGACATTGTCCGCCACCCGGTCTTTGGGAATGCGCCGTAAACGCAATGGGCGGGCAGAATGGCGGCGATAGTCCGGAAACGGCGGGTGCTGACGCGCCCCCTGGATTCTATTTGTTGGAAAAGCGTTCCCCATTCGGCGTGCTGGTTGGGCCCGTGTTCCAGCGCGACGACGATTCCGGCAACCTCTATGGCTTTCGGGTCCAACCCAAACACCTGAACATCGGCGGTGTCCTGCACGGCGGCATGCTCGCAACCTTTGCAGATATCGTATTGGGGCAATTTCCGTCGCGCGATTTTGGCCGGTTGACCGTGACAATACGGTTAGTGATGGAGTATTTGGCGCCTGCCAAGTCCGGCGACTGGGTCGAAGCAAGGCCCATCGTCACCCGCGAAACCCGTAACCTTGTGTTTGCGGAAACTACTCTCGTCGCGGGGCCGCGGTCGCTGCTGACGGCCTCGGCGGTATTCAAAACGCTCGACCGTCGCCGCGGCGGCGCCCCGCAAGTCAATCAACCAGGAGAAGCGTAATGTACGGAAGAAAAGAAATCGGCCCGCAGCGCTACCGCGAGGACCTCGGACGCTACTACGAGGATTTCGAAGTCGGCGACGTCTACGAACACCGGCCCGGTCGCACGATCACCGAAACCGACAACATTTGGTTCACCAACCTCACGATGAACACCCACCCTGTCCATTTCGACTACGCCTACGCGCGCAAGAGCGAATTCGGAAAACCGCTGGTGAACTCTGCGCTTACCCTCGCCATCGTGGCGGGCATGAGCGTCAGCGACACCTCCCAAAAGGCCATCGCCAATTTGGGCTGGGACAAGATCAAGCTCAGTTCCCCGGTCTTTGCCGGCGATACGCTCTATGCCGAGAGCGAAGTGCTGAGTAAACGCGAATCCAAGTCGCGCCCGACGCAGGGCATCGTTACTATCAAGACGACCGGCAAGAAGGACGACGGGACCGTCTTCATGACCTACGAGCGATCGTTCCTCGTGCCCAAGCGCGGCCACGGCGTCGACGATCGCGCGGACTACTAAGTCCCGCGGCGCGGCCTGCTCCGGCAGATCGCCCGGTTGGCCCTTTCAGACGCGTTCTAAGACGAGCGCAATCCCCTGGCCGACGCCGATGCACATCGTGCACAGCGCGTACTTGCCGCCGCGCCGGTGCAATTCGCGCGTTACCGTCAGGGCCATCCGGACACCGCTCATGCCGAGTGGGTGGCCCAACGCGATCGCCCCGCCGTTCGGGTTCACGTGTTCGGCGTCGTCCGGCAGGCCGAGGTCGCGTAGAACCGCGAGCGCCTGGCTGGCAAAGGCCTCGTTGAGTTCGACGACGTCTATGTCGCCGATCCCGAGGCCGGCGCGCGCCAAAACCTTGCGGGTGGCCGGTGCCGGACCGAATCCCATGATGCGCGGGGCGACGCCGGCGGTCGCCATCGCGACCACCCGTGCCTTGGGCTCCAGGCCGTTGTCGCGGGCGGCCTTCTCGCTGGCGACAATCATCGCGGCGGCGCCGTCGTTGATACCCGATGCATTACCTGCCGTCACCGAGCCATCCTTGCGGAATACCGGCTTGAGCTTGGCCAGATCGTCCAAAGTCACTTCCGGTCGAGCGTGCTCGTCGCGGTCGACAACGATGGCCTCGCCGCGGCGCTGGGGGATTGACACGGGTACGATTTCTTCGGCCAGGACACCCGACGATATCGCGGCCCCCGCGCGCTGCTGACTCCGAAGGGCGAAGGCGTCCTGGTCGGCGCGCGATACCTGAAATTCTTCGGCGACGTTCTCGGCGGTCTCGCCCATCGAGTCGACGCCGTGCGCCTCTTTCATCTTCGGATTGACGAAACGCCATCCTAACGTCGTGTCGAACACCTCAGCCTTGCGTGAAAAAGGTGCATCGGCCTTCGCCATCACGAACGGCGCGCGGGTCATGCTCTCGACCCCGCCGACGATTCCGATGTCGATATCGCCGCTGCGGATGCCGCGTGCCATCGTGCCGGTTGCATCGAGCCCCGAACCGCACAGCCGATTGATCGTCGCGCCGGCGATCCGGTCTGGCAGGCCGGCGAGAAGTAGTGCCATGCGCGCGACGTTCCGGTTGTCTTCGCCCGACTGATTGGCGCACCCGAACAAGACGTCGTCGACGCTCTCCCAATCTACGCCCGCGTTACGCCGCATCAGTTCGGCCACCGGCAGCGCGGCGAGATCGTCGGTGCGGACCGATGCCAAGCCGCCGCCGTAGCGCCCGATCGGGGTTCGAATGGAGTCGCAAATGAAGGCCTCGGTCATGGGGTATCCTGGCGTTTGAGGGACTACCCTTGAACTTATCCTTTCGGTGCGCCGCAAGCAGCATTTTCCGCCCCATGCTTGAAGGATCGCGCTATCGTCGGGCGAACGACCACCTCTAAGCAGCAAGCGGAGAGAGCGAACCATGTCCGATCCGGCGGTAGTGGGCGGCGTGTACGAAGTCGGCGTCGGCGTCCCCGACATCGCGCAAGCGCTTCACTACTGGACTCTATTTGGTTATCGCGCCGGCCCGCGCGGCACGCTCGCGGCGGTCGAGGCGGCGCGACTTTACGGCGTCGACTCAGCGTTGACATCCTGCCGTCTGCACCACCAGGAAGCGGATCACGGGTTGGTACGCCTGATGCAATGGGATACGCCGCGCGGCGCAGGTCTGGGGACGATCCCCTTGCGCACACCTGGCAACCGTTGGGCTGTCGCCAAAACCAATGCTGTGATGGAAGTGGCCAACTTCGCGGCAGCGCTCCAGGCGCGGGGCGAAGCCGTCCACACCATCGGCCCGGTTTTTCATCCTGTGCCCGAACCGGGCCGCACCGAGGAACCCTTTGCCGACGATATTCGCTGCAAGCGCGAATTCATCTTCTTTCAACCTTATAGCCGGCATGTCCTGGTCCAGCGGTTTGCCCACGACATCCCGCATTTCGGGGCATTCAACGATGCCAGTCGGTTCCGTGCCAGTCAGTTCACCCAGGTCGGCCTGTGTGTCGCGGAAGCCGATGCCGGCGCACTCGATTTCTACGAAGATGTCCTTGGCCTGCACCGGCATGACGTCGACTACGTCGCAAAAAAGGGCTCGATGCCGGCCCTCGTCGTGCCCCTGGGCGACGGCGAACTCCTAAAGGAATCCGATTTCGACGACGTGCGCCCGGATGATCCGGCAGGTATGCAGCGCTCGGGAAAACTCAGGGTCTTTCGCATCACCGGCGACACTGGCGGCAAGAACGTGGTCGCCGATTCGGCGGCGGGGAATCTAGGGTTCTCGCTCTACACCTACCGCGTCACCGACATCGCTGCGATGCGCGAGCGGGTGATCGCGGGCGGCGCTACAGCGACGACGTCGGTCCGCCCGGACGAATTCGGCGTGCCGTCGTTTTCGTTCACGGCTCCCGACGGCTATTTCTGGACGTTCCTCCAGGCCTAGGCTGTGGGAGGAAAGTGGCGAGCCAGGAACGCCCGAACCATCGCATTGAAGTCATCCGGTCGCTCGAACGGCGGTGCGTGCCCGGCGCCGGCGATTTCCTGGAATTCGGCCCCTGGGATTTGGGTGCTGGCGTCACGCAGGATGTCGGGCGGGATGATGCGGCTCTCGCGACCGCCGATCACGAGGGTCGGCACGCGGTAGTTTTCAAGGCGCGCGGCGGTAACCCCGTTTGCCGGGTCGAGCGAGCGTTTCATGAACGCCCCAACATCCTGGTTCAACGTGCCGATCTGGCGCATCAGAAAATACAACGCCGGTTCGCGGTCGGGAAAATCCGGCGCGGTCATCACGTTCTGAATTTTGCTGCGCTCGCCTACCGCGCGCCCCGGTCCGTCGCGGAAGGCCTTCAAAATACCGTCCGACAGGATGCCGCCGCCGCTGGCCGACATCACGATGCAGGCGATGCGGTCGGGCGCGGCGATCGCCGTGGCCAGTGCGGTCCAGCCGCCGATGGCATGCGACACGATGGCGGTGCGCCTCACTCCAGCGGCGTCCATGACGGCGAGGGCGTCGGTGGGGAAATAAGGAAATTGCATGTCGGCGACCGCGCAGGCCGACCGGCCCCAACCGCGCTGGTCGAACAACAGAACGCGGTAATCGGTCAGCAGTGCTGGCACTTGCTGAAACCACTCCAGCATGTTGCCGCCCCCGCCATGCGCGAGAGTGACTACGGGCCCGGTCTCGCCGTGCAGTTCGTAGTAAAGGCGCGCCTTGTCGGTCTCGACGTAGGGCATGTCATTTCCCCGTTTGCTTGTTCACCGCCGGTTGGCCCAGTGCGGTAGACTAGCGCGATGGTAGCGGTCCCCGAAATCCCGATCACCCATAGCATTTTGCGCGCCGACGCGGTCGCCACGGAGATTGCGACAGAATACGACCTCGGCGGTCCGGTCTATGCCGAATTGTTGTCGCGCGGCGTCAACGAAGTGTACCTCGTGCGCGTTGGCGACCGCCGTTTGGCAGCGCGCATCCTGCGCCACCGCTTCCGCACCGAAGATCAGGTGCGCTACGAAATGGCGCTGATCCGCTTCCATGCCGATCGCGGGCTCGATGCTTCGGTCCCGCTGGCCACGCGTGCCGGATCAGATTTTGTAACGGTGATCGCGCCCGAAGGGCCGCGCCATTTGTCGCTCTTTTCGTGGGCCGACGGCGCACCGATGGCGCGCCACGGCGGCGCCGAGGACGCCCACCGCCTCGGCGGCATCGTGGCCCGGATGCACCAGACGGCACTAACGTTCGAGCCGCCCGCACCGGTCGATGTCGATACGCCGGCGTTCCTGGCGCGCCACCGACCCGCCCTGATGGCGATGGTCGACGGCGACTCCGACGCCGGCCGGCTTTTCGCTGCCCTTATCGAGCGTGCCTCGGGACGGCTCGCCGAACTCGCGCTTCCGCGTGGCGCGTGTCACGGTGACATCCATACGCACAACGTGTTCCTCGGCGCAGACGGTCGGTTGACGTTCCTCGATTGGGATAACTGCGGGAACGACTTCTTCGCCAAGGAACTGATGCATTTCGTCTGGCGCAACGATTATCTGGGCGTCGGCCCCGAGATCAACGCGGCCTTTTTAGCGGGCTACGAGACGGTGCGTCCGTTGAGTACCGAAGAACGCGCGCTGCTCCCCTTCTTTCTTACCGTGCGGCACCTTTTCATCCTGTGCGGCATGGCCGGTATGATCAATATCGTCGGGCGATCGGCGGTTGGCTATGCGCACCAACTGTCGCGTTTCTATGATCTGATTCAACCGCCGGCCCGCGAGGCCGGTTTGCTCTAACCGGGAGAACCCATGACCGATTTCGTTGACATTCCGATTGAGCCGCTGACGCCCGAGGCCTTCGCACCCTTCGGTCAGGTCGTCGGCGCCCGCAACGATCCGCCGTTGTTCCAGGGCGGCAACGCGACGACCTGGGGTGTCGATTTCGAGATCGACGGCAAAATGGAGCTTCACTTCGCCAACTTCGACTATCAGCCGTTACTGGAATTCTCTTTGGTCGAACGCCACTTCACCGTGACCCAGGCATTCATACCGCTGAACAACGACGCGTCGGTCACTGTGTTCGCGGCCCCGACCGATTCGGATCCGTCGGCGATTCCCACCGTGCGCGATTACCGAGCGTTCTATATCGACGGCACCCAAGGCGTGATGATGTGGAAGGGCACGTGGCATTCCAGCCGGTTTCCGGCCCGCCGTCCCGGCGCGACCTTTGCGTTCCTCACCGACGCCCACACGACGGCGGAACTGACCGAGATGCTGGCCGGTAAACCCGGCAAGCTCACCCAACTCGTCGACTACGAAAAGGAATACGGCAAGCGCTTTCGCCTCACTGACCCCAAGGGGTTGATGGCGGGCTAGGCGCTTGTCCGTTTCATCATGCTGCGGGCGATGATGATCCGCTGGATTTCGCTCGTGCCTTCGTACAGCCGGAACAGGCGGACGTCGCGGTAGAACCGCTCGATTCCATGATCGGCGATATAGCCCGACCCGCCGTGGATCTGCACGGCGCGGTCCGCGACCCGCCCGACCATTTCGCTCGCAAAGAGTTTGCAGCAGGCGATTTCCTCGGTGACTTCTTCGCCGAGATCGCGCCGTCGCGCGGCATCCATAATCATGGTACGCGCGGCGTAGCTTTCGGTACGGCTGTCGGCCAGCATTGCCTGGACCAACTGAAATTCGCCGATCGGTTTGCCAAACTGCTGGCGTTCCTTGGCGTAGTGCGTCGAATCGTGGATTAGTCTTTCGGCGATGCCGCTCGCTACAGCCGCGATATGCAATCGCCCGCGGTCGAGCACCTTCATCGCGGTCTTGAAACCTTGGCCTTCGGCGCCGCCGAGGAGCGCGCTGGCGGGCACCCGGCAATTGTCGAAAATCACGTCGGCGGTCAGGCTGCCGTGCTGTCCCATCTTGCGATCGGGTTTGCCGATCGTGAGGCCGGGGCGGGGCGCCTCGATCAGGAACGCCGACACGCCGCGCGCCCCTTTTTCGTCTGGGTTGGTCCGCGCCATCAACGTAAACAACCCCGCGCGTGGCGCATTGGTGATAAAGCGTTTGGTGCCGTTGATGACGTAGTCCTCGCCGTCTCGTCGTGCGCTCGTGCGCAACGCACCGGCATCCGATCCCGAATCGGGTTCGGTTAGCGCGAAGGAACTGGTGATATCGCCGCTGGCCAATCGGGGCAAATAGGTTTCCCGTTGGGCGTCGGTTCCGTCCAGGACGATGCCCTGCGAGCCGATCCCGACGTTTGTGCCGAATGCCGAACGGAAAGCCGGCGACGTCCAGCCCAACTCAAACGCGATCTGAACCTCTTCTTCGGTGTTGAGCCCAAGTCCGCCGAACTCAGGCGGGATGGTCAGGCCGAACAGGCCCAGCGCGCGCATCTCGTCCAGCACTGCAGCGGGGATTTCGTTGCTCTCGCCGACCTGGGCTTCATGGGGCACCAGACGTTCCCGCACGAAGCGGCGCACATTGTCGCGCAGGTGTTCAAAAGTCTCTCGGTCTAACGCCACGGTATCGCGCTCCTGTTTGCCGGTGGGCGATAACAGCCCATCGCGACGGGGCCCGCAACCCGGCGTTAAAGCGAGCGCAGGAACGTCAACAAGTCCGCGCGGTCGCTTGCAGGCAGATTCCGAAAGCGTTCGCGTGAAGCTTCGGCCTCACCGCCGTGCCATAGAATGGCCTCGGCAATGCCGCGGGCACGGCCGTCATGCAAAAGGAATTCATGGCCGCTCACGGTCTCGATCAAGCCCAGACCCCACAGCGGCGGCGTCCGCCACTCGCGCCCGCTGGCAAGAAAGTCGGGCTTGCCGTCGGCGAGGCCCTCGCCCATATCGTGCAGGAGCAAATCTGTGAACGGCTGGATGGTTTGGCGGGCGACAATCGGATTGGCGTGATCGCCGGTGGTCACGCGCGGCGTATGGCACGCGCTGCACCCGGAGCTCTCGAACAGCGCTTCGCCCCGTATCACCGCCGGGTCGTCGATCCGGCGCCGCGCCGGGACCGCAACGCTTTCCATGTAGAAAGTCAGATCGTCGAGCACGGTGCCACTCGCTTCGACACCCGTCGCGCCCGCCGTGGCACCGATGCAGGCGGCCTGCATGGGCGGGCAGTTCTCGTCGGGAAAGACGTCGGAGGTGATCCCCATGTCGCCCAGCAAAGCGGCGGCATTCTGATCGCGCAAACTGGCGCTGTTGGCCTTCCAGCCGAACCGCCCGATCCGCAACGCGCCGGCGGCCGCGTCCCAAACGCGGTTCGCCCGCCCTGAGATACCGTCGCCGTCGGCATCGTCTGGGTCGGCCCGGCCGACGATGTCGTCCTCGGCCATCGCTTCCAGCAAACCCAACCCAAAAACCGCCGGTGCAACCCGTGGCGACAGCAGCAAATCGCCGCCCTCCGGCACCGCGTTGGACGGCACGTAGGCATAACGCGGCGCGCGCAGCGAAAACGCCGTGCCGTCGCCGTACCGGCCGGGAATCTCGACATAGGCGAGATCCACTCGTCCTTCATCCGGGACACCCGGAACAGCGCGGCTGTTGATCTGCAGACCGAGCGCGGGGTGCGGCATCGGCCCGCCGGTCACGTCGCTTCCCGCGATGCTGACGCGCACCAACATGCTCAACATCGGTTCTCCGTGCGACGGCGGTGCGCCGCGGCCGTCGCGGGCGTGACAGTCGGCACAGGACGCAGCATTGAACGTGGGTCCAAGCCCAACGAACGCCGTATCCGCGTTTGGCGGCGCCACCCAAACTGCGTTGAAGATCCTGTTGCCGTCGAAGAAGCGCTGGCGCCACTGCGGCGGCAGGTTACGCGCGGGCGACGAGAACGCATTGCCGGTTGCGACCGTCCGGGTGGTGGCGCCGCCGCTTGCCGCGTCGCGCGCGTTCTGAGCGCTAGTTCCGGCGAGGGGGACCAGCAGGAGCCCGGCGACACCGGCGGCCAGCCAGCCCCGTGCGCGGGGGGGATCGTTGTTGGCCGGTGTATTCATCGTGGCGGGATTCCTTGGTTCCACGGGGGCAAATCCGCCGGGGCGGTAAGACCTTAACGCGCCGCCACTCGAGAATAATCCCCTTGAGATCATGCCGGGCGGACGCCAACCGGCGCTCGATACCCGCGGCGACGGTGACAGTTGCCCCACCGACTCCCAAGCCTTGTCGGCCTGTCACCTTAACCTCTGATGGAAAAAGGGAATTTTCCTCGACGGGGACCGCCCAGCGGTCTAGGTATTTGGGGCTTGGTCGGCGACGCGTGGGCAGCATTGGGCAACGCGGTAGCCGTAGAACGCGGGGTTTAGCAGTCCGGCTAGGCAAAAGGGACGACGGTGACCCAGAACGACAGTAAAACGCCTCTCCTCGACACAGTCGCGCTTCCGGCCGATTTGCGCCAATTGCCGGAATCCCAGTTGCGCCAGCTAGCCGACGAACTACGCCAGGAAATGATCGACGCGGTCTCGAACACCGGCGGTCACCTTGGGGCGGGTCTCGGGGTCGTCGAACTCACCGTGGCACTCCACTACATCTTCGATACGCCGGACGACAAAATCCTGTGGGATGTCGGGCACCAGGCCTATCCGCACAAGATATTGACCGGCCGCCGCGACCGGATCCGCACGCTGCGCCAGGGTGGCGGTCTTTCGGGCTTTACCAGCCGGCGCGAAAGCGCTTACGACCCCTTTGGCGCCGCGCATAGCTCGACATCGATTTCGGCGGGCCTCGGCTTCGCCGTCGCCCGCGATTTGCGCGGCGCGGACAACAATGTGGTTGCCGTCATCGGCGATGGCGCGATGAGCGCCGGCATGGCCTACGAAGCGATGAACAACGCTGGGGCCGCCAAGAGCCGACTGATCGTCATCCTTAACGACAACGACATGTCGATTGCGCCGCCGGTCGGTGCGATGAGCGCCTATCTTGCGCGTCTGATTTCAGCCAAGCCCTACCGCTCGATGCGCCACTTGGGCCGGGTGCTGGCCAAAAAATTCCCGCGTCCGTTCGAGAAAGCCGCGCGGCGGGCCGAGGAATATGCCCGCGGAATGCTCACCGGCGGGACTTTGTTCGAAGAGCTGGGGTTCTATTACGTCGGTCCGATCGACGGTCATAACCTCGACCACCTGTTGCCGGTCCTGCGCAACGCGAAGGATTCGCGCGGTGAGGGCCCGATCCTGGTTCACGTCGTCACCCAAAAGGGTAAGGGGTACGATCCCGCCGAGAATGCCGCCGACAAATACCACGGCGTCTCAAAGTTTGACGTCGTCACCGGCAAACAGGTAAAGGCGGCGCCCGGCGCACCGACCTACACCAATGTCTTTGCTCAGGGGCTCATCGCCGAAGCCGAGCAGGACGAGCGCATCGTCGCGGTGACCGCGGCGATGCCGACCGGCACCGGCATCGACAAATTCGCCGAGCGTTTCCCAAACCGCGCCTTCGATGTCGGCATCGCCGAACAGCACGGCGTGACGTTTTGCGCGGGCATGGCCGCCGACGGTCTGAAGCCCTTCGCCACGATCTATTCGACGTTCCTCCAGCGCGCCTACGACCAGGTCGTGCACGACGTCGCCATTCAGCGCTTGCCGGTGCGCTTCGCGATGGACCGTGCCGGGATGGTCGGGGCCGATGGGGTGACTCACCAGGGCTCCTACGACATCGCGTTCCTCGGTAGCCTACCCGGTTTCGTGTTGATGGCGCCGAGCGACGAAGCCGAACTCATGCATATGGTCGCGACCGCCGCCCAGATCGACGATGCCCCCAGCGCGATTCGCTACCCGCGCGGCGAGTCGGTTGGGGTCGCGCTGCCGGCTAAAGGGACGCCGCTTGAAATCGGCAAGGCCCGCGTCGTGCGCGAGGGCACCAAGGTCGCCATCATGTCCTACGGCACCCGGCTCCATGAATCGCTCAAGGCCGCCGACATTCTCGGCGCCCGCGGCCTATCGACAACCGTCGTCGATGCCCGTTTCGCCAAACCCTTCGACGAAACCATTGCCCGCAGGCTCGCTGCCGAGCACGAAGTCCTGATCACCGTCGAGGATGGCTCGATGGGCGGTTTTGCGACCCTGGTAACGCACTTCCTCGCGCGCGAAGGGCTGCTTGAATCGGGAGTGAAATTCCGTCCGATGTGCCTGCCGGATTTCTTCATCGATCACGACAAACCGGAGAAGCAGTACGACCTCGCGGGACTCAACGCGCCCCAAATAGTGGCGACCGTGCTCCAAGCCTTGGGTTACAACGAGACCCTCGAAGCGCCGGTTCGCGCCTAGGTCACGGTGCTGCCATCGCGGCGATCGCCGCGCGGTTGCCGCTCAGAATAGCTCCCTCGATCGTCGCCGGCAGGCCGGTCGCGGTCCAATCGCCCGCCACATAAACCCGCGGCCACGGCGTCCGGGTGGCGGGCCGCCTAGCGACCTGCGCCGGGGATTGCAGAAATGTCGCGCGCTTTTCTTTCACGATGCGCGTCACCGGGGGCGCCGCATCGGATCGGCCCAACGCATGGGCCACGTCGCGCCACACAAGGGAAGCGATCTCGTCCGCCGGTCGGTCGGCCAAGACATCTGCGCCGCTCACCGTGACACTGACGATATCGCCGCGTCGAAACAACCACTGCGCCGTCCCGCCGATCACCCCGACCATGGGCGCGCGCCACGGCCAAGCCACGGGGGCATCGAACCGCAGATGGGCGTTGACGATGGCGCTCGATCCTTCCGGCGTTTGCAAGTTCGGCAGCAACCGCTGTGCCGCGCCAGGCGGTACGGCGATGACGAGACGGTCGTGATCGGTCAACGCGACCGGCCCTGAGTCCAAGCGCAGCGACACTGGCCTATCGCCCTGCCATGCGACGGCGCGTACTGCCGTGCCGCACCGCACCGCGCCGCCTTCGGTTTCGATATAGCGGACGGCCGGATACACGAAGGTCTGCGAGAGTCCCTCCACCGCGACCAACGGGCGGCAAGCCGCCGCGCCGCGCGCGAACGTGCGCAGCATCACAGATCGCAGCAACGCCGCGGCGCCCACCGACGGCGCACAGTTCAGGGCAGCGACGGCCAGAGGTTCCCAAAAGCGCGTGTAGAGTGCGCCCGCCGGGTCGAGCACGTCGGTTACCGTCGCGTCGGGCCGGGCTCTTAGTAGGCCGATACCGCCCGCATAATCCCGAAGCCGCGTCCCCGGTACCCGACGGCCGCGAACCAGCAACCACCAGGGCAAGGGACTTGCGCCGGGCCGCACCGTCCAGCGCGCGTTCGTGGCAAGGTCGATGAACGGAAACTCCGCGTCGACCGGTCCCGTCAGCGTGCCCGACGCCCCGATGGTCTCGAGGTAGCGCAGCGCCTCGGCGTTGCCGCTCATGAGAAGATGATTGCCGTTGTCGATCGTGCGACCGAGGGTTTCGTCGAAATAGGACCGGCACCGACCGCCGGGCTGGGGCGCCGCTTCATAGAGAGTTACGCGTCGCCCCGCCCGGCACAACGCCACCGCACAGGCAAGGCCGGCCAGACCGCCGCCGACGACGTGGACCCGCCCCATCAGAACATCCCATAGCGCAGCGCGAGCCACAGTTTGGTCCGGCGGGGCAAGCGAAAAGGCGCGCGCGGGTCGCGCCAGCCGCGACGTTCCAAGCCGCTCAGGACGCTGCCATAGACGGCGATCATCATTCGGCACGGTTTCAAAGGTCTACGCGCGCCCCGCGCGACCAACGCCGAACTCTCGGCGAAGCGCTGGCGCGCGCGCTGCGCAAGTTCTGAGCACACGGCACCGACGTTGGGATGAGCCAGCACCGCCACCGGATCGTCGCTATCGATGCCATGCGCGCGCAAGCGTTCGCGTGGCAAATACAAGCGCCCCAAGCGCGCGTCCTCGCCAAGGTCGCGCAAAATATTGGTGAGCTGCAACGCCTCTCCCAAGGCTTTGGCGAGCGGTTCGGCGATGCCTTCGGCGCCCTCGAAAACCGCGAGTGACAACCGCCCGACCGCGCCCGCGACACGGTCGCAATAGAGGTGCAACGTCTCCTCAGACGGCGCCCGCATGTCGCCGTGCAAATCCATCGCCATGCCGTCGATCACCGCAAGGAAAGCATCCTTCGGCAGCGCGAATTGCCCGAGCGCCTCGGCCAGGGCGATCGCCGTCGGCCGCTGCGCCGATCCGCCGTAGACCGCGTCGATCTCCGCGCGCCATGCCGCGAGCTCGCGCACCTTGGTCGCCGTCTCGCCGGGCTCGTCGGCAATGTCGTCGACCTCGCGGCAAAACGCATAGATCGCGTACATCG
The DNA here is from genome assembly GCA_040216735.1 of Alphaproteobacteria bacterium. Taxonomy (NCBI): domain Bacteria; kingdom Pseudomonadati; phylum Pseudomonadota; class Alphaproteobacteria; species Alphaproteobacteria bacterium. Next base: position 397,123 of record JAVJOO010000005.1, on the reverse strand, counting down.
CATGCCGCTGTTTTTCGGGGAGAACCCGCATGGTCCAGCCGAACGAGGTTCCTGAACCATCGACCACAGCCCGCACATGGGCGCGGGCGCCGGCGAGGTCGGTAGGACTGGTTGTCATGGGTGAGGGGTAGCGGCGTGAGAGGACGGCCCGCGCGATACCGTCCGGCGGATTAACGTGCCGAGGATGCCGCGCGCGGCATGGGCGACAAAGGCCGCGCGCGATTGCACAACCCGGCCGGCAAGGGGGTCGCGGACGCGCAACGCCGCGGCCAAGTCCTGTGCCACCGACAAAATCGCCGCCGATTCAAGGGCAAGCCGACGGTGACGCAGCGCCGTCGGCAACGGCGCGGTCTGTGCCAATAACGCGTCGACGCCGTCGAGGCAGCGATCGAGGACGCCGCGCAGTGCCGGGCTACTCCGGTCGGCGTCGAGCGCGCGCGCATCGATACCTGCCGCCGCGAACCAGTCTTGCGGCACATACACGCGGTCCAGGCGACGCAGGTCGTCCTGCGCGTCTTGTAAATGATTGATGACCTGAAGCGCGCTGCACAGTGGATCCGACACCGTATAGAGTTCCGTCGTCTCGCCGTGCAAGTCGAGCAGATAGCGCCCTACCGGGTTGGCCGAGCGGGCGCAATAGGCCATCAGCGCTTCCCAGTCGGCGTAGCGCCGCGTCGCGACGTCCTGGCGAAAGGCGTCCAGCAAGTCATAGCAGTGTCGCGGCGCGATCCCAGTCTCCGCCAACGATTCGCGCATCCGAAGGGCAGGGGCGGTTGCAGGATCGTCCGCCGCGTCGCCGTGCAACGCCGCCTCGAAACCATCCAGCCGCGCGTATTTCTCGGCCGCTGGCAGGTCCGGGCTGTCAGCAATATCGTCGGCACCCCGAGCGAAGTTGTAGAACACCGCGACGTGGGGCCGCAGCGCCCGCGGCAGCAGCCACGACCCAACCGGAAAGTTTTCGTCGCCGGCGGTCATGGGTGCAATCTCGGCGTCGGCTCGGGCGGCGGGCATAGGGTTCGCGTCCACGGCCTCGCCCCCGCCCGGCGGTCGCGCTGCCTCAGGCGAAGCGCTTGGAGTCCTGGGCCGCGTAGGCCGCGACGTGGCGGTCGGCGGCCGCCGCTTTCTTCAGCGCGGCGATCACCTCGCCGGTCCGTGCCGCCGGGATCGCGCAGGTCATGTCGTTGTTCGACATTCCGGTCCGCACCCGGCTCAACATGCAACCGACGCTGAGCGCGATCTTGCCTTGGTCCTTGGCGATGGGGATGACATGGCACTGCGGTTTGCCTTCGAACTGAATGTCGGGACAGGCGTCGTGCAGCATCATTGCCTGTTTGCCGTTGAGGCGGAGGAACACCACATCTGCCGCGACGGCGTCGGCCAGCGGCCCATAGACCACCTGCGCTGGGGTCTCGGCGACCGTCGGGATGTGCGGAAACATGTCGGGCGACACCCATTCGGCGCCGACCAACGCTGCAACGTCTTCGTTCCCGGCAACCTCGTCCAGAGTGCGAAAGCCGTGGGTGAGGGAGCCAACGCTGCAGTTGGCGTGGTCGGCGGCGTCCGTCGCAAAGGTTCGTTCGACCGCCTTCATCCAAAACACGCAACCGGCAGCAACGGCGCCCGTTCGGCCACCTTCGGTCGGGGCGGGGTGGGCGCCGCCGAACGGGGCCACGCCCGAAGGCGTCACATGGAAGGCGATGGCCAGCGGCGGCGTGCTCAAACCGAGGATATCGACGAGGTCGGCGGCAGCGGTGCGGAAATCAGTGGTCATGGTGGTGGGTATCCTTGGGTTTCTTGAGGAACGCGCGCCAGATCGTGGCGGAGAGGGGGAGCGACAGAACGAACAGCGCCGTTGCGGCGGTGACAATAGAGGGTCCGGCGGGCGTATCCCAGGCGAGCGATGCCTCGATACCGCCGAACACCGCGATAACGCCGACCGCTGCTGCAAGCAACGCCATCGCTTCGGGCGTCACGGCGAAGCGCCGCGCGACCGCCGGTGGAATCAACAGCATGGAAATAATCAATAGCAACCCGACGATCTTCATGGCGATCGCGACGACCACCGCCATCACCAATACAAACGCTGCTTGTACTAGCCGAACCCGCACACCTTCAACTTGGGCTAATTCCTCGTGGACCGTGGCCGAGAGCAACGGTCGCCAGATCGCCCCTAACGTTGCCAGCGCGGCGGCACCGCCGCCCAATATCCACGCGAGGTCGCCGCGCGACACAGACAGGATGTCGCCGAACAGCAGGCTAAGCAGATCGATCCGCACCGTTTCTTGAAACGAAATCGCCACGAGACCCAGCGCCAGCGACGCATGGGCGAGCAAGCCCAGCAGTGTGTCGGTGGGGACAACCTGCAACCGCGTCAGCGACAACAGGACCAACGCCGTGACGGTGCAGGCGCCGACGATCCCCAACGTGACATTGACGTTGAGTAAGAAGGCGAGTGACACCCCGAGCAACGCGGCGTGCGACATCGTCGCGCCGAAAAAAGCCATGCGCCGCCACACGATGAAACAGCCGAGCGGCCCGGCGACCAACGCGACGCCGACCCCGGCGATCAGAGCGCGGACGACAAAGTCGTCGAGTGACAAGGTCATGGCGCCGTCTTCGTCAGCGGCACCACGTCGCCCCCGACGGTATGCGCGTGGTCGTGATCGTGGGTGTAGACCGCATGGGTGCGCGCGGCCTTGGGACCGAAGAGGGCGAGGTACTCCGGGTGCTCGCTCACCGCGTCGGGCGCCCCGCTACAACAAACATGGTGGTTGAGGCACACGACATGGTCTGTCGCCGCCATCACGACGTGGAGGTCGTGCGAGATCAACAACACCGCGCAGTTCTTGTTGCGCCGGACTGTGTTGATGAGCTCGTACAGCTCGGCTTGGCCATTCAAGTCGACGCCTGCCGTGGGTTCATCGAGGACCAACAGGTCCGGTTCCCGCAACAGCGCGCGCGCCAGCAACACGCGCCGCATTTCGCCACCCGAGATGGTCTGCAACGGCGCCCCAATAACGTGGCTTGCTCCAACCTCCGCCAAGGCCGTTTCGATCTCGGCCTTTTGCGACCCGCCCAACGCCAAAAAACGCCGCACCGTAATCGGCAGGGACTCATCGACGTGCAAGACTTGCGGCACATAGCCGACCCGCAGTCCCTCGACCGCCGTGACGCTCCCCTCGTTCGGCCGTTCAAGACCCAGCAGCAGGCGAACCAAGGTCGTCTTACCCGATCCGTTCGGACCGATCAGCGTCGTCAGTTCGCCGCGGCGCAACGTCAGGTCCACCGCATCGAGCACCGCGTGCCCGCCGTAGCGTTTGGTTAACCCCCGGGCGTCGACCAGAACGCCGTCGAGGCGGTGCGGCGAAGGCGACGCAATGTTCATGACGGCCGGGCGCAGGCGTCGCAGGTGCCTGTGACCTCAAGCGTTTGGCGCTCGGGTTGAAAACCCGCGCCGGTCGCCCGGGTCTCGATCCGGCGCGCGATCGTGTCGTCGCTCAGTTCGGCCACGCGCCGGCAGGTTGTGCAAATTAGGAACTGTGCGGCGTGGGGCGCATCGGGATGATTGCACCCGACAAACGCGTTGAGCGATTCGATACGGTGAACCAGGCCGGCTTCCAGCAAAAAGTCGAGCGCACGGTAAACGGTCGGTGGGGCGGCCCCGCCGCGTTCGGCCTTGATCATATCCAATAGGTCGTAGGCCCCGATGGGGCGGTGGCTTTGCCATACCAGTTCCAGTACCCGCCGCCGCAATGTGGTGAAGCGCAGGCCCCGGGCGGCGCACAGAGCCTCGGCAGCGGCGACGGCATCGCGAATGCAGTGGCGGTGATCGTGCTTTTCAAATCCGTTTGTTGACATTTGTTATACTATAACATCATATTCGATTCGTTACTCTATAACACATGGAGCGGCCATGCACCGGCATCTTGCGGCCTTCGCTTTTTTTCTCTTCGCTTCGGCACCGGTCGCATGGGCCGCAGAGCCGCCGCGCATCGTCGCCTCGATCCCGCCGGTGCACAGCTTGGTTGCCGCGGTCGCCGAGGGCGTAAGCGAACCGGCACTCCTCCTGCGCGGCGGCGCCTCGCCCCACGCCTATTCGATGGCGCCGTCGGACGCTCGGGCGCTACAGGACGCCGATCTCGTCGTTTGGGTCGGCCCGAGTCTCGAAACGTTTCTGCTTCGGGCGTTGCGCGGCAACCGGGCAGGGCGCGAGATTCTCACCCTCGTCGACCTGCCGACGATCAAGCTTCTGCCCGCGCGTTCGGGTGAGGCGTTCGAGACCGATCCGCACGACCACAGTCACGCCCATGATCACGGCGATGATCACGGCGATGATCACGGCGACGCACGCAAAGGCCACGATCACGCCGACGACGAGTCGGATGATCATGACGATCATGCTAGGTCCGACGGTGCGCAGGATCACATCGACGCACACCTGTGGCTCGACCCGGCCAATGCGCGGGCGATCGTCGCGGCGGTCGCCGACACCCTGGTGCGGCTCGATCCTGAGCGCGCCACCGCCTACCGAAGCAATGCCGCCCGCGCCCTAGCTGGTCTCGACGAACTTGACGGCGCCCTCGGGCAAATCCTGGCACCCGTGCGCGACCGGCCCTTTGTCGTGTTCCACGATGCCTACCAATATCTCGAAGACCGCTACGGCCTGGCGGTGGTTGGCGCAATAACGGTGGCACCCGACCGCAAACCCGGTGCGCGGCGCCTACGCGCCATCCATGATCGGATCGCCACGACTGGCGCGACGTGTGTCTTCGCCGAACCGCAGTTCCGACCCGATGTGATCGCTACCGTGATCGAAGGTACGACGGCCCGCGCGGGTGTCGCCGACCCCCTCGGCGCCGAACTGTCGCCGGGCCCCGACCTCTATGGCCGTCTAATGACCGCCTTGGCATCGTCGCTCGCGGCGTGCCTGACGCCGACATTGTGAATTGCGCGTTTGCCGAGGCTTAATCTAGAACTGTGCCCATGTTGTGGAGCAGGCGTCTGGTGGCGGTATATGTCGTGGCGATGTCCGCGCTTCTCAGCGCGTCCCCCGCCGCGGCGCACCCGCATGTCTGGATCGATGCGTTTGTCGAAGTCCTCTTCACCGAAGACCGGATAACCGGCCTGCGTATCAATTGGACGTTCGATCCCTTTTTCACAGGCATGGCCACGGCAGACTTCGATGCGAATCAGGACGGCGTCCTCGACGAAAAAGAAGCAGAGAAACTAGCCGCGTTGAGTGCCGAAAATCTCAAGGAAAGCGGGTTTTTCAGCAACGTGTGGCTCGACGGCGACCCGCTTTCAATCACCGCCGTCGACGACTTCAAAGTGCGGCTGGAAGACGGGCGCCTGACCTATGCCTTCGTCATCGCCATGCCTGCGCCGGTCGATCCCGCCCAGACCTCGCTCGATGTATCGCTCTACGACCCGACATTTTACGTCGAAATCACGCCGGATCCGATTGACCCGCTCCGTTTTGTGGGCGATCGGCCGCCGTGCCTGATCAATGTGCAGCCCGACCCGCAGCGCACGATTTACTTTGGCCTCGTCCGCCCGACGTTGATGCAACTCCTGTGCACCGGCGCGTGAGGCGACCGGTGTTGTGGCTGCTCGCAGCCACGCTCCTGGCGCTGGGTTTTCTTGCGCCCGCGGCGGCTCAGGATTCGATGCGTGCGTTCGGCGGCGGCGCTCCCGAACAGGCCGTACAGGCCGGGGGGCTGGAGGCGCCCGGGTTTGTGCAACGCTATCTTATCGAAGTGCGCCGTCTGCAACGCGACCTGCAAACCAAGCTCGCCGATGCGGTCGGTGCCGTCCGCGACGGTCGGAGCGCCTGGCCGGTGCTGGTTCTGATCGGGCTATCGTTTGCCTACGGTGTACTGCACGCGGCCGGCCCCGGTCATGGCAAGGTCGTCATCGCCTCGTATCTGTTGGCAGGCGAAGGCAACGTGCGGCGCGGGGTGGTCCTCGCCGTGCTCGCCGCGCTGTTGCAGGCTGTTGCCGCGGTCGCGCTGGTCGGCTTGCTGGCGGTGATCCTCGGAGCGTCGAACCTTGCGACATCCGATCGAGTGGGGACCCTCGAAACCGCCAGCTACGCGTTTGTTGCGGTCCTCGGCCTTTGGCTGATGTGGCGCGCCGTGCGCGAGGTGCTTGGGTTCGGACACGGCCACCACGGCCACGACCACGGCGAGCATGGCCACGACCACGGGCACGGCCGGTTGGCGAAGGCCGCCTCGGCAGGTTGGCGCGAAGCTGCGGCGGTCGTTCTCGCCGTCGGAATGCGGCCCTGCAGCGGCGCCGTGATCGTCCTCCTGTTCGCGACCGCGCAGAGCCTGTTCATGCTTGGCGTCGCGGCGGCGCTGGCGATGTCGGTGGGGACCGCCATAACCGTCTCGGTGCTTGCGGCCCTGAGTGTCGCGGTACGGCGCGGCGCGCTCCGACAGGCCGGGGCGTCCGGTCGGTGGCGGGGTGTTGTTGCGGGCGGTTTGGCCATTGCCGGGGCGTCGGTGGTCACCGCCTTTGGCACACTGTCGTTGGCGGCGGCTCTCGCGGCTTAGCCGGGCGGCCGTCTCCGCGCCTTGGCCCGGGCCCAAGCCAGCATTCCTATCATCGCCACGATCCCGGCAAGGAACCCGCCGACGTGGGCGGCCCAGGCGATCTGACCGTCCGCAACACCGGGCATCCCGGTAAAGCCGACGGCGACAGAAAACCCGATCCAGATCAGCGCCGCCGGCCAAAAACGTAACGCACGGCGGCCAAAACGGTCCGGGCGCGCCATCAACCACAGCACTGCCCCGAACAGGCCGCTGATCGAGCCCGACGCGCCGACAACGGGGATATTGCTCACCGGAAATAGTGCAAAATGGACGAACGCCCCGGCCACACCCGAAGCAACATAGAGCACCAGCATCCGCGACGCCCCGGCCGATCGTTCCAGCGCCGAGCCGAACGCCGCCAGCATCACCATGTTGACGCCCAGGTGCAGCCAGCCGCCGTGGAGGAATTGATAGGTCACCGGCCCAGCCCACGCCGGCCAACCGCCAAGACCTTCGACGCTGTAGCGCACCGGGATAAAGGCCAAATGGAGCAGCACCCAGCCGACGGCGTCGAGAGGCACCAGCAGCATCGCCCCATGCACGACAACATTTGCGCCGATCAGCGCCAAAACAGCAGGGGGTAGGTTGAGCATGGGCTGGCGCGGCGGCGGTTCGCCCCGATATTGCCCGTCACGGAGAGCCATGGCGGTTTTATGGCGGGTCGCGCGCGTAAGGGAAAGGTTGGCCGCGAAAAATGCTGCCAAAGCGGCCAAAACCGGTTGCACCGCGCCTTGAATCTCCCTATTTTCCGCCCAATTAAAGTTAGACTAATCTAATCAGGATTAGATAATTCAGGATTGGCCGATGCTTCGACTAAGCCGCATGACAGATTACGCCGTGGTGGTTTTGCACCACATGGCCCGCCCGCCCCAGGGCAATCGGAACACCGCGGATGTCGCCCTGGCGACCGGCCTGCCAGCACCGACCGTCAGCAAACTTCTCCATCGCCTCACCGAGGTGGGGATCGTCGCGGCGGAACGCGGGCGCTACGGCGGCTACCGGCTGGACCGCGCGCCGGACAGCATCCGCCTTTCCGAGGTGCTGGGTGCGTTCGAAGGCGAGCTTGCCCTAACTGATTGCCTCGACACCGGCGGCAACACCTGTGAACACGAGAACCATTGCGCCATCGCCGGGCGCTGGAACGTAGTGTCCTCGGCGATCCGCGGCGTGCTCGATAACCTCACCTTGGCCGATGTTCTTGAACCGGCCCCGCCGCCCCCGGTCGCCGCCGCGCCGGCCGCCAGCCTCAACGCCTGATCGGACAACACCATGGCTAACGTCAGCGAAAGCGAAACCATCGGCGCCGCGACCACCGAGCGCTACAAATACGGCTTCGTCACCGATATCGAATCCGATACCGCCCCCAAGGGGTTGGACGAAAGCACGATCCACTTCATTTCGGCCAAGAAGGAGGAGCCCGATTGGCTCCTCCAGTGGCGTCTCAAGGCCTATCGCCAGTGGCTAGAGCAGGGTGACGAGGAACCCGCCTGGGCAAAGGTGTCCTTCCCGCCGATCGACTATCAGGATTCCTACTACTACTCTGCGCCCAAACAGGCCGAGAAGCTGAACAGCCTGGATGAAGTCGATCCCAAACTGCTCGAGACCTACAACAAGCTTGGCATTCCGCTGCAGGAACAAATGATGCTGGCCGGCGTTGCGGTCGATGCGGTGTTCGACAGCGTTTCGGTCGCGACCACCTTCAAAGAGGAACTCAGCAAGCACGGCGTGATCTTCTGTCCGATTTCCGAGGCGGTGCAAAAGCACCCCGAGTTGGTCAAAAAGTATCTCGGCAGCGTCGTCCCGGTATCGGACAATTTCTACGCCACCTTGAACTCGGCCGTTTTTACCGATGGGTCCTTCGTCTATGTGCCCGAAGGGGTGCGCTGTCCGATGGAGTTGTCGACCTACTTCCGCATCAACGCGGCCCAGACCGGGCAGTTCGAACGGACACTCATCATCGCCGACAAAGGTTCCTACGTCAGTTACCTCGAAGGGTGCACGGCACCGATGCGCGACGAGCACCAGCTCCACGCGGCGGTGGTCGAGTTGGTCGCGTTGGACGACGCCGAAATCAAATACTCTACCGTGCAAAACTGGTATCCGGGCGACGAAAACGGCAAGGGCGGCATCTACAATTTCGTCACCAAGCGCGGCGCCTGCCGTGGCCGCAACGCGAAAATTTCCTGGACCCAGGTCGAAACCGGCTCGGCCATCACCTGGAAGTACCCCAGCTGCATTCTCCAGGGCGACAACTCGGTCGGCGAGTTCTACTCGATCGCGATCACCAACAACTTCCAGCAAGCCGATACCGGCACCAAGATGATTCACCTGGGCAAGAACACCAAGAGCCGAATCATCTCGAAGGGCATTTCCGCCGGTAAGGCCGAAAGCACTTATCGCGGTTTGGTCAAGGTGATGCCGGGCGCCACCGGCGCGCGGAACTTCACCCAGTGCGATTCGCTCTTGATCGGCGATACCTGCGGCGCCCACACCGTGCCCTATATCGAAGTGCGCAACAAAACCGCGCAGGTCGAGCACGAAGCCACAACCTCCAAGATCAGTGATGAACAGTTGCTGTATTGCCGCCAGCGCGGGCTGTCGGCGGAGGATGCCACAACCCTTATCGTCAACGGCTTTTGCCGTCAGGTGCTGCAAGAGCTCCCGATGGAGTTTGCCGTCGAAGCCCAAAAACTCGTCGGCATCAGCCTTGAAGGCAGCGTCGGCTAATTCCGGAAAAAGAACCCATGACCGTTATGCTTAAGATCGAAAACCTACACGCCGCCGTCGACGGCAAAGACGTTCTCAAGGGGATCAACCTCACCATCAATGCCGGCGAGGTGCACGCTGTCATGGGCCCCAACGGCTCGGGCAAAAGCACGCTGTCGTATGTGCTTGCGGGTCGAGACGGGTACAAGGTCACACAAGGGTCGGTCGTCTACCAAGGCAAGGACCTGATCGCCATGGCGCCGGAGATTCGCGCCCGCGAGGGCGTATTCCTGGCGTTCCAGTACCCGGTCGAAATCCCCGGCGTCGCCGGCACCACGTTTCTGAAGACCGCTTACAACGCGATTCGTAAACATCGCGGCGAAAACGAACTCGACGCCATGCAATTCCTCAAACTGATCCGCGAAAAGCAAAAGCAACTAGGCATGACCGACGAGATGGTCCGCCGCGCAGTCAACGTCGGCTTCTCCGGCGGCGAGAAGAAGCGCTACGAAATGCTACAAATGGCGATGCTTGAGCCGTCCTTGGCGATTCTCGACGAAACCGATTCCGGTCTCGACATCGATGCGCTCAAAACCGTCGCCGAAGGCATCAACGCGCTGCGCGACCCAGGCCGTGCGATGCTGATGATCACTCACTATCAACGCCTGCTCGATTACGTCGTGCCCGACTTCGTCCATGTCTTGGCCGGCGGCAAGATCGTGCGTTCGGGCGACAAGTCGTTGGCGCTTGATCTCGAAAAAGAGGGCTACGCCGTCCTGGGGACCGAAGCCGCATGAGCGACCGCCGGATCACAGCCGATTTTCCGTTCCTCGAGTCGTTCGAGGTCGTTGGCGCGCGGTTGTCCGACGCCGGCGGCGACTGGCTGCAGGCCGCACGCCGCGATGCGCTCGCGCGTTTCGGCGATCGCGCGTTACCCTCGCGCAGGGTCGAAGCCTGGAAATACACCGACCTGCGCGATCTCGCGAAGACGGATTTTGCCGCGCCCGACGCCCCCATCGGCCCGGCTCTGGCAAACCGCGTCAAATCGATCGGCGCGGCGGATGCGATCCGCCTCGTGATCGCCAACGGGCGCTTCGATGCGGATCTGTCGAATCTCGGCAATCTCCCGGACGGCGCACGCCTGGTGCCGATGAGTGTTGCGCTGCAAAGCGTGCCAGACCTCATCGAAGCGCACGTCGCGCGCGTTTCGGCGTTGGACGGCGACGGCCTGTTGGCCCTCAATGCGGCCTTTATGATGGACGGCTACGTGTTGCTCCTCGACGAGGGCACCCATGTTGAGTCCACAGTCGAGCTCGTCTTCGCGACCGACGGCGGATCGGGCCCGGTCGCGCTGCACCCGCGCAACATGATCGTCATGGGGCCGGACAGCGCCGCCACGTTGATCGAGACCCATCTGGGCGACGGCGTCTATTGGTCCAATCCGGTCAGTGAAGTCGTCATGGGGCAGGGGGCCTCCTTGCGCCGTTACAAAGTCCAAGACGAAAGCGCGGCGGCCTTCCATCTCGCCCAGGACCGCATGACGCTACAGACCGGTAGCCACTACCGCGGGTTTGTTGGCGTCTTTGGCGCGCGACTGTCGCGTCAATCGGTAACCGCGACCATCGAGGGTGCCGACGTGCAGTTCGACGGGGCGGGCGCTTACTTGCTGCGCGACTCGCAGCACAGCGATATCACCACGGTGGTCGATCACGCCGTTGGCGGCAGTCGCAGCCGGCAGGTCTACAAGGGCGTTCTCGACGATTCGGCGCGCGGCGTGTTCCAGGGCAAAGTCGCGGTACGCCGCGATGCCCAGAAGACCGACGCGCACCAACTCAACAATGCACTGCTGTTGTCCGACCGCGCCGAGATCGACGCTAAGCCCGAACTCGAAATCTACGCCGACGACGTCAAGTGCGCCCACGGCGCCACGGCCGGCGATCTCGACGAGAACGAGATGTTCTACCTCCAGGCGCGCGGCATCGATGCCGTTACCGCACGGCGGTTGCTGGTCTCCGCCTTCGTCAAGGCCGCGCTCGACGAAATCGACCGCGATGGCGACCGTGCGCGCTTTGAAACCCTTGTGGATACTTGGTTGGAGCGCGCCGATGGCTAGTCCGGCACCGACCCCCGCCAACGACGCCTTCGACGTCGCACGGGTCCGTGCGGACTTCCCCATTCTATCGCAGACCGTACACGGCAAACCGCTGGTCTTCCTCGACAGTGCGGCCAGCGCGCAAAAGCCGCGGGCCGTGATCGACGCCGTGCGTCATTGCTACGAGGCCGAATACGCGAACATCCACCGCGGCGTCTACGCCCTCAGCGAAACCGCGACGCGCAATTACGAGGGCACGCGCGAGAAGGTCCGCGCCTTTATCAATGCGCGCAACACCAAGGAAATCGTCTTCGTGCGCGGTGCGACCGAAGGGATCAACCTCGTTGCGTCCAGTTGGGGCGGGGCCAATCTCAAGCCGGGCGACGAGATCCTCGTCACCGCTCTGGAACACCATTCCAATATCGTGCCCTGGCAAATCGTTGCCGAGAAGACCGGGGCAATGGTGCGCGCGGCCCCGACCGACGAGACTGGCGAATTTCTATTCGACCGTTTCGCGGACATGCTGACCCCGCGTACCAAGATCGTCGCGGTGACTCACGCCAGCAACGCCATCGGCACCGTCGTCCCGGTCAAGGAGGTCGTCGCGGCGGCCCACGCGCGGGGCATCCCGGTCCTGCTTGACGGGTGCCAGGGCATTGTCCACCGCGGCATCGATGTGCAGGACGTCGATTGCGACTTCTACGTGTTCTCGGCCCACAAACTCTACGGCCCTTCGGGGATCGGTGTGCTTTACGGCAAGGCCGACTTGCTGGATGCGATGGCACCCTACCAGGGCGGCGGCGACATGATCGAAACCGTCTCCATCGCCAAATCGACCTTCGCCGCGCTGCCGCACAAGTTCGAGGCCGGTACCCCCAATATCGCCGGCACGGTCGGGATGGGCGCGGCCCTCGACTACGTCGCGGCGATCGGCCACGACACCATTCTCGCCCACGAGAACGACTTGCTGGACTATGCGTTGGAGCGATTGCGCGGTCTGAACGATATTCAACTGATCGGCACCGCGCGGGTGCGCGCCAGCATCGTGTCGTTCCTGATCGACGGGGTGCACCCGCACGATGCCGGTACCATCCTCGACCAAGCCGGGATCGCGGTGCGGGTTGGCCACCACTGTGCCCAGCCCCTGATGGATCACTTTGATATCGCCGGGACGGTGCGTGCGTCGTTTGCCGTGTACAATACCCGCGCCGACGTCGACGCGTTGGTCGACGGTCTGCACGACGTTAGAAAGCTGTTCGCATGAGCGATTTGCGCGATCTCTATCAGGAAATCATCCTGGACCACGGCAAGAGCCCGCGGAACTTCGGCAAACCGGCCACCTTCACGGCCGAGGCCGACGGCTATAATCCGCTCTGCGGCGACAAGGTGCACATCTACGTCACGCTCAAGGACGGCCGCGTCGAGGACGTCCATTTCGAAGGGCGCGGCTGCGCCATTTCGATGGCCTCCGCCTCGCTGATGACCGAGGTTCTCGTCGGCAAGACCGAGGCCGAAGCCCGCGCCCTGTTCGATAAGTTCCACGAACTCGTCACCACCGAACACGAGCTTGTCGGCGACGACGATCTCGATCGTCTGGTCGTCCTGGGCGGGGTGCGCCAGTATCCCTCGCGGATCAAATGCGCCACCCTTGCCTGGCACACCTTCAACAATGCCCTGACCGGCACGTCCGCGCCGGCAAAGACCGAATGACCGACAACGCTGCATCTCTGGTAGACCCTAACGACCCCGCCCGGTTCACCGGCGCGGCCCCGGCCGACGACGGTCCCAGCCAGGACGACATCGTGCGCGCCCTAAAGACTGTGTTCGATCCGGAAATACCCGTCGATATTTACGAGCTCGGCCTGATCTACGACGTCGAAATTGAAAACCGTCACGCCCACATCAAAATGACGCTCACCGCCCCGGGATGCCCGGTCGCCGGCACGATGCCGCGCATGGTCGAGCTCGCCATGATGACGGTGGAGGGTGTCGACGACGCCGAGGCCGAACTGGTATGGGATCCGCCGTGGACGCCGGCGCGCATGTCCGAGGTGGCACGGCTTGAACTCGGGATGGACTAACCCAACATGGGCAATGCTATGGACGTATTGACGATGACCTCGACCGCCGCCGGCCAGGTACGCCGGCTGCTCGCCACCCAAGACAACGCCAAGGGCATCCGTGTCGGCGTTCGCCAAATGGGTTGCTCGGATATGAGCTACACCATGGACTTCGCCGCCGAGGAACCCGCCGGCCACATCCGCATCGAACGTGACGGCGCCCAGGTCTTCGTCGATCCCGAAGCGATCCCCTACATCCAGGGCAGCGAACTCGACTGGGTCGAAGAAAAACTCGCCAGCCGCTTCGTCTTCAACAACCCCAATGTGGTCGGCGCCTGCGGCTGCGGCGAATCCTTCAAGGTCGCCGACAAGTCCTAACCGCCCAACACCGACGCTAACGCCACCCCCGCCATCCTGAGGAGGCGCCAAAGGCGCCGTCCCGAAGGACGCAAAACTTGCATCCGCCGCCCGGAGATGATCGAAAGACGCCTCCTACCACGTCGCGCGAGTAACCCATGGCCCGTCTGATTGCCGTCTTCATGCGCCACGCCGCGCTCAAACAGCCCGCCGGCGTGCCCGGCACCAACCTGCCATTCCCACTTACCGCCGCAGGCGAAGGCCAGGCCAGCAAGGCCGCTGTCCGCCTGCACGCGTTGGCCGACAAGATGGTGTGCAAGATCGACGACGACATCGAATGCAGCCCCAACCAGGGCGCGTGGCAGACCGCCGCGATCCTCGCCGAAGACCTCGAGGAAACGACCTTCCGCGGCTACCGCGCGGTGGAGCGCGCCGAACTCGCAGGCCGCAGTCTCGGGGCTGCCGGCAACCTCAAGATCGCACAACTCGACAGCCTCATCGCGGAGGATCCGCGTTTCACCAAGGCGCCCAAGAATTGGCTCACCGACACAGGCTATCGCCCGCCCTTCGCCGGCGCTGAAACCCTCGGCGCCGCGGGCGAGCGGGTCGGCGGCTTCATCCGCCGCCGCGTCGAAGAAATGTGGCCGCACCTGACCGGCGATACCCTCAAGGTCTTCGTCGGCGATAGCAGCGCGTTGATCCACGGCGCCGCCTATCTCGGTGCCCTCCCGGCCAAGCGCGCGCCCCAACTCAGCCTCGCTCCGGCAACCTGGGCCCTCATCGAATTCCGCGCCAGCGGCCGCTGCACTTTGCTATCGGCCGACTGGCGCAAACCGCAAAAGGCCGACGGCGAAGGCTGATGCGGTCCTGAGCCGTCGTCGTCACAGAACCGAAAAGCACCGTCATCCTGAGCCGGGCGCAAGCCCGAGTCGAAGGGCCCACGTCCCGGGTGCGAGTCGAAGCGTCCCCCCATCTATGCTACGACTGACCTCTTAGTCGCCGCCGATCTGGGGCCGCATGAGCGTCTTCCTTGCCAAACGGTTCGTCACCTTTATCGCCACCTTGCTCGGGGCGACGGTGCTGACCTTCCTTGCCCTGGAAATCCTGCCAGGCGACCCCGCGTCGGTGATCCTCGGCATCGACGCGCCGCAAAGCGCGGTCGATGCGTTACGCGCAAAGTTCGGCCTCGACCGGCCCCTTCTCGAACGCTATTTCGCCTGGCTCGGCGACATCGTCACCTTGCGGTTCGGCACCAGCTATACCTATTCCACGTCGGTGATCGAACTGGTCCAAGCACGCTTGGCGATTACCTTTCCGCTCGCGATCCTCTCGATGCTGCTGTCGGCGGTGGTGGCCTTTGCGCTGGGAGTCTACGCTGCGTCGCGCCACAACAAACCGGGCGACCTGACCGTCATGGGGATCAGCCAGCTCGGCATTTCGGTGCCGAACTTTTGGCTGGCACTCCTGTTGATCCTGTTGTTCGCGGTCAACTTGCGCTGGTTTTCGGCAGGCGGCTTTCCGGGCTGGGAAAACGGCCTATGGCCCGCGTTCAAGGCGTTGATCCTACCGGCGATCGCGCTGGCCACGGTCCAAGGCGCGATCCTCGCGCGCTTCACCCGCTCGGCCGTGCTCGAAACGATGCGCGAAGACTACGTGCGCACCGCCCGGGCCAAGGGATTGACCCGGCGCGCGACCCTGTGGCGACACGTGTTACGCAACGCCATGATCCCCGTCATCACCATCATGGGCCTTCAGTTCGCCAACCTGCTCGCCGGCACCATCATTGTCGAAGAGGTCTTCGCGATGCCCGGCCTCGGCCGGCTCATCCTACAGGCGATCAGCAACCGCGACCTCGTGGTCGTGCGCGACGTGGTCTTGATGCTCGCGGCCTTCGTCGTGTTCATCAACTTCGTGGTCGACATCCTCTATGCCGTGATCGACCCTCGGCTCAAGCCGCACGACGTGTAGCCCGGTATGCAATCCCAACCCGGTTTTTGGCACCGTTGCCTCGCCCACCGCTCGTTCGTGGCGGGGGGCAGCTTGTCGCTTCTCTTGGTGGCGATGGCCTTCGTGTCGTTGTTTTGGACGCCGTTCGATCCGGTGAAACAGAATCTGCGCGCGCGCTTCGTGCCGCCGTCGTGGGAACATTGGCTCGGCACCGACCAGTTCGGCCGCGACATCTTCTCGATCATCATGGCGGGGGCGCAGAACTCGATCACCGTCGGCGTCGTGTCGGTGACCATCGGCATGGCCTTCGGTGTATCGTTGGGCCTGTGGGCCTCGGCCAAGCGCGGGTGGACCGAAGAGCTGATCATGCGCGCCTCGGATTTCATGTATGCGTTCCCCGCGATCTTGCTCGCCATCATGTTGGTGGCAACGTTAGGGCAGGGGGCGATCAACGCCATCGTCGCCATCGGGATCTTTTCGATCCCCGTCTTCGCCCGCCTGACGCGTGGCGCCGCCAACGCGATTTGGGCACGCGAATTCATCCTGGCCGCGCGCGCCGCCGGTAAGGGTCGTCTGCGCATCACCGTCGAACACGTCCTGCCCAACATCGTGTCGGTCATCGTCGTCCAGGCGACGATCCAGTTCGCGCTCGCCATCCTCGCCGAGGCCGCGCTCAGTTTCCTGGGGCTCGGCGCGCAACCGCCGACGCCGTCGTGGGGCCGGATGCTGGATGAGACCCGCTCGATGATCTTCATCAACCCCTGGCTCGCCGTGTATCCAGGCATGGCGATCGCGCTGTCGGTTCTCGGCTTGAACCTTCTCGGCGACGGTTTGCGCGACGTGATCGACCCGCGCCTCGCGCGGAAACGCTGATGACCCTGCTCGCGGTCGAAAACCTGACGGTGACGCTGAACACGGTGCGCGGGCCCGCGCGCGCCGTGCGCAATTTGTCGTTCGATCTGAAAAAGGGCGAAACCCTGGGGATCGTCGGCGAATCCGGTTGCGGCAAGTCGCTCACCGCGCTGGCCATCATGGGGCTGTTGCCCGAGAACGGTTGGGCCGACGGTGCGGTGAACCTGGCGGGCGAAAATCTCCTGACCTTCAGCGAGGATCAGATGTGCCGGGTGCGCGGCAATCGTATCGGTATGGTCTTCCAGGAACCGATGACCTCTCTCAACCCGCTGCACACGGTCGGTCGTCAGATCGCCGAGGCGATGCGTTTGCACCGCGGCATGAACCGGGCCGAGGCCCGCGCCGAGGTCATCCGCCTCCTCGACATGGTCGGCATTCCCGAACCGGCCAAGCGCATCGGCAGCTACCCGCACCAGCTTTCCGGTGGCCAGCGCCAGCGGGTGATGATCGCGATGGCACTGTCGTGCGGCCCCGAATTGCTGATCGCGGACGAACCCACCACCGCGCTCGACGTCACCATCCAAAAACAGATCCTCGACCTGATCCGCAACCTGATCGAGGACCTCGGCATGGCGATGATCCTGATCAGCCATAACCTCGGGGTGATCTATCAGAACGTCCAGGACGTGATCGTCATGTATGGCGGCGCGCGGGTCGAAAGCGGCCCGACCCGCGATGTCTTCGCCGATCTTGCCCATCCCTACAGCCAAGGACTGTTCTCGGCCGTCCCGCAAATCGACGACACCAAAGCGTCGCGCCGGCGTCTGCGTACCATCCCCGGCACGGTGCCCGAGTTGGCCGACCTGCCGGCGGGGTGCACCTTCCAAGACCGTTGCAGCTACGTCACCGACGCCTGCCGCCCGACCCAGCCGCCGCTTGTAGCGGTCGGGGCAGGGCACCAGGTCGCCTGCCTCCACACTGACGTCGCCCGCGCCAAGTGGGCTACCCGATGACCGCCGTGGCGCCGGCGGCCGCGCCGCCCGACACCGTCGTCGCGGTCGAGGACGTGCACAAGCACTACACCTTGCCACGCGAAACCCTGTGGCGCCCGCCGACCCAGGTCCACGCCATCAACGGCGTGTCGTTTACCATCGAAAAAGGCCGCAGCTTCGGCGTCGTTGGCGAATCCGGGTGCGGCAAGTCGACATTGGCACGCAGTGTGATGGGCCTGGAAACCCCAACCCAGGGCGCGGTGCGCTTCCGCGGCCAGGACATCAACGCCCTGCCGCGCGAGGACCTGCGCCGGCTACGCCGCCACTTCCAAATGGTGTTCCAAGACCCGTTCGGTTCGCTCGACCCGCGCATGAAGGTTGCCCGCATCGTCGCCGAACCGATCGAGGCGCTCGAGGATACTCGCCTCGACGAACGCCGCGCCCGGGTCGTCGACTCCTTGCGCGCGGTCGGCCTCAAGGAGTCCGATGCCGACAAATACCCGCACGAATTTTCCGGCGGCCAGCGCCAGCGCATCGCCATCGCCCGCGCCCTGATCACCCGGCCCGCGCTCATCGTCGCCGACGAACCGGTCTCCGCGCTGGACGTCTCGGTCCAAGCCCAAGTGCTGAACCTATTGCAGGAACTCCAAGACGAATTCGGCGTGACCTACCTGTTGATTAGCCACGATCTCGCGGTCGTCAAGTTCGTTTGCGACGAAGTCGCGGTGATGAACCAAGGCGTCTTCGTCGAGCGCGGCCCCACCGAAGAAATCTTCGCCAACCCCCAACACCCCTACACCAAGACGCTCTTGGCCGCCGTCCCGCACATCGGCGGCTAAAAGAAAAAAACGTCATCCTGAGGAGGCGCCACCGGCACCCTCTCGAAGGGCCTAGCGCGGCCGCCGCGCCGCCGCCAACTCCACTTGATGCACCCGCACCCCAGGTCGCGCCGCAACGCGGGCCTCCAGAATTGGTGCGGCCTCATCAGCGCTGCCACACCGAATCAATGCATCGAGATACATCTGCTCGAACAGATCGCGCTGGGCATGGCTGCCGCCGAGGCGGCGCCAATGCGGTCGCGTTTCGCCTAGGAGGCGCGCCGCGAGGTCGAAGTCGTTGTCGGCGTGCGCACCCATGCCACGGCACAGCGGCAAGGCATGGGTCAGCCACTGGTGGCGCGCCGCTGCATTGGCCGAGCCAGCATGGTCGTGCAAGTCCCGCAGGAACTTCTCATAGGCGGTGCGGTGTTCGGACCGCGCCAACGCATAGGCGAAGTGCGCGCTCAGGAACGGCTGGTCGAACATCACCTCGCGCTTGAGGATTTCGTCGGCCACCTCGGACCACCGGCGGCCCAAGGCCACGCCGCGCAACGAGAGGCGAATCAACATCGACACCGCGCCCGCTTGGTCTTGCGAATAGGAAGGATCGCCCTGCGGCGCGCCCCACAGCCGCGAATCAAAGATGCTTAACGCCTGATCGGGGTCGCCCTTGTCGAGATAGAACAGCGCGACATGCCACCAATTGTGGGTGAACATGAACGAGTTACAGTCCCGCCACGTGTGCGCGCGGTCCTCCATCCAAGCGATGCCGTCGTCGAGCTGTCCGCGCGTCTCGTAGACGTGCGCCACGGCATGGTGGGCCCAGGGTTCGACCTCGGTCATCTCGGCCGCGTGCCGCCCGGCCCGTTCCGCGTCGTCGAGCGCGTGGCATTCCTCCAACCCAAAGGCCAGAAGGCCCCAGGCGTAGGCGACGTCGCCCAGCGCATCGACGGCCGTTTGCGCAATGCGCCGCATCCCCGCTGCATCGCCAACATTGAAATAGTGCACCTGACCGAGCTTGGCCGCGAACAGATCGCGCGGCCAGCGCGCGGCAATTTCGTCGTGCAGCGCGGTCGCTTGCCCAGTGTCTGCCCGCGCGGCCGCCTCGATGGCGCGGTGGTACAGGCGCTCGCGTTCGCTGCCTTTACCCTGGGCCGCCAGGGTGCGCCCGGTCTCAAGATGCGTTGTTGCCAAGGCAAGCCCGGCGTTGTTCTCCATGAACAACCCGAGCAACGCGGCTTGGCTGTGCGCCAGCAAACACGTGGGATCGTCCCGGGCCGCGTCGAAAATCACCGCGAAGTCCTTGCCGTAGGCGAGGAAGCTGTGGGCGAAGCGGTCCAGCGCCGCGACGGTGGCGTCGTCGTCGGTGTCGACCGCGTTGCCGTAGGCGTCGTCCAGCATCAGGGTTCGTTGATCCGGTCCAGCGGGAAGATCGGCCGCCGCACGTTCTCGAAAGTGAGCTTCGAGTTGTCCGACGTGGTGACGCCGTCACCGTCTAGCGTGACGGTCGCCTTGGGCAGATCGCCGAAGCCCGCGCGGTAATGAATACGCGACTTGAGCAAAATATAGCGGTGATGCTCGGGCTCGATCCCGACCGAGGTAAAGACGCCGCGGTCCCACGGCTCGTGGTGACGCGAGACGATGACAATCTGCATCCGTCCCACATCCAGCACCGCCGAGGGGCCCATATCGACCGGCACGCCGGTATACATCGGGCCGCGTACGGTCCAGCGTCCATCGGTCAGCACCTTGACCGTCCCGGTCAGCGTCAACGGCTCACCCCGAAGGCCGATCGCCGGCATGTCGGTCTTGCCGCCTAGTTTCAGCGTGACGGTGTTGCCGATCCCGGCGCGTTGCATCTCCTGTACCGCTTCGGGATCCCACACCGCGCCCACGATCACGTCGTCCAATTTCTGACGCAGCACCTCGGCGATCACCGTCATCACGTCTTGGTTCGCGCCCGAGCCGCAATTGTCGGCGTGGTCCAGCAGCATGATCGGGCCGTCGCTCATGTGTTTGGCGCGGCCGACCGCCTCGGCAAGCGGTTCTGGTTGATAGACGAACTCGTCACGCCGTCGCCAGGCCTCCGCCAAAATGGCATCGCGTTCGAATTCGGCCAGGGCAACGTCGTTGTCGCTCACCACGATCGCCGAGGTGCCGGCGTCGGGGATGTCGGCCATTGGGAAACCGCCGAACACGGTGGCCGCCAGCACGCCCGGTTTGGCCTCCGCGGCACGGGTCATGGCGATCAGCGTCTTCATCGGTTCGTCGTCGGTCCCCTGGCGCAGGGTTTGCGACAGCAGGGCAGGGTGGCCCCAGGCCATGACCGGCGCGCATTTGCCCTGTGCGGCGCCCACGACAATGCGGCCGACCTGTTCGGCAACCTCGTACATATCGACGTGGGGATAGGTCTTGTAGCCGATCAACGCGGTGCAGTTGTCGACCATCGCCTGGGTCAGGTTGCAGTGCAGGTCAAGTGTCACCGCGATAGGCAGATCGGGCCGCAAGGCGCGGATGCGCGCCAACAACGTGCCCTCGCCGTCGAAGACATGCTCGGCCACCATCGCACCGTGCAGGTCGAGTAGCGCGAGGTCGACATCCTTGGCCGCTTCGGTAATCAACCCGGCCATGTATTCGTAAGCCTCCTCTGTCACCTTGCCCGAGGGCATCGCCTCGGTCGCGAGCGGCGTCACGATCTCCGCGCCAAGCTCGTCGGCGATCTTCATGTAGGCCGCAATCGGCATCGCCGTGTTCTTGTAGGTCGTAACCACATCGGCGCCCAGAAACGCGCCCCAATCCTGGAACCGCGCCCAGTCGGTCACCACTGGCGAAAAGGTGTTGGTCTCGTGCTTCATCATGGCGATCAGAATGCGCATGAAGCGGCCTCCAAACCGTACGGTGCCGTTTGTATCTCGGCCTTATGCTGAAACGCGGGCGCGACACGTACAAAAAGAAAATCCTCCCCCTTGAAAAGGGGGAGGGCAGGGAGGGGGTCGTTTCCCATCGTCATCCGATGCGAACCCCCAGCCGAAACCTCCCCCTGAAGGCAGGGGGAGGTGACAGTTCAGGCCGTCCCGTCGGGACCGGCTAGTTTTCCCAGCTTAGCGCCGCGACTTCGTTGATGAACGAAGGCCAACTCGCCCACATTCCCGTGAGGCCTTTCTTGGCGACGCTCAGTTTCGCCAGTTCGAAAAGGAAGCCATTGACCGAATCTTCAGCGATCTTGGTCTGCGCCGCTTTGATCCATTTGGCTTGGTCTTCCGGCGTGATCGCGGCCTCGAACTTCGCATAGATATCGCGGAACTCGGGGCTGTCGTACTGCCAGTAGTATTCGGCGTTAGTGTAGTTGTTTACGTCCATCGGCTCGACGTGCGAGACGATGGTCAGGTCGAACTGCTTGCCGCGGAACACCTGATCGATCCACACCGGCCATTCGACGTTCTCGATCTTGGCAGTCACGCCGACCTGGCTCAGCATGTCGGCAATCACTTGACCGCCGTTCCGGGCGTATCCGACCGGCGGCAGCTTGAGCGACAGCTCCAGTTTTTCGTGACCCGCTTCCTTCAACAACGCCTTCGCCTTGGCGGGGTCGTAGGCGTACATCCCGGTGAGATCGAGATACGTCGCGTTATGCGGCGCAAAGTGCGACCCGATCGGCGTGCCGTAGCCGAACATCGCCGCATCGACCAACGCCTGCCGGTCGATTGCGTGCATCAGGGCGCGGCGCACCCGAACGTCGGACAGCGCGCCGGCCTTATTGTTCATCGTCAAGATCGTCTCGCCTTCAGTCGTGCCTTCCAGCGCGGTGAAGTTCGGGTCTTTTTTGAATTGCTCGAACAACTGGGGCGAAGCCAGGTTCACCATATAGTCGAGATCGCCCGCGAGCAGCGCGTTGACCTGGGCGTTGCCGTCGTTGATGAAGCGAAATTTGGCCTTCTTCATCTTGATGTTGGCGGCGTTGCGGTGGGCCGGAAACAGTTCGAGGTCGACCGAGTCGCCCTTGGTCCAGCGCACGAACTTGTAGGGGCCGGTGCCGATCGGGTTTGTCATATTGTCGGCAGCGGAGGCCTCATCGATGATCGCCCCGGTCGACTGCGCCAACTTGAACAAGAACAGCGCGCTCGGCGACTCCAACGACATCACGACCGTGTGGTCGTCGGGAGTCTCGATCGCTTTGATCGACTGGTACATGGCCTTGGCTTTGTTGCCGCTTTTCTCGGCGGCGGCGGCTTCTGCCGAAAACTTGATGTCCGCGGAGGTAAACGCGTTGCCGTCGTGGAAGGTTGCGCCCTGCACCAGGTCGAACGTGTAGGTCTTGCCGTCCGGCGAGATCTTCCAGCTCTTCGCGAGCATCGGGCCGATGACGCCCTTTTCGTCGATGCGCACCAAGCTTTCGAAGATGTTGTACATCGTCACTTCGCTAATGGCCGCCGAGGCGCCCTGCGTCGGATCGAGTCCGGGTGCCGGTTCCAGCGTCATCCCGATGCTGACTGAATCCTTCATTTGCGCCTGTGCGGCGAACGGCGCTAACGCCGTCGTTGCCAAGGCCGCGGCTACGAGTAGCTTTTTCATTGTGATCTCCCTAATGGGCCCAAATAGCGGGCTTGTTCTTATCGCGCCCGACGGTCTCGTACGTCCGGCCGAGGCAAAACTATAGCACCGGTCGGCACCGCCCGAACCCTGTAAAGACATGGATTGGGCCGGTCCGACGGGCTAGGTTTCGCCCGACCCACGTGCGAGGACCCATGCATCAGGCCCAAAATCTCATCGGTGGACGCTGGCGAACGGCCCAGGATGGGCGGACTCTGGACCTTTTCGACCCCAGCGTTGGCTCTCCCTTCGCCACCATCGCCCGCGGCGGCGCCGCCGACATTGATGCGGCGATTTCATCGGCCCGTCACGCTTTCGACACCCATTGGCAACGCGCCCCGGCGGTCGAGCGGGGCCGGCATCTGGCCCGCATGGCGGCCCTAATGGTGGGGGCGGCCGACGAACTCGCGCGCCTCGAATCCCGTGACACCGGCAAGCCGCTCAAACAGTCGCGCGTCGATGCCACGGTGGCCGCGCGCTATTTCGAATATTACGCGGGCGCCGCCGATAAGATTCAGGGCGACACCATTCCGTTTCTACCGGGTCACCAAGCCTTCACCCTGCGCGAACCGCACGGGGTCACCGGCCACATCATTCCGTGGAACTACCCGTTGCAGATGGGATCGCGCACGATCGCGGCGGCGCTCTGCGCGGGCAACGCGCTCGTGCTCAAGCCCGCCGAAGAAGCCTGCCTCACCGTGATGCGCATCGCCGAACTTGCGCTCGACGCCGGCATCCCGCCTGACGTGATCAACATCGTCACCGGCCTGGGCGAAGAGGCGGGGGCGGCACTCGCGGCCCATCCCGGCATCGACCACATCTGCTTTACCGGCTCGCCACCCGTCGGCGCGCAGGTGCAAAAGGCATCCGCCGATCACAACCGCAGTTGCACAATGGAGTTGGGCGGCAAGTCGCCGCAAATCGTCTTCGCCGATGCCGATTGGGACAAAGCGATGCCCACCGTGCTGGGCGCGATCGTGCAAAATGCCGGGCAGACCTGCTCCGCCGGCAGTCGCCTCTTGGTCGAACGCAGCATCTACGACGACTTCGTCGGCGAAGCTGCCAAACGCTTTGCCAAAATCAAAGTCGGCGCCTGGGAGGACGATCTCGATTGCGGCCCGCTGATCAGCGAGGTCCAGCGCGACCGCGTGCGTGGTTTCCTCGAAACCGCCGCCGCCGACGGCATCCCGATCCTCGCCCAGGCCGAGATCGACGCCGCCGCGCCGGCGGGCGGCTACTTCGTTGCGCCCACGCTCTACGGGCCGGTCCCGCGCGCCAACCGGCTCGCCAAGGAAGAAGTCTTCGGCCCGGTCCTGTCGGCCATCCCGTTCGACGACGAGAACGATGCGGTGCGCTTGGCCAACGACACTGACTATGGCCTGACCGCTGGCGTCTGGACCGAAAACGGCGGACGCCAATTGCGTCTCGGCAAGGCACTCAAATGCGGCCAGGTCTTCGTCAACTGTTATGGCGCCGGCGGCGGCGTCGAACTTCCCTTCGGCGGCGTCAAGCGCTCCGGCTTCGGCCGTGAAAAAGGCCTCGAAGCCCTCCACGACCTCACGGTTTGCAAGACCGTGATCATCAAGCACGACTAGGGGAACGGCAAAGGAGCCAATATGAAACTCGCCAATAAAGTCGCCGTCGTTACCGGTGCGGCCTCGGGCTTCGGCGAAGGTATCGCCAAGAAGTATGCCCAGGTGGGCGCCAAGATCGTCGTGGCCGACCTCAACGACGACGGCGGTGCTCGGGTCGTGACCGAGATCGAAAAGGCCGGCGGCACCGCGTCCTTCATCCACACCAACGTGGCCATCGGCGAAGATGTTGCCGCCGCGGTCCGCCATGCCGTCACGACCTATGGCGGGCTCGACATCATGGTCAACAACGCGGGCTGGGGCTACGCCAACCGCTCCAGCCTCAAGATCAGCGAGGCCGAATTCGACAAAGTCTTCGCGGTCAACGTCAAGAGCCTGTATCACGCCACGATTCACGCCGTGCCTGAACTGCGGCGCGAAGGCCGCAAAGGCGTGATGATCAACATCGCCTCTACCGCCGCCGTGCGCCCGCGCCCGAACCTCACCTGGTATAACGCGACCAAGGGCGCCGCGGTCGTCGTCACCAAGTCGCTCGCGCTCGAACTCGCCCCCGACATTCGCGTCTGCGCAATCAACCCGGTGATCGGCGAAACCGCGCTCACCGAGACCTTCATGGGCATGCCCGACACCCCCGAGAATCGAAAATCGTTCCTGGCCGGCATCCCCATGGGTCGGTTCTCGACCCCGCTCGACATCGCCAACGCCGCCCTGTTCTTGGCCAG
The DNA here is from genome assembly GCA_040216735.1 of Alphaproteobacteria bacterium. NCBI lineage: Bacteria > Pseudomonadati > Pseudomonadota > Alphaproteobacteria > Alphaproteobacteria bacterium. The sequence goes on along the minus strand of JAVJOO010000005.1, from coordinate 371,802 downwards.
CGACGACGCCAACTTCCTTACCGGCGTCTGCCTCGAGGTCGACGGCGGCCGCTGCGTTTAGGGGCGACGTCGCTCCAAAACCCCGCCCGTCATCCTGAGCCAGCCCCGGCGCGCATAGCGCGCGGGGGCTGACGGTGTAGGAGGGTGAGAAACAATCAGGATGACGGTAGTGGTGGAGATGAATGCCGCGCAGGCAGATTGCCGCGCGCCGCCGCCCCTAAACCCCCATCTCCGCGCGCGACTTCTCGAAGAACGCCCGCGCCCGCGCCATCATCGCCTTGTCATGGTGATCGGGCGGGTCGTACCAGCCGAAATCGTCGATATACAGCGTGTGCGTGACCAACCCGGTTTCCGGTGTCCAGTGGTGCAGCGCGACGGCCGGCGGTTCCTTCGTCGATTGGAGGAAATTCGTGCCCTCCAGGTCCAACATCATTTGGTGCGCCGTGCTGGGGGCGACGGTCGCGACCGTGCCGCCCCAGCGCCGCGTGATAGGGCGGTGGATGTGGCCGCAGACCACGCCCTCGATGGTGTCGTAGCGCCGCACGGTCGCCTCGAATTCATCCGCGCCTTTCAGGCCGATCGCGTCCATCCACCACACGCCGGTGCGGAACGGCGGGTGGTGCATGAAAATCAATGTTGGGGCGCCGGGTTTCGCGTCCAGTTGGGCCGTCAGCCACGCGAGGCGGTCCGCGTCCATGTCGCCGCCCGGATGATTGGCCACACGGGTATCCAATCCGATCAAACGCAACGGCCAGTCCTCCACGACGTACTGCATCGAGCCGTCGGCGGGCCAATAGGCGACCTCGGGAAACGCGGCGCGCATCGCGTCGGGCTTGTCGTGGTTGCCCGGCACCATGAAAACCGGCGCGGTGGCTTGCGCCAAAATGCGGCGCAGCGCCGCGTAGGCTTCGGGGCCGCCGCCCTCGGTCAAATCGCCCGTCGCCAAGATGAGGTCGACCGCCGGCGTCAGCGCGTTGAGGCGCGCGACCGCAGCCTCCAGCATGGCGTTGGTCGGCACGACCTCGCCCATAAGTTCGCCCTCGGGCATGACGTGCATATCGGTGATTTGGGCAATCAGCATGTCGCTCTCCACGGCTGCGGACGCGCAGTCTAGCGAGCGAACGCGGGGCGTCCACCCACAGGGGCTGGGCCCCTTGCGGGGGAACATTTAGAGGGAGGTTGTCTTTATTCGGCGGCGATGGGGGCCGCGCTCGGCGGGCGGGCGCGGTTTGACACCATGCGGTCGTGCAATGCCGCGATCGTCCGCGAACCAGTCTTGACGAACAGGAACGGCAGGGCGCCGTGGACCAGGCAGGCGAGGCCGCCCAAGATCATGCTGACCCCAAATCCGGTGGCCGAAGACAAATGTTCGCCGTAGGTCTCGTTGACCGAGGCAGGGTGGGCGGTGAAGGCATTTTTCATGGTGGTCGAACAATAACCGCGTTGCTGCCGAAATTTCTTGCGTTTTCGACCCTCAACCAGGTGAAGTGCGGTAGTTTTTACCTGAAAATACAAGAAATAGGGGTGAACATTTCACATGGACCAAATAGACCGCAAAATCCTCGCGACGTTGCAGGAAGACGCTGGGCGGCCTGTGGCCGATATCGCCGCCGCGGTCGGGCTGTCGCAATCGCCGTGCTGGCGGCGCATCCAGAAGCTTGAGGCCGACGGGGTCATCCAACGCCGCGTCGCGCTCCTCGATGCAGCCCAGCTCAATGTCGGGGTGACCGTGTTCGTCGCCGTGCGCACCAGCCGCCACGATCTGGAGTGGATCGAGGCATTCGCCCGGGCCGTGGTCGATATCCCCGAAGTGGTCGAGTTCTACCGCATGTCGGGCGAGGTCGATTACATGCTGCGGGTCGTCGTCCCCGATATCGCCGCGTTTGACGCAGTCTACAAGCGCCTCATTGCCCGCGTCCCGCTCAGCGACGTCACGTCCAGCTTCGCAATGGAGCAAATCAAGTACACCACCGCGCTCCCGCTCGACTACGCCTAAACCGGCTGGGCAGCTTGACTCAGGATGCCGCGCGCGTTTCGCTACCGCCGGGCAGGGAGACATCTATGGTAGTGGCAGAAGTTGGAACTCAGGTCGCGGCGGCACGGGTCAAAATGCACCCCGACGAACTTACGCCGCACGCGCGTATCGCTCTCGCGCGGGTGCTTCAAACCCTGTTGCAAATCGAATGCAACAAGCAGCAGGTCAAAGAAGTCTACGTACACTTCCCGACGCCCGAGGAGAACAAAGAGGCCGCGCGCGAACGCGGTCTCCAGGGCCGCCGAATCGAAGAGGTCGCGGCCATCCTCCAATCGATCGGCACCGACCCTAATCCCGGCATCGCCACCGGGCTCAAAACGGTTGAGGGCACCGCCCATCGCCCGGCGATGTTCCGCGCGCCCATCGCCGACTGGAACGACTTCCTGATGTTTCGCTACCTGCGCGACCGCGCCCAGGCGTCCTGGGCGCTCGGCTATCTCGGCACCGACTACGTGCCCTTCGCGGTGACCGTCGCCCGGCTCTTCATGCACACAGCGCTTGGGAGCCAGCGTCCCACCGCCTATTGCGATTGGACCGACCATCAAATCGTGCGTCTACGCGAACGCTTGAGCAACGGTTTGCAAGACGAGTTGCAAGCGTCGCTCGATCGTTGGTATCCGCTCGCCCTAGCGCTCGTCGCCGATACCGCGGGCGAGGCCGCGGAACTTGAGGCTGGAATTCGCGGTCGCGCCGCCGTCGTCGGTGAAAGGGTTTTTGTCGAAACGGTCGCCGCGGAAATGGGCGCGCTGGGCTTAACAGTTCCGGACTCCGCCGCCCGCTTCACTGGCCGCGACATTGAAACCGTCTACCTCGACGGCCGCGCCGACCTTCCGGCCGCCTACCGCGCCAAGTTGGTCAAGCTCCTGAAGATGCACCTGAGCTCCGAATACACTACGACCTACCTCGAAGCGCTGGACCCGCCCACTGCCGAGGACATCGCCGAGTGGTCCCACACCATTCAGGAAGAGGGCGAGCACGGCGAAGGCATGGTCGATCTCCTGCGCAACCTCGGCGAAGACGCCCAGGCCGTCATCGACGACATGCGCTACGGCGAGGGCGCCTACCTGCTCGACTTCTTCAAGATAGAAATCGAATCGTGGGACGAAATCGGCATCATGCGCTGGCTCTCCGAGCGTGCTGCTGGGTACCAGTCGCTGGCCTCGCTCGGGTCCAACTACATCCCCTACGCCCTATGGTCGGCACGCAATTACATGGACGAGGGCATGGCGCATGCCGGCGTCGGCAAGGAAATTACCCGCCGTGCGATCGACGAAGGCCGCATGGACGAAGTCCAGCGCTTGTTCGACAAGCGCTACCCCTCGGTGATCGACTATTTCGGATCTGAAAATCCAAAGAACGAATTTATCGATTTGGGCATCAAGGTCCGCAGCAATGCCGAGTTGCGCCGCCGCTGGCTGACCGACCAGGTGCGCGATTGCGCCGAGCTTGGCGTGCGAATGCCCGACGATCCCCTCAAAGGCGATCGCATGCACTACTAGGGGCGGCTGGGCCCATGATTCCCTCGGCGCACAACGCCATCGACGTCGCCGCGCTGGTCCGTCGCGCGGGCAAGGCGTATCCGCGCAAGACGGCGATCGTTTGGGAAGAGGGCGCCCGCACCTACGCGGACCTGCTGGCCCGGATCGACGCCCTAGCCGGTCAGCTGCGCGAACTCGGCGTGCGCGAGGGCGAGCGCGTCGGCCTGGCACTCGCCAACGGCCCGGTCTTTGTCGAGGGCTACCTCGCCACGGCCCAGCTGGGGGCCATTGCGGTGCCGCTCAACCCGCGCCAAAGCGAGCGCGAACACGACCACATCCTGGGCGATTCCGAACCGCGGGTGTTGATTGCCGACGCCGCCGCGGCGCCCACCTTGCGCCGCGCCAAGCGCGTCACCGCCTCGCACCTGCTCACCGACGGCGTAACGATGCCGAACGGGCACGACTACGAAGCGGCGGTCCAAGCCGGGATGGCCACCCGCCCGCCGCGCCCGGCCATCGACCTCAACGCGCCGGTCGCGATCCTCTACACCTCGGGAACGACCGGACGGCCCAAGGGTGTGGTGCGCAGTCAGTTCGCCGGCGCGATGATCGTCGCCCTGCGCCAATCGGCGATGTTCATCGGTCCCGAAACGGTGTTGCTTGCCTCGACACCGATGTTCCACGCCGCCGGTCACGAGTTCATGTTGCTGCAGACGTTGGCAGCAGGCGGCACCGTGATCTCGCGGCGTGGTTTCGATCCGGCGGCCATCGTGGCGGCGGTCGATACCCATCGTGCGACCCATGTCTTTTTCGTACCCACGATGTCGGCGGCGATTGTGGCGGCGATGACCCAGGCCGGTACCGCGTGGCCGAGCGTGCAGCTATGGATGTCGGCGGCCTCGCCGCTGCCCGACTGGGTGCGCGATGCAATCCTTGCGGCGGCGCCCGGTGCGCGGTTGTGGAATTGCTACGGCCTGACCGAAGGCGGCACGCTCACCTACATGCGCGACGATGCCATAGCGGGCCGTCCGGGGACCTGCGTCGGCTTACCTGGCCCCGGCATGGAGGTGCGCATCGTTGATCCCGCTGGCAACGACGCGCCACCGAACGAGGTTGGCGAGATCGTTTGCCGCTCACCCGAATCGATGTCGGGATACTGGCACGATTCGGGTTTGACGGCGCAGGCGGTGCGCAACGGTTGGGTCCATTCGGGCGATCTCGGATTTCTCGACGACGACGGGTTCCTCACCCTGTCGGGCCGCCTCAAGGATGTTGTGATTACCGGCGGCGAAAATGTCTACGCCGCCGAAGTCGAGGGCTTTCTCGCCGAAGACCGCGCCGTGCGCGAGGTCGCCATTATCGGCGTGCCGCATCCGCATTGGGGCGAGGCCGTCGTTGCCCTGGTCGTCCCGGTCGAATCGGGGGCCGATCTTGCGGCCACGCTGGAGGCCCAAGCCAAGCAGGGCCTCGCACCGCCCAAGCGCCCCAAACGTTATGTGATGAGAGACGCGCTCCCGCGCAACGGCATGGGCAAGGTGATCAAGGACGACCTGCGCGCCGAATACGCCGGGCTGTTCGACTAGTCGCGGCTCACGCCGTCGTATGCACCGTGTTGCGGCCCATCTGCTTGGCTGAATACATCAGGCTGTCGGCGCGGGCGAGGGCGGCGTCGATGGTCTTGTCGGTACCGACAATGCCGGAGATGCCGCCGCTCAACGAAATGCCGTCCACGATCGCATCGCCGATACGGATCGCAGAATCGCGCAGTTCCGAGCGAATCCGTTCGCAGGCACGCTCGGCGACCTCGACATTCGCGCCGTCGAACAGGATGACGAACTCGTCGCCGCCCAACCGGCCGGCAGCGTCGCTTTGGCGAATGCTCTTGGTGATGACCCGCGCGATGCGCGTAATCACCGCGTCGCCTACCGCATGGCCGTGGGTGTCGTTGATCTTTTTCAAGTGGTCGAGATCGAGCACCGCGACCGACATCGGGTGATCCCGGCCACGCGCGGTTTCGATCTTGTCGGTTGCCACGCGCAGGAAGCCGCGCCGATTGAGCAGCCCCGTCAGCGGTTCGGTATCGGCCAGCTCTTGCAGCCGCCGACGCGCCTCGGTATCGACCAAGGCGTCGCGGACGACTGCGGCCAGAAACCAGTCGCCGTCGATCTGCATCCTCTGGATCGAGGCGCGCACGGGGCGCTCGCCGCCCTCTTTGCACAACACAGATATCGCGTCGCGGTCGCCCATCTGCTTGGCGTCTACGTCTCCCGCGAGGAATGCCGCAAACTTGTCGGCATGCCCCTGGCGCACCTCCAGCGGAATCAGAATTGAGAGCGGTTTCCCGACAAGTTCTTCCGGTTCGTAGCCGAACAGCTTTTTCGCCGCCGGATTCACGAAAAGGATGGTCTCTTCGGCATCGCACACGACAAACACGTCGTCGGCGACACGCACCAAGGCCTCGAGGGTCTTCGACAGTTGTTCCGCGGTTGCCATTCCGTTCCCCCATTCTCGAAACGCCCATTCTATGTACAGGCTTCGGCCAGAATTTCCCAGCCGGGGGCAGGTCGCCCGTCATTTCGGGTGCCCCGTTATGCCGGAACGGTCCGCGGTGCGGCGAATGGGACGAGATCGCATATATGCGCCTTCGTGGATCACGAAATGCGGAGGCGATATTGCGTGCCCGTGTCGCCTAGGGAAGATATTGGCCACCGCCGCTGTTTGTCGCGTGAGGGCCGGTATTTTCCGGCCAACGATCCGCACCCATGGGAGTGAAAATGTCCGACCCACGCATCACCCAAGAGATGATCGATCTCTATAACGAATTCGCCCACCAAACCTTCGATCGCCGCGCGTTCATGCGCCGTCTCGCCGCTTTGGCGGGCGGTTCCGCAGCGGCCTACGCCATCGTGCCGATGATCGAAGCGAACCAAGCCCAGGCCGCGATGATCGCCGCCGACGATCCACGGGTGAAAACCGAAGCGATTACCTTTGGCGACGGGGTCAAAGGCTATCTCGCGTGGCCGGCCAACGCCTCTGGTAAACTGCCGACGATCGTCGTGATTCACGAAAACCGCGGGCTCAACGACCACATCCGCGACGTTGCACGCCGCGCCGCGCTCGAAGGCTTCGTCGCCCTCGCGCCCGATTTTCTGTCGCCCAACGGCGGAACGCCGTCCGATCCAGACGCCGCGCGCGCGATGTTCCAAGGCCTCAGCCGCGACGGCGTCATCGCCAACGGTCGCGCAGCGGTCGCTTTCCTCAAAGGTCATCCGGCCAGTAACGGCAAAGTCGGTGCGATGGGCTTTTGCTGGGGCGGGGGCGCGGTCAACCAGATCGCCATCAACGAACCGGACTTGCTCGCTGCGGCGCCGTTTTACGGCCCGGTGCCCGACGCCGCCGAAGTGCCCAAGATCAAGGCCAAGATGATGTTGCACTACGCCGGCAACGACAACTTCGTCAATCCAGGAATTGCGGGCTACCGCGATGCGCTTGCAGGCGCCAATGTCGATCACGTCGTTCACATGTACGAGGGTGCCAGCCACGCCTTCCACAACGACACCGCGGGCGCCCGCTACAACAAGGAGGCCGCGGAGCTTGCCTGGAGCCGCACCATCGCCTTTATGAAGGCGAACCTGAGTTAAATCGCGCAAGACGTGTTTCAGGGGCGGGCCGCCGACTTGATTGGCGGCCCGTTTCCTTTGTGCCGGTGCGTTTATGCTGCACCCAGGGCAACCGCACCGCTCATCAAACAAATGGATGCACCGGACGCCGCCACGGTGCGCACATGGTTCCACCGCGTCCAACGCACCGCGTAACGCCGCCAATAGGCGTCGCCGTCCGGCGATCCCGCTAGCCGGTCCAGCTTCTTGTTCATCGGAACATTGACCGCGACTGTCACGGCAAAGGTCCCGGCGAGATAAAGCACACCGCCGACCGCGATCCACGCCGCCGCCGCGCCCGACAGCCCGAACGCTGCATAGGGCACGAGCAGGGCCGCGATGACCGCCATCCCGAGGAACAGTCCCAGAAAAAGCGAGCCGTAGACGCGGCGATTGACCGCCGCCATGGCCGAAGCCCCGTGGGCGCTCGGGATTTCGGCGAGGGACCTCATCATGAAATCCGAGAACGTCAGGAAGACGCCGGCCACCAAGCCAGTGGCGACACCCGCCGCCAAGCAGACATAAACAATCCAATCGAACGCCATCGTGTTTTCCTCCTACAGGCTTCAGGTTGCGGCTCTCAGGCCCATGGTCCGGGCGGCGCCGATCCACCGTTGGATCTTTCGCGGGCTCGCGAGCTTGACCGAACCGAATTGAACGATCGATTTCGCTTTGATTCCGCAAAACCCCAGGACCTGATTTTTCATCACGCGTCGCGCCGGTTTGCGGTAAAGCCAAGTATCGAGCAGGGGCGGCGTGTCCGAGGTGATGATTGCGTCGGCCGTCTTGCCGGTGAGCAACTTGTCCCAGGCCACGCCGCGTTTGTGGTATTTGAACCCAAATCCGGGCGCCAGCGCTCGGTCGAGCACCGCCTTCGCCCGGGTCGGCATGGCACCCCACCAATACGGGTGAACGATCAACAGGTGGTCTGCCCACGCGATATTGGCCTGCCATTCCCGCAGATCGGGTTCCAGCCCCGCCGCGCCGCCCTCGAAACCGGCGACGGTCATATCGAAGTCCATCGCATTCAGGTCCATCCGCCGTACCTCGGCACCAGCATCTTTGGCGCCGGTTTGATAGGCATCCGCGATTCCCGCGCACAGCGACCCCGCCGTCGGATGGGCCACCCAGATAAACAACCGTTTCGTCATCGATTCCCTCCATCGCTACTTGACACTGTGTCAATTGACGTCGTGACAAGTAGGGCGTACTTTACATCATGTCAAGTTCCAATTCCGATACCCGCACTCGAATCTTGAATGCGGCGTGGGCCCTACTGGAGGCTGGGCAGGGCGCAAACGTGCGTATGTCCGACATCGCCAAACAGGCGGGCATCAGTCGGCAGGCGCTCTATCTTCACTTTCCGACCCGGGCCGATCTCCTGGTCGCGACGACGCACCATGTCGACGCGGTCAAGGATGTCGACGGGCGGCTAGGCCCTAGTCGGACCGCGGCCACCGGTATCGACCGCCTGAATGCCTTTATCGACGCGTGGAGCAACTACATTCCCGAAATCTACGGGATTGCGACCGCCCTCATGGCGGTGAAGGATTCCGACGAAGCGGCGGCGCATGCTTGGCGGGAACGGATGCTGGCTGTGCGGCACGGCTGTGCGGCCGCGGTCGCGGCGCTGGCCAAAGACGGTGTGCTGACGCCTGACTATTCCCCCGATCAGGCGACCGACATTCTGTGGGCGCTCCTATCGGTCCGTACCTGGGAGCACTTCACGCAGGAGTCGGGGTGGCCGCAGACTCGTTACGCCGACACCATGAAGCGCATGGCGGCACGCGTGCTGATAGTCGATCCCTCAACATCGCCGACGTAGGATCGACCGACGGTATCGCAAGGCTTACCGCGGCGGCATAATGCGGCCATGACAAACATTCCCGAACGATTGACCCTGCGCCGGCCCGACGATTGGCATGTCCACCTGCGCGACGGGCCGATGCTCGCCGCCGTCGTCCCCCATACTGCGCGCCAGTTCGCGCGCGCCATCGTGATGCCCAATCTCAACCCGCCGGTCACGACCGTCGCCGCCGCGCAGGCCTATCGGGGCCGTATCCTGGAGGCGCTCGGTCCGGACACGGACTTCACGCCGCTGATGACCTGCTATTTGACCGACGCTGCCGATAGTGGCGAGATCGAGCGCGGCTTCGGCGCGGGTGTCTTCGCCGCGTGCAAGCTCTATCCCGCCCACGCGACGACCAACTCCAGTCACGGCGTTACCGACACCCGCAAGATCTATCCGGTCCTGGAAACGATGCAGCGGATCGGGATGCCGCTCCTCCTGCACGGCGAAGTGACCGACAGCCATGTCGACATCTTCGACCGCGAAGCGGTGTTCATCGACCGCATCCTCGCCGGACTCATTGCGGACTTTCCGGCACTCAAGATTGTCTTCGAACACATCACGACGTCGGCGGCTGTCGACTTTGTCGAGGCCGGCGGCCCCAACCTCGCCGCCACGATCACGCCCCATCATCTTGAGTTCAACCGCAACGCCATGTTCGTCGGCGGCATCCGCCCGCACTTCTATTGTCTGCCGGTGGCCAAGCGGGAAGAACATCGCCTGGCTCTGCGGCGGGCGGCGACGTCGGGCTCGCCGAAGTTTTTCCTCGGTACCGATTCGGCGCCCCATGCCGTCGGCGAAAAGGAGGCGGCCTGCGGCTGCGCCGGCATCTTCAATGCGCCGGTCGCGCTCGAAAGCTACGCCAAGACCTTCGAGGAAGAAAACGCATTGGATCGTCTCGACGCCTTTGCGTCCGAGCACGGACCGCGGTTCTACGGCTTGCCCTTGAACGATGGCAAGATCGTGCTGGAACGCCGGCCCAACACCGTCCCCAATCTCGTGCCTGCCGGGCCAGGGATCGTACCGTTCCATGCCGGCACCACGCTCGCGTGGAGTCTGGCCGGCCCCGATGTTCCGTGAGCGCGCCGGCGCGGGCATAATGCCGCGATGACCGCCAACATCGCCGAGGCATTCGCGTGCAGCGCCCATCGCATCGTCCCGGACTCGCTCCCCGCCGAGGTGCGCGCTAAGGCGAAGCTCCATATCCTCGATTCGATCGGCAACGCGCTCGCGGTCAGCCGCGACCCGTTCGCCGATACTACGCTGCGCGCGTTGGCGCGCTTTGGGTCCGGTTCGCACGCCGTGATCGGTCGCCGGGAAAGGTTATCGCTGCGCGATGCGATGGTCGCCAACGGCGCGCTGATCCATACACTCGATTACGACGACACCCATACCCCAAGCCTCAACCATGTATCGGCCTGTGCGGTCCCATTGGTTCTCGGGTTGGGAGCGGAAACCGGCGCAACCGGCGCGGCGATGCTCGCGGCCTACGTTGTGGCCTGCGAAACCGCGGGCCGGCTTGGGCGGGCGGTCCATGGCGGTTTCCATGGGCGTGGCTTCCACGCCACGGCGCTGTGCGGCACTTTTGGCGGCGCGCTCGGCGCGGGCCATCTGCTGGGCCTGGATCCGGGGCAACTGACCCACGCCCAGGGGATCGCGCTCAGCTACGCCTCGGGCACCAACGAATGGCTTGCCGACGGCGCCTGGACCAAGCGCCTGCACCCGGGCAAGACCGCGGTCGACGGTGTTACCGCGGCCTACTTTGCCGCCGACGGATTCACCGGTGTCAAGCGGCCCTATGAGGGGCCGCGCGGGCTCTACGCGAACTACCTTGCCGAGGGCGCACCGGTCGATTGGGACTACCTCGCGCGCGGCATCGACGACGACTGGGAAATGCTTAATGTCGCGATCAAGCCGTTCCCATTGTGCCACGCCAACCACGCCTTCACCGATTGCGGCATCGCGCTCCGCGGCAAGGGGATTAAGGCCGCCGATATCGCGCGGGTCGATGCGCTGTTGCACGAACGCCAATTCGGGATCGTGTGCGAACCCGAATCGCAAAAGAAAAATCCTTCGTCGGCCTACGAGGCGCAATTCAGTTTGCCGTTTTCCTTTGCCGCCGGACTCGTTCGCGGCCGCTTCGGGTTGGCCGAACTCGAACCCGATTGCTGGAGCGATCCCGAGATCCTCGCGCTAGGGCAAAAGGTCTTCCACGGCGTCGATCCCGATTCCGCGTTTCCCGACTTCTATTCCGGCGCGGTCGCCGTCACCCTCAACGATGGCTCGGTCGTCACCCACCGCGAATCGATCAACCGCGGCACCCGCGAGCGTCCCCTGACGCAGGGCGAGATCGTCGCAAAGTTCCAGGACAATGCTGCGCACGGATGCGACGCCGCCCAGGCCGCGCGCATCGTCGATTGCGTCCTCGATCTAGAAACATTGAAGAACGGCGAAACGCTCGCCGCGATCCTGGCGAGAAAGGAAAGCTAACGTGTCTGCGGAAAAAACCGTCCAAACGTTGATCGAGCTATTTTCGGGCTACCGTGTCGGCGACCCCTCGGCCAAGCGCATCGTGTCGGAGAATGCCGCGGTGCGCCAGGGTCTAGAGTCTTGCGCGGGCTCCCTCGCGGATGCGCCGCCCGCCGATCTGGATATCGTCTACGCGCGCACAGCACCCCGATGATTGTCGGTCGCACGCTGATTGAGACCGCCGACGCGATTGCGTCGGGCGAGGTCTCCGCCCGCGAGGTCGTCGATGCGTGCCTCGCCCAAATCGAGATCCAGCAACCGCGCCTCAATTGCTTCATCTCCATCGATGCCGAGGACGCCCGCGCCGCCGCGGATGCCGCGGATGCCGCCCGGGCGCGCGGCGATACGCTTGGCCCGCTGCACGGCGTGCCGCTTGCGCATAAGGACCTCTTCTACCGCGCTGGCAAGATCGCGACCTGCGCCTCGGAAATCCGGCGCGGATGGAAAGCCGACGTCACCGCCACCGCTGTCGCCCGGCTCGAAGCTGCCGGGTCGATCACCGTGGGCGGTCTCAACATGGCCGAGTTTGCCATCGGTCCCACCGGTCATAACCCGCACTGGGGCCATTGCCGCAACCCGTGGGATCCGGCGTTCATCAGCGGCGGCTCGTCTTCGGGGTCGGGCTCGGCGGTGGGCGGGCGCTGCGTCTTCGGTGCGCTCGGCTCCGACACCGGCGGTTCGATCCGGCTTCCGGCCGGATTCTGCGGCGTCGTCGGCCTCAAACCGACGCAAACCCGCATCAGCCGCTACGGTGCCATGCCGGTGTCGTTTTCGCTCGACTGTTTCGGTCCGCTCGCGCGCACCGCGCGCGATGTCGCGCGGCTGATGCAGGTCACCGCCGGGTACGATCCGCTTGACGCCACCTCGTCGCGCCACACCGTTCCGGACTACGAGGCGGCACTCGGCGGCGACCTCAAGGGCGTGCGCATCGGCGTGCCCCGCAACCACTTTTACGACCCCGGCATTGACGCCGATGTCGAAAGGTTGATGCGCCAGAACTTGGATGCTCTGGTCGCCGCGGGGGCGACACTGGTCGAGGTCACCGTGCCCGACCAAAAGCGCCTGATCGATATCGGCACCATGGTGACCTTCGTCGAGGCCGCCGTCGTGCACAAACAATGGATGCGCGAGCGGCCCCAGGACTACAGTCCGCAAGGTCTGGCGCGGCTGGAACTGGGCTTGGGCTATCCAGCGACGGCCTATCTCGAAGCCTTGCACCTGCGCCCCCAACTGGTGGCGGAATTCGTCGAGCAGGTCTTCGGCGTATGCGATGTGCTGCACACGCCGACTAGCCCGTTTGCCCCCAAGACCGTCGAGGAAACCGACGTCGGTGCATCGGCCGACCTCGTCACCTTCCTCAATAACATCGGCCGTTGCACCCGCGCGTTCAGCTATCTCGGTCTGCCGGCGATTTCGGTCCCGGCAGGGTTCGGCGACAATGGGATGCCGGTCGGTTTCCAACTCGTCGGCCGGCCCTTCGATGAAGCGGGCCTGCTCCGCATTGCCCATGCTTTCGAGGAATCGGCGGGTGGCTTGCTGGGCGGGCAAACCCCGGACACCCCGCGCGAAACTCGCGCCGTCCTCTGACCGCCTGACGGGTAACAATAAGAACGGGCTGGACCGCGGCGCCCTGCCGCAGTCTGGATTCGCCCAACAAAAAAGCGGGGAGGGGAGAACGATGGCGTTCAGCCAACACACCGCCGATCTCACGGCGGGGCGCGTGACCTATTTTCAAGCTGGTACGGGCCGGCCATTGCTCTATTTGCACTCGGGCGGCGGTTTCATGGAAACCGCGCCGTTGCAGGTATTGGCGCAACACTTCACGGTGTTCGCGCCGGTCGCGCCGGGCTTCCAAGACACAGCCCAACTACCGAACGTGGACAGCATGCCCGCTCTCGCGGCGCTGTGGGCCGACTTCATCGATACTGTCATTGGCGCGGCCCCGGTCGATGTGATCGGCTACTCCTTCGGCGGCTGTGGCGCGGCGTGGCTCGCCGCCACCCATCCGGACAAGGTCGACCAGCTCCTCCTGCAAGCCCCCGCGGGATTCGCAGCGCCCGGCAGCGTTGCGCTCCCCGATGATCCCGCCGCGCGGGCCAAACTGTTCTACAAATATCCCGAGCGGATGCCCGCAGGGTTTCAGCCCGGCGCAAATTATCTCAAAACCCGCGTGGCGGTCGGCCACTACCTGAAGACCGGCTACGACGAAGACCTCATCGCAAACCTAGGCAACATCGCTGCACTCACGCTGGTGCTGCTCGGCACCGACGATCGCTTCGTGCCGCAACGCGCCGGGCAACTGCTCAAGGAAAAACTCAAGCGCGCCCACTTCGTCTATGTCTATGACGCCGGACACGGGTTGGAGGTCGATCAAGCAGACCGGGTCGCCGAGGTCGTGCGCGATTTCTTCACCCGCGGCGAAGCTTTCCTCGTCAACGCGGGCCGCAGCGGCACCGCGACCGTTTCAACGCGCGCCTAGGGAGGCCCCGGTATGAAGTTCGCCTATTTCCACCTGATGCCCTACACCGGTAAGGAAGACGATACCCACGACTGGCCAGTCGCCAACAAGCTGTTCGACGCCGATCTCGGCAAACAGCTCTACGACACCTACCTCGAGAGCATGGTTCAGGCCGAAGCCGCCGGTTTCGATTGGATCGGCTGCAACGAGCATCACATGAGCCCCTACGGTCTCATGGCCAATCCCAACATCGTCGCCGCCTCGCTGATTCCGCGCACCACAACGGCCAAACTCGCGGTGATGGGGCAACTGGTGCCGCTCTTGAACCCGATCCGGGTGGCCGAGGAATACGCGATGCTCGACGTCATGAGCGGCGGGCGCGTCGTCGCCGGTTTGCTGCGCGGGATCCCGCACGAATACGTCGCCTACAACGTCCCGCCCGACGAATCCCAGGGCCGTCTCGCCGAGGCGATCGACCTCATCGTCAAAGCCTGGACTGAACCAGAACCCTTCGGCTGGGAGGGCGAATATTATCAGTACCGCGCCGTATCGATCTGGCCGCGCCCGATGCAAAAACCCCATCCCCGCATCATGATGTCGTGCTCGAACGAAGCGTCGGCGCGGGTCGCGGCGCAAAAACGCGCGATGTTCGGCCTGGCCAATCTGCAAACCTTCGACAATGCGCGGATGCTAATGAAGGTCTACCGCGACGAGGCTAAGGCCTGCGGCTGGGAGCCGACGCCCGACGACTTCGTGATTGCGCTCACGGCCTCCGTCGACGACGACGCCGAGCTGGCCAAAGACCGACTCACCGAAGGCCGGCGCTACTTCGCCAAGGTACTCGGCGGCGGCCTGCGCACGGCCCAGCAAATCGTTCTCCAAAAAACCCGCTACATGGACGAGGAAACCCGCAGCAAGTTTCAGGGTGCCAACAAACAGGCGGCCGTGTCGGTCGACGACTTGATCGACGCGGGCATCGTGATTTGCGGTACCCCCGAAACCGCCGTCGCGCAAATCAAACGCGCCCACGCCGAACTCGGCATGGGTACCGTCAACATCAACATGAAGGTCGGCAACATCCCGGACGCCGCCATCGTCAACCAAATCAAAATCTTCGGCGAAAAAATTCTACCGCAGGTCAAAGGGCTTTAAGGAGGAAGCAAGAATGGTCGAATTCACCAAGGAATCCGTCAACATGCTGGGCGGCAACGTCGTGTTCCAACGCGGTGGGGCGGGCGAGCCAATACTCTATTTGCACGGCGCGGGCGTGGTCAGCCACGTCGTTCCCTTCATGAAGCACCTGGGCGAGCATTTCGATCTCATCGTGCCGCAGCACCCGGGCATGGGCGAGTCCGACGCGCCGACCTGGCTCAACAACATGCACGATATGGCGTTGTTCTATCACGACTTCATCGACCGCTTGGGGATCGAGGACATTCACCTGATCGGCACCTCGATCGGCGGCTGGCTCGCCGCCACAGTCGCCTACCTCAACCCGGCGCCGTTCAAGAGCGTGACTCTCGCTTGCGCCGCTGGCCTCAACAATCCCGATATCCCCAAGCCGCCGATCTACGGCATGACCGCGGCCGAAACCTTGCGCTTCGTCATCCACGATCAGGCTATGGCCGAGTCGATGGCGGCCAAACTGCCGCCCGGTATCGACGACGCGCCCAACACCAAGAAGAGCAAGGCTACGACCAAGATCATGGCCGGCGAGACGCGCAACGATCCCTCGATGCCGACATGGCTGCACCGGCTCAAGATGCCGGTCCATATCATCTGGGGTAAACAGGATCGCCTAGCGCCCGTGCAGTATGCCGACGAATACAAAAAACTGCTGCCCCACGCGAAGGTCACGCTCTACGACAACTGCGGACACCTGCCTTACACCGAATATCCCGAACGCTACGCCAAGGACATCGCGGACTTCATTCAGACTTCTACGGGTGCGAAGGCGGCCTAGCGCTCAATACGGCCCGCCTGTCACGCCGACCGGCACCGAGTCGGCAAGCCATGCTTCGGCGTCTTGCCGGTCGATGAAAGCGCGCGTCCGGCGTTGGTCGTTGCGCAGGGCGACAAAACGTTTCACGTGTTCCGCGCCGTCGTCGTCCGGCATGACGATCGCGGTACGCCGCGCTTCGTTGCCCCCGCTGATGGCGATGACGGCTTCGGCCAAGCCAAAGGTGACGCGCCCAATTCGCGCGTCCGCGCAGTCGGCCAAGACGTCGTACATCGGATCGAACGCGGGGTCGTCGAGCAGGTCGCGCAGGCCCCCGATCAGCGCACCGACACCGATCGTCCCTGCCAGAACGACATCGATACGCTCTTTCTCCGGATTGATGTTGTAGGTCATGGTCATGGCAATGCCGTGCGTGGGGTCGCTCTATGCTGCTGTGGTGGGCGCAGGGCACTATGACGCGGTTGACGGATGGGGGCAAAGAGCGCTGCGGTGTCGAAAGGGTCGTGGGATCACACCGCCAAGGCAAGCACGACCGACACGATCAATAGCATTGCAAAGAACAGGTTGACGATCCGGTTGGAAATCGGGTGGCGAAAAATGCGGGTCAGCGCGGCACCGGCAAACAGCCACGCCAAGTCCACCGTCGCGATCACCGCGACGAGGACGAACAGTTTTGCGCCGGCATCGACAAACGGCGCATCGGGGATCAGCACGAACCCGGAAAACAACGCGGCCATCGAAGCATAGGCCTTGGGATTCAGCAGGGAGAGGATCAGCCCTGCGAGCAGCGGCGGCGGGTGGCGGTCGGCCGCCGTGTCGTCCAGCGTCGGTGCCGTCGCGATGCGATAGGCGAGGAACGCAAAATAGGCCGCCGCAACCACGGCGACGACCGGACGAACGCCGGGCAATGCCAGCACCAAACCCGCCGCGCCGCTCGCGGTGACGATCATCACGACGATCATTCCGATCTGGATGCCGAGGTAATAGGGAAAACCGCGTGTACGTCCGAAGGCCGCGCCGGTCGCGGCGATGCTCAGGGTCGCGGGCCCGGGACTGCCGGTGAGGGCGATTCCGGCAAAAAGGAATCCGGACCACGTATCCATCGGCGCACCCTACCATGCCGCGCGGCCCGGCGTTGCGCGGTCGGGGAGGCAATTGCGCGGAGGATTGCGCGTTCGGTTCCTTACAAGGTCGCTAAAATTTGTCCGGACAGTTCGAGCGATCTCTCTGTTGCATAGCTGCCATGTCAGATGCGCAATTCTCGGCAGTCTGGACCGCGCCTATGATTCAACCACTGTTGTTTCTCATATTTGGTATGTCGCCCATGGCTACGAACATTCAAAACTCTCAGGCAACCGGCACGAACGCGCTGGCGCTCGCGGCAACGCAATACGCGGACGCCAAGAATCGCGCGGACGGTACGTCGCAGGTCGCTTGGCAGAAAATCATTTACAACCTGATCGCTTCCAAGCAACACACGCTCGTCTAACGATCGGATTGGCGCTCGCGGTCAATCGACCGCGGTCGCGCTGTTAGGCAACCTGGTTTTCCACCCAGGCGCGTATCTGCGGTGCGCTCATCGCGCCTGAAACGCGCGCGATTTCTCTGCCGCCACGAAACAACACCATCGTCGGGATGCTGCGGATGTTGTACCGCGCAGCTAGGTCCTGGTTGGCTTCGGTGTCGACCTTACCCAGGCGGATTCGCGGCTCCAAATCCTTTGCCGCCGCTTCGAACGCAGGCGCCATCATTTTGCACGGCCCGCACCAAGCGGCCCAGAAATCGACCAGTAGCGGGATGTCCTGCGCGTCGGCGTGGCGCACGAAGGACGAAGCGTTCAATGCGACCGGTTTGCCCTGGAACAGTTTAGCGCCGCACTTGCCACACTTTGCCTGTTCATAGGGTTTGGCGCCCGGGACGCGGTTGGCGGCGTGACAGGACGGGCAGGGTACAATGCGCTGCGCCCCGTCGGAGGTCGCGGTCTTGGTTTGGTTGTCGACACGCATCTGCAGACCTCGCTAAGTCCGTTGGATCGTCACTTACATATGGGGTCGGCGCCGGGTTCCGCCAACGGCGCGCGTCCACCGGCCAGCGTCCGCATAGCCTCATGCGTACTCAAGAACACCGATCCCGGTTTGAGGTGATCGAGAAAGGCGGTGCGCTGCAACCGGTCGGCGACCGGTCCTTTCACCTCGGCAAGATGCAACGTCACGCCCGCATCGCGCAGCCCTATGATCGTGCTCTCCAGGGTTTCGAGCGCACTGGCATCGATGAAATTGACCGCGCTGCAAACCAGGACGACGTGTTGGATGGTCTTGTCGTCGGCGACCGCACCCAGCAACTGGTCTTCAAGATAGCCGGCATTCGCGAAGTAAAGGCTTTCATCGATCCGGACGACATGCACCCCAGGGGTCGTGTGCACGGTATGGCGCCGGACATTGCGGAAGTGCTCGGTGTCGCCCACGCGTCCGACCACTGCAAGGTGCGGTCGGCTGGTGCGCCAAAGGTAGAGGGCGATGGAGACCGCCAAACCGAACACGATCCCGGCTTCGACTCCCGCAGCGAGGACGCTGACGAAGGTGGCCGCCAGAGACACTGCATCGGCCTTGTTGTAGCGCCAGGCGTCGCGAAAGGTGCGCACATCGATCAGATCCAGCACGGCGACGATGATGATCGCCGCCAACACCGTTCGCGGCAGGTAGAAAAACAGCGGCGTCAACAACAGCAACGTCAGCGCCATCAACGCCGCCGTGATGAGCGAGGCCAGCGGCGTATTGGCACCGGCGGCGAAGTTCACGCTGGAGCGCCCAAAGCCGCCCGCGACCGGATAGCCGCCGGTCACGCTGGCGGCGAGATTGGCGGTTCCGAGCGCCAAGAGTTCCTGATCGGCGTCGATCTTCTGGCGGCGTTTGCTGGCGAGCGCTTTGGCCACCGAAACGCTTTCGAGAAAGCCGATCGCCGAAATCAGCAGCGCTGCTGGAAACAGTTCCGCCCACAACGCCGGATCGAGTCGGGGCACGCCTACGGGCGGCAGGCCCGCCGGAATCGTGCCGACGATGGCGACGCCGAACGCATCCGCCAGCCCCAGGCTCCAAACCGCGAGGGCGGTTAGAAAGACCGCGACCAGCGGCCCCATCTTAGTCGCCGGAGCGATCATGGCCGGCGATAGTCCGAGGCCGCCGAGCAGCTTCGCCAGCGGCCGCCGTGACAGAACCAAGATAGCCACAGCGCCTGCACCGAGTAGTGCCGTCGCGATATTGGTTTGCGGAATCGCGCGGGCCACGCCGGTGATCGCGGCGGCGAAGCCCTCGCCGCGGGCCACCTCGATGCCGAGGAAGTGCTTGAGTTGGCTCACGGCAATGACCAGGGCGGCGGCGCTGGTAAAGCCAGAAATGACCGGATGGCTCAAGAAATTCACGAGGACGCCGAGTCGGGCAATTCCCATCGCGAGTAGGATCAATCCGCTCAACGCCGCGAGGACAAGCGCGGCCGCAACATAGTCCGCGGACCCCGCCTCGGCGATAGCGCCCAGCGCGCTGGCTGTCATCAACGAGGCGATCGCGACCGGGCCGACCGCGAGGGCGCGGCTCGATCCCAGGGCGCCGTAGGCGACCAACGGCAATAGGCTAGCGTACAGCCCGATCTGCGGCGGTAAGCCAGCCAGCATGGCATAGGCCATCGCTTGGGGGACCAGCATCACCGCGACGATCCCGCCGGCGATTAAATCGCCCGGCAGGTCGGCTTTGGCATAGCGCGGCAGCCAGTCCAAAATCGGGACAAATCGGCGGACGCCGCGCACACGTGCCATTCGGTCTCCCTTCTTATATATTAGACAATTCTAATATAACAAATATATGAACGGGACGGCCCGGGGTCAATGCAGGGCGCGCCCTGCGTCTTCTTGTAAGCTGTCGCGCCGTTTCCCACATACCGGGACGGGTGAGCCTATGCAAAACCGCCGGGAACATTGGGACCAGGTCTATGCCACCAAGGGCGAAGACACGGTCAGTTGGTTTCAGGAACGGCCTGAACGCTCCCTCGCGCTGATCAAGGCGACGGGGGTGGCTAAACACGCCCCGATGATCGATGTCGGTGGCGGCGCCTCGCGTCTGATCGACGCGCTGATTGATGCCGGTTACACCGACACCACCGTCCTCGACATTTCGTCCGCCGCGATTGCGCTGGCCCAGCAGCGCCTTGGCCGCTTCCAGGATTCGGTCGACTGGATCGACGCCGACGTCACCGAATGGCACCCAAAGCGGCGCTACACCCTGTGGCACGACCGCGCTGTCTTTCACTTCCTCACCGAGGAGCGCGACCGTGCGGCTTACCGCGCTGCGCTGCGGCGGGCGGTCCCCCTGGGTGGCCATGTCGTGGTCGCCGCATTCGGCCTCGATGGACCGCAAACCTGTAGCGGCCTGCCGGTGATGCGCTACGCCGCGCCGGAGATTGAGGCCGCCTTTGCCGGCCTGTTGTCGCTTGTCGACACCGCGGCAGAGGATCACGTAACGCCAGCCGGCGCGCACCAGGCGTTTATGTTTTACCGTTTTTTACGCGCCGCCTGACGGGTGGAAGCGCGCGACTAGTCGTGCGCCAGCGATTTGGTGGTGAATAGGTAGTCCTTCAGTTCTTTGTCGAAACTAGGGTCCTGACGCCGGATCCATTCCAACACCATCGCCGCGTGCTCTTTTTCTTCGTCGCGGTTATGCGCGAGGATCGCCTTCAGTTCGGTGTCTTTGCAGGCATCGACGCGTTGGTTGTACCAATCGACAGCTTCCAATTCCTCCATCAAAGAGACGATGGCCCGGTGCATGTCGCGGGTCTTGTCCGACAGTTCGTTGATCGGTTCGTGGTAGCCTTCGTTCGCCATCGTTTCCTCCGGATTGGACGTCCGTCGCCAAAGGGTTCGGCGACACTCAGCGCGACCACACCGTAAGGGGTGAGGCGGTCCTTTCCAATTGATTCGGGTCAGTGCCTGGAATGAATGAGCCCCCTAGGTTTCGGTTCGAACATGAGTGAGAAAGCCAAAACCGGATCGGCGGTCAGCGCCGCCACCTTGGCCGCGATGGGCGAGGCGCTGGACGACGAGTACAAGGCGCGCGCGACCTACCGGAAGGTCATCGCAACGTTCGGTCCGGTCCGTCCCTTCGTCAATATCGTCGAGGCGGAAGACCGGCACGTTCGCGCCTTACTCGATCTCTACGCCGGATTTGGCGTCGCACCGCCGCTCGACGATTGGCCCGGTCGGGTGACCGCCCCGGCTTCGCTGGAAGAAGCCTGCACGGCCGCGGTGCAGGGTGAAATCGACAACGCCGCGATGTACGACCGCCTGCTTGCCGCTGTCGACGACCCGGCGGTTCAAAACGTCCTGCGCGCCCTGCAACGCGCCTCCCAGGAGAACCACCTGCCGGCTTTCCGCCGCTGCTTAGCGCGCGACGGCGGGGACGGTGGCGGTGGGCGTGGACGCCGTTTCCGGGGCGGGCGGGGGCGCGGCGTATAGCCCCCGGCACCGTCCGTACCCCCTCGCACAACCGCGTTCAATCCCGTAATCTCCGGCCCCATGTTGCAGACAGCTCGCCACATCGATACCGACGCGCCGGAATACCCGCGCCTGCTTTCGCCCATCGAACTAGCGGGCAAGCGGCTCAAGAACCGCATCGTCCATGCCGCGATGTCGACCCGCTATGCCAAGAACGGCGAGGTCACCGACCACCTGATCCGCTATCACGCCAACCGCGCCGAAGGCGGCGCCGCGATGATTGTGGCCGAACCGCTGGCGGTGCGCCGGGGGCAGGCGTCCGATACCCGGGTGCGGGTGTGGGACCAGGACAATCTCGATGGGCTCAAGCGCTGGGCCGCGGCGGTCAACGCCCATGACAGCCACCTGTTGACCCAAATCCAAGACCCCGGCCGCGGGCTCCATAAACCCGGTGGCCGCCGGCGCCAGGCCTTTGGGCCTTCGGCGCTGGCCGACGATCTGTCGTGGACCGTGCCGCATGCGCTGTCGCGCGACGAAATCCGCACCATGGTCGACGACTTCGCCCTGTCGGCGCGCAAACTCAAGACCGCGGGCTTCTCGGGGGTCGAGATTTCGGCCGGTCACGGCCACATCTTTCATCAATTCCTGTCGCCGCACTCCAACGTTCGCGAGGATGCCTACGGCGGTGAACTGGAAAACCGCGCGCGGCTGGTCCAGGAGACGATCGAGGGGATGCGCGCCGAATGCGGCGCGGACTTCATCATCGGGTTGCGTTTGCCGGGCGACGACTACGTTGTTGGCGGCATCGACCCCGACGAGGCCGAGCGCCTCACCCGCTACTTCGCCGCCAAACGCGAGGTCGACTTCATGAATTGGGTGCAGGGCGCGCACCATCGCTCGCTCGAAATGCACCTGCCAGACATGCATTTCTCGCGCGGCACGTTCTTCGACCTCATCAAACGCCTGCATGATGCGTCAGACGGCATTCCCACCGGCGCCGTCGGCCGCATCCTCGAACCGATTCAGGGCGAGGCCTTGCTGCGCGACGGGATCGGCGAACTTGTCATGCTCGGCCGCACCCTCGTCACCGACCCCGCGTGGGGGCTGAAGGCCGCGCAGAACCGCGACAACGACATCCGCAAATGCGTCTCGTGCAACAACTGTTGGGGCGTCATCAATCAAGAACTGCCGCTGCAATGCGACAACAACCCGCGCGTCGGCTTCGAGGAAGAAGTCGATTGGTGGCCCGAGCCCGCGCCAACCAAGAAGAAAGTCGCGGTCGTCGGCGGCGGAGTCGCGGGCCTCGAGGCCGCTTGGGTGGCGGCGGCACGCGGCCACGACGTCACGCTCTACAGCGCCGGATCGGAATTGGGCGGCAAGATCCGTCTCAACGCCCTGATACCGACCTGCGATCCGCTGAGCTCGATTTACGACTACCAACAGGTCGTCGGCAAGAAGGCTGGGGTCGACTACCGGCTGGGTTGGCGCATCGGTGCCGACGAATTGATCGCGGCCAAACCCGACGCGGTGGTGCTCGCCACCGGTTCAACCATGACGTGGCCGGCGAGCCTCCCGCTCGCTCTCAAGGAGGAAGGGTTCATCCTCGATTTGCGCGCCATCGTCGAGGAACTGCTCGCCCATCCCGGCAAGCAGCCCGGCACCGCCGTCATCTTCGACGAAGACAGCCTGGACGGGACCTATTCGTCGGCCGAGTACCTCGCCACCCTGTTCGACAAGGTTGTCATCGTCACCTCGCGCGAAGTGGTCGCGCGCGACGAACCGGTGGTGCGCCAGCAAAGCATCCACCGCCGTCTCAACGAGGCGCGCATTCAGGTGATCCCGTTTTGCGAACCTTCGCCCAACGAACGCTTCGAGGACGGCGTGTTCGTCTATCGCAACGTCATCAACGGCGACGAAGGCGAAATCGCCGATGTCTCGCTGTTCACCTACGCCACCCCGCGCACCCCCGACCTCGACCTGTTGGCCCCCCTTGAGGCCGCCGGCATCGCCGTCCACGTCATCGGCGACGCCTATATGCCCCGCAACCAAATGGTCGCGACGCAAGAAGGCCATACCGTCGGCAACAGCCTTTAGTCCGCCAAGACATTCGGCGTTCAGCCCGCTCCCCGACCCGCAGCCAGACGCTGCGACACCCTGCCGCAGCGGAACTTGACCTATGTCAACTCGTGCGCCTGACCGTTGCGCGATGCTTCGGTTACACGATGGCAGAGGAGAATGAGCGATGAGCGGGATTGAAATGGTTTTCATGGGTTTGGTTTTGGCGGCTTTCGCCATTTTCGCGGTGCTGGTGGCGACGCTCGAAGTCAGCGAACGCCGTAAGCTCGGCTACCGGTCCGGCCCCGAGCCGTTGCGCGCTGTGCCGAAGGCGGCACCGGCCAACGACGCCCCGCTGCAAAAGGCGGCCTAGGGCTTTTTTCTCTACGGGACGCCGCCCCGAACCCGGCGGCATCCCGTGGCGTGGGCGCCGCCCCGCACCCACGCCGACTGAACCCCTCCCTTTGTGGAGGGGTTTTGTTTTGGCGCATCGGCGTGTTCGGGTTTGGTGTGGATCGACGCGGCGAGTAGGCGCGCGAGCGCTAATTCAGCGCGATGGTGGCGGGCGCTAGTTCAGCGCGATGGTGAAGGTCAGCGTTTCGCTGTAATCGGCGGCCGTGGCGAGGTTGGTTGTCGTTCCGTCGTAGGACAGGTTGACCACATAGGCATCGCCGCCGGCACCGGTGCGTTCGGCACTCTCGGCGAAGGTTGCCGTTTCGGCCGTGAACGAGAGGGCCGTCGTGCCCTCCGCCAGCGTGAAGGCGAGGCTGTCCTCGGCGCTCTCGGAAAAGAAGCAGGGCGCGGTGCAGTTGCCGGTCCCGACATTCGCCGAACTGACGGTCACGATGTAGCCGCCGGGCGTATTGGACACCGTCACCACATCGGCCACCTTGAGCGCGCTTTGCTGCGTGGCGAGGTCGAGGCCGCTCGCCGACGCTGTTGGTGTCACTTGGATGTCGAGGAGCTGGGCAACGGTCCCGGTGAGGGCAAGGTCGCCGGAGTCGCCGGCAAACGCGGCGGCGCTTAGCGCCACCCCGCCCGTCAACCCCGCCAACAACGCCCGTCTGATCACACCCAAAGCCCTCTCACTGTGTCGGACGAAAATTTAGACCGACTCGGACGCGGCGCACAACCCTTACGAGCAGATGGATAAAATTTGAATGAAAAGTTATGGTTAATAAAACGTTAATATATATGGGGAATTGCCCCGTTAGAACTACGGGGATGTCGTCGCTTGGGCAAAAGATATACCCGCAAAGATAGTAATTGGGTGGGGCCTCCCGAGGTCGCTCGCGCAGAATGGGCGGATTCGCGCAAGACTCGCGCGAATCCCCCCTTGTTGGGCTATCGTCGTGCAACCTCGCCAACCCACGTGTCGCTAGGAGTCGCACGCCTGTGAACGTTGCCAAAGATTCGGGCACAACGACGCCCACCGCCGATGATCTTGTCAGCCGCGCTGAAGCGCTGATCCCGGTATTGCGCGAACGCGCGTCGGAAACCGAAGCCCTGCGCCGGGTGCCCGAGGCGACGATGGCGCTGCTCCACGAACAGGGGCTCCTGAAGTATTACCAGCCCAAACGTTACGGCGGGTATGAGCTCGACTGGGGCACCCACTTCCGGATCGGCCGCGCCATCGCCCACGGCTGTCCCTCGACTGCCTGGATCGCCGCCGTGGTCGGCGCCCACACGTGCTACGTCGGGCGCTTCCCTGAGGAAGCCCAGGACGAGGTCTGGGCTGACGGGCCCGACGTCTTGATCTCGACCGGCTCGGTGCAAAAGACCGGCACGGTGACCAAGGTTGCGGGCGGCTACAAACTTTCTGGTGCGTGGGGCTTTGCCTCGGGCGTCGATCACGCCCAATGGGGCATGGTCGCGGGCCGTAAGGAGGGCGACAAGGAAGCCAGCCAATACCTTTTCCCGCGCAGCGATTTCTCGATCGACGATGTGTGGCACGTCGCCGGCATGAAGGGCACTGGCACCAAGGACATCGTCCTCAACGACGCCTTCGTGCCCGAACACCGGGCGTTGCCGCTGTCGCGGTTTACCGGGGCAATGCCGCCCGGCAGCGCGGCCAACGCGCACTACATCTACCAGACCGAATTCCGTCCCTTCTCGGGCTCCAGCCTTTTGGGGCCGATCCTTGGCACCGCCGAGGCCGCTTTTGCCGACTACACCGGTATTACCCGCGAACGAATCGGCGCGATCTTCGGCAACAAGGTCGCCGACAATGCCGCGGTGCAAATGCGGGTGTCCGAATCCGCAGCTGAACTCGCCGCCGCCGCGGCGCTGGCCGAGAGCATGTACGTCATGCTCAACGCGCGCGGCAAAGCCCTCGACCCCTTCACCGAAGAAGAACGCGCCGTCGCCATGCGCAACCGCGCCTACATCATGAAGCTGTGCCGCCAGTCATGCGAACGCCTGGTCACCATGATGGGCGCGCAGGGCCTGTTCGATTCGAACCCGGTCCAACGCGCCTTCCGCGACCTGCATGCGATGGCAACCCAGTTCGGCGTCAACTGGGATCTCAACATGCCCCCCTATGGCCGCCTCGCCCTAGGCCTCCCCTCCGGCGCCCGTTAACTCCTTCGGAGAGGCAGGGCCGTCGTCCTGAGCCCGAAGGCAACGCCTCCGGAGTCGAAGGGCCGTCATCCTGAGCCCGAAGGCACGCCTTCGGAGTCGAAGGGCTACCGCGCCCGGTGCTGCGTCCCTTCGCCCGCCGTGATGAACAGCGCCGTCGCCGCGCCGTCCACATCGGCGGTGTGCCACACCCCCGGATCGTTGATTGCATATTCTCCCGGACCGAGCGTGACCTGAGTCACCGATCCGTCGGCGGCTTCCTGGTGCAGGGTGATCGACCCCGCGATGCACAACACCACTTCGCTGCCTACCGGATGCATTTCCCACATGTCCCACGATTGGGAAAACGTGTGCTGCGCGACCAACCGCCCCTCGGCCCCGTCGCCGCCGTGGCGCGTGCCGTAGCCTTCGTACCAGGCCATCCCCCCGGTGAATTCGGGCTGCACCACGGCGGTCGCGCCGAGGCCGAGGTGAAGCGGATGGGTCTCGATGTTATGCGGCATGGTGGTTCTCCTGCGGCGTCGAACGGCATTTGACTGGGTTCTACTCCGCTCGGCGCCATTGCCATAGACCGCAAATTGCCTGCAGCAAATCCGCCGGGGACAGAATACGTGATTTGCGTTTTTCCGAGAGTGTTATCTATAATTTGCGTAACTTTTCCCCAGATACTAGGCGGGAGTGCCCCATGTCTACGTCAATTGCGAAAATCGAAGCCAACCGCGCCAACGCCCAGCGCAGCACCGGGCCGCGCACCCCGGAAGGCAAGCAACGCAGCCGCTTGAACGCCGTCAAGCACGGTTGGCGCGGCGAGATGCTGATCCCGGCCGGCGAGGATGGCGAGCAGTTTCTCCGCCTACGCGGCCAACTGATCCGCAGCTTTAGCGCCGTCACCGACGCTGAACGCCTGCTGTGCTCGCGGATCGCGCTGGCGATCTGGCGCGGTCTGCGCGCCACGCGCGCGGAAACCCAAACCCTTACGCGCTTGGCCGCCGCGATCGCCGATGGCCCATACGACGAAGGCGATCCCGCCGCGACGGCGCTGTCGGACCTCTTCCTCTCGCCAGGCGCGAGCGCATTGCCGCACATGGTGCGCTATGAACGCCACCTCACGCGCGAGGCGCGCGACGGGATTCGCATGCTCAAAGAAGTGCAGGCGGCGCGCCGCGCCCATGTCGACGGCAGCGCCTGCATCGACGTGGGCACCATCCTCGAGGATCCAAATGCCGACGCGGCGCCGCCCGGCGACGAAGCGCCGCGCAGGGCCGACCCGGCGCCGGCAGCAGGCCCGCCGGCGGGGACTGCGGCGCCGTGTCCCGATCCCGCCGCCGTCGATCCACCCGTGCGCGCAGCGATTTATCCTGTCCGGTGAGGGCCTTCCCCGTATCTCGATGGCACATCAGCGGGTTTGGCTTCGTTTTGCGGCGAGCGACATACCGGTCGTTGATTCCAAACGGTTTTTTTGGCTTCGTTTGGCAAAAAAAGATGACCCGACGTTGGCGGAACGGCTCGGATCACGGCATGATGGGGAAAACCTCATGGAGAAGAAACGAGCGATGGACCAACGCGTCACCTGGCGGGATGCCGCCGAACAGCCGCTGAGCGCCGAGTCGTTGCGCGCCGTGTTCGACAACGAAATCCCGGCGCTGCGTATCAAGAACTTCGCGACGCCGACCGAGTGCGCCGACTTCGCCGCTGCGGTGCGCTGGGGCATCGACCAGGAGATCATGCGCTACTACTCGGTCAAACCGCGCGTCGGTTATATCGGCACCGCGCAGGTCGAATACCGCTGGGGTCACAAGCGTGATGACTACTTCGTTGCGGTCAAACAGGCCTGGGACGATTGGCACAAGATCATAGCCCGCACCTGGGATCCGCTCGCGCGGTTCATGCAAACCCTGCGCGACGTGTCGGGCCACGACGCCCGCATCGCCGAGGAGCCGGGCTACGGCAAGCTCTTTGCCGGCATTATCCGGCTCGCCTCCAACGGCATTGGCCGCCATGTCGATTGGGCGCCGATCAACACACCCGACTACGCCATTTCCGGCATCGACGGCCAGCTCGGTTGGAACCTGTTCGTCGAATCGCCCGGCGCCGGCGGGGTCACGACCGTGCACAACCGTCCCTGGAACGTCGAGGTCGAACCCGGCAAGGATCCGCCAATGAGCTACGGCCTCGACGACGGTCACGTCGCCGATTCGGAGTCCTTCGCCTACGCACCGGCCACCGGCGATGTCGTGATCTTCAACAGCCGCAACCCGCACGAGGTCAGCGCCGGGGTCCCCGGCGGCGGCGACCGCCTACAAATCGGTTCCTTCGTCGGCCGCCTGCCGGGCGGCGATATGGTGCTATGGTCCTAGGCTCGACGGGCCACATGCCGCCCCCTCGAAAAGGGGGAGGGTGGGGCGGGGGCTGCCCCCGCCAGCTCCCCTGAACAGCGTCACGACCCGCAGCTAGCAACGGACGAGAATATGACCGCCACAGCCTCGGCCAAAATTCGCGAAACCCTGGACCATCCGGTCATTGATGCCGACGGCCACCTCGTCGAAACCCCGCCGGTGCTGCTCGACTATCTGCGCCAAGCCGGCGGGCAAAGCCTCGCCGACGACTATCTCGCGCGCATGAAAAAAGGCGCCTGGGGCACCTGGGCGACATTGACGCCCGAACAACGGCGCGACCGGGGTGTGATCCGTCCGCCGTTCTGGGCGATGCCCGCCCATACCTACGACCGCGCCACCGCGCTGCTGCCCAACCTGTTGCGCGCCCGCCTCGACGACTTCGGCGTCGATTTCATGGTGGTCTACCCCACCGTTGCGATCCCGTTCATCTCCGGGGCGATCGAAGACGACCTGCGCCGCGGCGTGTGCCGGGCGGTCAACCTGATGTATGCCGAGGTCTTTGCCGACCACAAAGATCGCATGGCGCCCGCCGCCGCGATCCCGACGCACACCCCGCAGGAGGCGATCGAGGAGCTTGAGTTCGCATGCGGCACGCTCGGTCTCAAGGCCGCGATGATCGCGGGTACCGTGCAGCGTCCGCTCAAGGCGGTGCACGACGTCGCCCCCGAGCTTGGGGCGCATGCGTTTTGGGTCGATCCGCTCGCACTCGATTCGGCCTACGACTACGACCCGCTGTGGGCCAAGTTCGCTGAACTTCGCGTTGCCCCGGCAACCCACAACAACACGATGGGCTGGGGCATGCGCCGCTCCGGCTCCAACTTCGTCTACAACCACATCGGCCATTTCGGCGCTGCCGGCGAGGCCTTCGCCAAGGCGCTGTTCCTGGGCGGCGTTACCCACCGCTTCCCCGACCTCAAGTTTTGTTTTCTCGAAGGTGGCGTCGGTTGGGCCGCCAATCTCTACAACGACCTGTGCGAACATTGGGAAAAGCGCAACCTGAACGCGCTCCATGCCAACCTTGATCCAAGTCGCGTCGACCGCGCCCAAATGCGGGCCCTGTTCGAAGAACACGGCAACGCGATGTACCGGGG
Organism: Alphaproteobacteria bacterium; assembly: GCA_040216735.1. Taxonomy (NCBI): domain Bacteria; kingdom Pseudomonadati; phylum Pseudomonadota; class Alphaproteobacteria; species Alphaproteobacteria bacterium. The sequence goes on along the minus strand of JAVJOO010000005.1, from coordinate 342,236 downwards.
CCACGCGGCCGAAATCGAAAAGGGTTACGACCACTGCCTGATGGCGCCGACCGGCGAAGAGCCCGCGCCTTCGGACGAGTTTGCAGCCTGCGGCATCAAAAAGGGCCGGGACATCTATCGCCGCTTCGTTCCGAACTTCTATTTCGGGTGCGAGGCCGACGATCGCATGGCGGCCATCGCCTTCAACACGCGGCTCAACCACTTCGATGCGCGGCTCAAGGCGATGTTCGGGTCCGACGTCGGCCACTTCGACGTCACCGACATGAGCGAGGTTCTGGCCGAGGCGCACGAGCTGGTCGATCACGAACTCATTTCCCAAGACGACTTCCGCGACTTCACCTTCGCCAATGTCGCCGAACTCCACGCTGCGATGAATCCCAACTTCTTCAAGGGCACCGTCGTCGAAGACGACGTCGCCAAACTGATGTCGGCGCGCTAAACCGTGCCGCACGCAATACGTCCCAACGCGGCGTCCCGCCGTTGACCGCAATCCATGACCGTCATCGTCCCTCCCCCTGGAATGCGGGGAGGGCAGGGAGGGTGTCGCCGCCCAGCTGCATCTCTGCCCACCGATCGGCCCTCCGATGAGCGACTCCGCACCGCCCCCCGAACGCCTCCTCTCGCGCCCCGATTTTCGCGCGTTGTTGATCACCATCATCGTTACCGGGGCGGGCCAAACCTTCTATTTCGCGATCCTGCCGCCGCTCGGGCGCGAGCTCACCTTCAGCGAATTCCAAATTGGCGCGATCATCGCCTTCGCCTCGGCCGCCTATATCGTGGCCGCGCCGATTTGGGGACGGCTCAGCGACTTTTGGGGACGGCGCCGAATCATTCTGTTCGGGTTGTCGTGCTACATCCTTTTCACGACCTTGATCGGTCTCACCGCTGAAGCGGGTTTGGCGGGCTTGTTCAGCGCCTCGACATTGTTCGTGACGCTCATCGTATTCCGGGTCCTGTTCGCGACCACCGCTGCTTCGATGTTTCCGGTGATCTTCGCCTACGTTGCCGACAAGACTTCGCGCGCAACTCGCACCCACGGTTTCGCAATCCTCGGCGCCGCGATGGGGTTGGGGACCATTGCCGGTCCGGCCGCCGCCGCGCTGCTCGGTCGGATTCACCTCACGCTGCCGTTCTATGCCGTCGTCGTTCTGGCCGCTGCCGTCCTCGCGCTCGATTGGCGTACGCTCGACCGAACGTTACCGGCGCGAGTCGGTGCGGCGACGCGGCAGTTCTTCTACCGGCCGCCGTTACGGATGGTGCCGTTGCTGGTAATCGGCGCGATGATCTATGCGACGTTGGCCGCGATGCAGCAGGCGACCGGCTTTCGCATCCAAGACACCCAGAGTCTCAACGCCGCCGATACCGCCACCTTCGCAGGCATCGCGCTAATGGTGTCGTCGGTCATGGCGGTGGGTGTGCAGGCCGGATTGATTCAATGGCTCAAGTGGCCGCCCAAACGTCTGCTCGTCGTCGGTGCCCTATGTGGTTTTGCAGGGGCCGTGCTGCTGGCGCTGACGGACAGCTATCTGATGATCGTGGGCGGGGTGGGCCTGCTCGGCGCCTCCTTCGGCATGATGAACCCGGCCTACACGGCGGCGATCACGCTCTCCGCTGAACCCGGCCAGCAGGGCGGCGTCCTCGGCTTGAACGGAACTGTCCAGGGGTTGGGCTTCACCATCGGCCCGCTGATCGGCGGCGGTTTCTACCAAATCGGGCCGACCATTCCCTATTGGTTCATGGCTGGATTCGCCGTGATAAGTCTGGTGGTCACGCTGTCGATCCGTCTGCCCGATACGTCGAGCTAGTTGACGCTCACGGTGAAGGTGAGAATCTCGCGGTAGTTGGTGGCCGCGCCCAGCAGGGTCGCCGCCCCGTTATAGGAGACATCCGCGGTGTACGGGTCGCCGCCGAAGCCCGACGGGGCCGCCGATTGCACGTAGGTCGCGGTGTCGCCGGAGAAGGAGAGCGGCACACCGCTCCGGTACAGCGTGAAGCCGAGGTTCTCGGCGGTCGTGGTGCTGAAGAAACACGGCACCGCACAGTCGCCGTTGGCAACGTTGCCCGAGCGCACCGTGATCCCGTAGCCCGCGGGGTTGTTGCTAAGCACGGTGATGTCGGCAACGGTCAAGGTCGGTTGGGTGACGGTGAGGTCGAGGTTCGATGCAGCACCGCGCGGCGTCACGCCGATGTCGAGGATCGACGGCACGGTACCGGTCAAGGTCAGGTTCACGACGGTCGCGCCATAGGCGAGCGTCGCGGACAGGGCGAGTACCCAGAACAGGGTGACGAGGCATTCCGGCCCGCGCCACCACGCGTCGATCCCGTGCCGCGCTTCGCGCGGCTTGGGGGTCGTGCGATAGGTATCGGTTTGAAACATGCTCACATGGTAGGGAGGAATCGCCGGTTAGTTGTTGATTGAAAACAACAATTCCAGGTTGCTGGAGGGCCGCTCGCAGCCGTGGGTTCGGCGTCGGTCCGCCCTGCCGGCAGCCGTTCCTGCGACCTAGGGTTTTGTTGGCGGGGTTACAGTGTGCGCGCCAGCACCGCCGCATCGCGCGTCGCCGCCCAGATCGAGCGCGGTGCGACGCAGTCGCCGACGGCCAGGGCGTCTTCGGGGATTGGTCGGGCGCTCGTACCGGTCGCCATGACGATCGCATCGAACGGCCCGAGGTCGCCGCCGCCGCGCAAACGCGCCACGCCGTTCTCCACCGCATCGACCAGCGTACTGGCATGGACAGTAATCCCGGCGGCGCGAACCCGCGCCGCCACGTCCAGCGCCTCGAAATAGAGATCGAGTTCCGGCGCGCCCAGCGCGCTCTCCGATGTCACAACGTCGACCGAGTCTACATCGGGCGATGCCGCCAGCGTTTCGCACAGCGACACGGCCGGCCACCCGCCTTCCTCGTCGACGACCAAAACCTTGCCCGATACCGCGACCGACCCGGCCATGATCTCGCGGCCGTGGGGCAAACCTTCGGTGCCCGGAATGCCGCCGCGCAGGTGGGGACGGATGCGCCAGATTTGCGTCGGGCCCGGCGTGCCGCCGATTGCCCAAATCACCGCATCGCCCGGTGGCGGCCGATCGGCCGTAACGGCCTCGTCCAAATGCACCCGTACCTGGAGCCGGCGCAGTTCGTTCTCCCACCAGTCGATCGCCGGCAACATTTCGTCGCGGTGCGGCGCCTCCGCCGCGAGCCGCATTTGCCCGCCAAGCCGCGGCGATGCCTCGTAAAGATCGACCCGGTGTCCACGCAGGGCGGCAACCCGCGCCGCCTCCATTCCTGCCGGACCGCCGCCGACGACGGCAACGTGTTTGGGTTTGGTGGCGGTCTGCAGCGGCGCAATTTCCGTCTCGCGTCCGGCGACCGGATTGATGATGCAGGTACCGGGTTGACCGCGCGTCACAAAACCAAGGCAGCCCTGGCTACAGCTCATGCACGGCCGGATTTCGTCCTCCCGGTCATCGGCCAGTTTGCGGATCCACTCGGGTTCGGCGATCCAAGTCCGTGCCATGGCGACAAGGTCGGCTTGCCCGCCGGCCAAGATTGCCTCGGCCTCGGCGGCGGTGCGTATACGTCCCGCAACGGTGATCGGTACGGCGAGGTGTTTCTTGAACACCGCGGCCTTGTCGGCGATTTGCGGTCGCGGCTTGGTCATCGGCGGGATCGTCGCACCCATTGCCCAGTGCGAGCCGGTCAACAGGCTGACGTAATCGATCAGCCCGCGCTCGGCGAGGTATTGCATGCAGGCAAGCGAATCCTCGAGATCGAAATCGTCGGGGTCCGTAGGGATTTCATGCGCGATCGATGTGCGCACGCCGACCGTGATCCGGTCGCCTGCCGCTTCACGCACCGCCTCCAACGCGTCGGCGACAATCCGCATCCGGTTTTCCAAACTGCCGCCATACTCGTCGTCGCGCCAATTAATCCGGTGCGACATGAAATTGCCCAGCAAATAGTCGGTCGCGGTCTGTACCTCGATCACGTCGATCCCGGCTTCGCGGCAGCGCCGTGCCGCCTGACCGTAGCCCCGGACGATGTCATGGATTTCCCGCTTGGTCAGTACCTTAGGTGTCTCGCGCACGCGGAACGATGGAATCGGCGAGGGGGCGACCGCATAGGGCGCGCCGCCGCGGTGCGGAATGTTGTGGCCGCCATGCCACAGGATGATCGAGATCGCCGCACCTTCGGCATGGACCTCTTCCGCGGCCTTGGCCAGCGAGGGGGTTGCCGCGTCGGTGATGACGGTGGCCGATGAAAAAGCGTTTTGGGTGGTCTCGTGCATCGGCGCCGATTCGATCCCGATCAACGCTGCACCGCCCTTCGCGCGCGCCACCATATAGGCGCGGTAGCGGTCCGAAATGCCGGGCTCGAACCGCGACAGTACCATGCTATGTCCGGGAATCACGGTGCGGTTGCGCAAGCGTGTCGGTCCCAGGTCGAACGGCGAAAACAGGTGCGGGTAGCGTTCTTGGGCGCTGGTCATGGCGAGCCTCCCCGGTGTGTTTTGCGGAACCGCAGGTAAGCCCTACTTCACCGCGCCGAAATAGAACTTCAACCCGCCGCCACGGTCCGATCCCATGATCTTCTTCGGGTCGACGGCAACGTGGGCACTGGTGCCGGCCGATGCGGCGGCACCCGGCGCGAAGGTCTGGAACACGGCGTCGCGAGCGAAACCCGCACCGACCGCCAGTTCCTCCAAGTCCAAATCGTGCACCGTGCCCCAGAACGGTTCGTTGTTGTTGTATGAATCCCAGTCGTGGGTGAAGGCTTTGAACAGGTCCATCCCCTCGAACTGCGGTTGTTCGGCGTGGACCATCGCGCCGCCCTTCTTCAAGACGCGGTAGCACTCGTCCATGATGTTGTGGATCGCGCGGTAGGCGGTCTCGTGCAGCACGGCATTGCTCACGACAAGGTCGAAGGATTCGTCGCCGAAGTTCAATCTCTCGGCGTTCTGTTGACTGAAGTGGATGGTGGTACCGATCGCCTCGGCACGCGCATGGGCATACCGCAGCAACGCGGCGCCGACGTCGACCGCCTGAATTTCCGCATCGGGATACGCTCGCGCCAACACCGAGGCCGATGCGCCGGTCGTGCATCCGATTTCAAGAATCCGTTGGGGTTTGAGATCGGGGAACCGGGCCTGCAAGAACTTCACAACCGACAGACCCGATCCTTCCATATAAGGTCCGAGTAATCCGTCGGTGTAGATAAAAGCGCCGCGGTCGTACAGCGCGCCCGAAAATATGTCGCCGTCGGCCAAGTCGGTTGAATAACCGCCCGGCATGGCATGATGATCGTTGTGCCCGACATACCCGGGCATCGGTAGCGCCGGGTCGAGCGTTAGGCTTCCCTTGGTCCTTCCCGAAACGAGGGCACGGGCACGGTCGCGCAGCGTGTCCCACTGGCGTTCGATGCTCTCGCCCACCGAATCCCACAGCATCTCCTGCGTCGTACGTTGCAGTGCGCTAGAAACCTGATACTGGCCGTCGCCGGCCATCGCTTTGCGCAATTCGTGCCGGTCGCGCGGCGCGCGGCCTTCTTTCTTGCGGAACGCGGGGCCCACGCGATTCTCGAAGGCCACGCGGTTGCCCGGCGTCACGTTGCCCAGTACGTGTTTGGAAAATCCGAACACGAAGCTCTGCCGTGCGGCCTCGTCGTGGTTTGCCTCGGGCAGTACGCCGTGCTGTGCTTGTTTCACTGCCATCGGTCCCTCCGAAAATGCAGCGGTCAGTGTGCCAAAGCGGTAGGGGCGCGACAAGGTCGCTTCGGGCTATGCTGTCCGCCCATTGGCCGGTCGGGGGAGGGCCCATGCCGCATCCACGTTATCCGAAATTGTTCAGTCCCTTACGGCTCGGCCCGGTCGGCCTGAAGAACCGCGCGACGATGGCCGCCCACGGGATGCGCCTGGGTGATGACACCGGCACCATCAGCCCGCGCCATCGCGCCTACATCGTGGCCCGGGCCAAAGGGGGTGCCGCCCTGGTCAGCGCGTCCTCGCTACCGGTCCATCCGACGAGCCAAACCTTTGCCGGATTGCAAATCCGAACCGCCGCCGACGATTTGATCCCGAGTCTGTCGGCAACCGCCGACGCCGTGCACGGGGCGGGTGCCAAGCTTGCCATTACCCTGTGGCACGGCGGCTATAACGTCACGTGGCTTGCTGGACGGGCCGCCGTCGGACCATCAGCCGTCGCCAATTCCGTGGGCCAGATTCCCAAGGCGTTGGAGATCGAAGAAATCGCTGAAATCGTGGCTGCCTACGGCGCCGCCGCCAGCCGCTGTCGGCAGGCCGGGGTCGACGTACTCGAAGTACAAACCTCGACCGACTATCTCCTCGGATCGTTTCTCTCGCCTGTCGTCAACCGGCGCACCGACGCCTATGGCGGTTCCTTTGACAAGCGCTTGCGCATCGTCCGCGAGGTTCTTGAAACCGTGCGCGAGAACGCCGGCCCAGCACTTGCGGTCGGCATCCGCACGTCGATTGCGCACCATATGCCCGGCGCGGTCGAAGACTTCGATGCCGACGCCTCTTTCGCCGCCGCCCGTGCGCTACAGGACGACGGTCTGCTCGACTATGTCAGTCTGATGTCAGGGTCCTACCGCGCCGCGGCCCATACCATCCCGACGATGGAGCAGCCGCGCGCGGTGCTTGCCGGTGCAGCGCAGCGTTTCGCGCAAGACCTCGACGTACCGATCATCGTCGCAAACCGAATCCGTACCGCACAGGAGGCTGAGGACATCATAGCCGACGGTGCCGCCGATGCGGTGGCGATGGCTCGCACGTGGATTGCCGAACCCGACTGGGCGGCCAAATACGAATCCGGCCAGGATAGGCGGGTTCGGCCCTGTGTGTCGTGCAGTCAGGCCTGCCAAGGATTTCTTGCGCGCGGCCTGCGGGTGTCGTGCATCGGCAACCCGGCGGCCGGCCGCGAGATCGAGTTTCCCGCGATCACGCCCAGGTCCGCGCCGCAAGATATTGTCGTCGTCGGCGGCGGTCCGGCCGGGATGGAGGCCGCGCGGCTCGCGGCGCTGCGTGGGCACCGCGTCGTTTTGTACGAGGCCGCTGCACACCTGGGCGGCCAGCTCGGATGGGCCGCTGCGGCACCGCACCGCGGCGAAATGAAGTTGCTCGTCGACTGGTGGGCGCGCGAACTGGACGCACTTGGCGTCGCGCTCCATCTCGACAGCACGGTCGATCCGCAGCGCGTCCCAACAGGTCGGGTCATATGGGCCACCGGCGCCGCCCCGTCGCAAAGCGCCGTTGGGAAGTTGCGTCCGGCTCTGGCGGAGGGGATCCCCGGTACCGAAGGGCTCGCCCATGGCCGCGATGTGTTGGCTGGGATCAAACCTGCCGCCGGGCGCGTTCTTGTCATCGATGAGGAGGGCGGCTGGCCGGCGGTGTCTTTGGCCGAAACGTTGGCCGCGCGGGCAGAGGTTTCTGCCGTCACCGTGGCCACGACCGAGTCCCAGCTCGGACTAGCCGACCTCACTTTCACCCGCGAACTCGCAGCTGTGAGCGTTCGACTGCGGGACGCCGGGATTAGCGTCGTCGGGAACGTGACGGCGACTCAAGTTGGCGAAGGCATTGCGGTGTTTCGCGACGGGCCGCGGCTAGGCCGCTTTGACACGATCATTCTGTCGACGGGCACGTCATCCCGGCCCACGCCCGCGGGCGCCTTGGCGGTAGGCGATTGCGTCGCACCGCGGTCCGTATGGGCCGCGGCGAACGACGCGCTCGACCTGATTGCCGGTCTGGATTAGCGCCGGCCGACAACCATGTAGCAGGCGCCCCCGGAGACCGTCCGGGCGGCGGCGGCGCCGATGGCTTCTTCCGCGTAGCTATTGCTCGTCGACCCTTTGGGCCAGCCCGCTTCGACGGCGAACTCGGCCAGGTCCATCGAGCGCATCTGGGTGATGAAGGGTTCAGCGTTATAGTGGGTATCCCAATCGGGAATCAGCCGATCGATCGGATGTTTCATGTCGCGGAACGGCGTGCCGTCGTTATGCAACATCAGTCCACCCGGCTTCAGTATGCGATGCGACTCGGCAAAGATTCCGCGCAATGCCGACCGCGAGGTCTCGTGAATCATGGCGTGCGACGCAACGATGTCGAAGAACCCGTCGGGGAAATTCGTCTTGGTCGCGTCTTGCTGGCTGAATTCGATCCCGCGCCCCAGAGCTTCCGCCCGGGCATGGGCATAGCGTAGCGACGGCGCGGCGACATCGATCCCATAAACCTCGGCGTCGGGAAAGGCCTCTTTCCAGGCGATTGTCGATTGGCCGATCGTGCAGCCCATTTCGAGAATGCGCTTCGGTTTCATCTTGGGGTAGGTCACTTTGACCCAATCGGCTACCTGCTTGCCAAGCTTGTCCATGCGTGGACCCAGCAAACCGTTCGTGTTCATATAGGTCGTACGTTCGTACTCGGCGCCAGCGAAAACGTCGTCCTCGGTCAGCTCGGTGTGATACCCGCCTGGCTTCAAGTGAATGTCGACGTCGACATAGCCCGGCACTTTGACGCTCGGGTCGAGCATCAGCGAGCCCAGCTTGCGGTTGCTTTGGCGATATTGCCGCGCCTTACCGATCAAATCGTCGAGTTGACGCTCTACCGTCGGGCCGACCGCTTCGCAGGTCCACTCGCGCGCGACGCGCCGCAGGCTACTCCACATTTGTCCGTAGGGCTCGGCCAGGACTTTCTTGCGCTGTTCTTGCACCGACATGTCGCTGCCGTCGCGTGGCTTCAGCTTGGTGTCGTAGAGCGCGTAGTTTCCCTGGTGGTAATTGCCGTTGATTTGCCAAACATACTCTTGAACGAAGCGCTCCCGGGAATACGAATCGTGATCGGGATCGGCCATCATGTCGTGGCGGGTTTGGCCTCCAAGGTCGTCCGTTTTCATGTTCTCAGTCTCCTCTGGCGCTGGGTGGTCGGAGTATAGACCTTGCCGCCAAATTGTGGCTCACTGTTTTTGCGGGGTTCAATTCCAAGGGTTAGGCTGTATTTTCCGGCCCGAAGAAGGGGAACCTATGTCCGATTCCACTCAAATGCCTTTTCAAGGCGCTAATTCTCCTGAGAAGGCCCGGGAAATCCAAGCCGATGAGCCGCTCACCGCAGGTGTGCAGGAGCCGGCGGTGGCGCAGCCGGTCGGTCCGAACGACCGTGCGGTTGAGGACAATAAGCCGCTAACAAGTTCAAAAGAGCCACAGCCCGAGACCGCGAGACAGGCTCGTTCCCGGTCGCTAGCGCAGATGCGGCGCGATGGAGAGGCGATTCGGCATGCATTCGAGACCGGCGACTTTCCCTACAAAACGAAGGTCCGTCGGAACGCCTACGAGAGGCACAAAGCTGCCCTCCAGGTCGAACTCCTCAAAGCGCAAAAATGGATCGAGAAGTCCGGTCAAAAGATCGTGGTCCTGTTCGAAGGCCGCGATGCTGCTGGCAAGGGCGGCACGATTAAACGCTTTATGGAGCATCTCAACCCGCGCGCGGCGCGGGTGGTCGCCCTATCGAAGCCCGACGACCGAGAGCGCACGCAGTGGTACTTCCAGCGTTACGTCGAACATTTGCCGGCGGCCGGTGAAATGGTTTTCTTCGATCGCTCTTGGTACAACCGCGCCGGCGTCGAACGTGTTATGGGCTTTTGCTCGCCGAACGAATATTTGGAGTTCATGCGCCAAGCCCCGGAGTTTGAGCGGATGCTCGCCCGCTCCGGCATTTGGATGTTCAAGTACTGGTTCTCGGTGACCAGCGTCGAGCAACGCCGTCGCTTCGAAGCGCGCAAGATCGATCCGCTGAAGCAATGGAAGTTATCGCCGATTGATCTCGCATCGCTCGACAAGTGGGATGATTACACCGAAGCCAAGGAAGCGATGTTCTTCTATACCGACACCGCCGATGCACCGTGGGTGATCGTCAAATCCGACGACAAAAAGCGCGCCCGGCTGAATTGCATGCAGCACTTTCTATCGACGCTGCCCTATCCGGACAAAAATACCCAGGTGGTTCGCCCGCCCGACCCGCTAATCGTTGGCTCCAGCAGTCACGTCATCGATCGTAGCGACCATATCCTTGGGAAAATAATGCACCCGGACTTGCGTCGCTCTCCGAACTGATTCGGTGGTCCCAAGCGGCGGTGTGCAACGACCCGGTTCCAGCCGTCGCCTGATACGGCATTTCTAGCGGCTGGGGTGTTCTAGTTCGGCGAGTTCGTAGGTCTGCCCGAGCAAATCCCAGCGTGCGCGTACCGGAACGAAGTCGTCGCCCCACGCCCAGATTTCGACGGGATGGTCTCGGCCGCGACGACGATTGTAGTTCTTCACATGGACCGTTTCGAAGGTTCCGGCCTTCGTGGTGATGGTCTCGCTACCGCAAAACTCGACGTCGACGTCGGCGAGGGACAGCAGCGGCCCCGATCCGCCGTTGGGGAGCGGCGAACTCATCGCAATTCCCTCAACGGCTTGAAACGCAGCGCCGCCGGTACGGCGCCGGGCTGCGGCCTTGGCGTGCCACGTGTCACAACAGATCGGGTGACCGCCAAATGAGGGTGGCCAGGCCGGCGCGGTCATGCGTTGCGAAATGCGGCCCGCATCCTGCGTCATCGCTTCGCAGTCGACAAAGCCGTCACCAAAACGAAACCAAGCGGATCCTTGAAAGGCGCTCTTGATCGCTAGGCGAACGAAGGCATCGCGCGGTTGCCACGATCCGTCGAGACTCAGGACGACGTCGCGTAACAGCTCGTCGTTGTCCATTTCACATTGGGCGCGAAGTGTGCGGCACCCGTCGGGTTGGACGGTTACGGTGAAGAACTCCCGGCCTTCCTCGCCCTTGCCATCGGTCATGTAAACGATCTTGCCGCGATAGGTGGTGTGGTTCACCGGATTGCTCCCCAAACAAAGGCGCCGTACCGCGGCACCAAGCCTTTAATGATGCCACGGCCATGCGGTCGCAACCGCTGCATGCACGTCGCTACGTTAGCGAGTAACCTGGGGGCCACAAAGCGAAAGCCCGCGCGACAGGAGGAGGTGTGCATGATCGAGGTCTACCTCGTGCCGACTGCGAACGGCCAAAAGGTTGCGGTTCTCCTCGAAGAGTTAGAGTTACCCTATGTTGCGCACCGAATCGCCCGGAGAGCGGGCGATCGACCGTCCGATACGTACCTAACCCTTAATCCAATGGGTAAGTATCCGACGTTGGTCGACCCGGATGGGCCCGGCGGGCCCTTGGTGGTGTTCGAAACGCTCGCGATTGCCCAATACCTGATGGAAAAAACCGGCAACCTTCTGCCGACCTCACCCGCCGCCCGCAGCGCCGCACACATATGGGCGGCTGTGGCCGCGAGCGACCTTACGCCAGCGCTAGCAATGCAGTACTTCCTGACGTTGCGCGCGACCGGCGATGTGAGCGAAGCAACCGATTGGATTGTGAGCGAGATTCACCGTTACCTCTCGGCAATCGATTCGCGATTGGCGGATGCGACCTACCTTGCAGGTGAGGACTATTCCTACGCCGACATACTCACCTATCCGCTGATGGTCACCTCGGTTCAGAGACTGGAGGACGGCTATGCGCCTTACCGCAACATCGCGCGATGGGCCGATCGGGTCGGTGCGCGGGAAGCTGTCAAGAAGGGGATGGCCGCTGCTGGGTAGCGGTTCGCAAAAGAAAGGGCCGCCTCGGCGAGGCGGCCCTTGGTCCCAAGGTGGGCTATTGTGGTTAGTTCGTTAGCGTCATGTTTTCGTAATTCAAGCGCTGATTGATCTGTTTGAAGTTTTTGACCTTCGGCGAGATCGACATGCTTTCGATACCCTGGGTCAAAAAGATGATCGGCGCGTTCGCGGCGTTCTTGGCCAATAGTTCATGGAGGATCGCCAAGCGGGCGTCCGGGTCGAACTCTTCGGCCTGCCGCTTGACAAGGTCCATCTCGTCTTCGTTGCAGTAGTAGGGCGGGTTCTTCATGCATGAGGTGAACGACGTAAACGAACGACCCGCATCGAGGTTGCCGCTCAGGTCATGGCCGAAGCCGAAGGCATCGTAAGGCCAGTCGCCCGCGAGCCAGTGCTTCAGCCAATCGGCGAAGGTTTGACCGACGAAGTTTGCTTTGATCCCGACGGCATTCAGGTCCTGCACCGCCGATTGATAGACCAAAGTGAAGACCGGATTGGTGGTCGTCCCTTGGATTTCCATCTCAAAGCCGTTCGGGTAACCCGCCTCGGCCAGCAGCTTTTTCGCCCGTTCGGGGTCGTAGCTGTAGGGCTTTACGTCGGGGTTGAAGCCGAACGCGTTGGTGGTGGCTGCTTGGCTCGCAACGGTTGCGTTGCCGCCGTAGATATTGTCGACGATGGCTTGCTTGTTTACGGCGTAGTTGAGTGCCTGACGCACCCGGACGTCGCCGATCGGGCCCTCGACGTGCTTGCCGCCGCGGTAGGATACGAAGGAAAGGCCGAGGGTGCGGCCGGCCGGCACGCTGTCGACAATGAAACCGCCCCGCTCAAGCGTAGGGATGTCGTCGATCCCGGCGCCGGTATCGATGTGAATTTGACCGGACTGTAGGGCTTGTAAGCGCGCGGCCCCTTCGCCGAGGTCGAGGTAGTCGATTTTGTCGATGTTGCCGGTGCGCGGGCGAATCGTGTTGGCCTGGTCCGCGCGGGCGTTGATCGTGATCTGGCCCGGTTTGAACGACTCGGCAACGTAGGGACCGGTGCCGTGTGGTTTCTTAGCAAAACCCTCGATCCCAAGGTCGGCCCAAGCTTTCGGGGCGACGATATGCACCGCGGCGAATTCGCGTGAGGCTAGCGGGTAGGGGGTCTTGGTCTTGAACTCAACCGTGAGATCATCGACCGCGGTGACGCTGTCGACGATCGGGGCCATGTTCTTGCCGATTACGGTTGTGGCACCCTTCTCGGACTGAAGCCAGTCGTAAGTTGCTTTGACGGCAGCGGCGGTCAAAGGTTCGCCGTTGGTGAAGGTAACGCCAGGACGCAGTTTGAACGTCCAGGTCAGGTTGCTGTCGTTGGTCCAACTACCGGCAAGCGCCGGTTCGATGACACCGCCGTCGCCGATCTCGGTCAGGTTGTCGTAGAGCGGGGTCCATACAAACACATGCGGTAGACCGCGACCTGTATAGGGGTTGCCCTCGCCGGGCGGCATCGAGCGCATGCCCACTTTGAGGGTTTCGGCGTTTACCGGACCGGCAGCAAGCAGCAACGCTGCCGCGACGCCACCCGCGACCGTTAAGGCCGACACATATCGTTTCATGAACGGTTCTCCTCCCAAGCAATCATAGCGACTCGTGGGTCGCCAATAGGGTACATGGTGATGAGAAATCTAGGCGTTTTCAAGATGACCGGTCGCTGGCCGCCGCCCGCCTCAATCGGCGACCTTGACCAGCCGTTTGCCGATGTTATCGCCGGTCAAGACGCCGATAAATGCCGCGGGCGTATTCTCGATCCCGTCGATAACGTCCTCGCGGTACTTGAATGAGCCGCGCGCGATCCAGGCGGCCATCTCACGAATGCCGGTTGCGTATTCTTCGGTATAGTCGTGCACCACGAACATCGGTTTTTCGTAGGGCCAGGACCAATGGGACTGGCCGTCCGGGACGGTGTTATAAGCCGAGGCGATGCCGACCAACCGGTAGCGGTGACCTGGCGTGTGCAGGGCGGCGATCGCTTCCATGATTGGCCCGCCAACGTTGTCGTAATGGACATCGACCCCGCGCGGGCAGGCGTCGCGCAGCGCCGCATCGAGATCGGGGGTCGTCTTGTAGTTGATCCCGACATCGAACCCGAGCTCGCTCGTAATCCACTCGACTTTCTCGTCGCTGCCGCAAATGCCGACAACGTGGCACCCGGCCATCTTGGCGATTTGCCCAGCAATAGACCCGCCGGCGCCGGCGGCAGCGGTAATCACCGCGGTTTCGCCGTTCTGGGGCCGCAACTCGCGGGTCATGCAGAAATAGGGCGTCAACCCGGCACGACCTAGGACGCTCGCAAATAGCGATACCGGGACACCCAGCGAGGTTTCGCAGACCACAACCCCGCCCGGGTTATGGCGCTTGTTCACCCATCCGTCGGAGACGGCATAGTTTTGCCATCCAAGGAGGCCCTCGACGACAGCGCCACGGGGGTATTTTGGGTTGTTGCTTTCGACAACTTCGCCCAGGAAGCCGCCGGCCATCACCCGGCCTACATCGGTGATCGGCCCTTCCTTACGCGAGGCGGCGTTCGACTCGCTGGAAGGGTTCATTAGCATTCGCAAGAACGGGTCGACCGACAAATAAAGCGCCCGCGCTAGGAACTCGTTGGCACCCGGAGTCGGCACCGGACCGACCTCGAGGTGAAAGTCGGATTCGCGGGGCAGACCGTTGGGGTAGGCGGCCAGCATGATCCTTTTGTGAACGTCGGTCATCAGTAGTTCGCTGGCCGAACGTAGGGTTTTGCGTATTTTTTTAGGTGGCTCGGCAGCTTGGGACGGTATTTCGGAGTCCACGACATTCGTTCGGGCTTGGTGCCGACAATGTTGTCGAGCGGTCCGTTTACGGTGCGGACCCAAAGATTGTAGCCGGCGATGGTGCCTGCCGGGCCGTGCCAAATCCCCTCTCGCCACCAGACGTAACCGCCGGGGCCCATCACGCCGCAATCGCCCCATACGTATTCGCCGTCGATGCAGTAGATCTCCTCGATCATCGAATGCGTCCACTTGGGCTTCAGCATCCCTTTGGGGATCCGGTGCGCGGGCGACGTATAGAGAAAAGATGTCTCGCCAGTATCGGGGTCGGTGCGCAGCGGCTTGATCGCGACACCGGCCGCAAAAACCGGATCGGCGAGCGATGCGTCCCACGTCATCGACAGCGTATCGATGTAATCGATCAGAAGCCGTTTATCGAACAGACCCCGCGGCGGTTGGCCGCTCTCATGGACGGGCGTGTCGGAAAACGTGGTCAGGAGGACCGCGCCGTCCTTGGACGACATCGCCCGCCGCACATGACCCGCGGGCAGGAAGGCATAGGCATGGGTGCCGTACTCGATCCCGTTGATCCGGATCGATCCTTCCAGGACCAGGAATTCCTCATGCGCCCCGACATAGTGCGTGTCGCGCCGTTGCCAGCCCTTGGGATAGCGCACGATGCAGGTGGAATCCGCCGGCGCCTTCGGGTCGATGGAGAGGATTTTCGATCGGACGTCAGGGCGACCGCCACCGTAAATCCCGCGGCGCCAGGGCAGGCCCTGGGCCTGGATAAAAAGTGTGTGTGGTCGGGCCATCGTTCCCTCTATTCCGGCCTAATTCAGGCCATTACTAGCCTATTTCACGAGCGCTGTTGTGTTAAACTGCTTTGATCTTCGCCAACGGGCCCGCTAGAAGTCCCGGCAATACGTCCACATAGGGAGATGAGTATGACAAACCGTTTGGTGCGGTCGTTCCGCACAATCCTCGCCGCTGTCGCGATTGCCGCATTTATTGCGCCGGTCGGAACGGCGGTCGCGGAGCACGGGAGCGATACGTTCACGATCGCGACCCGCTTGACTGATTCCAAGTTCGACCCGGCGTTTCACTTCGCCGAGTTCGACGCCGTCAATATCCTCAACACCTACGAAGGTCTCGTCGTGCCAGTCAAAGGCAAGCCGCCGACCGGCCAGCTCGCCGAGTCCTGGAAGGCCAGCGCCGACGGCAAAGTCTGGACCTTTAAGTTGCGCAACGACGTGACCTTTCACGATGGACGCAAGCTGACTGCCAATGATGTCGTTTATTCGATGGATCGCTTCCTGACCCTTGGCAAGGGCTACTCGTCGTTGCTTAAGGGCATCCTCGATGTCGGCAACACCAAGGCACTCGATGAGTCAACCGTGGAGTTCACGCTGAATTCGTCGTTCGGTCCCTTCGTCGACGTTCTGGTTCAGTTCTATGTCGTCAACAGCGAGTTGCTGAAGGCGAACCAGAAGCCTGGCGACTTCGGCGCCAACGGCGACTACGGCACCGACTACCTGCTGAGCCACGATGCAGGCTCGGGTCCCTACAAGCTGGATTCCTTTGTCCCCGATCGACGGCGTGTGTTCGTTGCCTATGGCGATTACCGCGGCGGTTGGAGCGAGGCGCACTTCAAGCGCATCGTTGTCGAGATCGTCGGCGAGACCGCGACGGCTCGTTCGTTGCTGACGGCAGGCGATGTCGACTTCGTCGACCAGTGGCAGCCGTTGGATTTCTATAAGAACCTCAAGGGCCAAGCCGGCATCAATGTAAACGAAGACGCCGACAACAAGCTCTACGTCGTTCAAATGAACACCACCCGTCCGCCGTTCGACGATGTGAACTTCCGCAAAGCGGTTCTTTACGCCTTCGACTACAACACGGCGAACGACATTATCCTTGGTGGTGCGATCAAAGCGAACGGCCCCGTGCCGAGTGCGATGCCAGGACACGATGCGTCGATCTCGGGATATACGTACGACGTGACCAAGGCGAAGGAATATCTCGCCAAGTCGAAGTACAAGCCCGGCGAGATCACGTTGAACTGGGATTACATCAAGGCCGGTGCCCACGAAGAAATGGCGCTGTTGATGCAGTCCAATCTCAAAGCTGTCGGGATCGACATGAAGATCACGGCGGAACAATGGCCGACGCTGTCGAAGAATGCAGCAAAAGCCGATACCGCCCCGCATTTCTTCCCGGTCTACAACACGGCGAAGTACCCGACCCCGGATGCGTTCACCTACGCAATGTATCATCCGGTTAACCATGGTCAGTGGCAGGCATCCGCACACTTCAACGATGCGGCGGTCTCCAAACTGCTCGAGGAAGCCCGTTCGACGCCGGACGCGGCCATGCGTAACCAGAAGTACGGCCAGGCGACTAAGATGATTGTCGACGATGCCGCGTCGCTATGGGTGGGTTACACCATTCACCGGGTAGCACTGCGCGATCGGGTCAAAAACTACGAGAGCAAGGGCCTGATGGCCTTCGACCTCAACGTTTACAACCTGCGCCACTAGGTTCCAGTTCACGACCCTAGGAAAGGGCGGCTTTGGCCGCCCTTTCTATTTTGGCCGCTTTGCCGTCCTGCAAAGGGTGCGTAAAGTTGTATTCAGGGGAGACTAGAAGTCGTGCGTTTCGTTGTCCGTCGGATGATCGAGTTGGCGGTGGTCATGTTCGGGCTCTCGGTTCTGATCTTCGTGATCAGCCGGGTGCTGCCCGGCGATCCGGTGCGCTTTGCGTTGGGCCCGACCGCGACGGAAGAACAGATCGCCCAACTCACCCGCGAGATGGGCCTCGACAGTCCGTTGGTGGTGCAATACTGGCGCTTGATCCAGGGACTGTTCCGCGGCGACCTCGGCGTTTCGTTGACGACCTTCCGCCCCATCGCCGGGGACTTGGCAACCTTCCTGCCCGCCTCGCTGGAGCTCGCGCTGCTCGGCATGGGGCTTGCGATCGTCATCGGCGTGCCGCTTGGGGTGATGACGGCCGTCCATCGCAACCGAAGCCGCGATTTCATCGGTCGTGCGCTCGCCTTTACCGGCGTCGCGATTCCGGTGTTTTGGTTCGCGTTACTGGTGCAAACGCTGCTGGCGTTCGAGTGGCGTCTGTTCCCGGCGCTGGGCCGGATTGACGCCGACGTCGCGCCGCCGCCGCATGTCACGGGATCGTTTTTGGTCGACAGTCTTTTAGCCTTCGATATCGGCCTGTTCCTCCACGTCCTGTCGTTCTTGATTCTGCCCGCGCTGGTGCTGGCGGCTTCGCCGATGGCGATGATCATGCGCCTGTTGCGCGCCAGCATGATCGACGAAATGGGAAAGGATTACGTTCTCACGGCCCGCGCGAACGGTATGCCGCGCAACTTGCTGGTTCACAAATACATGCTGCGCAATGCTTTCTCGGCGACACTGACAATCATCGGCTTGCTGTTCGGCTTCTTCATCGGTGGGGCGTTTATCGTCGAGACCGTCTTTAGCTGGCCTGGCATCGGGCGCTACGGTGTGCGCGCGCTCCAGTTCAAGGACTTCAACGCCATCATTGCGGTGACGTTATTGGTCGGGATCGCTTACGCGGCCGCGAACACCGTGGTCACCGTTCTGTACGGCTGGTTGGACCCGCGCCTGCGATTGGGCCGGCACTAGCGATGGTGGATCGTACCCCTGAGGGCGGACTCGAAGACGGACCGGTCAGCGTCGCGGTCCCGGCGTGGCGCATCGCCGCCGAGACGTTGCGCAAGAGCCCGCTGTCGATGGTCGGTCTGTTCATCGTCGCGCTGGTGCTGGTCTTGGCGATTTTCGGTCCCTGGATCGCGCCGTTTCCAGACGACGCGGGCGCCACAGTGAATTTTGCGGAACGCCTCCAGCCGCCCAGTTGGAAACATTGGTTCGGGACCGACATCGTCGGCCGCGACGTCCTAAGCCGGGTGATCGTGGGGGCGCGCATTTCGATGATCATTGCGGCGTGCGTCATCGTGTTAGCGGTCTTCATCGGCGTGCCGATTGGAATTGTCGCGGCGTTCTGGGGCGGGTGGCTTGGCAATGTTCTGATGCGGATCAACGAAGTGTTCCTTGCGATTCCGTCGTTGGTGTTCGTGCTCGCCGTGGCCGCACTGTTGGGGCCGAGCCTGCCGGTAGTGATTGCCGCAATTGCCCTGGCGTGGTGGACTTGGTTCGCGCGACTGGCCTACGGCGAGGCGCTGCACATCAAGGAAGAACAGTTCGTCGAGGCCGCGCAGGTGTCGGGGGCCAGCGGTTTACGTATCGCCTTCGGTGAAATCCTGCCGAACCTCACCAGCGTTCTGATCGTCAAGATCACGCTGGATATAGGCTATGTGATATTGCTCGGCGCGGCCCTTGGCTTCCTCGGTCTAGGGGTGCAGCCGCCAGATCCGGAGTGGGGGATCATGGTTGCCGAGGGGCGCGATCAACTCCCTGACGCTTGGTGGCTCACGACCTTCCCCGGTCTTGCCATCTTTATCACCGTAATCGGTTTCAATTTGCTTGGCGACGGACTGAACGACTTGTTGGGCGCGCGACAGTGAGCGCGACGCTCGACGTCGAGAACCTGGAAATCGGTTACCGCGACGCCGACGGCGTCGAGGTGACGTTGCTGCGCGGTATTTCCCTGTCGGTCGCTCCCGGCGAAATTATTTCGTTAGTTGGCGAGAGCGGCTGCGGCAAGTCCGTTACGTCAAAGGCGATCCTCGGAGTGCTCCCCGATAACCTCGAAGTACGTGGCGGATCGATCCGATACGAGGGAGCCGATCTCATTGGCCTCGATGAGGCCGGGTATCAGGCGCTTCGCGGACGGGCGTTTACGCTGGTCCCGCAACATCCGTTGAGTTCGCTGAACCCGGTTTTTACGGTGGGCCAGCAGTTCTTCGATCTGATCGCCTTTCAAGGCCGGACCCGGGTCGGTGTCATCGATTACTGGCGCCCGAGGCTGAGCGGGGTCCGGCGGCGCGAGATTCGGGCGCGTACCATCGCCGCCCTCAAGGAAGTGAGTCTGCCAAGCCCGGAGGAACTGATCGACCGTTACCCGCTGCAACTCTCCGGCGGGCAGAGCCAACGCGTCCTCATTGCCATGGCGCTGTTGGGCGATCCGAAAATCGTGATTGCCGACGAACCGGGCACTGCCCTCGACGTTACCATCGAAGCCCAAATCAACGATCTTCTGCTCGAACGGGTCCAGGCCCGCCATACCTCGATGATCTACATCACCCATGACCTTGGAATCGCCAGCCAACTCGCCGATCGGGTGTTTGTCATGTACGCCGGTCGCGTCGTTGAAGAGGGGCCGACCGACACGGTTTTCAGCGCCCCGCGACACCCCTACACCGCCGGTTTGCTCAAGGCCGTCCCGAAAGTAACGGACGAACCCTTCGAGGGCATTCGCGGCACGCTGCCGGACCCCAAAGCGATCGGGACAGGGTGCGCCTTCCGTTGGCGCTGCCGCCATGCGACCGACGCGTGCGCGGCCTCGGTTCCTTCGCTCGATACGGTGGGCGCGGGCCACCGCGCTGCCTGCATTCGCTCGGGCGAGCTCGAGTTGGCGTGATGCGCGTCCTCGATCTCAAAAACCTCACCAGAAACTTCGGCAGCGCTGCCAACCCTGTGCGGGCGTTGCGCGACGTGTCGCTCCACATCGACCGGGGCGAGCGGCTCGGGATCGTCGGCGAATCCGGGTCCGGCAAAACGACACTGGCGCGAATCGTCTTAGGCCTGACGCGGGCGAGTACCGGCACGGTGCGGATTCTCGACCGCGATGTGACCGCCCATACCAACGCGGACCGACGCTTCATCCACCGCACCGTCCAGATGGTGTTCCAGGATCCGATGTCTTCGCTCAACCCGCGCAAGCGGGTGAAGGACATCGTTGCGCTCCCATTACGTGCTCAGGGAATCGGGACCGGGGCCAGCCGCGCGGCCCGGGTGCGCGACCTTATGGAGAGTGTCGGGCTACCGCAGCGCTTTCTCAACGCTCGGCCGGGACAGCTCTCGGGCGGGCAAAGGCAACGCGTCGGCATCGCGCGGGCCCTGGCGATCGAGCCGCAACTCCTGCTGCTCGACGAGCCGACGGCTTCGCTCGACGTCTCGGTGCAGGCGCGGGTCCTTCAGCTTCTAGGCGAACTGCAAGAACGACTCGGTATCGCCCAGGTTATGATCTCTCACAATTTGGGGGTCATCCGGCACGCCGCCGACCGCGTGGCGGTGATGTATCTAGGGCAGATCGTCGAAACTGGGACGACGGCCCAACTCTATGCGGCGCCGGCGCATCCCTATACCCAGGCGCTGTTCTCGGCTATTCCACGGATCGGCGATGGTAAGCGAACCGTGGGCGACGATCACGCTCGGGCGCGCGGCGAGGTTGCGAGCGCGCTCAATATTCCAAGCGGCTGCGCCTTCCATCCGCGCTGCCCGCGGGCGACTGATGTGTGCCGTACGACGGAACCCAAAGCGATCGAAGTGGCGCCCGGGCAATTCGCTCGCTGCCACCGCGCGGAACCTATCGCCGGTTCAGCCTAGCGCGCGAAACTCGACGACAGCCCCGCCGCCGTAGTCTGGGGCCACCCATAGCCTGTCGGTTTCCTCAACAAACGGGACACCGGCGCTGCGCAGATGCTGGGCGGTGTGCGCAAGGTCCGCGACCCCAACGGCGAACGCAGGCAGCGAAGGTAGGGCCGGCGGGACCGTCCCTGGATAGCGGGCCGCTAATCCAGCCGGATCGAGAACGGTCAACCGCGCCTCACCGCAGTCCAGGGCGCGCCCGAAACGGGCGTCGGTCGGCGGCACCTCAAGAATCTTTTGATAGGTGGCACAGGCTGCGTCGGGCGTTTCACTGCAGACTATCGCTTCGACCACGGCGAGCGCTCCATTGGCGTGATTCATCACGACGTCTTGGAAGACCAATTCCGGATTGACGTGTTCGACCACGCAAATCAGACCCTCCGGTGCGGCGTCCTGGGGCAGGGGAAACCAGCGAAAACGCGCCGTGCCGGTTTTGCCGTAGTAGACGAAGCGCGCCGAGTCCATCACCTCCGGTGCGGCGATTCCCTGCTGTCGCAACGACGCGCCGGCCGCGTCGGCATCGGCGGCCGCGAGGCAAAGAATATGCAGACCTTCATAGCGTTTGAGGAATGCCTCGACATGGCTGCCCTTCTTGGGGGCGACGATGCCGGTAAGCTCGACATAGGTCGAGCCGAATACGAAATGCTGGCTATGCTGGCCAAGTTCGATGTCGTTGCCTTGGGGGTCTTTGCCCATCAGCGGGCGCGGTTCGGTCACCGTGAACCCGAGCCGCTCGTAAGCTGCCTGGTTCGCCGCCATGTCGGCGCCGACGATGCCGAGGTGGTCGATCCCGGTGATCGGTTTGGTCATGATTCGCCGTCCTTTGCTTTTTATCCGCAACGCATTTGATAAAGTACAACAGGATGGTGGAGCCAACACAACGTTCAACGAACCGGAGAGAGATTGCGCGAATCTTCCGCGAGCGGTTGACCGAGGCGATGGGCCGCTCCGGCTTGCGCGCCGCTGGATTGGCCGCGCGGATCGGGGTCGACCGCTCAACGCTATCGCAAATTCTGTCCGACGAAAACGACCGCCTGCCCCGTGCCGACACCGTGGCGGCGATGGCGAGCGAGCTACAGGTCAGCCTCGATTGGTTGCTGGGGCTGAGCAACGAAACCCTGCGCGGCGCCGATATCCTGCACGAATCCTTGCAAATCGCCGCGAGTGCGCAGACTCCGGTGGACGCTCAGTTGGTGCGCTGGCACTTGGAAGCGTCGGGCTACAAAGTTAGGCACGTTCCCGCGTCGTTGCCCGATCTGGTCAAGACCGACGAAGTGCTGCGATACGAATACCGGAACTTCGCGGCGCGCGATGCCGACGACGCGATTTCTTCGGAAGGCGACAAGCTCGAAAGCACCCGCACGCCCGAAGCTGACATGGAAGTCTGCATGCGGATCCAAGACCTGCGGGCGTTTGCGTTGGGGACGGGCCTGTGGGAGGGCCTTATGGCCGATGCGCGGCGTCGTCAGTTCGAGCGGATGAGCGCGCTGTATGACGAACTGTATCCGTCGCTCCGGATCTATCTTTACGACGGGCTGACGCATTATTCCGTGCCATACACCATATTCGGCCCCAAGCGGGCGGCGCTCTATGTCGGTCAACTCTATTTTGTGTTCAACACGCGCGAACACATCCGTGTTCTCACACGTCATTTCGACGAATTGATTAAAGGGTCCGTGGTCCAGGCGAACGACTTTCCCGCCGTGATGACGGACCTGAGCGCCGCGATCGACTGACGGCTTACGCTTTCAAATAGTGCAGGCTGAAGCGGCGGTCGTTGTCGACCCAGACGCGGGCGGGTTCGTATCCGGCGCGCCGGGCTAGTGCCTGGAACTCGTCGACATCGTATTTGTGTGAATTTTCGGTATGGATGTATTCGCCTTCGGCGAAGTGAAAGCGCTCGCCCGCGACCATGACGGATTGGGATTCGGTGCTGACCAGGCGCATCTCGATGCGGCCTTCTTCTTCAACCCATGGCGCATCGTGGCGGAATTTTTTCAGATCGAATGTCGCGCCGAGTTCCCGGTTGATCCGGCGGAGCAGATTGAGGTTGAAGGCCGCTGTGACGCCCTGTGAATCGTTGTAGGCGGCACGCAGTGTCGGCTCATCCTTGCGCAGGTCGATCCCGATCAGAAAGGCACTAGCGGGCCCGAGGGTCGTGCGGGCGCGATCAAGGAAACGTTCGGCGTCGGCACGCGTGAAATTGCCGAGCGTCGAGCCGGGAAAGAAACCGAGACGGTTGGTCGTCGGTAAGTCATCCGGCAGCGCGATATCGCGGGTGAAATCGGCGCAGATGGCGATCACTCTCGTTTCCGAATAGTCGGCCGCAAGCTCGCGCGCGGAAGCGACCAAATGCTCGCGCGAGATATCGATCGGAACGAAGACCGGTGCGCGTACTGCATCCAACAGCAACCGGATCTTGACGACCGATCCCGCGCCGAACTCGACCACAACCGGCTTGGGGCCAACCGTCGCCTTGATGTCGTCGGCGTAGTGCTCCAACAACCCGATCTCGGTGCGAGTCGGATAATACTCCGGCAGTTCGGTTATCGAATCGAACAACTGGGACCCGCGCCGGTCGTAAAAGAACTTGCTCGAAAGTGCCTTTTGGCGCTTGGCCAAGCCATCGAGAATAGCCGTTCGGAAATCGTCCTCGGCCGGATCGAAGTCGTGAAAATCCTCAAGCGCGCCAAGCTCGCGTTGGGTCATTGCCATCTTTGTCATTCTGCATCCTCCGCCAACCGCAACCCGGCAAACATCCACCGCGTGTTTGGGTAATAGAAATTCCGATAGGTGGCCCGCACGTGCCCATCAGGGGTCGCGCAACAGCCGCCGCGCAACACAATCTGATTGCTCATGAACTTGCCGTTGTATTCGCCGACCGCACCCGCCGCGGGCCGAAAGCCGGGGTAGGGCACGTAGGGACTTTGGGTCCATTCCCACACGTCGCCGAACATCTGCTGAAGGCCTGCGCCGCCGTTGGGTGTGGGTGCCGGCCGAAACAACCCGCTGCCGATCGTGTTGCCCTCAGGCTGGAGCGGTCCAGCGGCGGATTCCCATTCCTGCTCGGTGGGGAGGCGTTTGCCAGCCCACGTCGCATAGGCATCGGCCTCGTAGTGACTGACGTGGCAGACCGGGGCGGAGTCGTCGACAGGGCGCAGACCGGAAAGAGTCATGGCATGCCAAACGCCCTGGGCTTCTTCCCAATAGAGCGGGGCGTTCCAATGTTCTTTGTTCACGGTCGCCCAGCCGTCCGAAAGCCAAAGGTCTGCGCGGCGGTAGCCGTCGTCGGCGATGAAGGCTTTCCATTCGCCGTTGGTGACCGGTCGGGAGGCAAGGCGGTAGGGGCGCAGCAACGCTTGGTGGCGCGGCCCCTCGCAATCGAAGGCAAAACCGTCGCCATCGTGCCCGACCTCGACGATGCCGCCATCGAAATCGATCCAGTCCAGCGGGCCTGTCTCGCCCGCGGTTGCGGGCCGGTAGGGCGCGAATGCCGGGTGCAGCGCGTTGTGCGAAAAGAGGTGCAGGATGTCCATCAAGATGAGCTCGTCGTGCTGCTCTTCGTGGGCGATCCCAAGGTCGATCAGCGGAGCGATCCTGGTCCACACCTTGTCGTCCGCCGTTGCGATCAGGCGCGCCATGGCGTCGTCGATGGTACGGCGATAGTCGGTTACTTCCGCGACCGTAGGGCGGGTCAACAGGCCGCGTTGCGGACGTGGGTGACGCGCGCCCGCCGCCTCGTAATAGGAATTGAAGAGGTAGCCATACGCAGGATCGGGGCTGCTGTAGCCCGCCAAATAGGGCTGCAATAGGAATGTGTCGAAGAACCAGGTGGTATGGGCGCGGTGCCACTTCGTTGGACTCGCATCCGGCATCGATTGCGGGATTTGGTCTTCAACCGTCAGGTGCGCCGCAAATTCTTCGGTAAGCGCACGGCAACTGTGGAACCGTGCTGCAACGGAAGCGCGGTCACCGGTTTCGGCAGGCGCCGTCTGGACTTCAGGGATGTCGTCCCCCTAACCGGCAGCCAACCGGACGTATCGATGAGTCACCCACTTGTTGATAAACAGCAACATCGGTGACAGTTCTGAGAAATTCTTCGGCTACCGTTGTGTTTAAGCATCTACCCTATGCGGGCCTGAGCCGGAATTCAACGCTGCAATCGCCCCGTCGCTGAGTTGTGAGTTCCGACACCGACGCGGAACCCCCCTTGATTGCCAGTCGCAAATGCGTACATTGCCGAATAATCGACTGAATTAGTCAGGATTAACATGTTCATCCAAACCGAGACGCTCGCCGACCCGGCCCAACTTCGATTCAATCCCGGCCGCGAGGTTCTCGCGCGGGGTGGCGAAGTCACCTTTGCAACCCGAGAGGAGGCGCAAGGCGCCTCGCCATTGGCGGCGCGTCTGTTCGAGGTCGGCAATGTCGAATTTGTAACGCTCCTGCAAGCGGCAATCGTTGTCGAGAAAAGCCCGGTAGTCGAGTGGACCGAGCTCAAACCCGCACTGCTGGTTGCGATCATGGATCACCTCACCCAGGGCCACCCGGTATTGAACGAGCCGGGCAGTACCAACGCCGAAGCCGCCCCCGGCGACGATCCGGTTGTTGCCCGCATTCAGGAAATCATTGACGAGCGGGTGATGCCGGTGGTCAGCCGCGACGGCGGCGAGGTGATCTTCGTGGCATACGACGACGGCGACGTCGTTCTCGAACTTAAAGGGTCGGCCCGTAGTCTGATCGGCGGAATCGAAAATATGATCCGTCACTTCGTGCCCCAAGTGGAGCGCGTGGTCGATCATCTCGATGCGATTCCGAAACCCGGTCTTGAGACGCCGGAAGGCTTGGCGGTTCGCCAGGTTCTCGACGAACAAATCAACCCCTCGGTGGCCAGCCACGGAGGTCACATTGCTCTTGTGGATGTCCAGGGCGATACGGTCTTCATTCGATTGGAGGGCGGATGCCAAGGATGTGGCATGGCCGATGTCACGCTCAAGCAAGGCGTCGAGGTCGCGATCAAACAGGCGGTGCCCTCGATCAATCACGTGCTGGATTCGACGGACCACGCGGGCGGGGAGAATCCCTATTTCCAACCCGGCAAAGGTGGGATGAGCGCGTATTAGGACCGCCGTGACGAACGCTCCGGCGATGCACGCCGTTCTGGTTTCGACCTACGATCTTGGTCACCAGCCGCTTGGGTTAGCGTCGCCGGCTGCCTGGCTGCGCGAGGCTGGGGCGAGTGTGACCTGCCTCGATCTGTCGCTCGACCGTCTAGACGGCACGGCGATCCGGCGCGCCGGTTTGGTGGCATTCCATGTCCCGATGCATACCGCGACGCGCCTCGCCTCGGAAATTATCCCGCGGGTGCGCGCCCTTAACCCCACGGCCCATATCGTGGCGTTCGGACTCTACGCGCCGGTCAACGAGGAGCACTTGCGCGCACTGGGCGTTGGTACCGTGATTGGCGGCGAATACGAAGCGGTGTTGGTCGAAGTATTTCGCGATCTCGCCGCGGGCCGGGCCGTGGCGCCGCAAAGCAAAACCATCCATCTGGATAAGCTTGTGTTTCGCCTGCCCGACCGACAGGGCCTGCCGTCGCTCGATTCCTATGGAAAACTTCTCGCGGTCGACGGCAGCGAGGGCCGTGTGGGCTACGTGGAAGCCAGCCGCGGCTGCAAACACCGTTGCCGGCACTGCCCTGTCGTGCCGGTGTACGACGGTACGTTCCGCGTCGTACAGCGCGACATTGTCGTCGAGGACATCGCGCAGCAAATCGAGGCGGGCGCGGAACACATTACTTTTGGCGACCCCGATTTCTTCAATGGGTCGGGCCACGGAATGGCCGTCGCCCGACGTCTACATGAACGCTTTCCGGCCGTGACGTACGACGTCACCATCAAAGTCGAGCACCTTCTACGCCACCGCGATTTGTTACCCGAGCTTGCCTCGACGGGGTGTCTATTCGTGACGACGGCCGTCGAAGCGCTGGACGACGATAGCCTGCGCATTCTCGACAAGGGGCACACGCGGGCCGACTTTATCGAGGCTTTGGCAATTGCCCGTGACGTCGGCCTGACTCTGTCGCCGACGTTCGTGCCCTTTGCGCCGTGGACCAGCTTGACCGGGTACGCAGCACTGCTAGACGACATCGCAACCCTAGGGTTAGTAGATCAAGTCGCACCGGTTCAACTCGCCATCCGATTGCTGGTGCCGAAGGGCTCGCTGCTCGTCGGCTATCCGGCGATGGACGGCGCATTGGGCGCGTTCGACCCGGAGGCGTTGAGCTATCGCTGGGCCCATACCGACCCAAAGGTCGATGCGCTGCAGCGCGATATCCAACAGGCGGTGGAACAGGGCGATGCGGCGGGCGAGTCGCGCCGTGCGGTATTCGCCCGGCTCTGGGACATCGCCCATGCCGCGCTCGCCGTGCCCCGACCCCTCCCGCCGCTGCCGGCAGGGGTGCGCGTACCGCACATGAGCGAGCCTTGGTACTGTTGCGCCGAGCCGACGGAATTGCAGCGCGCCGCGATCTAGCCCATGGCACGGCTGTTGTTGCTGGTTCCTTCGTCGTCCTATCGCATCGGCGATTTTCTGGGTGCGGCCAGAGCCACGGGTGCCGACGTTGTCGTCGGGATCGGTGGCGATGGGAGTGCAGCCCTGCCCGGCGACGGTACGCTCCAACTGGATTTCTCCAATCACAATGTCGGTGTGTCGCAGATCGCGGACCACGCCGCGCGACACCCTTTGGACGCCATTGTTGCTGTCGACGAGGGGCCGACATTGCTCGCCGCGCGCGCGGCCCAATCGCTTGGCCTAGCCCACAATCGACCGGACGCGATTGAAATCGCCGGCAACAAAAGACGGCTCAGGGAGGTCTTGACCGCCGCCGGTCTGCCCCAGGCTGCGTTCGAAGTTCTACCTATTGACGGTCCTGCGCAGACGAGGCTGGCGTTTCCTTGCGTTGTCAAGCCGTTTGCGATGTCTGCGAGCCGGGGAGTCATCCGCGCCGACGACCAACCGTCGTTCGAGGCGGCGTTCGCGCGCACCGCGGCGATCGTTCGCTCGGACGACCCGACCCTTCAGTCTCCGACATCGCGGGCGCTCTTGGTCGAAAACTTCGTGCCGGGTATCGAGGTAGCGCTCGAGGGGCTGCTGGTCGGCGGCGAACTCAAGACGTTGGCAATCTTCGATAAGCCCGATCCGCTCGATGGGCCGTACTTCGAAGAGACGATCTATGTCACGCCGTCCCGTTTGGGCACCCACGCACAACGGACTGTGATCGACGCGGTGTCCGCTGCGGTTGTCGCTGTCGGGCTTCAAAGCGGGCCCATCCACGCGGAGGTGCGCCTCGATGGCAACCGTGCCTATGTGCTTGAGGTGGCGGCTCGTTCGATCGGCGGTCTGTGTGGGCGCACGTTGCGGTTCGGCACCGGTTTGAGCCTGGAGGAGATCATCGTTCGCCACGCCCTGGGCCAACCGGTCGAGACCCAGCGGGAAACCGCCGCCGCTGGTGTCATGATGATTCCGATCCCAGCCGCAGGCCGCCTCGATTACGTCGAAGGACTGGCCGAGGCGCAGTTCATGCCGGGCATCCATGAGGTGACGATCAGCGTCGCGCGCGGCGAGACGCTCGTACCGCTGCCCGAGGGGAACCGCTATTTGGGGTTCATCCTCGCGCGCGGCGAGTCGCCGGACGACGTCGAGGCCGCGCTGCGTGACGCCCACAGCGTTCTCCGTTTCGGAATCAGCGCACCGTGAGCCGAACCACCCGGCGGATGCTAAGCCCCTGGACGATAATCGAAAAAATAACGACGCCGTAGGTAATGGCGAGAATGGGCTCGCGCGCCGGCAGGTCCGGTAGCGACAACGCCAATGCGACGGAAATACCGCCCTTGAGCCCGCCCCAGGTCAGGACAGGAACGGCCCCTCTGGTGAATTCTTGACGAATGCCCAACACCAAAATCGGAATCGATACCGAAACGAAGCGAGCGAGGAGTGCGATCGGAATCGCAATCAGCATGCCTAATAACTCGGGGGCCGTGAACGACAGTGCGATGACCTCGAACCCGATCAGCAAGAAGAGTGCCGCGTTGAGGATCTCGTCCAGAAGCGACCAGAAGGTTTCGACATGCTCGCGGGTTCTGTCGCTCATCGCGAACCGGCTCCCTTGGTTACCGATCAACAGGCCGGCAATGACCACGGCGATCGGCCCGGAAATGTGGAGTGTCGTCGCGATCCCGTAGGTCAGCATGACTAGGGAAAGGGTAACCATGATTTCGAGGTTGTATTCATCGACCGACTTCATCGCATAGAAAGCAATCAATCCGGTGACGAGACCGAGCACCGCGCCGCCTAGCGCCTCGACGACGAAGAGTTCGGCGATCCTGAGCGCGCCGATCGGTTCGCCTCCATGACCGCCGCCGCCCAAGGCGATTGCCAGCAAAATTGTGAACACCACGACGCCCACGCCGTCGTTGAACAGGCTCTCGCCGGCGATTTTTGCCCGCAAACTATCGGGAACACCCGGCACGGTTTTCAGAATACCCAGAACCGCCACTGGGTCGGTCGGTGAAATGAGTGCACCGAAGACCAGCGCCCAAGCAAAGGGCACGTCGATTCCCAGTACCCGGGCGAGGAAGTAGATACCGACGGCGTTGAGTGCGGTCGAAATCAACACGCCGGCGGTCGCCAACGATCCGATCGCCCACTTGCGGGCAAGCAAGTCACTAAGGTTGACGTGTAACGCCCCGGCAAAAAGCAAGAAACTCAGAAGGCCCTGCATCAGCGTGTCGTGGAAATCGATCTGAAGAAAGGCGGCCCGGGCGGTATCGCGCAGGTTCAGCGCCGGGAAGATATTGTCGACAGTAATGATGCACAGTGACGAAATCATCGCGATGACGACGAGGCCGATGGTGGTCGGCAGCTTAAGCCAGCGGTGATTGAGATAACCGAAGGCCGCCGCAAGGGTCACGACGGCGGTCGCGATGTTGATGAGGCCGAGGTCTGTCATAAGTGTGTCCCGCCCGTTCAAGGGGAGTTGAACATGCCTTCGATGGTGCGGCCTTGCAAAGGGTGCGGTTGACCCGTATGCGACTCGAAGCCGTTTTTTAGGGGGTTGAGATGCTTCGATATTGCTTGGTTGTTTTGGCGTTGACCCCGGTCGTTCTAGCAACACCGCAAGCTTACGCGCAGGAGCAGATGTTTGGCGTCCGTTCCATCGCCGAAGTCACCGACGGCGAGTTGCCCGCGGCGACAGAAGTCACCCACCGAGATGCCGTGCTGCGGTTTCGTTCCAGCATCCCGCTCGCCTGTTCGGTGGTGTATGGGGAAACGACGGCTTTTGGCCACATTGCCGTCGACCAAGACATGGACGGCGGCGCCCACCAAAACCACCATCCCCTGATGGCTAATCTGCGGCCCAATACGACCTATCATTTCCGGGTCCAGGGCGTTGCGGCCGATGGCCGCGTCTTTGTCGGGGAAACCCAGACCTTTCGAACATTGGCAGCGCCCCGCGACACCCGGGTCAATATTGCGTCGCTACTGCTGGGGCCCGAATCGCGGCAGTCTCGAGCAATTGGTCCAATCAAACCAACGATGGATCGTTCGGCGCGAACAGCGCGATCGACGGACAGCGTGGCTCGGCATGGTCGTCGAACGGCGACGGCGACGATGCCTATATCGTTGTCGACCTACCAAAGCGCGCGTTGATAGGCGAGATTGAGGTCTGGACCCGTTCGATGAGCGATGGCACCGCGCAGACCTTCAAGTTCACGGTGACGACGGACGATGGCCGGACGCCGGGACCGTTTGCTTTGCCCGATGCCAGCAAACCCTATCGCTTCGCCGTCGATGTCGAAGCGAAGAGCCTGCGTCTCGATGTCGTGGAAAGCAGCGGCGGCAACACCGGTCTCATCGAGTTTGCGGCTTACGAGAAATAGGTATTTACGGCGTGGCCGGTCTCACGCCGAAGAGGGCGTGGGGCCCGAGCCCAGTAGGTCGTGTTTGCGTAGATCGTTGCGGAGTTGGTTGTAGGTAAGGCCGAGATAGTTTGCGGTGGCGCGTTGGTTGTACCGGTTCTCCATTAAGGCGCGTTCCAGCAACTTCTTTTCAAAGGCTGCGACGGCATCTCGGAGGTTGACCGGCCCAGCGGCATCGGGGGCGGGTGCCTGAATAGCGTCGGGTGGTTGGTCGATGGCGGGTACCGTGTGTTCGGCGGTATGGGGCCGGAAGGGCGAGTCGAACGGGTCGAAGACGATATGCTGGATCGGCTGGTCGGGTTCACTCGCGAACACCGAACGCTCGACGACGTTTTTCAGTTCACGCACGTTTCCCGGCCAAGGGTAGTCGCGCATTTTCTTGAGTGCGTTCCGCGCAAAGCCTGGGAACGCGTCCCATCCGATTTCTTGCGCGATGCCCCGCCCAAAATGAGTGGCGAGCAGGGGAATATCTTCCAACCGAGCGCGCAGCGGTGGAATGGTGATTACCGCGATGCTCAACCGGTCCAAAAGATCGTGGCGGAAACGGCCATCGCGCGCGGCGGCGGGCAAGTCCACGTTGGTTGCGCCGATGACCCGTACGTCGACGCCGATCGTCGCGTTGCCGCCAACACGTTCGAATTCTCCGTACTCGACGGTGCGTAAGATTTTCTCCTGGACCGACAGACTCGCGTTGGCGATCTCGTCGAGAAACAGGCTGCCGCCGTTGGCGAGTTCGAATCGGCCCGCACGGCGGCGTGTAGCACCGGTGAAGGCCCCCGCTTCGTGGCCAAACAGTTCGCTTTCCAACAGACCCTCGGAGAGCGCTGCGCAATTGAGTTTGGCGTATGTCCGGTCCCAGCGCGCCGACAGGAAGTGAAGGCGCGCCGCGACCAGCTCCTTGCCGGTGCCGCGTTCGCCGATTACGAGGACCGGGCGATCCAAGGTGGCGAGACGCGAGATCTCCTCGCCCAATGCCAGGAAACTGGGGGATTCACCAATGAGGGGTGGCAAGTCGGCGGGTGCATTCACTTGTTTAATTATACCTCAAATCAGTCAAAAATAATAATTAGTATCTTAATATGTACAGTATCCTATCCAGCTCCTTTCAAAATTATCGTTTAAAAACAATAGTTTATGTGTCTTCAGCAGGTTGGCACGCATCCTGCTCTAGAGGAGGTAGAACGTGGAGGAGGATGGGATGACAAAAGCAACGACAGAACGACGCGACCGCAAGGGTATTACACCGATCTACGCCCACCTCGGCGCGGACGAGGTGGAGGCTTGGATGGTCCTGCAACTTGCGCTGCATCTGCGCGGGACGCCGACCCTTCCCGTGCCCTACCTGCGCAACGAGGCGCTGGAGCCTGCGCCGGTCGCCGGGCCTATTCGGCGGAGGCCGCAATGAGCACACGCTACGACGCGCGCGACGACACCAATTGGGATCGATTGCGCGCACGGTTCCTGCGGTTCGTTCGAACCAGGACCGCAGACCAATGGATCATGTTTCTAGCCGGCGCTGTGGTTGGGGCCTTCCTGGCTTAATCTAAGAAAAGAGGAGATCGACGATGGGTGTTTTTTCTCGCTTGACAGACATTATCAATTCCAACCTCACGGCGATGTTGGACCGTGCGGAGGATCCCGAAAAGATGATTCGGCTGATCATCCAGGAAATGGAGGACACGCTGGTTGAGGTTCGCTCGACCGCTGCGCGAACCATTGCCGAGAAAAAAGGGATCAACCGGCAATTGGACCGTCTGGCCGATTCGGCTGCGGAGTGGGAGCGCAAGGCCGAGTTCGCCATCTCGCGCAATCGCGAGGACTTAGCCAAGGGCGCGCTTCTGGAGAAGTCCAAACTTGCGGATGCTGCAAACGCGCTGGAAACAGAGGTCGCTCTTTTGGACGAATCGCTCGAAAAGAACGATACCGACGTTGCACGCCTCGAAGCGAAGCTGACTGAAGCCAAGGCAAAACAGAAAACCATTCGGTCGCGCAAAGAAACCGTCGATTCGAGGCTTAAGGTTCGCCGCCAGTTGCACGACCCGCGCGTCGACGATGCCTTCGCCCGGTTCGAGAAGATCGAGAAGAGAATCGATGCGACCGAAGGCGAAATCGAGTCCTATGATCTTGGCAAGCGGCGCTCGCTGTCCGACGAGATCGCCGAACTGGAGGCCGAAAGTTCCATCGAGAAGGAACTCGCGGCCCTCAAAGCCCGGGTCTCGGGCGCGCCTAAGTCCTAGGCGCGTCCGCGACTGCTTGGTCGGAAAAACAAGAACGGAGGGACAATGGACACCGGAATGGTCGCCGTCATCTTGGCGCTCGGCGTGGTCGTGCCGACGTGGATCGTCTTCCACTACGTGACTCGCTGGCGCGGTACCAAGACGATCTCTGGCGAGGACGAGAAGTTGTTGCAGGACCTTTGGCAAAGCGCCGAAAAAATCGAGCAGCGATTGGGAAGCCTCGAAAAGATCCTCGATGCCGACTCTCCGGATTGGCGGAGGGCGCGCGATGAATAATCCAGCTCGCGCCAGTCACACGCGGCTCTACAAGAATCGCCGCAAGGGAAAAGTCTCGGGGGTCTGCGCTGGGATTGCCGACTATTTCGGGATTAGCCCAACCCCGCTGCGAGTGATCTTTGTCGTGAGTTTGATCACGCCGTTTTGGTTGCCGTCCCTGGTCGTATATTTCTTGGCGTCGTGGATATTGGAGGATACGCCCATCGAGGAGACGCCCATTTCCAGCGAGGAGGAGCGGTTCTGGAAAGAGGTTCGCCGTGAGCCTGGCGGCACGGCGCACGACCTGCGCCACAAGTTTCGCGAGATCGAGCGGCGTCTGGGCGCGATGGAGACGCATGTGACGTCGAGCGAATTCGACCTCAAGCGAAAGTTTCGTGACCTCGGCGCCTAATGCTTGTGAGCTGTCCCTGACTATTGACGGTTTGTTTGCAGTCGCGGTCTCCGTCCCCATAATGGCCGTTCCGTAGGCAAACCTTGGAGCCCCTATGAAGTATTTGCATACGATGGTCCGTGTAACCGATGTCGACGCATCGTTGGCGTTCTACGGCAAGCTCGGCCTGCGTGAGGTTCGACGGATCGACAACGACAAGGGGCGATTTTCCCTTATCTTTCTTGCGGCACCGGGCGACGAGGAAGCCCAGGTCGAGCTGACTTACAACTGGGATCCTGAGACCTACGACGGCGGCCGCAACTTCGGTCACTTGGCCTACCAGGTCGACGACATTTATGCGGCCTGCCAACGCCTGATGGACGGTGGCGTAACGATCAACCGACCCCCGCGCGACGGGCGTATGGCGTTCGTACGCTCGCCCGACAACATCTCGGTGGAACTGCTGCAAAAAGGCGACGCCCTTCGACCGGCTGAGCCTTGGACATCGATGCCCAATGTCGGCGAGTGGTAGCGCGTTTGGTGCTAGGGGAGGCTCGCGATCTTCCGATTGAGAAGATCGAAGAAACCGTCGGCATCAACACCGTGAATCCAGGTGGCGTTATGGCCGCGCTCCGTTACTCGCCAAAAGTCGGTGACCGTTGCGCCCATCGTTAGGTCGGATTGCGTTTCGACCGTGACGTTGACGGCCTTGCCGGAAAACAGGGCCGGTTCCAGCAAATAGGCGATGGTGCAGGGGTCGTGCAGCGGTCCCCCGTCGGTACCGTATTTCTCCTCGTCGAACCGGTTGTAGAACGCCATCATTGCCTTGACGGCTGTGCCGGTCCGATTGCCGAGGCTGGCAAAGGCTTCGATCCGCGCGGCGGTGGTGATGACCTGGTGGGTGACGTCGAGCGGCATTATCACGATCGGGCGACCGCAGCGGAAAACGATGTCGGCGGCGTGCGGATCGACGTAGATGTTGAATTCGGCGGACGGTGTCGTGTTGCCGCCCTCGCGCATCGCGCCGCCCATCAATACGATCTCGCGGATTTTGGGTAGGATGCGGGGTTCGCGCACGATCGCCATACCGATGTTGGTGAGCGGGCCGGTCGGCACGAGCGTTATGGAATCGTCGGGCACTTTCATCAACGTATCGACGATGAAGTCGACGGCATGCTGGGCTTGGAGAGGCAGGGCGGGTTCATAGATCTCGGTGCCGTCGATACCCTCGCGGCCATGCACATGCTCCGCTGTCACGAGGTGTCGCATCATGGGCCGCTCGCAGCCTGCGAATACCGGAATGTCGGAGACGCCCCCCAGTTCGCAGATGATTCGCGCATTGCGCTGGGTCTTGGCCAAGGGGACGTTGCCGGCGACGGTAGTGATCCCCCGTATATCCAACGCGTCGCGCGCCCCGAACGCGAGCAACAGCATGACCGCATCGTCTTGCCCGGGATCGCAGTCGATGAGGATAGGTGTTCGTGCCATGGGCCCCGCCCTTCAAGTTTTCCGTGCCAGGAGTTTTTCTATTTCGCGGCGGGTCGGCATCGCCGGCGCGGTTCCAGGTCGCGTTACCGAGATCGCTGCAGCAGCGTTGCCAAATCGCACGGCATTCTCAAGGTCCTGCCCTTCGGCGAGGGCTGCGGCCATCGCGCCGTTGAAGGAATCTCCGGCACCCGTGGTTTCGACCAAGGGACCTGCTCGGTGGGCCGCGACGACGAGGGTACGTTGGGTGTCCATCAAAAAGACGCCGTTCGCGCCGAGTGTGATGACGACCGCGCCCGCGCCTCGGTCTAGAAAATACCGCCCGGCGTTCGCGGCTTCGGCGGGGCCGGTAACGCGGTGGCCGCTTAGGGCGCCTGCTTCGCTTTCGTTGGGCGTGACGATATCGGCGAGCGACCAAATCTGGGGGCTTACCGAAGCGGCCGGCGCCGGGTTCAATACCGTGCGGACGCCCCGGGATTTGGCCAAGCGCAAGCCAACCTGCGCGACGGGAAGGGGCACCTCGAACTGGGTCAGGAAGATGTCGGCCGCGGCGACCAGGTCGATTGCCGCTTCCGCCTCCGCAACCGAGATGGCGCCGGCGGCACCCGGGGTGACGACGATCGCGTTCTCCCCGGTTTCTTCGCTCAGGAATATCCCAGCCGCGCCGGTCGGGTGGGTTTGGCTGTCGATCAGCCCGCGGTCTGAAATGCCCTCAGCCGCGTAGAGTTCGTGCGCCATATCGCCAAAGGTGTCGGCGCCGATTTTGGCGATTAGTGTGACCTCTGCGCCGGCACGGCGGGCCGCAACGGCCTGATTGGAGCCCTTACCGCCGGGGCCGATTCGAAATTCGCGGCCTAGGGCGGTTTCCCCTGGATGTGGCAACGCCCCAGGCGCGACGAAGGTCAAGTCCGCCACGAAGATGCCGAGAATGCAAACGGTATGGGTCATCGGCTGAACATGCGGGTCAGCATAAAGGCTTCGCGCCAACCGGCAAGGCCGGGCTAGAGTCGGCCATGATCCATGGCCGACCTGACCCAACCCTTGCGCCTGCACTTGAAGAACTTGCGCGCCGCGATCGGCACATTAGCGCTGCCTTCCGCGTCGTGGGACTGCCGCGCCGGCGCCGCCAAACCCGGGGCTTCTCGGGCTTGCTGCGAATTGTGATGGCGCAACAACTCTCAGTCCATGCCGCCAAGGCGATCATTGAGCGGTTGGACGCGGCGACCGGATGCGACCCCGAACGTTTGGCCGCGGCATCGGATGCGGAACTCCGAGCACTTGGACTAAGTCGGCAGAAAATCGCATATGGGCGCGAACTGGCAACCGCCGTCACCAGCGGGGCGTTGAATTTCCGCCGGTTGCACCGGATGGACGATGCCGCGGCAATTGCCGCGCTCACCGAGATCAAGGGGATCGGCCGGTGGACGGCCGAGATCTACCTGCTCTTTGCACTGGGCCGCGCCGATATCATGCCGGCGGGGGATTTGGCGATTTGCGCGGCCGTCCAGCGGCTCAAGAAATTGCGGAAACGTCCCGACGAGAAACGGATGCGTCACATTGCTGAATCGTGGCGCCCCTACCGGAGCGCTGCGGCGTGTTTCCTCTGGCACTACTACGCTCATCCCGGCGTCCCGGACGCTTCGGGATGACGCGCGCGCGATTCCTCCTTGCGGTTTGTAGCTTGGGTGCAGCTCTGGCTCTGGCGACGCCGGCAAGGGCACAAGCTGTCGACTTGGAGCTCGTTCTTGCGGTCGATGTCTCCGGCAGTATCGATTTCGAGGAAGCGCGACTGCAGCGGCAAGGCTATATGGCGGCGTTCCTCGATCCGGTCGTGCTCAGCGCGATTGGCGCGGGCCCATTGGGGCGAATTGCCGTGACTTATGTGGAGTGGGCGGGGGCGTTTAGCCGGGCGGTCACCGTCGACTGGATGATGATCGACGGTCCTGCTACAGCGGAGGCCTTTGTTGCGGCGTTGGAGCGCGCCCCGTTGCACCGGGGTCGCTACACGTCGATTAGCGGCGCGATCGAGTTCGCTCTGCCGATGTTCGACGCCAACACCTTCCAAGGAACGCGGCTCGTGATCGATATTTCCGGCGACGGGCCGAATAACAATGGAACGTTGGTCAACCGGTCCCGCGACCTCGCGGCCGAGGCAGGGGTTACCGTGAACGGGCTGCCGATCATCAACGATCGGCCCAATCCCTTTGGCATCCCGCAAATGAAGGATCTCGATGTCTATTTCGAGCATTGCGTCATTGCCGGGCCGGGGGCGTTCGTCGTTGTGGCGGAGGGTTTCCATGATTTCGGCAGTGCCATTCGTCGCAAACTGATCCTCGAAATCGCTGGTCACCAGCCGAACACATTTCACCGCGCACAGGGATATGTACCGCCGCCGTGCGATATTGGCGAGAAGATGATTCGGCAGTTCCGCGGCAATCAATTTGACTTCGACACATTCTGAGTGAGGCCCATGGACGAGATCGAGAAGCCAGTCGATGTTGCAGGAAATGCCGCACCCGCGTGGGGAAGCGACACGATGGCGATGGCAGTACGCAATCTGGGGCTCAAGTATGTTGCGCTGAACCCGGGTGCGAGCTTTCGTGGGTTCCACGACAGCCTGGTCAACTTTCTCGGCAACCGGGATCCTCAGATGATCCTGTGCTTACATGAAGACCATGCGGTTTCGATTGCGCACGGCTATGCCAAGGTGGCCGGCGAGCCGATGGCTGTGGTGTTACATAGTAACGTCGGTTTGATGCACGGATCGATGGGCATATTCAACGCGTTTTGCGACCGGGTGCCGGTAATGGTGTTCGGCGCCACCGGTCCGGTCGATGCGGCGAAGCGCCGACCGTGGATCGATTGGATTCACACCGCCCAGGATCAAGGTGGGTTGATCCGAAACTTCATCAAATGGGACGATCAACCAGCATCGGTCGCCGCGGCGGTCGAGTCGATCTACCGGGCCAATCAGATCGCCCGAACGGCACCGCGGGGCCCAGTCTACGTGTGCCTCGATGCGGACCTTCAGGAACAGGCCCTCGACGCGCCGATTGTGCCGCCCGACGCCCGGCGGTATGCCCCCGCGAGATCGCAGCGACCGAGTGCCGAAGCTTTAGAAGAGGCCGCGGCGCTTCTGAACGGTGCCCGACGCCCGGCGATTCTGTCGGGCCGCATTGCCCGGACCCAGAACGCATGGGATGCGCGGGTCGCTCTCGCCGAAAAACTCGGTGCCGTCGTGTTCACCGATTTCAAGGCGGGCGCGACCTTCCCGACGGCCCACGCCCAGCACGGCGGGACCCTGCAATTCCTCAGCGATGACCAAAAGCAGGCGGTGCGAGCGTGTGACGTGATCCTCAGCCTCGACTGGATCGACCTTGCCGGAACGCTCGGGCAGGTGTGGTCGGACGTGGAAGTAGGGGCAAGCGTGATTCATGCCTCGATCGATCAATACGTCCACAACGGTTGGAGCATGGACCATCAAGGTTTGCCACCGGTCGACGTCACGCTATTGAGCGAAGCCGATGTGGCGGTGCCACTTCTGACGGCGGCGGTTGCGGGTGGTCGCAAGACATCCGCGGTGCCGCCGCGCAAGACCCCGGACGATCTCAGCGGCGATGGGCCGCTGACCGTGGATCACATTGCCAACGCGTTGAGGGATGCTGTGGGCGATTCCCCAGTTTCGTTGGTGCGCCTGCCGGGCGGCTGGCCAGGCGCGCGGTGGCCGCTGGAAGGGCCGCTCGACTTTCTCGGGTACGACGGGGGCGGGGGTATCGGCTCAGGGCCGGGGATGGCGATCGGCAGCGCCTTGGCGCTCAAAGACTCAGGTCGGCTCGCCGTCGCGGTGATTGGGGACGGCGACTACCTCATGGGCGTCAATGCGTTTTGGACGGCGGCGCATTACCGCATTCCCTTGCTGACCATCGTTGCCAACAACCAATCCTACTTTAACGACGAGATGCATCAGGATCGTGTCGCGCGCCTGCGGTCGCGCAACCCGGACAACCGGTGGATAGGACAGAAGATCGCGGACCCAGCTTTGGACCTTGCCCAGTTGGCCAAAGCCCAGGGTCTCCCGGGCATTGGACCGATCGAAACCGCAGGTCAACTCGCGACCGCGATGATGGAAGGTGTCGCCGTGCTACGTGCCGGAGGCGCCTGCGTAATCGATGTTCGCGTTGGCCCCCGGGGGGCGACTGCCGCGACGATGATCGGTCGGCGGTGAGCTAGCGCAGCCTCGGGTTCAGCGCATCGCGCAGCCAGTCGCCGAGCAAGTTCACGGCGAGAACGAGGAGGGCGAGCGTCGCGCCAGGAAAGACGACGACCCACCACTCACCCGAAAAGAGGAAGTTGTTACCAACGTTGACCAACGTTCCCAGGGAAGGTTGAGTCGGCGGCACACCGACGCCGAGAAACGAGAGCGTCGCCTCGGCGAGAATCGCCACGGCGAGGCTGATGGTGGCGATCACCAGAACGGGTCCGGCTACGTTTGGCAGGACATGGCGTATCATGATGATCGATGGTGGTCGCCCGACCACGCGGGCAGCCAGGACGTACTCTTTGCCCTTCTCGACCATCGTCGAGCCGCGCACCGTACGGGCAAAGTTCACCCAACCGGACAACCCGATGGATAGGACGAGTACGGGTATCGCGAGGTCTTCGACCGCCGCACGCGGCATCACGACACGGGCGACACCGTTGATCAGCAACGCGATAAGAATGGCGGGGAAGCTGAGTTGAACGTCTGCGATGCGCATGACGATGCTGTCGATGTAGCCGCCGACATAGCCGGCAATGAGACCCAAGGTTACGCCGAGCGCCATCGAGAACAACACGGACGCGAAGCCGACCAAGAGGGAAACCCGTAGGCCGTAGAGAATCGCCGAGAAAATATCGCGCCCCTGGTCGTCGGTCCCGAGCCAGAACCTCCAGGTTCCGCCCTCGTCCCACACGGGTGCCGTGAACGCATCTAGGAGATTGAGGCTCGCCGGATCGAACGGATCCTGGGGTGAGATGAGCGGTGCGAACAACGCCATGAGAAAGAGCGATGCCGTTACAACACCCGCGATCATCGTAACCGGCGAGCGACGAAAGCTATTGGCGACATCTGTGTCGAGTCGCTGCCGTAGGGCCGCGCCCCAGCCGCGCGCCATCAGTTGCCCATCGCGATGCGCCGTTCCGCGCGGAGGCGCGGGTCGACGATGTGATAGAGAATGTCGACCACGAGATTGATCACGACGAAGAACAGAGACACCAGGACGAGATAGCTCGCCATGATCGGAATATCGGCGAATTGAATTGCCTGCAGGAAAAGAAGGCCCATGCCGGGCCATTGAAACACCGATTCGGTGATGATCGCGAACGCAATGATCGCGCCGAGTTGGAGTCCGGTGATCGTGATCACGGGGACCAACGTATTTTTCAGGGCGTGCCGAAAGTTCACCGAGCGGGCACGCAGACCCCGTGCGCGGGCGAACTTGATGAAATCGGTTCGTAGGACTTCGAGCATCTCGGACCGCACTAATCGCATGATCAACGTTAGTTGGAACATTCCCAAGGTGAACGCCGGCATCACGATCGACTTCCATCCGCTGACACTGAGCAGCCCGGTTGACCAAAGCCCAAGGTCCACGACTTCCCCGCGACCGAATGTCGGCAACCATCCAAGCGTCACGCCGAAGATCAAGATCAGCAGAATGCCGACCAAGAAGGTGGGCAACGAAATACCGATTAGGGAGACGGTGAGAAAGAGTCGGCTCAGCCAGCGGTCAGGGTAG
Source organism: Alphaproteobacteria bacterium (assembly GCA_040216735.1). Classification (NCBI taxonomy): domain Bacteria; kingdom Pseudomonadati; phylum Pseudomonadota; class Alphaproteobacteria; species Alphaproteobacteria bacterium. The sequence goes on along the minus strand of JAVJOO010000005.1, from coordinate 301,079 downwards.
AGTGCCGTATAGACCCCCATCGGCAGGCCGACGAGCAGGGCAAAAAGGGCAGCGACAAAACAGAGTTCAAGGGTCGCCGGTAGTCGTTCGCGTAGGAGGTCATCGACCGGTCGACCGGTGCGGTAGGAAATGCCGAATTTCCCTTGGGCGGTGTCCACGACATAGCGGGCGAACTGCAACGGGATCGGGTCGTTCAACCCAAGTTGCTCGCGGAGCTGTTCGCGTTGATCGAGCGGCGTTTCCTGCCCCACCATTTGCGCCACGGGGTCGCCCACGAATCGGAATAGCGCGAATGCAATCAGCGCGACGGTCAGCATGACGATCACGGACTGCAAAATCCGGCGGGTTACTAGTGCGAACAATATCCATTCCGTTCAGCGCAACGGTCTGCACGGCTCTATGCGCGCCCCGCTGACCCTATCACAGATCGTGCCGGCTATTGCATTACGACATGGCGCGCATGGAACACGTTGTCGCCGCGCTGGGCAATGTCGGTCACTTTGTTCGAAACGCCCCAGGCGAGTGCCTGCTGATGCAAAGGTAGATAGGCCACATCCGCGATGGTTTTCGCCCAAGCCTGGGCAACCAGGGCGTTGCGTTTGGCGTCGTCGGTTTCGCTGAGAATTTCGGCGCTCAAGGCGTCGACTTCGGGGTTGCAATACCGGCCCAGATTGAACTGCCCTTTGCCCGTCGCGTCCTGACAACCGAGCAGAAGAAAAAGAGGATTGTAGGAATCGTAACTACCCGGCGTCCAGCCCAGTAGGAAGAAGCTCGTCTCCATTTTTGGGGCGAGGATTTTCGCGAAGTACTGGCTCCGGGGCAGAGCATTCAGATCGACCTTCACGCCGATCCGAGCGAGCATCGAAACGGTGGCCTGGCAGATTGCTTCGTCATTGACATAGCGATCGTTGGGACAGTCGAGCGTGACCGAAAATCCGTTCGGGTAACCGGCCTCGGAGAGAAGCGTCTTGGAAGCATCAGGGTCGAACGGCAGGCGTTGGATGCTCTCGTCGAACCCGGCCACGCCCGGCCCGACCATCATGGCCGACGGATTGGAGAGACCTCGCATCACCTTGTCTTTGATGGCGTCGATGTCGATAGCTTGGTAGAGCGCTTGGCGGACCCGTTTGTCCTTGAAGGGATTCTTTCCTTTGACGTCTGAATAAAGGAGTTCGTCCCGAAATTGATCGAGGCCGAAGTAAATGGTGCGCAGTTCCGGGCCGACCAGAACGCGCGTTGACGCGCCGCGCTCCACGCGGTCGATGTCCTGGACGGGGATCGGGTAGGCCATGTCGAGTTCGCCCGAGAGCAAGGCTGCAACGCGGGTCGCGTCGGCCCCGATCGGCGTCAGAATGACGCGGTCTACGTTGCTCTTCAGGTTCGCTTTGTCCCACCAGTTCGGATTTACGCGCAGAACCGTGCGCACGTCGACCTCCCGGCTTTCGAGGATGAATGGGCCGGTGCCGTTGGCATTGCGAGTGGCGTAATTCTCCTCCGACCCGGTGACCGCTTGCGGGTTCGTTGCATTGAACTCCTCGGCCCATCCCTTCGACATGATGGCCCAGGTCTCCCATTCGACGTGGAGGATGGGGTTCGGTTTTGCCGTGACGATGTCGACCGTGTGGTCGTCGACCTTGGTAACGCTGACGACACCGCCACCGGTCAAGCGACCCTTCAGATCGGAGCCTTCTTTTTGCACGCGTTCCGCCGAGAAGACGACATCGTCCGCGGTGAAGGCTCGGCCATCGTGAAATGTGACGCCTTCCCGGAGCTTGAAACGCCAGCGGGTCGGTTCCAGAACCTCCCATTCGGTGGCGAGCGAGGGTTCGATCTGGATGTCGGGCCCGCGTGCGATGAGGCCCTCGTAGATATTTCCCTGAAACCCCAACGTGAAGCTTTCATTGACGTTGTATGGGTCCATGGAGTTGGCGTCGGCCTGAAACGCAAATCGGAAGTCCTTGGCGCTAGCTAGGGGCGCAACGAATAGAAGCGCGGCACATGCTGCGAGACATGTTTTTCTGAACATTTTTTGGGTTCCCTGTTGGTGTGCCGGTGTTGTCCCGACTCTTGCAAGATGATCAACGCCACCTTGACACTTACCCTGTTATCGTCGCGCCAGATGTTCTGGAAGCGAAGCCACTGAGTCAATGCTACAACGTCGTTAATGCACGTTAGCATTGTGCCAACACGTGCGAATCCTTCGCGAGCGACATCTTTGCGTGTATTTGATCGTAATTCACCGACGTTTACGCGGAGCGACGGCGACCCATGTCACAAACTTTGTGATCGACTCGGGTCTCTACTTAGGCCGGAAGGCGCCCCTCTTCGACGGCATGACAGGCGACCAGAGTGTCTTCCGCCGGGATCAAGTTGGGGCGTTCCGTGTGGCAACGACCGTTGGCGAAGGGGCACCGGGGATGAAAGGCGCACCCGTTCGGCGGATTGATCGGGCTCGGTACTTCGCCCGCGACCGGTTCGCGCGTTTCACCGGTCATCGCGAGGTCCGGAATTGTGTCGAGAAGAAGCCGGGTATAGGGGTGGCGTGGCCGGGTGAACAGCGTGTCGGTCGGCGCGCGTTCGCAAATTCTGCCGAGGTACATGACCGCGACTTCCGTCGAAATATTGTAGACGACCGCGAGGTCGTGGGAGATGAATAGGTAGGTCAAATTCAAGTCGCGCTGCAAGCGGCGCATGAGGTTGAGTATCTGCGCTTGAACCGAAACATCGAGGGCCGATGTCGGTTCGTCGCATACGATGAAGTGGGGATCTCCGGCCAGCGCGCGGGCAATCGAAATTCTCTGCCGTTGACCACCGGAAAATTCGTGCGGGTACTTTGTAGCGTCCTTTTCCGAGAGGCCGACCTGCCGTAACAGATCGCCGACCCGCGCAGGTACGGCCTCGCCGCTCAGCAATCGGGCATGACGGATCGGTTCGGCGACAATGTCGGCTACGCGCCACCGCGGATTGAGCGACGCGTAGGGATCCTGAAAAACCATTTGCATGCGCCGTTGGATGGTCCGCGCATCGCGTCGGGTGACGGCCGCCAGGTTGACACCGTCGTAGAGGATCGAACCCGCCGTCGGTTCGTACAGACCGACCATGAGGCGTGCAACGGTGGACTTGCCGCATCCGGATTCGCCGACGAGCGAAAAGGTTGTACCGCGCTTGATTGCGAAGCTGACGCCATCGACCGCGCGCACGATTTGGCGCGGTTTTCGTTCGGCGATGCGGTTGAGGAGCGGGGGGGAGACATCGAAGAACCGAGAGAGGTTCCGCGCCTCGATGAGAGTGTCGCCGGGGCTCTCGCCGAACAGGGTTTCAGCCATGGACTGTTTCCGCAGGTTCCTGCTCATAAAGCCAGCATGCCGTTGCCGATGCGCCATCGGCCTGGAGTTCCGGCCGTTCGCTGCGGCACCGATCCATGGATTCGTTACACCGCGAACTAAAGGCGCAACCGGGCGGGATTTCCGATAGACGGGGCATCGAGCCTGGAATCTGCGCGAGGTCCTTGTTGCGGTTGGTGATCGAGGGAATCGACGCCATCAGGCCGCGGGTATAGGGATGACGGGCGGTTTTGATCACGTCGCGTACGGGGCCGACCTCGACGATGCGTCCGGCATACATCACCGCGACGCGGTCGGCGGTTTCGGCAATCACGCCCATGTCGTGGGTGATCAAGATGACGGACGTGCCGTGATCGCGGCACAGGCGCTTGAGCAACCGGATAATTTGGGCCTGGATCGAGACATCTAGAGCGGTCGTCGGTTCGTCCGCAACGATTAGTTGCGGTCCCGCGCACAGCGCGAGCGCAATCACGATCCGCTGCCGCATCCCACCTGAGAACTGGTGCGGATACTGGTCGATCCGCTCCTTTGCCGCGGGAATCCCAACCTCTTCGAGGAGTTCCAAAGCCCGCGCCCGAGCTTGTCGTTCGGTCAGATCGAGGTGCGTTCGAATAGTCTCGATCAATTGGTCGCTGATGCGCAGGAGCGGATTGAGGCTGGTGAGCGGGTCTTGGAAGATCGCGCCGATTTGCCGACCACGGACGCGGCGCATTTCCTCCGGTGGCAAATTGTCGATGCGCCGTCCCGATAACTTAATGGTGCCCCCGGCGATCCGGCCCGGCGGTTCGAGCAAGCCGATCGTCGCGTAGCCGGTCATCGATTTTCCCGCACCGGACTCGCCGACAACGCCGAGAATTTCACCGATACCGATGGTGAAGGAAATGTCGTCCACGGCGGTCAAGACGCCGCGCCGGGTAGGAAATTCGACGCGCAGGCGTTCGACTTCCAGAAGCGGTGGCGCGACGTTTCCTTGCGGCAAAGCCTGGGACCCTCGGTGATTCGCGCGATCCTAACACGGCAAGCGACCGCGTCTATGCGAACGGCTGCTTGATGTATGATCGGGCCGAGGGAGGACACCATGACCTATCGCGTAGTAACCGATTTCGAACGCCCACCGGCCGATCTTGTCAGACGGGTCTCGCAGACGTTCGTTGCGGTGACGGGTGGTTTTGCCGGTCCGCGGCAGATCGTGGACACCGCAATCAAGCCGCTCTTCCGCAAATGGCGGGTGTGCGGCCCGGCGTTCACGGTTCGTCCTGAGTTCAGCGAAGACCTGTTGATGGGCTACGTTGCGGCAAAGTACGTGCGGCCCGGTGATGTTCTTGTCGTCGATGGCGGCGGGCGCACCGATGTTGCGTGCTGGGGCGCGTCGATGGCCGGCGCGGCGAAGGAGGCCGGGTGCGTCGGGATCGTCCTGGACGGGATGGCGCTGACCGCGGATTTGTTGATCGACCGCGAAGGCATTCCGGTCTTCGCGCGGGGGACTGCACCGATCACCACCGGACAGGACCGCCCGGGTTGGCTGAACTGCCCGGTCGCCTGTGGTGGGGTCATCGTGAATCCCGGCGATATCGTTCTGGGCGACATCGACGGTGTCGTCGTGTTACCGAAGGATAGCGCGGCGGCAATCGTTGCCGACTCGGAAAAAGCCGGTGCAAAATCGGGTGTCGGACGTGCCAATCCGGAACCGTATCGCAATCGCACCGATTCCGAAGATCGGCTCCGTGCCCTGCCGGGTGTCGAGTGGGGATAGGAGCCGCGAGCGCCCCGCCGTCGTGCTAAAGGATTTTTAAGACGTCCTCTGGCGGTCGGCCGATGGCGGCCTTTCCCCCGGCCAACACGATAGGCCGTTCGATCAAAACCGGGTTGTCGACCATGGCCGCGATCAAGGCAGCGGACGTCTTGTTAGAGTCCGCCAATCCGAGGGCGATGTAGGGCGGTTCCTTCTTGCGCATCAGGTCGCGCGGCGCCATCCCAAGCTTGGCGAGGATGTCCTTTAGATCGGCGGCGCTTGGCGGTGTCTTTAGGTATTCGACGACATGCGGATTGATCCCCCGTTCTTCGAGGAGCGCGAGGGTCTGGCGGGATTTGCTACACCGAGGATTGTGATAGATGGTGACGGTCATGGGGTTTCCTTCAAAGGGTGTTCCCGCAGCGGGCGTTGCCGTCGAAAGAACGGAGGTACTGCCGGGTCATTCTCGGACATTTTGGCGCGGCTCGCGGACGCGGGCAAATCGTCGCGGCACTGATGATTTCGATTGCGGTCGCCCTAAGCTGGGCGCAGCTTAGGGCGCTCCTGACGCGGTCAAGAAAGTGGCGCAATGTTGAAAGAGGCCTTCGAAAAGCAAGGTGCGTGGCTATTCCGTTGGCGGAGCTTTCTCCCGCTGATCATAGCCCCGTTCGCGATTGCAGCCGTTTACGGTGCGCGGGACTATGTCGGGCAGCTCGGTGAGCGAATCGACGATTCGTGGGAGTTCGTATCTATCGCGATTTCGGTGATCGGCCTGCTCGTACGTGCCGTGACCGTCGGTTTTGCTCCGGCGGGGACGTCGGGGCGGAACACCCGTCTCCAGCGCGCCAATCAACTAAATACCACGGGGCTCTACTCGATAGTGCGCCACCCTCTTTACCTCGCCAATTTCTTGATCTTTCTTGGCTTCCTTGTCGCGCTCAAAGTCTGGTGGTTTCCGTTGATCGGTGCGTTCGCCTTCGCAGTCTATTACGAGCGCATCATGATGACGGAGGAGGCGTTCCTGCAAAATAAGTTCGGCCGGACTTACGAACAGTGGGCTCAAACGACGCCCGCGTTTTTTCCCGCCCTGTTGCGTTGGCAGCGGCCCGACATGCCGTTCTCCTGGCGCACCACGTTGCGCCGCGAATACGGGACGGCCTACCTTTTGTTCGCCTATTTCGTGGTTGTAGAATTCCTCTCCGATACGGTCTTGCGCGGCGAGACGCTCCGGACTTGGTTCACCCAAGACTCCGACTGGTTGATCGGTTTGGCGGCGGCATCGGTCGCCTTTCTGTCGTTGCGGTTCCTAAAAAAGCGGACTCATCTTCTCGATGTTGCCGGTCGTTAGCCCGATGGACCGGTCGTATTGGAACGGTGGGCTCTTCATTGCTGCGGCGCTCGCTTTGTGTCTCATTTCCCCCACGGCGTATGCGGGGAAAGAGTGGCACGACCTAACCCGGGCGGCACCGCCGAAGCCTCCCAAGCCGCTTTTCGAGGCTGGTGTGGCGCTTGGTGGCGCGTACCTGCCGGACTATCCCGCAGCCGGTCAGAGCCATCTCAAGGGTCTGGTTCTGCCCTTTGTGGCGTACCGCGGCAAGATTCTGCGGAGCGACGAGAAGGGTCTGCTTCGCAGCCGGTTGGTCAAGACCGACCGCTTCGAATTCGATCTCAGTCTCGACGGGGCATTCTCGTCGGATTCAGACAAGAACACAGCTCGCCGCGGCATGCCGGATCTCGATTGGATGGGCGAGATAGGGCCTAGGGTTCAATGGACCGTCGCTAGAGCCGCCCATTCCGCCAAAATCGATATCGAACTACCGGTTCGTGCTGTCTTCTCGACCGACTTTTCTCGGCTCGATGGGCGGGGCTACGTATTCGAACCTGAGATCGCCTACCAGCACGAGAATTTTCTTCAGCAAGATCTGGAAGTGAAAGTATCGGCAGGAGTGACCTTCGCGAGCGAAGACCTCATGGACTATTTCTACGAAGTCGAGCCGCGGTTCGTTGCTGCCGGTAGGCCCGCCTTCGATGCCAAGGCGGGCTATCTCGGGGCACAGACCCAACTGTCGTTGGTTAAATCGCTCGGCGACCGGCTGAACGTATTGATGGCGTTTCGCGCGGAATTTCACGGCGGCGCCGAGAATGCCGACAGCCCGCTTTTCAAAGATGAAGCGACCTTTGGTTTGGGCGCCGCGCTCGTTTGGTCTCTCTACCAGTCGAGCGCCCGGGCCCACCCCTAGGCGTTGGGGATCGGATAGGGTTCGATTCCCTCGAGATACTTGACAACATCGTCGACGGACTCGACGTCACCGAACTTCGAATCGATATCGAAAAGATTCCATTCGACAACGCCCGGGACGCGGTCGCCAACGGCCTCGCGCACGACGATCGGGCGGAAGCCCTCGGCGATGGCGTCTTCCGTCGTATGGCGCACGCATCCTGCCATGGTGACACCGGTGATAATAACCGTGTCGATGCCGTTCGCTTTGAGGAAGCTCGACAGATATGTCCCGTGAAAGCCGCTCGCCCGTTTCTTGACGATGACTTGGTCGCCTGGCGCCGGTGCGATGCGGTCGTCGATGGCGACGTCTTCCTTTTTGGAGAGGTTGAGTACTTCCGTGGGAATCTTCAAATGCCACAGGCCCATATCGGTGTTGACCGAATCGGTCACGTTGTAGGCGGTCGTTGTGTAGACGATCGGGACCCGTTTCTTGCGTGCCGCTTCGTTCAGGCGCTGGACGGCCGGTATGATGACGTCCATACCGTCGCACGAAAACGGATTGCCCGGACGGGTCCATCCGTTTGCCAGGTCGATATGGATCAGCGCCGGACGCTTGCCGTACCCGATGCGGCGTTGGAAGCCACGTGACTGATATATCTCCGAATCGGCAGCGAAAATGACTTCTAGCGCTTTGCGAACTTCGTCTGGCGTCGGCATGTTTTTCTCCACGGCGTTCCTGTATTGCCGCGGTTATGGCACGAATCGTGTGAGCGAAAAAGGCACCGATGCCAATTCGCGACATCGAAGTTGCGAATCGGCGCTTTGCCGGAAGAATCGGCCTTGGAGAGTAAATGTGCCTATGCGCGTGGTGGTTCCATTCTTGACTCTGCGGGGTCTCTGCGCCGGAGAACCGCGATGACCCGCGCACCGATCTTCATCGGAAATGAGATCTATCGCAGGTCGCGATACGGCGACAGGCATCCATTGGCGATCCCCCGGGTGTCGGCGGTCATGGATTTGTGCCGAGCGTTGGGGTGGATGGACGAGGCGCGCTATATTGAGAGTCGGGTTGCAACGCGGGAAGAGCTCCAAGTCTTCCATCGCCCCGACTATGTCGATGCGCTCGTTCGAGCGGAGCGGGGCGAGACGCTCTCGCTCGATGAACGACGCCGCTACAATATCGGACTGAACGGTAACCCCATTTTCCGCGAAATCTTCAGCCGACCGGCGACCGCGTGTGGCGCAACTCTGACAGCGGTCGAGTTGCTCGCGGCGGAGGAGGGGGTCGTCTATAGCCCCGCAGGGGGAACCCACCATGGCAGGCCAGGTCACGCGAGCGGGTTTTGCTATTTGAACGATCCGGCGATCGGCCTATTGGCATTCCTTGAACGGGGCTTCGAGCGCGTGCTTTACCTCGACATCGATGCGCACCACTGCGACGGTGTCCAAGATGCGTTCCACGGCGATCCGCGGATACTAACCGTTTCGATTCACGAAGCCGGGCGCTGGCCTAATACCGGCCCGGCCCATGACACCGCGGGTGGATCGGCGCTGAACCTGCCGGTCGCGCCGGGCTTCAATGACACGGAAATGGCGTATCTCCACGATGAGGTCGTCATCCCGGTCATCGAGCGTTTTCAACCCCAAGTCCTATTCTTGCAAACCGGGGCGGATGCACTCGCCGAAGATCCCCTTTCCAAACTCGACCTGTCGAACAACGCGATTTGGGAAGTGGTTCGTGCCGTCGTTCCGATGGTGCCGCGCTGTCTTGTGGTTGGTGGGGGTGGCTATAATCCCTGGAGCGTGGCGCGGTGCTGGACCGGCATATGGGGGATTCTGAACGGCCACGTGATCCCCGACACACTCGATGGCGCAGCCGAGAACTTCCTGCGTTCGTTGACCTGGGCGCGGGCGGCTGGGCGTGCGCCGCCAACGCATTGGTTCACAACCTTGCGAGATGCGCCGCGACCCGGCCAGCTTCGCCAAACCACCCACGACCTCGCCGCAGAAGCTCGCCTGCGGTTTCGCGCGGGGTTGTGATAGGTTTCGGCCCATCCGAAGCGGCGCGAAAGATCGCAGATCCGCAATGACAGAGTTACCCACAACAAAGGACTGGCTGGTCGCGATCGGCCTGGGGCAGTACGCCGACGTTTTTGCAGAGAACGATGTCGATCTCGACGTCGCGGCAGAACTCAATAACGACGATCTTCGGGAACTCGGGCTCAGCCTTGGGCACCGAAAGAAGTTTCTTAGGGCGGACACCGAACCCGGGGTACTCGGACGGGGACTCTTCGCGGAATCGGCGCGCTACTACGGGCCGCCGATGCCTTAGTTCTGATTGGGGAAGCGCTGACGCGGATCGATACGGGTCCGCAGACTCAGTTTCGCCCGATCGCCCTCACTGTGCAGGGCAATGCCCACCGCGCGTTGGGCGATGACGCGGCGGCCGAGAACGATTATATAGCAGCGCCACGCTCGCCGCGACGCGTGGCGCCACCGGTGAGGAGTTGCAGGCCATTACACGACTGACGCACCTACTGGACGGGCAAGAACGTGGTGCCGATGTTTACGACCGCCTCCGTGTTGTTCTTGGCTCTGTCGGAGGCGAAGAGAGCGCGGATGTTGCCGAGGCGAATCAGCTACACCGCAGGCTCAGTGCATCGAAGGGTCAGGACCGATGAAGAACAAGACGGTGTTGGTGACAGGCGCGACCGATGGGATCGGCAAGGAAACCGCGCTTCGAATCGCTGCGCAAGGCGCGCGCGTCCTGATCGTTGGACGCAATGCGGAGAAGGGTGCCGCGGCGGTTGCCGACATCGTTCGCCAAACCGGTAACGCGACCGTCGAGTTCTTGCAGGCCGACTTGTCGGTGCAGGCGCACATACGCAGCCTCGCGGCCGAGGTCAAGGCGCGGACCGAGCGTCTCGACGTGCTGGTCAATAATGCCGGCGCAATTCTCTTTCGTCGCGAAGAGAGCGCCGACGGGATTGAGATGACGTTCGCTCTGAACCATTTGAACTATTTCTTGCTGACCCATGAGCTGACGGACGTACTCACCGCCAGTGGCACTGCGCGCGTTGTCAACGTGGCCTCGATCGCCCACCGCCGTGCCGTTCTGGATTTCGACGACCTCGAACTGAAGCGCGGCTTCGGTGCATGGAAGGCCTATGCGCGATCGAAGTTGGCCAACGTGATGTTCACCTATGGGTTGGCCCGCCGGTTGGAAGGCACCGGGGTTACCGTGAACTGCCTGCATCCGGGCTTTGTGCGATCCCAATTCGGCCGCAACAATGGGTTCTTTGCACGCACCGGGGTTGCGCTGGCGATGCGCTTTGGCAATGCCATATCGATTGCGCAAGGTGCGGAAACGAGTGTCTATCTCGCAAGCTCGCCGGAGGTTGAGGGGCAAACGGCGCTCTACTTTGACGCCTGCCGGGCGGTACGGTCGAACGAGATCAGTTACGATCGAGCAGCCCAAGATCGACTATGGGACATGAGCAAGGAGATGGTGGGGTTGTGAAGCAGGTTCGCCGACATCGTGAAAGAAGCGAACCGGAACGCGGGGGGTATGTCGCTGGGGACCTCCGGAGGAACGCCGTAGTGCCGGTGGATCGCACCTTTTCGGTCGCGCCGATGATGGAGCGGACCGACCGTCATTGCCGCGCATTCATGCGCTTGTTGTCGCGCAGCACGCTGCTTTACACCGAAATGGTGACGACCGGCGCGATCGTTTTCGGTGACCGCCAGCGGCACCTTGCCTTCGATCCGTCGGAGCACCCCGTCGCGCTTCAGTTGGGCGGCAGCGATCCTGCCGCCCTGGCGGACTGCGCTGAAATCGGTGCAGCATTCGGATACGTCGAGATCAATCTCAACGTCGGGTGTCCGAGCGACCGTGTGCAGAACGCTCGATTCGGCGCCTGCCTCATGGCCGAACCTGCGCTCGTCGCGGACTGTGTCCGAGCCATGCGCGATCGCGTTGCGCTGCCGGTTACCGTGAAATGCCGGATTGGTATCGACGATCAAGACGACTATGAAGTGTTTCGCGACTTCGTCGACCGGGTCGCCCAGGACGGCGGCTGTGAGACCTTTGTGGTTCACGCCCGCAAGGCGATCCTGAGCGGGCTCAGCCCCAAGGAAAATCGTGAAATACCGCCGTTGAAGTACGACTATGTCTACCGGCTCAAAGAAGATCGCCCGACGCTCGAAGTGATTATCAATGGCGGGATTGTGACATTGGACGAAAGCCGCGCGCATTTGGGCCGGGTGGACGGGGTCATGATGGGCCGCGCCGCCTATCAAAACATGTCCCTTTTGGCGGACGTCGATGACGTGTTGTTCGAGGGCCCAGGTGGAGCCACCGACGTCGCGGCGGCGATCGAGTCATTTTTGCCCTACGTCGCGCGCGAATTGGAAAACGGCGTGCGTTTGAACACGATGGCGCGTCACTTGATCGGGCTGTTCCAGGGCGTCCCGGGTGCGCGGTCATGGCGCCGCTACTTAGCGGAAAATGCGACGAGGCCCGGTGCCGGGGTGAACGTCATCCGGGAAGCCGCCCGGTTTGTGACGAGCTCGGCAAACGCGGAGGCGTCTTGAGCTAAAGCCAGGCAACCCCAGTCAAACAAAGACGCTCAAGACTCCGGTTTGGGTGTAGAGACGGTCGTTTGAAATCTCGCCCGATCCGAAGAAACCGACTAACGGTATGTTGCCAAGTTCTTTTTGGATTATTGCCACCTCCTCGTCGGGTTCGAAGAGGTGTGGTCCGCGCGCGACGCAGGAACTGTAAACCGCACCGCGCGGCGTACCGCGTAGTCGGGCTTTGAGCTTGACCAGTCGATCACGTAGGTCTTGGCGCGCGGCGTCCGCGTCGCGTCTGCAAAAGACGATGGGCTGGCCGGGTGCCAGGGGTGCACCGATCCCGATGACGCCCTGCGCTTCATCTGCGCCGACAATGTTACGTACGACATAGTCGCCTTGGTCGGAACCCTCAACGGGAAACGCCACAAAGACCTTCCCTGCTGCTGCTCTCAGGTTGCCGCGGTAGGTGCCCCCGGCGTCGGCATACAGCATCTCCAGGGCGGGGCGGTCGTCGATCATGACGGCCACGTTGCGGACGCATTCGGTGATGTGGCGCGTCGGCCCCGACAGGACACAGCCTTGCGATACGGCGGTGGCCACGGCGACCTCGGGCGAGAACAGAATGCCGGAGAGTCCGTCTTCATTTAGGTCACCCGCGACTTGTCCTGGGCGAACGTCGGGCGCGGTTAACCCGCCGGCCAGGAACGCGCCGCTCGCTTCCGCAAAAAATGGAAGGAGTCTCAGAATGTCTCGATTGCCCGGGTCGCCGTGCACAATGGCAAAACCGCCACCCAAGGCTTCGCTGGCACCCGGCGCGCTCCAATCGGCGGGATCGCTCGTTTCAGTGTTGAAAAGTTTGAATGTGGCAGGGCCAAAGCTGCCGACGAGAAGGACGACCGCCGGTACGCCAAAATACTCGTTCGTGTCGCCACAGACCCCTATGCCGACGGCGCCGATCCAATCCTGGATGCCCGTCTCGAACCGGAGATTACGCACGATATCGGTGAGGTTTGCGCCCGCTTCCTGCGAGACATAGACGAACCCGACGTTAGCGTCGGTCGGAAGTTTTCCGAGTTGGCGCGTCGCTTCGCGGCTTGCCGCGCGCCAATGCTCCCCCTTCGCGTGGCCGACGACGAAGGGCGACACCAGTGCTTCCTAGCCTTGCTTGCCGAGCCGTTCGAGTTCCGCGATGACCTCGTTGCTGGCGATGACATCGGCGTATTTTTGACCCATGTCGAACAAGCTCGCGTCGTGCGGTCCGATCGCGCGGTCCCCAACGCAGTCGCGCGGGACGATGGGGCGGTAGTTGTGGGCGCACGCGTCGACGACCGTGGCGCGGACGCAACCGCTGGTCGTTGCACCGGTCACTATCAGTGTGTCGACACGGTGATAGGTCAACCAAGCGCCTAAACCGGTGCCGTGGAAGGAGGATGCCTCGGTCTTGTCGACGATGTATTCGCCGTCGCGCGGCTCCAACTCAGGGACAACTTGGCTGAGCGGATTGTCGATCGTGAGGGTTTTTAGTTTGGGCGCCTTCTCGGCGAAGACGCCGGCGTTGCTCCCGTCCTTTTGGTAGATAATCCTCGTGAACGCGATCGGCACATTGTTGCGCCGGGCAGCCTCGAGCAAGCCCTTGGTCGCTTCGATGGCGTCGAGAATATTGCCCCCGCCAAAAACCTCAGGGTCTGCAAATCCGTTGACGAAATCGACCACAACGAGCGCGGCTTTTTTGCCGAACCCTAGCGCGTTGCCCATGCCTTGTTTCTTGTAGATCGCGCTTTCGTCCATTTCTACTCCCAGGTCCGTTAGTGACAGCGCAATGGTCGCGCTCTTTGCAGGCGACATAATGGGTCAGAAATGCAGAAAGAAGAAGGGTATCGGCCCCGTCATGGCGCGATAGATCAAAGACTACTGTCTTGGCGTGCCTGCCAGCTCCTTCGTCAGAGGCCCTGGGTCAAAGCCGTCGAATTGGTGAGAACGTTCTAAGTTGGTTCCATGTCCGAGACGCATGCCGTTTGGTGGCGCGCCGAGGTTTCTGGTCGATTAGGCCTCAGCCCGGCGCCCTGCGCAGGCTAGCGCATGTCGACCGCAACTACCTGGCGCTGGTGGGCCACCGGAAGCGAAGAAGTGGCATGACGATCCGTGTTCGCATAAAGGTCTGGTACCGAGAGGGGGTAGGTCGCTTCATGCGCGCCGATTTGCGGAATTGCGGGTCCATCGACGTGACCGAACCCAGCGCAGATTGCGGCGGTGAGCGCCGGGAGGGTGTCGAGTCCCAGTGCGTAGGATAGGAGGCCCGCGTTTTCGGTTTGCTCGACGAAGCGTTCGAGCAAACCGAAATAGTCTGGATACCGTTCGCGGTCCAAGCGCGTACCTACAGCATAGGCTTTGATGCCCGATAGCTCGCCAATACGCGAATAGTCGATCGGCGCCCGCAACAGCACCGTACGGCAGGTCTGTCGGACAATGTCGACGACGTCGCGAACCTCCGACACGGAAGTGGAGCCCTCGCCCAAGACGATTTCGACGACAAGGCGTTCGTGGATCTTTGCGTTGAACTGTCCGCCTAAGCGTTCGAACTGCGCGAGGTTGCCTCCCGACTTCAAGCTGGCCAAATGAACTGGGGTCGCGATGAGAGGAGGAGACGGAGAGCTGTTGGAGCGCTCCAGTGCGGTTAACGCACTGATCATCGCATTCATGTCATTGCGAAAGCTGACGGGTTCGTCGTTCTTAGGGGTGCAAATGTAGCCTGTGACAATCTTCTCCGCCGTGTTCCACATGGGGAGAAATTCGGTGGTTTGTTCGGCGCTCGAATTGATGTCTGCCATGGGGCTTCTCCTTTACGGATCCATTCTTCGGCAGGCCGGTAACCGGTCGATGTCGGGTTTTCGATTTACCGTTACGCAGGCGTTACGCTGCGTTGGGCACGAACGAGGCGGTGATGGCGAGCAGCTGCGCTCGATCGAAGGGTTTTGGCATTGTCCGGTTGGCGCCTAGGGACGACGCGGCGTCGAGGAAGTCAGTATTCTTGGTACGCCCGCCGCCGGACATCGCGACGATCGGAACATCGCGGTCGATCTTGCGGATATCCATGATGGTCTGGATGCCCTCTTTTTTGGGCATGATGATGTCGCAAAAGACGAGATCAAAGCCGCCTTCTTCAAAAAGCGTGAGGCCCACAATTCCGTTGTCGGCCTCGACGATCTCGTGACCCACCTTCTTGAGCGCTTGGCGAATGGTTAGCCGGACCAGTTCTTCGTCGTCGATTACCAAAATGCGGGCCATGCTCTACCTCACCGTGCTACGCGGACATCAGCCGCTCGGATTCGTCCTCTTGATCGAGTGCGGGGAGGAGCACAACGATCTCGGTGCCTTGGCCGACCGTGCTTGAAACATCGATGAGTCCTTTCGATCGCTCCACAATAGCGTGGACGACAGAAAGGCCGAGGCCGGTTCCTTGGCCCACTGCCTTTGTTGTAAAGAAAGGGTCGAATATCCGGGCGATCGTTTGTCCGTCCATGCCGCAGCCTGTATCGGCGACCGCCAGTCGAACGTAGCGACCGGATTTGGCACCTTGGCGATAGTACCGGGAGCCGATCTTAACATCCACGACTTCGGCGCCGACGCGTACCGTTCCTTCGCTCCCCTCAAGCGCGGCACTGGCGTTGCCCACGAGATTCAGAACGATCTGGCCGAGTTCGGTCCGGTCGCCGAGAACGCTTAGGGCGAGTTGGCTTTTCTTGAATTCTAGCGTTGTGGTCGCCGGCAGCGTGGAGTTGAGCAGACTGCCGGCGTCCCCAAAGACATCTTCAATAGAGACCGGTTCTATTGTGGTGTCTTTTTTCCGGCTGAAACTCAGAACCTTTGCTATCAGACTCCGAGCACGTCCCGCAGCGTCGAGGACATGGCCGAGGTTTTCATGTGCCTGCGACTCCGCGTCGAGGTCGTCTCGGCTCATCTCGGTGAGGGTGATTATAGGGACGAGCATGTTGTTGAATTCATGGGCGACGCCGCCTGCCAGTGTGCCGAGCGATTCCATTTTTTGAAGATGCCGGAGTTGGCCTTCGAGATTTTGCCGTTCGGCCAGTTCCTGTTTCTGCCGGGTGATGTCGCGGACGGAAAGAACAACGGTGCGGGTATCGGCGAAGTCGAACTGGGTAACGGCTGCTTCTAAGGCAAATTCCTCGCCGTCCGCCCGGACCCCGATGGTCTCGAAGCCGCCGAGCGAGAGTTCGTTGAATTCGTTTCGCAAGACCAGTCCTGCAAACAAGGAATTCGTTTGCCGGAGGTCAAATGCGGGTATCAAAGTAGTGATCGATTGTCCCGCTACGTCGCGGGCAGATATACCGAATATCCGAGTTGCAGATTGGCTGAACACGCGGATATTTCCCTGTCGATCCAAAGTGATGACCCCGTCAATCACGTTGTCCAATACGCTCTTGATGAGCGCCTCGCGCCGTTCGGTGCGTTCGAGGGAGTGCTTCAGTTTTTGGTTGGCCTGGTAAACCTCGAGGGACTTTTCCTCCAGCAGTCGTTCGGCCGCCTTCCGTGCCGCCCGCTCCCGGTCGAGTCGTCGCTCGTAGAGGGCGGCGTCCGTCATGCAGCGTCGGCTGGGACGAGCGAGAAACGTGCCTCGCTTCCTTCCGGGTTGAGGTCTTCCCGTTCGATGGCGTAGCTCTCGCCATAATGATCGATGCAGCCTTGGATGAGTCCCTCGGCAAGGTCCGCGAACGGGCGACTGGAGGTGTAGATCAGTGTAAATGGACGATCCTCGCCGTTTTCCCATGCGAATGCAGGTAGCTCCGCATCGGGGTAGAGTTTTTTGACGTCGACATGAACGTAGTCATGGACGCGTTTCAGAAAATCCGTCGCGCTTGCGATACCCTCGAATTGGGAAGGGTACTCTTCGACAAACCGGCCGAAGAGGTATTGCCCAAAGGCTTTGACGAGGCCCGGAGCGTCAATGCCGGACTCTTGGCTGAGGGATACCACCAGAGAGACGAGATCGCTGTGGTGGTATGTGCCGACCCGCGTGTATGACCCGTCCGCTTGTTTAAGGTCAGACTTAGATAGGATGCGATCTGCAACCTCGGGGGAAAACCGGTCTTCGACCATCTCCAGAAACTCGGAAAAAACGATTCCTTTCATGCCGACCCCCGGTGGTTGTGTAACGAATACCTAACCGGACATTAGGGCCCGCCGGTAACGGGCAGGTGTCGCTGGTTCCGGTCGGTGTAACGCCTGCGTAACGCTAGTCCCCCTGTTGGGTGGAAAATCGGTAACCGGCACCGCGAACGGTGACGATGAAGAGGGGGGCCTTCACGTCGTCTTCAATCTTTTTACGCAGGCGGCTGACTTGGATGTCGACGCTACGGTCGAAGGACTCCAGTTCGCGATTACGAGACAAATCTAAGAGTTGGTCCCGCGTCAGGAGGCGATTCGGATGTTGTAGGAACACCAACAAGAGATCGTATTCGCCGTAGGTTAGTCGTTCGACGCGCCCGTCAGTATGGTGAATCGTACGCCGGTCGTGATCAATTCGCCAAGGCCCGAACCCTGTCGTCGGCCCGGTCGCCGTCGACGACAGGGGTTCGGGCGCAGAAGCGGCCGAACGTTTCAGTACAGCTCGAATGCGGGCCACGAGTTCGCGTGCGTTGAACGGTTTGGTGAGATAGTCGTCGGCGCCGATCTCCAATCCCACGATGCGGTCGATCTCGTCAGCGCGTCCCGTCAGCATGATGATTGGTGTGTCGCCGCGCGACCGTATTTCGCGAGCAATGTCCAGTCCATCCATGCCGGGAAGATTGAGGTCGAGAATTACGAGGTCGACTTTTTCATTGCCGAGACGCGTTAATCCTGCCTCTCCGTCGGCAGCAAGAACCGGCTCGAAACCATGGTGAGTCAGGAAGCGTTCGAGGGTTAGTCGAACCGCGTCATCATCGTCGATCACCAATATTGTGTGGTTCATCGATCTTAGGTCCAATTTACAGAGTAGTTACCAATTTAGACACTGGCGACCGACTGGCGTTACGCGGCGCCCCTATGCTTTCTAACGTACAAAGGGGAAAGCAAATGAGTAAACGCGTAAGAGCCCGTATTCGGTTGTGGATGATCGCGGGAATCGCTGTGAGTTTGTTAGGTATTGGTAGTTCGGTCGAGGCTGGGCCGGTGGCCGAAGCCTCGGCCCTGACAATGTCAGGTTTTGTCGGTCTTGCGCCGGTTGACCGTGGCGACGGAAACGTTCTGACACTCCAGGATGGTAGTGTCGTAGTACCTGTGGCTCATATTCGCGAGGCGCCGCACTACGAGATCGTTGCGAGCATCGTGTCGCCGCAATCAGGGCGCAACCAGGCGACTTTGGAATATGTCAGAGAGGTGAAATCGGTCGAGATGGGTCAAACGGATCTCCTGCTGAGGTCCCAGGACCTCAGTGCTAGGGAGACCGTTCGGCTAACGATTTGCGTGAAGTAGACCGACGATGTGGCGGACTGTTCTTGCAGTGACTCTATGTGCTGCATCGATCGCTGGACTTCCACAGCGGTCGGTCGCCGCCAAAGACTCATTCGTCGCACCGGTTCGCATGATGATCGAGCGTTGGGACGCAACTGCGCAACGCCATCAAGGGCAGGACGTTGCGTGTGCCGCTCTCAGTGGGAACGCTTGCTTGCCGCCGCGCTTACGAGGCTACCTTGAAGGACTGAGCGGTGTGCCGCGCCGCGAACAAGTTCTGCTGGTAAACGAATTGGTCAATGCCATTCCCTATGCGCCGGACATCGAGACATACGGTGTGCGGGACTATTGGGCGACGCCGACCGAACTGATGAACAATCGAGCCGGCGATAGTGAAGACTTCGCGTTGGCAAAGTACTTCATGCTCCGCGCCCTCGGGTTTAGGGACGAGCAACTGGTTCTAGTGGTGGTTCATCATACTGAGATCCCCGAAGCATGTTTCATGCAGCTTCACGTGACCGAGGAGGAGGATACCCTCGTTTTGACCCACCGGCAGGCTACAGTTCAATCTGCTGACCGCGGTTTGCCGTCGAACGCCCTGTTTCGACTCGGTCATGATGGCGTTTTGCGCGTGAAGGTTGCCACCGTGGCGTCGCTCGGGGGCGTTTGGTAACACGGCGCCTGACATCGCCCTGACGGGTTCGGTATAGTCGGCTGACTCTTGACCCTGTGAGGCGACATGACCGGATTTTTGGACCTCGATATTGTTCACGACGAAGCTTCGCGGGAAGCCTTCGTCCTGGCGCTGAAGCTCCATATCAACACTGGGCTTGGGCCGTCGCTACGCGGCGTCTACGAAGCGAACGCGGCTCCAAAGCTGCGCAAAGAATTGGGCCGACCCCCCAAGGATCGCCACGAGATCCGCAAGGCGATGGTGAAGGAGCCGGTTTGGCAGTCCTGGGCATCGCTCTGGTCGACCTCTCAGGAAATGATGTGGGATGCCATTGGCGAGGAAGTCCACCGGCTCGACTCAGACCTCCGGGCATCGGCGAAGCCAAAAGCCCATGCGAAGGGGAGCCTTCGGGTCGTGCCGGATTTCGCCGCGCCAAGATATGTCGCCGACGTTCATATTCATGGCCAACCAGGCGGGTATGATCTGAACCTTTCCGACGACGACGTAACAGCCGGTGCCTTTTGCGAGGGCGCGGGCCGGATTTATGCGCGTGGGCAGGGCGTAGTCGCGAAGGGCAACAAGTCCATTCAGCACCTATTTGAAGACCTACGGGCGACCTATCCGGCTCTGAACCCCCGACGCATTCTCGATATCGGCTGCAACACCGGCGGCAGCACGCTAGCGGCGAAAGCGTTTTTTCCCGACGCTGAAGTCCATGGCATTGACATCGGCCCGGGGTTGATGCGCTACGCTCATGCACGCGCCGAAATGCAGGGCGTACCGGTCCACTTTGCGACTCAAAATGGTGAGAGCACCGACTATCCCGACGGTTATTTCGATTTGATCGTTTCCGGGACGTTGCTTCACGAGATGTCGTTCAAAGCGATGTACAACATGTGCCGCGAATGTCACCGCCTGTTGTCGCCGGGCGGCGTCATGGCGCATCTCGAAGTGGCGTTACGTCACCGCGACGTGGACGACCTGTATTTCCAGTCGTACCGGGACTGGAGCACCCACTACAACGCCGAACCGTTCTGGGGCACTTTTCACGACATGGACGTGATCGACCCGATGAAGAAAGGCGGTTTTCGCACTAAGGACGTTTGGGAAAAATACCTCCCGACGCCGAACGGCGGCCGGTGGTGGGCGATGGGTGCGCAGAAGGCAGCCTAGGCCGCAGCCACCAATTCCTGGAGCGCGCCGGAGCCCGGATTGCGTACGACGGCGGTGCGCCGACGCCCGAACCCCGGCAGGTCGATATCCATCTCCGGCGAAAACGTCTCGACGTTCAGCGCCTCGCATTTGGCCATCGCCGCGCTGAAGTCCGCCACGACGAAGGTCTGAGCGAGATAGCCCAGGTTAGGCGGCACCGCGCGGGGCGTCGTGTTGGGTGGCGTGAAATCGATCGGCGTCGAGGTCGCGATCTTGCCGAACATGTGGTTGCCCTGCATGAACAGGGTCCAAATCCGGTTCTCGCCCAGGCGCAGAAAGTGCCGGGCTTCCGGGCTTGCGAGTTCCTCGTCGATCAAGGGCCGCATCGACAGGACCTCCTCGTAGAATTCCTTACCGCGTTCGCGGGACTGCAAAACGTGGTTGGTCGTGACGACGGGTGTGAAACCGGTCTTGGTGCGTCCGTGTTTTTCGACGTAGGCGCGCATCTGACCGATCCGGGTTTTGGGGTCGGTCGTCGCGAGCTCGACCAGGTTGATCAGGACGCCGTCGGGCCCCTCGAAAACGACTTCGATCGGCGTGCCGACCTCCGGTGTCATGGGGTGCGCCTTCGGTTCGCTCCAGAACTCGAACCCCGCCGCGGCAAACGTCTTCGCGGCGCCGTGAATGTCGGCGGTGTAGAAATTCAGGTTGGATAGCCCGTAATGCCAGTTTTCTTTCCCGGCCCGCACAACTTTCCTTTCGGGCGCTGCGCAGTCCAGGAGCAAGATGCGGCCGACCTCCGAGGCACCGGCTTGGAGGAACACGGCCTCGGCCTGCGCGCCGGAGGGGAGTTGCCAGTGGCGTTCAAGATCCGGCCCGGACCAAGTGCGCCAGTCCACGACATCTAGTCCGATCATGTCGCGGTAGAGTCGGAGTGAAGCGTCGATGTCGCCGGTCCCGAGGACTGCGACGCTGAGTGGGCTGCCGTTTGGCGCGACGATATCCGACATAGCGGTCTCCTTCAGTCCCAAGTTTGCCATGCCCAGCGCCGCACGGGAACCAGCAAGCCCGTGGCGCCCGGGCGCCGGCGCCCCTATGCTTACGTCATACACGCAGGAGGAATGCCATGCGCGGGTTGCTTGTCACTGTCGTTCTTTTGGGTGCGTTCGTCGCCGGGACGGCCTGGGCCGACGCCATCGACGGCGAGTGGTGTTCGGTCCAAGGCCGGACCCTGGCGATCGAGGGGCCGCGGATCCATACCCCCGGTGGCAACCGAATCGAGGGCCTCTATGACCGACACGGCTTCATCTATACCGTGCCGCCCGGAGAACCCGACGCCGGAAAAGAAGTACGCATGGTGATGGTCAACGAAGACACCGTACAAATGGCGGTCGGCGCCGCCACCGCGTTCCAGACGTGGCGCCGTTGTCGGCCAGGGACCAGTTAAAAAGGACGATGCCATGACGAAACCAGTTCTCGGACCGTTCGCTGCCGCCACCGTGATGGCGCCCAATCCGGCCGCTGCCGCCGCTGCGTACGTCGACTACCTGGGATACAAGCAGGTCCTCGAGGGGACCGTGCCCGAAGATATCGCCGCGAGTTGGGGTGCACCGGCCATGGCGGGGCGGCGCGTCGTGTCGATTCGGAGCGAATCGGGCAACGGGGCAATACTCCGATTTGTCGAAGGCAAGGCGCTCGGATCCTACGCGCCGTTCACGACCTTTGGCTGGAACGCGTTGGAAATATTGACCACCGACGTCAACGCGATGCCCGCCAAGCTTGAAGGCTCTCCCTTCAAGATTATTGGTATGCCGCGCGATCTCTATCCATCCGGATCGATCCGCGCGATGCAAACGCTGGCCGTGGCAAAAGAGATGGTTTACCTCACCCAGATTAACGAAGCGCCCGAGACCGGCTACTTGCCGAAGGCCAAAACGCTGGTCGATCACCTCTTCATCACGATACTGGGCAGCGACAACTTCGAGGGTAGCCGTAAATTCTATAGCGACAACTTCGAAGTCACGCTCGGTGACATACACGACATGCGCGTCACCGGCTTGAACGTAGCGTTCGGTCTCGACATCGAAACCAAGCATCGCCTGTCCACCATCAGACTGGCCGACAAGGCGACCTTGGAGTTGGATAATTTCCCGAAGGAAGCAAAGCACCGCGAGGTCCGGCCGGGTGAAATCCCACCCGGTATTGCTATTCTCTCCCTGGAGGTGGACTCGCTCGACAAAGTGACGTTGCCCTTCCGCGGCGACGTTATTCAGCGCCAGGGACCGCTCTATCGCCAACGCCGCGCCGCGACAATCGTCGGGTCGGCGGGCGAATGGATCGAACTGATCGAACGCACATAAGGGAAATCGCGATGCGTGACCTCGTTGCTGAACCCCTCGATCCGGCGGCGTTCGAAGTCTACGGCCAAGTTCTGGTCGATCCCGGGCCGACCAACCGAACCGATTACGCGGCGCGCTTGACCAACAGCCGCCCGGAACTGCCGGTGAATCTTGGCGTGGTGCGGGCAATGCCGCCTGCAAAGCTGCCAATCCGAGTTGCCAAGATGGAGCGGCATCCGCTGTCGTCCCAGGCGTTTCTGCCGCTCGATTGCGACCGCTACCTCGTTATTGTGGCGCTGCCTCAGGGCGCTAGCGGCCCGCCGGATCTCGATACGCTACGGGCCTTCGTTGTCCCAGGGAACGCGGGCATCAACTACAACGCAGGAACTTGGCACTTTCCGCTTACCAGCCTGGACCGGCCCGCGACCTTCGGTCTTCTCATGTATATGGATGGCGGGCCAGGGGACGAGGATTGGCACGCGCTGGACGAAGCCGTCACCCTGCACATCCCTGCCGCTGCCGCCTAGGTTGCCGTTAGCCCGGTTAGTTTGGGCAAGTCGAGTATTTCGATGTCGTGCTGGTTGATCGAGCGAACGATGTTCTGATCGCGGAATTGGGTGAGCGTCCGGCTCACCGTCTCCGTGGTGAGGCCAAGATAGTCGGCGATGTCGTGCCGGGTCATGGGCAGGTGAATCTGCCGGTCCTCACGTTGCCAAACTCGGACACGCTGAAGAAATGCCGCCACCTTTTCAACGGGTGTTTGCTGACCCAGGAGCACGATGCGTTCCTGCGCCTGTGCGAGCTCGTCGTTCGTCTCCTCAAAAAGATGCCGCAGGTAGTCGGGATCTTCCCTAAGACGAGCTTCGATCGCGACCTTGGAGTAGGCATTTAAGTTCAGGTCGGTGACGGCGTCGACATTGTAGAAATAGAAGCCTGAGCGAGCGATACCGAGCAAACTCCCAGGATAGGCAAATCCGGTAATAATGGATCGCCCATCGGGCAGCATTTTGTAGATTTTTCCTACGCCCGACACGACCTCGTAGAGGAGCCGCGCGGAGTCGCCCTCGAGAAAAAGAGTCTCTTTGGCGGGTACTTGGAGGACGCGTGCGCGCCACCCGGCATGATCGGTCCCTGTGGCCTCGTCGCTGTCGTCCCCCATAGCAGCGCTAGCCTACATCGGTTGCTCGCGATAGGGAATCCATCTGCAGTGGCGGACGCGGTGCCGGGCTGCCGTGCCAAATATCTGTGAGAAGCGACGGTTATGGTTGAACCGCCGCGATTGGACCCCTAAATTGCGCCCCAATCCGAGAGGGAACGCCAGCATCGCTTGGTTCCATGAGGGGCCGCTGCGCGACATAGAATTACTATGGCCGATGATGTTCTAGATGTTCGAGCGTTGACGAAGCGGTTCGGACCGCTCACGGCGGTCGACCAGGTGTCGTTCAAGGTGAACAAAGGCGAGGTTCTCGGCTTCCTAGGGCCTAACGGCGCCGGAAAATCGACGACGATGAAGATGATCACCGGATTCCTGTCGCCGTCCGAAGGCACCGCCGTCGTTCAGGGCTACGATGTCGCGTCAGACCCGATCGCCGTCAAGAGCCGGATCGGCTACTTGCCCGAGGGCGCGCCGCTCTACGGCGACATGACGGCGCGGGCGTTGTTGAACTTCGTGGCTGAAGTGCGCGGCCTATCGAAGGCGGAGCGAAAACGCCGGATCGAGGAGGTCATCGAGCAAGTCCACCTCGAAGAAGTTATCTTCCGACCGGTCGAGACGCTCTCCAAGGGTTTCAAACGGCGGGTCGGTCTGGCCCAAGCGATCCTGCACGATCCCGAACTGCTGATTCTGGACGAGCCGACCGACGGCCTCGATCCCAACCAAAAGCACGAAGTCCGGACGCTGCTGCAAAAAATGGCACCCACCAAGGCGATCGTCATTTCGACGCATATTCTGGAAGAGGTCGACGCAGTGTGCACGCGGGCATTGATCATTGCCCATGGTAAATTGCTGGCTGATGGGACACCCGAAGAACTGCGGGCCGCCTCAACCGCCCCGAGCACGCTATCTATTCGCGTACCGGTGGCCCACGCCGAACAAATCCGGACCAAGCTGCGCGCGATCTCTAGCGTCGGGTTCGTTGAGATCACGGGTAAGGTTGAGGGCATTGCGCATGTCACGGCGGCACCAAAGGGCGCCGATGACATCTTTGCCGCCGTGACCGAATTGATGGGCCGCGAGAACGTCGCGCCTGAGCACATCATGCCGGTCCCGGGTAGCTTGGACGATGTGTTTCGCGAGATCACCCAGCGAAGGGTGGGCCACTGACATGCGTAACACGCTGGTGGTGACCAAACGCGAACTTGGGGCGTACTTTTCGACGCCGGTGGCGTATGTGTTTCTGGTAATTTTCTTGGCGGCGATCGGGGCCTTCACTTTTTACCTCGGATCGTTTTTCTCGCGATCACAATCGGATCTGCAGCCGTTTTTCACCTTCCACCCCTGGCTCTACCTGTTCCTCATTCCCGCGATCGGGATGCGGCTTTGGGCCGAGGAACGTAAGGCAGGGACGATTGAGTTGCTGCTGACCCTGCCGATCTCGACGTTCCAGGTGGTTGCGGGCAAATTCTTGGCGGCTTGGCTGTTCACGCTGCTGGCACTGGCGCTGACTTTTCCGATTTGGATCACCGTCAATATCCTGGGCAATCCCGACAATGGTGTCGTTGTGGCGAGTTACCTTGGGTCGTGGTTGATGGCGGGAGCATTCCTGTCGCTGGTCTCGTGTTTGTCGGCGTTGACGAAGAACCAGATCATTGCCTTCGTCGTTGGCGCTGCGGTGAGTTTCCTCTTCCTGATGGCGGGCCTGGATATCGTGCTCGGGGCGTTCCGGTCGTGGGCGCCCGATTGGATTGTCGACGTCATTGCCTCGTTGAGTTTCTTGACCAACTTCCAACAAATCTCCAAGGGCGTGATCGACCTGCGCGAGATTGTGTTCTTCGTTTCGATGATCGGCGTTTTTCTGTTTGCGAATACCGCGATCGTCGATCTTAAGAAGTCGGCCTAGACGATGACCCAACAACCCACCAACGCCGGTCTGAAGCTCGACCGCAACACGATGACGGTCCTGTCGATCGTCTTGGCGATCGTATTGTTCCTGGCGGTCAATATCATTTCGAACAGCGTCTTCAAGAGCGCCCAACTCGACCTTACCGAAGACGCGCTTTTTACCGTAACCGACGGGACCCGCGATATCCTGGCGTCGTTGAACGAACCGGTTACGTTGAAGTTCTATCGTTCCGAACAGGTGCAGCAAATCCCTGCGTTGGCGGCCTATGCCACCCGTGTTGAAGAGGTGCTCGACCGTTATGCGGGCTTGGCCGACGGCAAGATCAAACTCGAAAAGTTCGTCCCTGAGCAGTTCTCCGTCGAAGAGGACCAGGCGGTCGGTTTCGGCATCCAAGGGGTGCCGATCAGTAGTGCTGGCGAGGTCATGTATTTCGGCCTCGCGGGAACCAACTCGACCGACGACGAAGACATTATTCCGTTCTTCACGCCGAGCCGCGAAGCGTTTTTGGAATACGACATTTCCAAGCTTGTGTTTAACCTGTCCAAACCCGGCAAGACGGTCGTCGCGATGATTTCATCGCTGCCCATCGCGGCCGATCAGGCCCGTCGTTTCGCCCCCTGGGTGGCCTACGAGCAAGCGCAGCAGTTCTTCGATATCCGGATCATCGGCGGGAACATCAAGAGGATCAGTGACGATACAGACATGGTCCTGTTGATTCAGCCGACCAACCTGAGCCCGACAACTCAATACGCGATTGATCAATTCGTGATGCGCGGCGGCAAGGCGTTGATTTTTGCGGACCCCCATGTCGAAGTGAATCCACCGCCGCAGACCCAACCGGGTCAACCCTATACGCCGCCGACCGGCCATGCGTTGGGGGCGCTTCTGGATGCGTGGGGTATTGAGGCCGATCCGGACGGCGTCGTCGGCGATCGCATTGCAGCACAGCGTGTTGCCGCCCTGTCTGGCGGTCGCCGCGTCGTCACCGAATATCTCCCGTGGCTGTCGTTGGGGCCGATCAGCATCAACCGCGACGATGTCGTCACCCAAGATCTGGAGCGGATCAATCTCATCGCTGCGGGTAGAGTCGGGGTGAAGGAAGGCGCGGGCCTATCGATGACACCGCTGCTGTTCTCAAGCGAACAATCGCAGGTCCTCGATATCGAGGCGATCCGGCCCAATCCCAACCCAATTCAAATCCTGACCGATTTCAAGGCCTCGGGCGAGGTGATGACCATCGCCGGACGGTTCACCGGCCCGGCCCAATCGGCGTTCCCCGACGGGCCCCCGGACCGCGAGGACGACCGCAATGCGACCGGACCCGATCCCGAACTGGTTGCCGAGCATCGCTCAAAGTCGGACGGATCGATCAACGCCATCGTGGTTGCCGACGCCGACATGCTCGCGGATCAGATTTGGATGCAAGGTGGCGGGGGCAATCAGGCGGTACCGGTAGCGCAGAACGGCGACCTGTTCGTCAACATGCTTGAGAACCTCGCGGGATCTGCAAGCCTAATCGGCCTCCGGGGTCGTGGCCTTTCCGCGCGTCCCTTTACGCTGGTTGATGAAATTCGCCGCGACGCGGAACTTCAGTTTCGGTCCAAGGAACGCGAACTGCTCCAGAATATCGAAACGACGCAGGCGCGGATTGCCGAGCTCCAGCGGACCGACGAAGGCCAGTTCATTTTGTCGGCCGACCAGCAAAAGGCGATTAGCGACCTCCGCCGCGATATCGTCCGTTCGCGCGCCGACTTGCGGGAAGTGCAACACGCGTTGCAACAGGATATCGACGATCTCGACGCCACGTTGAAGGTCGTCAATATCGGTGCCATCCCGTTGTTGATCGCTTTAGTTGCCATTGTGTTGTTCTTCTTGCGACGTCAGCGGTTCGGTCGGCGCATTCGCAGTACGCGCGGCGAACTCGCAGTGACGGGGGGGCGCGCATCGTGAATACGCGTGCGTTCGTTCTGTTGGCCGGGGTCACTGCCATCGCGGTGATCGGGGCCATCGTGACCCTAGCTCGCGACTCCGTCCCGGTGACGGTTGTCGGTGACCGCGAACCTGCCTTTCCCAAGTTGGTCGAGCGCATCAACGATGTCGGTGCGATCGAAATCGTGACGGCGGATCATCGCTTTACGATCACCGGTGCCGGCGACGGCTGGGGGATCGAGGAAAAGAACCAATACACCGTTAAGCGCGAGACCGTTCGGAACTTCCTCCTCGAAATGGCGAGCCTGAGGTTGGTCGAAGGCAAGACGTCGCTTCCCGACCGCTACAAACACCTCCAGGTCGAAGACCCGGAGGGGGACGAGTCCGAAGCACGGGGCGTCCGCTTCCTCGCCCGTGACGGCGAACAACTCGGGGCAGGCATCATCGGGCGCCGTAAGTTCTTTCTTTACGTCGACGGGCGCGGCGGTACCTATTTGCGCCGTGAAGGTGAGGCGCGCTCTTGGCTCGCCGAAGGCGAAGTGAACTTTGGCAGGTCGCCGGCGGATTGGCTCGACCGCAACGTGTTCGAACTCGATCCCAAACAGGTGAAGCGCTACACCATTCGGCATCCGGATGGCGAGGTCGTTACCGGTCGTCGGGTAACACCGGGCGAGAAAGTCGAAATCGACGGGGTTCCCGATAACCGAACCTATAAAACCGACAACGAGGCCGACCGGTTGGCTCTTGTCGTGGAGCGCTTTGAATTTGCCGATGTCGAACCGGCGCCCCACCAGGACTTCGCGGGGAGCGAGAACATTCGGCACTTGGCCGAGTACGAGCTCTTTAACGGATTGGTCCTCAAGTTTGAGGTCATTACCTTGCCAAAACCCGAAGGCGCGAGCCGGTTCGACGAACCGCCTCGGTGGGGACGGGTGAGCGCCGAGGTGGCGACCGATGCGCCGGAGGATGGCCGCGCTGAAGCAACCCAGAAGGCGTTGGAGATCAACCAAAAGGTCAAGGGCTGGGAATATCGGCTCGAAGAGCTTGACGGGTTGCGAACCACCAAGCGCCTTGAGGACATGCTGGCGCCCGAAAAGTCCTAACAGGCGCCCTCGACGCGACCCTTGCGCCTTAGCGCGCAACGGGTGACTCTTCGCCCATGGGACCCCTCACCGGAATCCGAATCGTCGAAATTGCTGGAATCGGCCCTGCGCCCTATTGCGCCATGGTCCTGGCTGACCTTGGCGCGCAGGTGATTAGGGTCGATCGACCCCAACATTCCGGCCTTGGCGTAGCGTTACCGTCACATCTTCAACTGCTCAACCGGGGCCGCTCGTCCATAGCGGTGGACCTGAAGCATCCAATGGCCGCGGCGGCGGTCCTGCGTTTGCTCGACGGTGCCGACGGGCTCATCGAAGGGATGCGGCCCGGGGTCATGGAGCGGCTCGGTCTCGGTCCCGACGTATGTCTCGCGCGCAATCCGGCATTGGTCTATGGCCGGGTGACCGGGTGGGGGCAAAGCGGGCCGTTAGCGATGACCGCAGGACACGACCTCAATTACATCGCGGTTGCCGGGGCGCTGGGTGCGATCGGTCGCGCCGGCGAGCGCCCGGTCCCGCCGCTCAATCTGGTCGGCGACTACGGCGGCGGCGCCATGTATCTGGCCGTTGGCATGTTGGCGGGGATCGTCTCGGCCCGGGCGACCGGGCGGGGGCAAGTCGTCGATGCCGCGATGGTGGACGGCGCCGCGCAACTGATGACGATGTTCAATGCGCTGGCAGCGGCGGGGCACTGGCCCAGCGGGCGCGGCGAAAACCTGTTGGACGGCGGCGCACCTTTTTACGATACCTATGAAACCAAGGACGGTCGGTATGTTGCGGTCGGTGCGATCGAGCCCAAATTCTTTACCGCGTTGCTCAATGGCCTCGGTCTCGACGCAGCGGACCTTCCCGACCAATACGATCGCAGCAAGTGGGCAATATTGCGTGCCCGCTTTACCGAGATATTCCGCGGGCGAACACGGGATGCATGGGTTGAAGTCTTTACCGGGAGCGATGCTTGCGTCTCCCCCGTATTGGACCGCGATGAAGTCGCGCGCGATCCCCATATCGCGGCACGTCGAACGATGATCGATGTCGGCGGAATCGATCAACCCGCGCCGGCGCCGCGCTTCTCCCGGACATTGCCGAAAGAACCGACGCCGCCGGTTGAAGACGGCGCCAACAGTCGCGATGTGTTGCGCGACGCGGGATTTTCGGCAATGGAGATCGACGGATTGATCGCGGCGCACGTCGTGTACCAGGCGCGGTCATGAGCGTGGCACCGCGCGTCGGCCTGTTCGTGACCTGCCTGGTCGATCTGTTCCGGCCGTCGGTCGGGTTTGCGGCGGTTAAACTCCTTGAGGATGCCGGGTGTACTGTCGAGGTTCCGGCGGCTCAGACGTGCTGTGGTCAGCCCGCCTACAACGCAGGTGACCGCAAGGACGCGCGCGGCATCGCTATCGGGGTTCTCAAAGCATTCGAAGGATACGACTACGTGGTGGTGCCGTCGGGGTCGTGCGCTGGGATGATTAAGGTCCACTTTGAGCGCTTGTTTTCGGACGACCCGGTGCATGCCGCGGCGGCCCGCGATCTGGCGGCGCGAACGTGGGAACTCACCTCATTTCTTGCCGATGTGCTGAAGGTTGCGGCCCTGCCGGCCCGCCACGACGGCACAGTGGCCTATCACGATTCGTGCTCGTCCTTGCGCGAAATGGGGGTGCGCAATCAACCGCGGGCGTTGCTGTCTCAGGTCACCGGTTTGACCCTTGTCGAGGTACCGAACGGGGAAGCGTGCTGTGGCTTTGGCGGCACGTTCGCGGTGAAGTACGGCGACATCTCCGGTGAAATTGTTCGCAAAAAGGCAGACAGCGTTGCCTCGACCGGCGCGACGACGCTCGTGGCCGGCGACCTCGGGTGTCTTTTCAACATTGCGGGCAAACTCAAACGCGACGGATCGGCGATTGTCGTGCGGCATGTCGCCGAAATTCTGGCGGGGATGACCGACGACCCGCCCATCGGGGAGGCATCGTAGATGCAGCCCACAAGCGCGCTGTTTCGCGACAACGTTACTAAAGCCCTCTTAGACACGGATCTACAGACGGCTCTGTCGCGGGTCGACAAGAACTTTACCGCGCGGCGGACCGCGGCCGTGACGGCGATGCCGGAGTTCGAAGCGCTGCGGGACGACGCAGTTCGGATCAAGGACCATGTGCTGGCGCACCTCGATCTCTATCTGGAGAAGTTTGAAGAGATCGTCCGCACCAACGGCGGACATGTCCATTGGGCCAAAACGCCCGAAGACGCGCGCCGGATCGTGCTGGACTTGTGCCAGGCGGCGGGCGCGCGAACGGTGACCAAGGGCAAGTCGATGATCGCCGAGGAGATCGCGCTAAACCCTTATCTCGAAGAACACGGGATTACGCCGGTCGAGACCGATCTCGGCGAATACATCATTCAGCTTGCCGACGAGCCGCCATCCCACATCATCGGGCCGGCGATACACAAGACCAAGGAGCAGGTTTCCGACCTGTTCGCCGAACACCATCGTCAATACGGTAAGACCCAACGGTTGATCGAAGGCGTCGACCTGGTCGCCGAAGCCCGGGAGATCCTGCGTCCGCGCTATTTGGCGGCCGATGTCGGGATCACAGGGGCAAATTTCCTGATTGCCGAAACCGGGTCGTCGGTGATCGTGACGAACGAAGGGAACGGCGACCTGACCCAGCAGTTGCCATCGACCCATATCGTGATCGCGAGTCTCGAGAAAATCGTCCCGACGCTCGAAGATGCTTCGACCTTGCTGCGGGTGTTGGCGCGCTCGGCGACCGGTCAACAAATGTCGGTCTACACGACGTTCTCGACGGGCCCGAAGCGGACGGAAGATCCGGACGGTCCAAACGCCTACCATGTCGTCCTCCTCGACAACGGGCGCAGCGCGTTGCTCGGGAGCGAGTTCCAAGAGATCTTGCGCTGCATCCGGTGCGGTGCGTGTTTCAACCATTGCCCGGTTTATGCGTCGATCGGCGGCCATGCCTACGGTTGGGTTTATTCCGGACCGATGGGGGCGGTGCTTACGCCGGCGATGATCGGTATCGATCAGGCCCATCACTTGCCTAGCGCGACGCCGTTTTGCGGTCGCTGCGAGGCGGTGTGTCCGATGCGGATACCGTTGCCGAAGATGATGCGGCACTGGCGCGAGCAGGCCTTCGAGCGGAAACTCGACGGCGTCCGTCAGCGATGGGCGATCCGCGCCTGGGCCTGGTTGGCGAAGCGGCCGGCGTTGTATCGACGGATGACCGGTCTCGTCGTGAGGTATCTCGCCTGGCGCGGGCGACCGTTGGGGAGGATGGATGATCTACCGTTTGCCCGCGGGTGGACGGCGACGCGCGATTTTCCGGCGCCGCAGGGGCGGACCTTCAGCGCGCGGTGGGCCCAGAGCCGCAAGGCAGGCACACCGTGAGCGCGCGTGAGAAAATCCTGGCCGCAATCCGCGATTCGCTGGGCCCCCGAAACGACGCGGCAGCGCGGGTGGCGGTCGCCGCCCGGATCGAGAACCACGCCCGCAACGTGGTGCCAACCCGTAGCGACGTCGAGCCCGCCCGGCGGGTCGAGATGTTCGTCGAACAAATCACCGGGACGCATGCCACGGTGGCGCGGGTGGCGAACGAATCGGCGGTGCCAGCCGCGGTGGCGGCTTACCTGGCGCAGCACAACCTCCCGGCTGCCGCGGTCCTCGCACCCGATGTCGCAGGGCTAGGGTGGGGCAATCAACCGATGCTCCAAACCCGCACGGGCGTGCCGGTGGAGAGCGACCAAGTGGGCGTCACGGGGGCGTTTGTCGCTATTGCGGAAACCGGCACGTTGATGCTGACTTCCGGCCCGGGCAGTCCGATCACCCTCAACCTGTTGCCCGACAATCACGTCGTGGTTCTGCGCCGGAGTCAGATTACCGGGACGCTCGAAGACGCATGGGATGCGCTGCGGGCTTCGCGGGGGGAAGGTGCCAACGCAATGCCGCGCACGGCAATGTTCGTCTCCGGCCCATCGTCCACGGCGGATATCGAACTGACCCTGTATTTGGGGGCGCACGGTCCCCGGCGGCTCCACATCGTCTTGATCGACGAGTAAATCCGGCGGGATACCAACCCGCCGGATAGATCGTCTCAAAGAAGCGGGCTAAAGCGCCAAGACCATGTGCGGGACACCGTTCGAGGTTTTCTCGACGGTGACCCCGTGACGGTCGACGGTGGCTGAAACCCGTCGTCGAAACGCCGAAAAGCTTTCGAACGTGACGACGTCCACCGGCTCGTCGAAGACGAGGGTGATTCGGTAGCGCTCGTTTCCGAGGATGCCGACCGCAATCACCTCGCCGTCGAAGGCCTGGCCGAGGTAGGCACCGCGAAGCCTTTGACCGATCGAAAACGGGCAAGCCGGCGGACGATTGCCGACCGCAGCGTGCAGCGTGTTCCAATCTTTGTGACCGTATTGATGGGCGAGCAATTCCAGCGCGCGGGCGTGGGTGACCGGCGTCCCGCCGGCATCGAGTTCGGTGCGCAGGCGTTTAGCCTGGACTTTCAAGTCTTCTAGGGAAGGGGGCGACGACGATCCAAGCATGACAACCTCACACATGTGCCTCTCTGCGGAAGAGTGATGGGGCTCGCATTGCCATCGGTCCGCGAAAACACATCGGAGCGGATCGGTCGAACATTGAAGGCTTCACCATGGCTTACGCCTGCGAGCGGCCGGGGCCTTCACCCGTTGCGGCGTAGATAGGTTGTGCCGTTGGCGATGTCAATACCGCGGTCGAAGGCGGGACGTCCGATCGGCTAGGGCTTGCGGTGAGTGCCGCCCGGCGGAAATCTAACGCGCGCACGACGAGCCATGCGAGCGGTTTTATCTCCGCCAAACTGCGGTGCCTACTTTTCGAACAAATAGATCGGGTAACGAGTGCGCGGGGGGACGGCCGAGTTGTCGCTCGCTGGGGCCATGATCTTGTCGAACCACACGATGTCGGCCTTGGCGAAGCCGGCCTCCTTGGCTTTCTCGACATAGGGATATGTGTAGGAGGCGGGCGCGAAGGGTTCGTTGTTGGTGTAGGCCGTGGTGAGCATCATCGCTTCTTGGAACGGGCTATTTTCCTTTGGGAGAAATTCGATGCCGGCAAAGATGCCGCCCGGTTTCAGGACGCGGGCGATCTCGGCCAGGATGCCCGGCGTCGGCGCGGGCGGGATTTCGTGGAACATGAAGCACGACAGGATCAGATCGAAGTGGTCGTCGGGGTAGTCCATCGCCTCGACCGCCTGCTGGGACAGATGCACAGTGACGCCGCGCTCCATCGCCCGTTTGTTGACGAGTTTGAGACAGGGAGCGGCGATGTCGACGCCGTGCACTTCGGCGTCCGGGTGGGACTCGAGCCAGGTCAGCGCGAAGCCGCCCTGACCGGTGCCCCAGTCGAGCACCCGCGCATAATCGCGTTTGGGTAAATAGGAAAAGGCGAGGCGGTAGAGGTCGTTGGCGTCGTCCTCGTGCGGCCGCGTCGTGCGCCGCCCGAGTTCGTAGACGAGGCCGTCGATCTCGTCGGACCACACACCGCCGGGGTGCTGGTGGAAATCGGTGAGGCGGTAATAGTCGGGGTAGGTCACGTCCGGGTTGAGCCGTAATGTGCCGGCGGCGATCGCCGAGTCGGCGGCGGCATCGAGTTCGCGCTGGATGTGGGCAGCTTCGCCTTCGGCCTTGGGCTGGAGGCCCAGATCCGGATAGTTGTATTTGAAGCGTTGCAGGTGGCGGTACATCCAGGCGTAGAGCTGGTAGGCGGGCAGCGCGTCCAACACATCAAAGGCCGCGTCGGCATCTCTCGGCGCGTCGCCGTTGGTCAGCCCACGGTCGCCGGCGGCACGCCGGTAGCTGTGCCAGGTTTCGTCGTAGACAGCGGCATCCATATAGGCGCGGCTCGCCCGCATGAAGGTATGGAAGGCGCGGAACGAACGATCCTCAAGAACGTCGGTCACGTCGGCGGGCTGGTTCGAGCGCATGGTGGGTCTTCCCAGGCAAGTGGAGCGGGGAGCCATCATAGCGGATGGATTGGGGCACGGTGAACGCAGCGCGCGCGGCGGTTAGGCACAGAGGGCTCTAGCAATAGAAAACAAAAAAACTTTTCAAATCAGAACATTGCATGAAAGTCTTCATTCGAGAACGCAGGATGGGGGCGGCGACGCTTTCCGTCTCGGCGTATCCGTGCCGATGAGGCTGTTTCCACGAACGAAGCCAAAAAATCGTTTAAAAACAATGGCCCGTCTGTGGATAAAACAAACGAACCCAACGGCCCGGACTTTTTTCCCAGTTCAGTGTCTCCCGCGTCGGTAGGCCCGTCCTGGCGGGTGCCCCTCGGCGCGGATTGTCGCCAGCGCGTCGATCTCGGTTGGGTGACAACGCGGCGGCAAGCGGGGGCTGGAATGGATGTGGGGGGCTTTTTCGGAGCGTCAATGCGGGGACCGGAAACGTGAACGCAGCGGGGCGACGAGCGACGAACCCGGTTGAGTTCAACGACAGAGCGCGGCGGCTTCGGGTTACGAAAGCGCCGGGATAGGGAGGTCCGCCTCTTTCATCCGGTCCCGCAAGCGATCGTTGGCGGTGACGAAGTCGCAGGCCAGCGACTTGCGAAGGCGAGATACAACAATCGTGGGCACCGTGGACGGGCGTGTCGTTTTTCGTACGACGGTGGGCACGTCGATTTCGTGGTTCGGGCGGCTTAGGCCCGCTGAACTCGGTTGTCGGGCGTTAGCCGATTCCCGGTGGGTGTTCGATACCCAGTTCTCCGCGCGCCTACTTCTCCACCACGTAAATATTCCAGGTCTGGCGTTTCGGGATGTCCGGCGAGGAATGGGTGACGTTGTCGGCCATTTGGTCAAAGCGGCGGATGGTGACGGTCGTGAAACCGGCGTCGCGGAACAGGGTAGCGAAGTCGCTCTTGAAGCAGTCGGGCATGAAGGGTTCGTCGTTGAGCCAGCCTTCTTGGTCTTGCAGGGCGTTCTGGAACGGGCTGCCGTCGACGTAGGCGAGTTCGAAGCCGACGAAGACGCCGCGCTCGTTGAGAACCCGGGCCGCCTCGGCAAATAGCGCGGGGAACCGCTCGGCCGGGAATTCGTGCAGCATGAAGGCGAAAAGGGCGATGTCGAAGGTGCCGGCCGCGTAGGACAGATGTTCGACGTCTTCCTGGCGCCACTGCGCGGTCATGTTGCGCTCGCGGGCGCGCACGTAGGCGAGGCGCAGGCACGGTTCGGAGAGGTCCACCCCGTGGGCCTCGGTACCGGGGTGCAGATCGAGCCAGGTGCGGACGCCCGCGCCAAAACTGGTGCCCCAGTCGAGCATCCGCCGGTAGTCGCGGTCCTGCGGCAGGTAGGAGAAAATATTGCGGTAGAGGTTGTTCGAGTCCGTGCCCGGTTTGAAGCGCACCGCGCGGGCCATTTCATAGGCTAGCCCGGCTAAGGGATCGCCCGCGACGCCGCCCGGGTGCTGGTGGAAATCGGTCATCGTGAAGTAGTCGGGCATCGCTAGGTCGGGATCGAGGACGAGGGTGCCCGCCTTGACGCCCTCGTCCGACAGGTCGCGCAGGCGCTGGCGCAGATCTTTCTTGCGCGCGCCGACCGCCGGCACGATGCCGAAATCCGGGTGGTCGTACTTGAACTGTTGCATATGCCGCATCGCCCACGCGTAAAGCTGGTAGGCGGGGAGATCGTCGATGACGTCGAGGACCGTCGTCATGTTCTGACCGTTGCCCCCGGCGCGGCGGTAGTCGGCGTAGGTCTGTTCGTAGAGCGGTCCCATGCGGTGGTTGCGCGCGGCTGCGAGGAAGGTATGGAAGGCGCGAAATTCGCGCTCGGGCGAGAATCCGAAGGGGCTGTTCGCGCGCTCCACCGTCATGCCGACATCTCCCGCACCTTGCGCCCGATATGGCTGATCGGCACATCCGAGCGGTGCAGTTCGCTGAGGACGCGGGTGACGAAGCGCTGGGCGTCTTCCTGCCGGGCCTTGGATTGGTCCGGCGTTTCCTCCAGCGCCTCGATCGCGTCGGCGGCCATAGTCTTGTTGTTGGCGAGGACGGTTTCGAGAGCGGCCAACCGGTCGCGCAGAATGTAAACCTCGGAGGCGAGCGCGACGAACGCACCGACCATGCGATCCATCCCGATATCATGGAGGAACGCGGGCTCGGTCGTAGTCACCGGTCCTGTGAGGACGGATTTGTAGCGCTTCGCGCCGCTGGCTTCGCTGGTCATGAATGGCCCTCCCAAGGTTGTTGCATTGTAGCGCTTGGGGGCCTGCGCTGCACCCGTTCCTAACGCCGCCGGTAGACGACGCTGAGGTTGTTAGCTGGCATCTCGACCGTCTCGACATGGTCAAGACCGGCCGCATCGGCGCGTTCGATCACGTCCTCGAGGTTGCGGATGCCCCAGGCCGGATCGCGTCCTTGCAAGGATTCGTCGAAGGCCGCATTGCTGGGCGCGGTATGCGCGCCGCCCCGCTTGTAGGGGCCGTACATGACGAGAAGGCCGGTTGGCGGCAGACGGCGGCCGGCGTTAGCGAGCAGCCCCTCGCACGCCGCCCACGGCGATATGTGGATCATGTTGACGTTGAGCATCGCGATGAGGCCGGGGTCGGCCCCAAGGTCTGGCCAATCGCCCGCGGCGGCATCGAGGTGCAGGGGCGCCCGCGCATTGGCAGCGCCCTCGTGGGCGATCCAGGCCCGAATGCTGTCGTGGGCGGGCTCATGGGCGTCGGTCGGTTGCCAGGTCAGGTGCGGGAAGGCCTGGGCGAACCACGCGGTGTGCTGGCCGGTTCCGCTTGCGACCTCCAGAACCAGGCCATCGCCCGCGTTCGGCAGGTGGCGCTTGAGGACGGCCAAAATGGGATCGCGGTTGCGGTCGCAGGCGGGGGCGTACTGGCGAAGGTCGGCGCTCATGTCCGCGACCCTAGGGGCTCCGCCGGGATCGCTCAATCCGATTGTTGTATGCTGGGTGCAGGAAACGCGCGGGAGGGGACATCATGGCGGATCGGTTCGACCTGACAGAGCGCTGCGTCTTGGTGACGGGGGCGTCCAGCGGGATCGGGCGGCACGCGGCGACGCTGTTTGCCGAGGCCGGGGCCAAGGTTGCCGTTGCAGCACGGCGGCGCGACCGGCTCGACGCGTTAGTCGCGGAGATCGAGGGCGCGGGCGGTCGGGCCTATGCGGTCGGACTTGACGTTTCGGATGCCGCAGCGGTGGAAACCGCGTTGGACGACATCGAAGCGCGGTTCGCGCCGATCGACGTCCTGTTCAACAACGCGGGCACGACGCGGAGCAAGCCACCGCTAGATCACACGACCGAGGATTGGCGCGCGGTCATCGAGACCAATCTTAACGGTGCTTGGTTTATGGCGAGCGCGGTGGCCAAACGTATGGCGGTGCGCGGCGACAAGCTACCTGCCGGCGGTGGCAGCATCATCAACACAACCTCGGTAGGCGCGACGCGCACGATGATTCGGGTGCCAGCCTACATGGCCTCTAAGGCCGGTCTAGCGCACCTTACCCGGCAGATGGCGATGGAACTGGCGCCGTTGCGCATCCGGGTCAATTCGATCGCACCCGGATTGTTCGTGACGGAAATGAGTGCTGATTACCTCAAGACCGAACGCGGCCAGGACATGCTGGCGAAAATCCCGATGGGCCGGCCCGCGCGGGACGAGGAAATGGACGGTGCGCTCCTGCTGCTCGCGTCGGATGCAGGGTCCTACATCACCGGCGCCGAGATCGTCATCGATGGCGGTGTCGCGGCGGCCTAACCTTGATTAGGCTGCCATGAACGCTTAACACCGGATACCAACAAAGGGCATAGATTTCGATGAAGTTCGAAGTATCGCGGGCCGCGTTTCTGGCCATCGACCTCCAGCAAGCGTTCTGTACGGACACGGGATCCGTGGCCAAACAGGGGCGCGATATCACCGCGTGCCGCAACGCCGCGCTGCGGTGTATCGAGCTTGCCGCGGCGGCGCGGCGCAAAGGGATGCCGGTGATCTGGACCAAGATCGCGTTGCGCCCGGACTACGCCGACGGAGGTTTGATGATTCATGAAATCCGGCCCGGCCTCAAAGAAGCGGGCGGGATCAAGGCGGGCACCGACGATGCCGCGCTGATTCCGGAGGCAGTCGTCGCGCCCGAGGATTTCATCATCGACAAGCCGCGCAACTCGGCGTTCTTTTCGTCCGGTCTGGAGTCTCTGCTTCACGCGTTGGATATTCGATGCCTGATGATGGGCGGGGTGACGACCTCCATGTGCGTCGAATCGACCGCGCGGGACGCGGGGCAGCGCGACTACCGCACATTCGTCGTGCGCGACGCGTGCGGCGATTTCGCCCAGGCCCGTCACGACGCGTCGCTCGATGCGATTGCTTTCGGGTTCGGGCGCGTCGTATCGCACAACGAGGCCATGGCCGCGATCGACGCAGGCGGGGCCGAACTGTGAGCGCGCGCAACGCGGAACAGTGGAGGACGCCACCGGCGCTGGCACCCGAGAGCTACGTTAGCGGCGATGTCTATGCCGACCCGGCGATCTTCGAGACCGAACGGGAAGAGATCTTCGCCCGCACGTGGCGAATCGCCTGCCACGAGAGTGAATTGGCGGCGCCGTTCGATTTCCGGACCTACGATCATCTCGGCATTCCACTCATCAGCATTCGCGGCGCGGATGGCGTGGTGCGGACCTTTTTCAACGTGTGTTCGCATCGCGGCGCGCGGTTGGTTTCCGAGGTGTCGGGAAACGCCAAACGTCTTACCTGTTTCTATCATTTGTGGACCTACGACGCCGAAGGTCGGTGCATCGATATCCCGCGCCCGGAGGCCTACGAGACGGTTGGTCTGACAAAGGAGGACTGCGGGCTTCGGGCGGTCCGTACCGAAACCAAACTGGGGCTGATTTTCATCACTCTGGATGAAGCGGCGGCACCGCTTTCGTCCTATCTCGGCCATCTGCTGGATCATTTCGAGGAGCCGATGGGTGCGCGACCGCTGGAGGTGTTCCACTTTCACCGGGCCGAACTGACAGCAAATTGGAAAGCGTGGATGGAGACTAACCTCGACGCCTACCACACGTTCATGCATGTGGTGCTGCGTCGCACCCAGGTGGACTCTGCGCGCCAAATAAAGATCCATCCCAACGGACACGCAGCGGGCGAGGGGCTTCGCGCCGACTACAAGAACTACAAAGGGTGGCAAGAGCGGTCCGACAGTCTGGCGCTGCCAGGATTGGAAGCGAGCGAGATGCGCTCGGCGCATTTGTTTCCGAACGCGATGATCCTGGCGCGCGGTACGGTCATTCGAATCGATACGGTGATTCCAGTGGCGCCGGATCGGATGGTGCTGGAATGCCGCGGCCTCGGCGTCAAGGGTGACACGCCCGAACAGCGCCGCGAACGAATGGCGCACCACAACATGTACTGGGGGCCCTTGAGCCGGAATTTGCCCGAGGACGGTTTCGCCGCCGAGGCCTGCGAGGCGTCTTTCGGGTCGGGCGCCGCGCGCTATCAGATCATTGCGCGGGACGAGAACCTGACCGGTCAGGACGACGGCATGATGCGCAACTTCTACGGCGAGTGGGGGAGGTTGACGGGCTTGCCGGCGCACAACCCGACAAATCGGGCGCTAGCCTAGGGATTGGCGCGGCCCTTCCGGGTCGGGAGGTGAGCCCCTATAACCGGCCCATGGAAACGTCCGGAAACATTGCCGACCGCATCGACCATTTTGCCCGCACGCAGCCGGATCATCCGGCGATCGTTGGTGGTGGACGGACCATACCCTACGGCGATCTTGGCGATCTGGTACGGCGGATCGGCGGGCATCTTGCCGACCAAGGCATCGGGCCCGGCGATATCGTCGGCGTGTGCCTGCGCGATACGGCAGCGCACCTTGCGATCCTCTACGGGGTCGCCCGGTCGGGCGCGGTCATCTTGCCGATGGACGTGCGGTGGACGGCGGCGGAGCGCGACCGCATTGCCGGTTTCTTC
This sequence comes from Alphaproteobacteria bacterium, assembly GCA_040216735.1. Taxonomy (NCBI): domain Bacteria; kingdom Pseudomonadati; phylum Pseudomonadota; class Alphaproteobacteria; species Alphaproteobacteria bacterium. The sequence continues at coordinate 260,529 of JAVJOO010000005.1, read as the reverse complement.
GGCGCAAAGTTGGTGCTTACCGAACCGGGCGAATCGGTGGGCGCCGGTCTCAATCAAGCCCCGGTCGCGGACGACTGGTGGGCGGCGGTCGGCCGCGCCGATCCCAACCGGGATTTCCCCAGCAGCGACGACCACGGCCTGGTGCTGTCGCTATCGTCCGGGACGACCGGCATACCCAAGGGCCCGATGCACAGCCACCGGCAAATGCACGCGCGGTTTTCGACCCAGTCAATCACCCTCGGGTTCCAATCCAGCGACCGGTTCCTGAGCGCGTTGCCGATCTATTTTGGTGCCGGCCGCAGCTTTGTGATGGGGATGCTGTACCACGGCGCAACGGTCGAAATGATGGCGCTCCCCTACGAACCTGAGGATTTGGTCGCGGCCATCGCCCGGTCACAGATCACGGTAACGCTTCTGGTGCCGACGCTGCTGCGCCGCTTGGTGGCGATCGCGCCCGAACGCGGGCACCTACTGCCGGGCCCACGCGCGGTGTACACGACCGGTGCCATTCTTCATCCCGACGAACGTGACGCGGTGCTGCAACGGGTGACGCCGAATCTCTACAACTATTACGGTTCGACCGAAGGGGGCGGGCTGTCGGTGTTGCGGCCGAGCGATACCGGCGATGCGGCGCGCTCGGTGGGCCGCCCGGTTCACAATGCGCAAGCCGAGGTCGTCGGCGAGGACCACAAGCCGCTGCCGGTCGGCGAGGTCGGGCGGGTCCGCTACCGGGGCGGCGCCTGTGCGACGCAGTTCCATAACGACCCCGAGGCAACGCGCGAGTCGTTCCACGAGGGCTGGTTCTATCCGGGCGATCTCGGCCGTTTCGATTCTGAAGGGCGCCTCTATTTGGTAGGCCGCGCCAAGGACATGATCATCCGCGGCGGGGTCAATATCTATCCCGCCGAGATCGAACAGGTTCTGTTGCAGCATCCGTCGGTCGCGGATGTCGCGGTCGTGGCGTGGCCCTCGCGTGAACTGGGCGAGGAGGTTGCGGCCTTCGTGGTCGCCAAAGGGCCCGCAGTCGAAGAGACCTTGCGCGCTCACTGCCGCGCCAACCTCGCGCGCTACAAGGTGCCGCGCGCGGTATTCTTTATCGATGCGCTGCCCAAGAACGGGTTCGGTAAGGTGCTCAAAAACGACCTCGCGCGCGGGCTCGACCCTGTCTGACGGTTGACAGCCGCGAGCGGGTTCGCCATTTTCCCGCGCGATGATCACGAAGACCTCTCAGCGGCGACTTACGGACCCGGCCTTTCAGGCGGACCGGGCAGTCGCATGCGTGCGAGTTACGGGCCCGGTTCCCCTGGGGAGCCGGGATGACGCCCGTTCGCATTCGCTGATTCCGGAGTCTTTTCGTGATGTCCTTTCCCGACCGAACTAATCAATCTACCGCCGTTTTTACCATCCAGGCCGCCGCCGACCCCGGTGCGTTGCCGCGCGTCTTCGACCTGTTCGCCAAACACGGTTTGGTGCCGAACCGTTGGGTCGGCAATATGCACCAGAGCGATGCACGCGTTCATGTGACGCTCGAATGCGATGGCTTGGCCGAGATGGACATTCGCCGCTTGGCGAACGGATTGCGCCAAATCCTCTGCATCGAAACGGTCGTGACGGATGTCCGGTCGCTGGCGCGGCAACGCGCTTGACCCGGTAGAAACTGCCCGGCAATTCGTGCCGACAGGCAGACGTTTCCTGCGCCGTTAACCCTAACGAATCGTTACCGACGTCCGGTTTAGTGCAGTTCGTGCGTTTGAAGGCCGCATGACGCCTTGGCTCGCTCCTTGCTTTGCATTTCTCGGATGAGTGATGCGCAGAAGCGCAAAGGTTAACAGGCGCAGGGCAATGCGACGCCGGGAGAGAGCAGTATGCATTCGGTAGGTATTCAATTTTCGATTCGTGCGGCGCTTGTTGCCGTCGCACTCACGGTCCTTGCGACGACGAGTGTTAGCCAGGCCCAAGCCCAGAGCCAGACGGTCAACTATTCGGCCAGCGTGACGGTGCAAAACACCTTCACCGTCGGTGGCTGGGAAAGTGTGACCTTCGGGACCGTGGCGGCGATCGCGTCGCCGACCGCCGGGACCCAAGCGCAGATCGTCATGCAGGCGATCGGCGGTGCGGCGAGCATCACCCAAGGTTCGGGGGGATCGGAGTCGCGCATTTTGACGATCGTGGCGCCTGAACCCGGCAAGATCATGATCAACGGGGCGCCGCCCAATACTACGTTGACGATCACCCCCGGCAGTACGATTCAGTTGGTCAATCCGGCGGACTCGGTGGCGACACAGTTCGACTTTACGCCGACCGCCGTGGCGATGGATTTCAACGCAGTGACCGACAGCGCCGGCGATCTGAACGTGATGGTTGGCGGGACGCTGAAGACCCGATTGCGGCAGGGTGCGGGATCGGAATCGGGCGGCTACACCGATGGCACCTATACCGGCACCTACAGCGTCACCCTGGGGTTCTAGGCCTTCGGCCTGAACTCGGCTCGCCCGGCTGCCTTGACGGGGGCCGGGAGAGGGGGCAACGTAACGCGATGATCGACCTGCAGACGCGGATTGGGCGAATTACGGACCCGGCTTCCTTCGGAAGTCGGGCGTTGTCCGTTGCCGTTTCCCACCCGTCACGAAAGTCTGCAGGTCATGACTCCCTCTCGATTCAATTCTAGCCGCACCCAATTTCACGTTCGCGCGGTAGCTGCGCCGGACGTCATGTCGCGTTGCCTCGATCTGATTGCCAAGCGCGACATGGTCCCGTCCTATTGGCATGCCGAGGTCGCCGCGGGCGGCGCCCTCAATTTCGAGTTCCACCTCGATGGGATCGACTCCCAGCTCGAATCCTATTTGGCGGAATGTTTCCGTCGGATCATCAACGTCGAGACCGTTGTCACGAGCCGCGCGGCCGCGCAGCGGCAGGCTTAGGCGACGCGCCTACCAGGTCAGGATGTTGCTGCCGAGGTAGCGACCGAAGGCGAGGGCAGGGGTGACACTCATGCCGCCAACGAAGCTCTTGCCCGATAGGGTGCCACCGCCAAGCGCTTCACCGGCGGCATAGAGGTTTGGAACCGGTACGCCCTTCCGGTTGACGACCTGGAGGTCGGTGTTGACGCTTAGCCCGGCGGGCGTCTTGAGCACGGTGCCATGCGCCTTGATGGCGCGGAACGGGCCTCGTTCGATCGCGGCCGGCAAGTGCTTGCGTCCGAAGGCGTCGGTGCCGCCGGCGACGGCTTTGTTGTAGTCGGCGATTGTTTCGGCGAGGGCGCTGGCACGCAGGCCGCACGCCTCGGCGAGACCGGCGATCGTGTCCGCGGTTTTGAACGAGGGGTGGTTCGCAAACGCCTCGGTCACCGCATCGGTAGTCCAGTCGCCGCCGGCCAAGCCGCCACCTGCATCTAACAAGGGCGGCGCGTCGTTGAAGATGCGGTCGTCGAACACGATCCAGAACGACATCTCTGGCTGTTCCATTAGGCGTTGCTCGCGCTCGTCGACGCTGGGGTGATCCTCGGCGACGAACCGGCGGCCATGGAGGTTGACAAAAATTTCCCAGGGCGGGCGAACCTGCGGCGTCAACGACGGCATCCGGTAAAAATCGACGCGGTGGGGTTGGCCGTCGATGGCGATGCCGGCGAAGGTCGGGAGGAATTTGTCGCCGTTGCGGATCGCCCCGCCGGCGGCCGAACCGAGAAGAATGCCGGTCCCATTGGACGTCGGCATGCCGGCGGAAAAGAGACTGAATCCTTCGGTCAGACGCGAAAACAGACGCCGGTTCGCGGCATAGCCGCCCGTCGTCAGCACGACGTTCTTTCCCAGTACGGTTTCGGTCTTGCCGTCGGCGCCGCGCAGTTTTACGCCGGTAACCGGCGCATAGCGGTTCTTTTGTTCCAGGCCGACCATGCTGGTGTTGATGCGCAACTCCAGCCGGCCGCGTCGGAGCTGCCGGGTGAGAACCCGGCGGAGGACTTCGAGGATCGAAATGCCCCCGTCGACTCCCCAGTAGGTGCGCGCAATGCTGTAGGCCTCGTGGCCGTAGAAGATTTTCGGGCAGTCGGGGTGCATCGCAAAGCCCTCGACCATCAGCCAGTCGATCACGTCGGGCGCAAGGTTGACGGCAAGGTTCACCAACGTCGGGTCGGCTGTGTTTTTGCTGATGCGCATGGCATCGAGAAAGTGCAATCGCGGGTCGTCTTCGATGCCGCGATCCCGTTGCAGTTGGGTGCCGGCGGCGCTCATTTGCCCGGCAGAAAGATGCAAGGTGCCGCCGACATCCTCGTTCTGTTCGACCAACAGGACGCGGGCGCCCCGCGCCGCGGCAGCCGACGCGCAGGGAATGCCAGCTGTACCGGCACCGACCACGATGACGTCGAATGGGGAACTCATTGGGTTACTAGCGCACCCCTACGGCGCGACGCGCGCCCAGATCATGGCGCCGCGTCTGCAGCATAGGGCGAAGGGCAGTTGCCGGCAGCGCCTTCCTGCTCCCATACCTCGACGGCGTCGATCAACGTCGGTCCGCCACAGGGCAGCAGCATATAGCTGAGCGCTTCGGACATTTGCGGCACTGTGGCACCCGATTCGAACGCCCGCTTCAAGTGGATGCGCATCGCGTCGTAGGTGCGTCGCGCACCGTGACACACCGCTAGGATAATTTCGGCAAGCGCTGGTTCGACTTCGCCCCGCGCCGCTTCGCACATATTGAGGTAACGCACCGTCGCGGCCTCGACCGAAATCCATTCGTTCCAATGGTGCGACCCGAACCAGAGCGCACGGTGCGCCTCGGCCGCGCCGGCAAGCGCAATCGAATCGGTGAGAATGCCTTCGCCTAGGCCGGCCTTAACCGCGCGGCGCATATGAATATGCCCGTGCTCTTCGTCGGCCGCCACTTGGAGCGCCGCCCAAACGAGTTCGCGCTGCTGCGGCGTGAAAGCGCGCGGCGCGAGCGTCAGGTTCTCGTAGAAATTGTCGTAAGCGGCGAGGAGGTCTGGGTCGGAGGACCCGATCATACGGTGGTAGGTCAGCAGGTAACCGCGCTTGCGCTCAACCGCCGCCAGAACGTCTTTTGTCGTCGCCATCCCGCACCCATCCTGCCTTCGCTTCGACATGGCCAACTCAGTTGTACCGCAGACGAAGCAAAGAAACGCTAGCAGGGGGTGTTTCGGCAGCCCCCAGAGCGCCTGCTCCTAGCGGGTGACCCTACCCGCCAATTCCCCAATCGCGTCCTTGGTAGCGCAGTTTTTGGCCCTCAGCAAGGCTTGAACCGGTGTCGCCAGGTTCGCCACCCTTGGTTATAAGTAAGGCGGCAAGCTGGCGGCTTCGATTGGGACGAGGGGGGAGAAAACCATGCTTTTGAATTTGTCGCGTGCGCGCGCGGTTTTGGCCGAGGAAGGGCTCGATGCCGTGATTCTGGCGACGCCGGCCAATGTTCTTTACGCCAGCGGCCTAGCCTCGGAATTCATGCTGGGACACTTCGAGGACTATACCTCGGCCGTCGTTCTGCCAGCCGACCCCGATCTACCGCCAGCCCTGGTGCTGCCGGAGTTCGATTTGCCATTCCTCGTCGAAGCGGGCACTTGGATCGACGATATCCGCCCGTTCGGCACGCCCTGGAGTACCGTGGGGACATTCATGGGCGAGACGCTTGAGCGGCACCTCGAGACTCCGCTGCGGCGGGAACTGAAAACCCTGCGCGACCGGCTCGCCGTGACCCAGCAACCGACATTTCTCGACGCGGTCACTCGGACGTTGCGCGACCGCGGACTCGCCGCGGCACAAATCGGGTGCGACGATACGCGTCTTGGTCGAATGCTTGAGGACGGCGGGATCGGCGGCAACACCCGGATCGCCGACGTGTTGCAACCCATGCGGCGGGTCCGGGTGGTCAAGACGTCCGATGAAGTGGCGGTTCTTACCCGCGGCGCACAGATCAACGCCGAGGCTTTGGCGAACGTGATCGGCGGCGGGCACGCTGGCATGGCGGAACGTGAGTTGACGCAAATCTACCGACGCACATTGGTCGAGGCCGACGCCCGGCATCTCGGCGACCGGGGGATGATGTTCGGCGCCGGCGACGGCTCCAGTTTTAGTTTGCCATCCGGGGAGTCCCGAACCCTGAACCCCGGGGAAGCCGTGGTGCTGGATTGCCTCGGCACCTACAAGGGCTATCACATGGACCTCGCACGCACCGCTGTCGTCGGAGACGCCACCCCCGACCAACGCAAGCGCTACGAGGCGACCGTCGCTGCGCTGGAGGCTGTGGAGGCGGCGATCAAACCGGGGGTCCATACCCAGGACTTGCGCGACCTAGTGCGGGCGACGATCAGCGCCCACGGGCTGCGCGGTGAGTTGACGTCGGTCACCACCCACGGGTTGGGTCTTGAGGTATTTGAGTTCCCTTACGCCGACAGCCTGCAAAAGGGCTTCACGCTCGAACAGGACATGGTGGTCAATACGGAAGTGTTTTACCGCGACGTCGACCTTGGCAGTTTTCATTTGGAGGACTCAGTCCTCGTCACTGAAAACGGGTGCCGGTTGCTCCACGAGGTTCCCCGCGCCCTGGTCGAGTTCCACTGATGCGGATTTGTTCGTTCGTCCACGATGGGCGCAACCGCTTTGGCATTGTCGACGGCGACGGTCTAATTGACCTGACCGGTCGGGTATCGCACCCAAACCTCGCGGCAGCGATCGCGGCAAACGACCTTGGCGGTTTGGAGCGCGCGGCAACTGGGCGGGGGATCGATGTCGCCCTGGCCGACGTCACGTTCCTGCCCACGATACCGTCGCCGGGCAAAGTCGTGTGCATCGGCCTGAACTACGAGCCTCACCGGATCGAGATGGGGACCGAGAAGGGGCCGTACCCGACCGTTTTCGTGCGGCTGAACGACACGCTGGTTGGCCATGGCGGTGCGTTGATTAAACCGTGCAACAGCGATGCCTTCGACTACGAAGGGGAGGTTGCCCTGGTGATCGGGAAAGCCGGCCGTCACATCGCCGAGTCGGACGCTATGGACTTTGTCGCGGGCTACACCTGTTTCATGGATGCCTCGGTTCGCGACTATCAGAAGCAGAACCTGATCGCCGGGAAAAACTTTCCCGCAACTGGAGGCATGGGGCCGTGGTTCGTGCCGGTCCACGCGATGCCGCCGGCGCGCGACATTCGATTGGAGACCCGTCTCAATGGCACAGCAATGCAATCCGGGCGACTGGACGAGTTGACCTTCTCAATCCCGGAGATCGTTCGCTACATTTCGTCGTGGACGGATTTGCGTCCGGGCGATGTCATCAGTACCGGGACGCCGAGCGGCGTTGGCACCGCGCGCACGCCGCCGGTTTACCTGAAGCCCGGCGATTCGATCGAGGTCGAGGTGGGCGGGGTCGGCACGCTCTGTCATTCGGTGGCCGCCGAATCGTGAGGGAATCGTGCGCCAGGGTTTGACTCCCCTTTGCCCCGATGCCAAGACATAATACCTAGGCACCGCCGCGTTAGATGGCGGGCAAAGAGGGAGAGCGCAGGGTTGATTGAATCTACCGAAACGCGGCGGGAGGGCGTGCTGGAGCGTCTATCGCGCTATCTCGCCTGGGCGGCCGGCGGCGCGATCCTGTTTTGCGCGGTTCTGGTGACGTTCGATGTGTTTGCCCGGAACTTTTTCAACGACAACCTGTTCGAGAGCTTCGAAATAACGATCTATCTCTATGCGGTGACGGTCGCGTTTTCGTTCTCCTTTGCGTTGACCACCAAGACCCATATTCGTATCGACGTGATCTATGCGCGCTTTCCGCGGGTCGGCCGGGCGGTCCTCGATATTATCGCCCTTGCGATGCTCACCGCGTTGGCGGTGATATTCGCGTATTACGCTTGGTCCTTGACCCAGGAGAGTTACCGTTTACCGGGGCCAGGGACGCTCGGCGCGGTGTCGGCGTCCGATCTTGCCGTGCCGCTGGTGATTCCCCAGTCGGTTTGGGCTCTCGGGTTAACCTGGTTTGCTTTCGTTTGCGTCGTGTATCTGTTGCGCGGAGTCTATAGTTTCGCGCGGGGCGACCTTGCAGCGGTAACGGCACTGATCGGCATCGAACAGCGGGAAGGGGAGGCGGAACTTTCCGAGGCCTTGAGCCTCGTCGCGGGCGACGCCCCCCCCACGGACGCTCCCAAGAGCGGGAGGAGTGCCTGATGGCCGCGCTCTCTCTCGGCGTATTGCTGGTTCTCGCCGCGCTCGGCATATACGTCGCCGCTATTCTCGGCATCCTTGCGATCTTTCTCGGCGAAACCTTCTCCTTCATCTCTCTCCTGCCGGCGTTGGGCGACATTTCATGGTCGGCAAGCACCGAATTCGTTCTGGTTGCGGTCCCTCTCTTCATCATGATGGGGGAGATTCTGTTACGGACAGGGATTGCGACGGACATGTTCCGCGCGCTCGACAAGTGGGTGAACTGGATGCCCGGCGGGCTGATGCACACCAACGTGGCGTCCAGCGCGCTATTTGCGGCGACGTCGGGCTCGTCGGTTGCAACGGCCGCCACGATCGGCACGGTGTCGATCCCCAATATCGAGCTTCGTCAATACAGCGCCCCGCTATTTTTGGGGTCGCTCGCCGCCGGCGGGACGTTGGGCATCCTGATCCCGCCGAGCATCAACATGATTATCTACGCGGTCTTGACCGACACGTCGGTCAACGACCTTTATCTCGCGGCGATCATCCCTGGGCTTTTGCTCGCGGCAATGTTTTCGCTGGCGATTTTTCTTGCCTGCGTTATCAAACCGGCGCTCAGCGGGACCCACGACAAGGCGTCGTGGAACGACCGGATATCGTCGCTGAAGCATTTACTTCCCCCGATCGTTCTCTTTTTGGTTGTGGTCGGGTCGATCTATGCGGGCTGGGCCACACCTACCGAAGCCGCCTCGCTGGGCGTCGTGGCGTCGCTGTTGTTCGGCTTATACCGTCGCCGTATCAACCGGACGGTCCTGTTGATGGCGTTCGAAGGAACCATGCGCACGACGGCGATGGTGACGCTGATCGTCGTCATTGCGTTCTTCTTGAATTTCGTTTTGCAGTCGATCGGTGTGACGGCTTTCGTGAGCGATTTCATGGAGGGCCTGAACATCAACCCGACCTGGGCGATGATTGCGATCATCGCGTTCTATTTGGTCCTAGGCATGTTCATGGAAACGTTGTCGCTGATGATCGCGACGACGCCCATCGTTGTGCCGGTCATTCTGGCGCTGGGGTTCGATCAGGTCTGGTTCGGCATCCTGTTCATGATTTTGATCGAGGCGGCGTTGATTACCCCGCCGATCGGGGTCAATCTGTTTGTGGTCCAGGCGGTGCGCGGCAAGGGCCCGTTCCGCGACGTGGTACTCGGATCGGTTCCGTTCCTGCTAATGATGATTGCCATGATGATGCTGTTGCTGGCGTTCCCCCAGTTGGCATTGTGGCTGCCAAGCGTGTTTAATTGAGTGGAATGGACTCGCCGGAGTCCACAATATCGAGAAATGAGCCGCGCCGGCGCGGGGCTATTTTCGCTAAACCAGGGAGGAAGTAATGTTTAGAAATCAGCTCATCGGCGCCGTCGCCGCGGCAGCCCTCGTGGCCGCCGGCTCGACCGCCGTCCTTGCTGACGAGCCCGACGGCAAGTTTCCGGAGACGGAAATCAACGTTATCGGCAACGTCAGCGTCACCACGCAGTTCCGTGACATCCAGAAGCCCTATTGGACCGAGAAGATCCCGGCGCTCACCGGCGGCAAGGTGAAGGTAAACTTCAAGGGCTGGAACGAAATGGGGCTCAAGGGCCCGGAAGGTCTGCGTTTGAGCCAACGCGGCCAGACTCAGTTCGCGTCGTTCCAGCTTGGACACGTCTCGGGTGAAGCGCCGATCAACGACACCACCGACTTGGCCGGTATGTCCCCGACGATTGACGAGTTCCACAAGGTGACGATGGCGTTCCGCCCGGTCTTGGAGAAGTTCTACGAAGAGAACTTCGGCCTCAAGATTCTCACCATGCAGTCGTTCCAGGCGCAAATCCTGTATTGCCGCGACGAAGTGAAGGGGCTTGCCGACCTGAAGGGCCGCAAGGTCCGTAGCTCGGGTATTTCGCAGTCCGATTTCCTCGGTGCGTTGGGTGCCTCCGGAATTCCGCTGTCGTTCAGCGAAGTCCAGCAGGGCCTGCAGAAGGGCGTCATCGATTGCGCCATCACCGGCACCCTCGGCGGCTATTCGGCCAAATGGTATGAGGGTGCGAAGTACCTCTACACGCTGCCGATCAACTTTGCCGCCGGCGTCACCGTCGTGAACATCGAAGCCTGGAACAAGCTAGATGCGGATGTCCGCAAGGTCATTTCGGACACCATTCAGCAGCACGAAGACGACATGTGGACGCTGAACCGCAATGAGGGTGAACTCGGCATCAACTGCAACACCACTGGTCCGTGCACCGAAGGCGAGCCGGGCGGCATGGTGCGGGTCGACGCGTCGGCCGAGGATCTGAAGCTGTTGCGGCAGATCATGCTCGAAACAGTTCTGCCCAAGTGGGCCGAGCGCTGCGGGGCGAACTGCGCCCAGCAGTTCAATGACACGATCGGGAAGGTCAACGGCTTGTCGGCACCGACCAGCTAAGATCAACCCAGACGCGAAGAAAAGGGCCTCGGGGATCCGTCCCCGAGGCTCTTTTTTGTTTGAGGGCTAGCGTGAGCCCCGGTGTACCCGGTCCGGACAATAGGCTAGTATCTGCGATGACTGCGACCATTGGGTCGCTGGCCGACGGTCGTATCAAGAACCGGTCGGTCTATCGAATAGGGAGGACTACTGTGAAAAAACTGCTGTTGGGTGCCCTCGCGCCGGCCGCACTTGCGATGGGCCTGTCCGGCCCGGCCGCCGCGAAGGACCTACTTTTTCTTTCGGAAGATGTACCGCCGAGCCTGAACTACGACGGCCCGAACGCATCGGCGCCGCCGACTCAAGCCGGCATGGTCAATTTGATGGAACCGTTGATTTACTACGCGGAGAAGGAACGCCGCGCCGACGGTGCCGTCATTCTCGACTTGAACAAGTTCGAGGGCCGGTTGGCCGAATCGTGGAGCTACGATCCTGGTACGCTGACCTGGACGTTCAACCTTCGCCGTGGGGTGAAGGGCTGCGACGGCGCGACCTTTGATGCAGACGACGTGATCTACACGATGGCCCGGGCGAAATCGGTCAGCGGTAAAGCGCCTGTCGGTTGGTTCTTGTCCAACGTTGCGTCTTTCAAAGGCTTCACGCCCGCCGTTTTCGGCAACAAGCCGGAGAACATCGAAGCGAAAAAACTTAAGGACGACGAAGTCAAGAAGATCGATCAATACACGGTGCAGTTCACCCAGTCGGCGCCGAACAAACTATTCCTGCCAGTGTTGACGATCTTCGCGCTCTACATCTTCGACAAGGAGACAATGGAGAAGCACGCGACCGCCGAAGATCCTTGGTCGCACGATTACGCGAATAACGAGGGCGTCGGGAGCTTCGGTGCCTACTGTCTGACTCGCTGGGAGAAGGATAAGGAATTCGTCGCTCAGGCGAACCCGGACTATTTCCGAGGCAAGGCCGATATCGACCGCGTGATCATGCGCAAAATCCCGCAGAGCGGGCAGCGTTTGGTGATCCTGCGTTCGGGACAAGCCCACCTTACCGAACACTTGACGCCCAAGGAATTCGATTCGCTGAAGTCGGCGAAGGGCATCAAGGTCGTGAGTGTCGAGGGCAACGCAACGACGTACGTCCACATGAACTGGCAACAGGCGCCGTTTGACAATATCAAACTGCGCGAAGCCATTGCCTACGCGCTTCCGTACGACAAGATCCAGAAGGATGTCTTCTTCGGCGAGGCCACCAAGTACAACGGGTCGCTGCCGTCGAACTATCCTGGCTATCACGACGTAGGGTTCGAACGGAACCAGGACATCGACAAAGCCAAGGCCCTCTTGGCCGAAGCGGGCTACCCGAACGGCGATGGCCTGGAGAAATTTCCCGACACGATGCAGCTGACCTATTCGACCGAGAAAGAAAACATCCTCGGGCCGGCAGCGACCATCATCCAGACCGAACTCAAGAAAGTCGGTATCTCGGTTGTGTTGAACCCGATTCCCCAGTCGCAGTTTTCGGACCGCGAGCTGGTGAAGAAGGATCTTCCCTTTGCGTTGATCGACCACTCCAAGCCGATCGGCGTCGAAGCGGGCTACGCGATCCAGTTGTTGTACGTAACTGCGGAAAAAGGCGGTCTGTCGAACTACAGCAAGTACAGCAACGACGAGGTCGACAAGCTGTGGTTGGAGCAGGCCAAGACCGAACCCGACGACAAAAAGCGCAACGATTTGATGGCCCAGATTCAGGAAATCCTGATGAAGGAAGTCGCGATCGCGCCACTGGTCGAGAATCGCCTGCAGTGGGCGATGTCGGAGAAGGTGTCCGGCGTGGGCTTCCATCCTGAGCACGCGCTCCGGTGGCACGACCTACGGATGTCCGAGTAGCTTAAGCCAACTCAGACATCGAGCGAACTGAAGGGCGCCGGGCATTCATTGCCCGGCGCTTTTTCTTTTCGCTACACTGCGTCGGGGAAAAGGGGGCGCAAATGGACAGTTTGAACGGTGCGACGGCAGTGCTGGTCGTGGATATGCAAAACGGCATGTGCAAGCCCGAGGGGTCGCATGCCCGACTCGGTCTCGACATCGGCATGCTGGCGGGCGCGATCGAGCCGTGTCGCGCCTTGGTGGGGGCGGCACGGGCGGCGGGTGCTCTAGTTTGCTTCTCTTACCTTGCCTACGAGCCCGACTACAGCGACGGCGGGTTCATCGTGCGCGAGATGATGCCGAACATTAAGTCGAGCAAGGTGTGTCCGCGGGGGTCTTGGGATGCGGAAATCGTCGAAGAACTGACGCCGCAACCCGGCGATGTGGTGGTCGAGAAAAGTCGTATGAGTTCGTTCATGCGTACCGATCTGGAGAAGCAACTGCGCGACCGGGGGGTCGTCAATTTGATCGTGTGCGGCGTGACGACGAACATGTGCGTCGAATCGACCGTTCGCGATGCGTCGCAGCTCGATTTCCGTACCTTTGTCGTACGCGACGCCGTGGGCGAGGTCGACCGCGGTCGCCATGCGTCGGCGCTCGAGTCGATGGGATTTCTCTTCGCCAAACTCGTCACCACCGAAGAGGCCGTTGCGGCCCTCGGTCGACGGGCTGCCGCATGACGACGCCTGCGACGACCCGGCATTTCCTCCGGGTGGGCGATCGCGAGATTCATTATCGCCGCGCTGGATCGGGGCCGCCGTTCATCCTTCTGCATTCCAGCCCGCAGTCGGCGGCGTTTGTCTTGCCGGGACTGTTGCCGTTGGCTCAGGATTGGACGTTGATCGGGTTGGACACGCCGGGCTACGGCGGATCAGATCCGCTGCCGCAGGAAGCGCCCAGCGCGATGGATTATGCCGATGCCACTGTGGCGGCGATGGATGCCCTCGGGATTGCGCGGGCGCCGATTTATGGCACCCATACGGGCGCCCATATCGCCCTCGAAGTGGGGTTGCGTCATCCCGAGCGAGTTGCCGGTCTGGTGTTGGATGGGATTTCCTTCAACACACCGGCAGAGGCCAAGGAGCGGCTTGACCGCTACGCCCCGGAGTTTCACCCGACGGCCGACGGCGCCCATTTGGCCTGGGCGTGGCAACACACTCGAGACCAGATCGTGTTCTACCCGTGGTTCCGGACCGAGAAGGCGCGGCGCCTTGATTCGGCGATGGCGCCACCGGCGTATATCCACGATATCGTGCTGGCGAAAATGGATGCAGCCGGGTACTGGCTCGGCTACCGAGCGGCGTTCGGTCACGATAGCCGCGCGGCGATGTACCTGCTTGGCGTCAAGTCGACCGTCGTGGCCCGGGTGGGCGATGTCCTGGCACCCGAGGCAAAGCGCCTGACCGACTTACCGGCGGGGGTGCGGGTCTTGGAGACCGGCAAGGACGGATGGATCGAGGCGATCCGAGCCAGCCTCGCCTGGTGTGACGCGGGCGATTCCAAAACCGCAGCAGCGGTGCCGCCGACGCCGCGTGCGGCAACGTGGCGGGACTATGTCGGCATCGACGGTGGACAGCGCCTGGTCCGGCGTGGCGGCACGGGCATCGGTCGGCCGGTCGTGTTGTTGCATGGTGACATGGGGAGTTCACGGACGGTGTTGCCGCAGGCCGAAGCACTCAGTCGCGGACGTCCGTTTGTCGCCCTCGATGTCGCGGGCAATGCCGAGTCCGATTCGCTTGCCGCAGCCGGCGATCTGTCTGCCTATGCCGCGGATGTTAGTGCTGTGGTGGCGGCGACGGGGTTCGATCGCTACGACGTTTATGGCGATTCCCTTGGCGCTGCGTTGGCGCTGGCCCTGGCAGTGCACGACGGAGAACGGGTTGAAAAGGTCGTTCTTGATCGTCCGGTGTTTGCGGAAGACGCTGCCCGCGCAGAACTGGCCGCGCATTACGCACCAACGATCGAACCGATATGGGACGGTACGCACTGGCTCACCGCGTGGCACATGCTACGCGACCGGGCATTCTTTTGGCCCTGGTACGATCGGCGGCGCGAGGCCATTCGCTGGTCTGACCCGGAGATTGATTCAGTCCAGTTGCAGCAGCGGTTGTTGGACTGGCTCAAGGCGCCAGCGACCTACGGCGACTACGTCAGGGCATGTCTTGGGATGGACCCTTCGATCGTTGGACAGGTGTCGCAACCGGTGCTTATTGCGTCTGTAGCGGAGGATCTGCTCGACAGTCACGCCGACCGACTCGCGCAGGCATTGAGCCAAGCGGTATGCAAGAAAGTGACCGGCGACGGGACGCTGCGCCAAGCCGCAATGGCCGATTTCCTTGGTTCCTAGAACGTTTCCTTGACCCCATTCGCGAAGCGCCACAAGCTTGTCGGGAATGCTGGGGAAAACCCCGGCACAAGGTCAAAGGGAGGCTTTATGAGAACGACACTAATGAAATCGGTAGCGGCCTTGGCCCTGTCGGCGGCTGTCGCGCTGCCGGCGTCGGTCGGCGTCGCGCAAGACGCATCCGACACCTTGCGGATCGGCATGTACTCCAAGGCACCGTCACGTGGCAACGTCTATTCCTCGGGCAGCGGTGTGCCTTCCATGTATTGGTGGGAGGGGATTTTCGATGGCCTCACCCGGGTCAATGACAAGGGTCAGATCGTCCCGCACGGCGCTACCAGTTGGGAACTCGTCAACAACAACACTTGGCGCTTTACGCTGCGCGACGACGTAGTTTTTTCCAATGGCGTCAAGAACAGCGCACATAACGTTGTCAAAGTCTTCGATTACCTCCTCACCGAAGAGGGGAAACCTGCGTCGGTGGCGCGCGATGCCCGCAAACTTGAAAGTTACAGAGCGCTCGACGATCGGACCGTCGAGTTCGTAACCAAAGTGCCTGACCCGCTCTGGCCGGCAACCATCCAGCGCATATATATCGGTGAAATGCAGGCCTTCGCCGATCGCGGCAAGGACGGTTACGCCGCGGACCCCGTGACCTCCGGTCCGTGGAAGGTCGTGAGTTGGAAGGATACCGAAGCCCTGTTCACCGCCCACGACAAGTCGTGGCGACCGGGCAAGATCAAGAATATCCGCATTGTGGAGTTGCCCGAGCAGGTTGCCCGGCGCCAAGCGCTCGAAGCAGGGCAGGTCGACCTCATTTCCAACATGTCACCCGACGACATCGCGGTCATCGAAGCGTCCGGCAATGTCGCCGTCGTGAACGACTCTCCCAATGTGATGTCGCTGATGGTGTTCTCCGAGGACTTCACCGGAAAGTGGAAAGACGGCAAGACGCCTTTCGCCGATAAGCGTGTTCGCCAAGCGGCGAACTACGCGATCGACCGAGAGGCAATCGTCGCCAACCTGTTCGGCGGTATTACCGTGCCGGCGAGCCAACCCGCTAATCCCAACACCTTTGGCTGGAATCCGAATGTGAAACCGTATCCTTACGATCCGGCCAAGGCGAAGGCGCTTCTGACCGAAGCGGGATATCCGAACGGGTTCAAGATGAAAGCCGAAGTCATCACCGGCGCCATCGCGAACGATGCGGAAATCTATACCTTCGTCTCCCAACAGTTGGGACAAATCGGGATTGAAGTCGAGCTGCGGCCGCTTCAGTTTTCCGAGTGGTTGAACAAACTTCTACAAAAGAAGTGGGAAGGCGAGGCAACGGGCTTCTCGTACCTGGTCGATCCGGAAATGGACGCATCGACTCCGTTCCGGTGGTACTCCTGCGACTCGACGGCGGTGACGATCTGCATTCCCGAGCACATGGACCTGTTGCATGCCTCGGCCCAAGAAATGGACCGCGGCAAGCGTGAGAAAATGCTTCAGGAGCTGATGGTCAAGGCGAACGAAGATGCGCTGTCGATCGCCATTTTGCATGGCAGGGACATCTTCGGTCTGTCCAAACGGGTGCAGGGGTTCACCAACTGGAACCGCATCTTGGTTTACGAAAACATGTCGTTGGGCGGCTAGCCCGCGCGACGCGCACAAAGAGAAAGGGCGGCTCGGTTGAGCCGCCCTTTTTTTGCTCGTTAGATCGATCAGCTTGAAATGACGTCCACGACCTCGTCAAACTCCAACGCCGGATCTTGCCCGCGTAGGTTTTCGATTTCGTCGGTGATGCCCTTCATCACCCGGCGAATGTAGGCGATGCGGCGGCCGGTACGCGCCGCATCGGCCTTCGGGTCAGGGAAATAGTCCTCGACCTCGTTTACCTTGAACAGCCCGTATTTCTCGATCAACCGTTCGACCGTGTCGAGGCGGTCGCGGGTCACGGATAGTTCTTCGATCAGGGCCATGACCATGAGGTGCAGCTTATCGACCGCAGGGTCTTCGAAATATTGCGGCCGTTTGCCCTTTGCCGCCCGCGCCATCGGCGTGGTTGCCGTTGACACCTTGGCATTGACGGCCCGCTTTGACGCCGCGCGTTTGGCCACGCCCCTTTTGGCCGTGGCGGCTTTCTTCTTGGCGGGTCTTGCCTTGGCCTTGGCGGGTTTGGAGGCGGCCTTCTTGGCCGTTTTGCGGCGCACGGACGCCACCTATTTACACCCGACGAGGATCGGGAAGGTTGCCGTGTAGTGCGGTTTTTGGCCTGCCTCCAGCATTTTGCGCGCGGTATGCATCATCGAGCCGTCGATCTTGCACTTAGAGGGTTTGAACCCGGCATCGACAGCGATCTTCTTCCAATCCATATCGCGCAGCCGCACCAGGAACGTTTCGTTGTTGTTGTAGGCCTCCCAATCCATGAGAAAGGAATCGAAGGGCTTCATGCCTTCGTTGCGGGCTAGATCGAGATGCATCATGACCCCGCCGGGGCGCAGGATGCGGCGACTTTCGCGGATGATGTTCTTGATCGCGCTCGCAGACGTTTCATGCAGCATGATGTGCGAGACGACGACGTCGAAGTGATTGTCCGGGAAATCCGTTTTCTCGGCATTCTGTTGGGAGAAGTGTGCGGTAATGCCGAGATGTCGCGCGCGCGCATCGGCGTAACGTACCATGCCGGCCCCGCAATCCAGACCGTGGACCTCGGCCTTTGGATAGGCTTGGGCCCACGCCAAGGTGCTATGCCCGACCGAGCATCCCATGTCGAGTATGCGCGTCGGGTTTTCGCCTGGATAGTTCGCTCGGTAATAGTCGATCACGGTTTTGCCGAGGTCGTCGTTCATGTCGCCCATACCGCCGACCGCATAGATGAACACGGAGCGGTCGTAGAGCGCGCCGGCAGCGATTGAGTCCTCGCCGTCAGGCGTCGCATGATAGCCGCCCGGCTGGAGGTGAATGTCCGCGGCGGTGTGGTACCGCGGTACCTCAAAGTTTTTGCCGATCCGCAGCGTTCCCTTGGTCTTGTGGGGGTTGCCACGCGCGCGCTTCTTAAGTTCCGGAAGCTCGCGTTCGACGCTGTCGGTTACCGAGTCCCACATCATTTCCTGGCTTGCCCGCTGGGTCGCGGAGAACAGGCGGTAGTAGGGGTCCTTGGTCATTTCGCGGCGGACTTCGTGACGGTCTTTCGGATCGCGCTTCTTCTTGCGGCGGAACGCGGGTTTCACACGCTGTTCGTACACCGTGCGGTTACCCGGCATGACGTCGGCAGCGAGGCAAAGCCGGAGATTGTGGACGAATTGCTGGCGCGATAGCTCGTCGTGCTTGCCGCGAACCAACATGGGGTGACGGATCTGGGTGTCCATTTAGGCTTACCTCCGGGCTAGGGATCGTCGATGCCGGCGCCCGTTAAGAGCGCCGGCGGGTATAATCTTGGGGGGAGCGGTTAGGTTTTACGCCCGCCGGCCGCCCACCACACCCCACCGTTACCGGCGGTGTTCGGGATAAGCTCGTCGAAGGCTTCTTCTTTCTTGAAACCGGCCGCGAGGATCGGTTTCTTGATGTCCAGATCGTGCAGCGCGCCCCAGAACGGCTCGTTGTTGAAGTGCGTGCTCCAATCCCGGTACCACTGGGTGTAGACGTCCAGTTCGCGGTTGCGCAGGGGCACATCCATGTGAGCAACGACCCCACCCGGCTTCAGGATGCGATAGCAATCCTTCATGATCCGCGGCAGCGCTTTGCCCGAGGTTTCGTGCAGCATGATGTTTGAGATGATCAGGTCGAAATAGTTGTCCGGGAACTCCGTGTGCTCGGCGTTCTGCTGCGAGAAATGTACCCGCCTGCCGAGCTTCTCGAGCTTGGCATGGGCCATGCGCAGCATCCCTGCGCTGACGTCGATGGCATGCACTTCAGCGTCGGGAAAGGCGTCGACCCAAGCGATCGTGCTGCCGCCCACCGAACATCCCTGATCGAGAATGCGCTTCGGCTTGAGGTCGGGGTAGCGGGACTTGATGAAATTGATCAGTGCCTGGGCCGGGCTGTCGCCCATCGCCAAGCCCTGGCCGCGACCATAGAGGCCGCCGGCGGCATCGTAGAACGCCCCGGCTGTAATATCGCCGTCGCCCATGTCGAAGCCATAGCCGCCGGGCTGCTCGTGAATATCGACCGCGGCGACGTACCGCGGAACTTCTAAGTTGGGGTTGGTCTTGAGGCTTCCCAGCTTCTTCCCTTTGACGGTCGTCTTGTCGACCAACTCGTCGTACTGGCGGTCGATCTTGGTTTCGGCCGATTCCCACATAAGGTGCTGGGCCGTCCGCCACATCGAGGCCCAGGACTGAAAGTAGTCCTCGTCGAGCATCTGTTTGCGCAGTTCGTGGCGATTCTTGAAGTCGCGCCCGGTCTCCTTTTTGAAAGCGGGCTTGGCCCGCTGCTCGTATACCTTTTTCAGCCCAGGGGCGAGGCCGAGGTTGATATGCCATTTGAGGTTCAGGACGAACGCGTCGCGGGCGTTTTCGTCGTGGTTGGCCTCCAGGAACATGTGATTGACGACCGCCATGCGAATGATCTCCTCAGCGTGTTTGATCTGCCTAACCGCTATTATATAACAAGGCGCTCCCCGGTTTCGAGGAATGAGCGGTGCCGTTCGCTCCGTGGTCCCGGGGAAATGCCAAGAATTTGAAGGGAGTACGGCCCATGGCCGCTGAGGATCGGGTAGTTATCGCGGGGGCGGGGCCGGTTGGCCTGGTCGCTGCTCTACGCTTGGCAGATCGAGGGATTCCGGTGCTGGTTGTCGAGGCCAATCCTGACCTCGCGATCGATTTGCGCGCCTCGACCCACCATCCGCCGACCCTGGATATGCTCGACGAATACGGCATCACCCAGCAGATGATCGCCGATGGCCTGCTGGCCCCCACCTGGCAATTCCGCGACCGGGAAACCGGCGAACGGGCCGAGTTCGATCTTAGTCTGATCAAGGACGAGACGGCGCATCCCTACCGGCTGCAATGCGAACAGCACAAGCTGACGCGGTTGATCCTCGAAAAGATCAAGAATTGGGACAATGTCGAGGTCTGGTTCAACAGCCGCTTAGAAGACGTCGGCCAGGACGCCGATTCGGCCTGGGCGGTGGTGAACCGTGAGGGCGAAAAGGTAACGGTTCGCGGTCGCTACTTGATTGGGGCGGACGGCGCCAGTAGCGCTGTGCGGATCAAGCTTGGCATCGGCTTCGAGGGCGTTACCTATCCTGAGTGGTTCGTCCAGGGCACGACGACGTTTGAGTTCCGGGACTACATGCCGAACCTGTCGCTGATCAATTACGTGTCGGATTCGGACGAATGGTTCGTGCTGTTGCGAGTCATCGGCAAGTGGCGTGCGCTGTTCCCCTCGCGGGACGGCGAAACCCAGGAAGAGGCCATTGCCGACGAAAGCATTCAGAAACGTCTGAACGGCATTCACGCGAAGTCTGAGCCTTACGACCTGTTGCACAAGACGATCTACCGGATCCATCAACGCGTTGCGACGACTTACAACATGGGCCGAATCTTCCTTGCCGGCGATGCCGCACACCTGAACAACCCGCTGGGCGGCATGGGCATGAACGGCGGGATCCACGATGCCGTCAATCTGACCGACAAGTTGACTGCGGTGTGGCGCGGCGAGGGCGACGAAAGCCTATTCGACCGCTACACCCGCCAGCGTCAACCGATCGCGGTGGAGAACGTGCAGGCCCAGGCCGAGCGCAATCGCAAGCTGTTGAACGAGCGCGACCCCAAGGTCCGGCTCGCCAACTTCCGGGAAACCCAGCAAACCGCGTTGGATAAAAAGAAAGCGCGGGACTTCCTGATGCGTTCCTCCATGATCGAAGGACTGCGGCGGGCCGAAACTATCGCGTGACGACCGTCACAGACGGTCACGCCGACTGTGACGAGACTCCAGTGTGACGAAACGATTTGGGGGAATCGATGTTGCACCGAACGATCGCTGCCGTGGTTGCCGCGTTGCTATGGGGAACGCCTGCTTGGTCTTTCGACGCGCCGCGCGGCGTTAAGGTCGTTAAGACCGAACACGGACGCGCACTGGCCGACGACGACGGCATGACCCTTTATGTCTACGACCGCGACGCGGCTTTTGAATCCTCATGCAAGGCAGCCTGCGCGCAGAATTGGCCGCCGCTGACCGCGCGCAAGAAGGACGAGCGGATCGGCCGCTTCCTGGCCATCGAGCGCGACGATGGAACCGTGCAATGGACCTACGCCGGAAAGCCGCTCTACCGCTGGTCGAAGGATAAGAACGAGGGCGACATCACTGGGCACGGTTTAGCCGGAGTCTGGCGCATCGCCCAACCCTAGTTCTCCGTCCCGCTCCCCGATGCCTTGACGCCGTCCCGCGCGAGTGGTGCCATCGTCCCTCATCAAGGAGGCGCATGGCATGGCAGACCGGTGGACATCTTGGGAGGACGATCTGACGGCGCTGCGGCGCGATATCCACGCCCACCCCGAGACGGCGTTCGAGGAATTCCGTACCGCCGATTTGGTGGCTGAGCGGCTCGAGTCCTATGGGATCGAGGTCCATCGCGGCCTGGCCAAGACCGGTGTCGTCGGCGTTCTCAAGGCTGGCACAGGGAACCGCGCCATTGGGTTGCGAGCCGACATGGACGCACTGCCGATCGAAGAGCTTAACGACTTCGACCATCGGTCGACCCACCGGGGCAAGATGCATGCCTGCGGTCACGACGGCCACACCACGATGCTGCTGGGGGCGGCGCGGTACCTCGCCGAGACCCGCGAATTCGACGGCACCGTCCATTTTATTTTCCAACCCGCAGAGGAGAACGAGGGCGGCGGCGGGGTGATGGTCGAGGAAGGGCTGTTCGAGAAATTTCCCTGCGAATCGGTTTACGGCATGCACAACATGCCGGGACTGGATGTCGGGCGCTTTGCCGTCCGCCAAGGGCCGATCATGGCTGCCTTCGATCGGTTCACCGTGCATATCCAGGGCAAGGGGTCGCACGCGGCGTTGCCGCAAACCGGGATCGATCCGATCGTCGTCGGCGCCCAGTTGGTCACCGCCTGGCAGTCCCTGGTCAGTCGCGCCACCGATCCAATCGACTCGGTCGTGCTGAGCGTAACCAAGTTCCACGGAGGGGATGCCTATAACGTCATTCCCGACCGCATCGAACTGGGCGGTACGATCCGCACCTTTCGCACCGATACCCGCGACCGAATGGAGCGTCAATTGCGCGAGATGGGCGAGCGTTTGTGTGCGGCGTTCGGGGCATCCTTCGAGATGCGGTACGACCGCTGCTATCCGGCGACGGTCAATACCGGCGACGAAACCGGCTATGCCGCAGCGGCCGCCGCCAAGGTCGTCGGCGCGGCCAACGTCGATCCGAACACGCCGCCGCTAATGGGTTCGGAGGACTTTGCCTTCATGCTGCAAGCGCGACCGGGGTGCTACATTCTGATCGGCAACGGTGCGGGGGAGAACGCATGCATGGTCCACAACCCGCATTACGACTTTAACGACGACATCCTGACGCTGGGTGCCCGTTACTGGGTGCAACTGGCGCACGACCTGTTGCCGGTTCGCGCCTAGCGCTACATCGCGCCGACGAAGTCGCCGCCGTTGGGGCTGATGGTTTGGCCGTTGACGAACGCGGCACCCGGGCCGGCAAGGTAGGCGACGACGCCGGCGACGTCCTCGGGCGTGGCAAGACGTTGGGCCGGGTTGGCGGCGGCGCGCCGAGCGAATTCAGCGTCGTCGAAATGGGCGGTCGCCATGGGCGTTTCGATGAAAGAGGGGACCACGGTATTGACCGTGATGCCGTAGGGCGCGAACTCGATCGCCCATGAGCGGGTGAAGCCGAACAACGCAGTCTTGCTGCCGGCGTAGTGCGGGTTGCCGTCGGCGCCGCGCAGCGCGATCAGCGAGGAAATATTGACGATGCGCCCCCAGCCCCGGGCCTTCATGCCGCCGATCACGGCCTGGGCGGCAAAGAACGGTGCGCGGACGTTGGTGCGGAAGATCTCGTCGAAACGCGCTTCGCTGACGTCCTCGAA
This sequence comes from Alphaproteobacteria bacterium, assembly GCA_040216735.1. Taxonomy (NCBI): domain Bacteria; kingdom Pseudomonadati; phylum Pseudomonadota; class Alphaproteobacteria; species Alphaproteobacteria bacterium. Next base: position 237,618 of record JAVJOO010000005.1, on the reverse strand, counting down.
GGGTTCGCCGCCGCCAATGCCGGCATTGTTGACGAGGATGTCGATGCGGCCGTGGCGCCGTTCGATGTCGGCGGCGGCCTGCCGGAAGGCGGCGGTATCGGCAATGTCGCCGATCGCGGCTTCGCCGCTGGCGCCCTCGGCCAAGAGGGCCGCGACCGTATTGGCGACCGCTTCGGCGTCGCGATCGTGGGCGATCACTTGCGCCCCCAATCGGGCCAGGGCGTGGGCCTGTGCGCGGCCCAGGCCGCCGCCCGCGCCGGTGACAATGGCGACCTTGCCGTCGAGGGGTTGAGCCATGGGTTTTGCAGGCGCCTTTGGCGCCGTTCTCCTGGTGGACCGGGGTCGACGGGACACGGCTACGTCGGGTTAATTACGGACTATACTATAGCTGACGCGGCCCACAGCGGTCGCACGCGGTAGGGGAGCGGATCATGGCGTCGACGCGTAAGGGCAAGGCGAAATCAACGGCAAGCAAGGCTTTGCCGTTGAAGCGAAGCAACGGGAAACCGGCCAAGACAAAGGCGTCTACGACAAGTGCCACGGCACATCTGTTGAAGAGCGCCCAGATCACCCCGACCGAACCGACCTGGGTGCCACGCCCGTCGGGGCCGAAGAAAAAGATCAAGCCGGAGGGCTGGAGCACGCCGTTCGCGAGCTCGCCCTATACCAAACCGCCGCACCCGATGGATCCGGCACGGATGATTTGCGTCGAGTTCGAGCCCGATCCCGAAGCGGCGTGGGCGTCGGTCCCCGATCCGCTGCAATGGGCGGAAGGTACGACGGCGTTGTGCTGTATCGGTGACAACCGCCAGATGCCGACCTCGCTCAAGTTCCAGGAGGGCATGATCGTCCTCAAGGTCAAGCTCGGCGACGAGCTTGGCAGCTACATTCCCTACATCTGGACCTCGACGGACGAGGCGATGATCGCGGCGCGCGAAGTTTCGGGCCGGCCCAAGCTGGTGTGCGACCATAACGAGCTGCAGATCATGGGCAGCGGCGTCAACGCCAAGATCACGCGGCGAGGCGAGACCATCATGCGCGCCTCGGTCACGCTGGAGGATACGTGCGAGCTGAAGGACGTACCGCTCGGTGGCAACTGGTTGTCGGTGCGCAAGGTGCAGATGCCCGAAGAAGGGCGTCCGGCGTTGAAACAGGTGATCCGCCAGGGCCTGTCGGGCTCGTTCAAGGCGCATTCGGTGTGGCGCGGCCGCGGCTTTTGCGAACTGCCGGGTCAAGCCATGTCGGACATTTGGAAACTCAATCCCAAGAACACCGGTCGGGCTTGGATGATCGACGTGAGCTGGGATTTAAAATTGGGCAAGATCGTCTGGGAAAACTGGGTCCCGGCGGTCGTGGAATAAGGGAGAGACGCGATGCGCCCCTATACTTTCCTCGATACCAACAAGATGGAGTGGGAGCAGGGTGAACAGCCGGGCCTGTTCACCAAGATGCTGAGCCACGACCCCGAGAACGGCGCGCGCACCGCGTTCCAGTGCATCGATCCCAAGCGCGGCTACAAGCCGCCGCCAAGCGCGCACTATCACCACATGGACGAAGAGTTGTTGGTCATCAAAGGCACCTTCACCTTCGACGGCGAGAACTGGCTTGGCCCCAAATCCTATTGCTTCCACCCGGCCGAAACCGTGCACGGATTCCGTAGCCGGATCGACGATGAGGCCTGGTTCCTTTCACGGTGCAGCAAGGAGCTCGACTTCTGTCTGCACCCTGATACCGACACCGATACGCCGTATCCGTTGAACGGCAAAGTGGACCCGCGCGGCGTCACCGTGCTGGCCGACCCCGAGGCAGGAGACTGGATCGACGTGAAGGATGCGACCGGCAAGGTCACGCTCCGGCGGCGCCTGCTGAGCAAGCACCCCGAAACCGGCGAGGGGTCGATGCTGGTACGCTTCCTGCCGGGCTGGGAAAGCCCCAACGGCGATCATTTCCACACCGTGTACGAGGAATTGTTCGTCCTCGAAGGGAGCATGGAGACCGACGACGGCGCGACCTATGGGGCCGGCACCTACCTGTTCAAGCCGCCGCTGACCGTGCAGTCCCGCCCCGCAAGTAAGGGCGGTGCGCTGGCCTATATCAACTTCGGCGGTAAGCTGGATTTCGTTCCGGCGAGCCGGTTGGACGAGTACAAAAACTAAAACCCAAAGAACCGCGCCGGGTTTTCTTCCAGAATTTTGCGTTTGAGGGTGTCCGACAGGTCGGGGCGCTGCTCGATCTCTGCGATGGAATCCTCCAGCGCTTCTTCGTGCGGTAGATCGGCCGAGGTCATCAAGTGGTCTTCGCCGAGCATCTCGGCGACGTCGGGGAGGTAGCGTTCGTCGCCTTCGCACGAAAAGTAGATGTTGCCGCCGGCCAGCCACTCGGTGGGATTGCGCTTGGGCGTGCCGGGCCAGCCCTTCGACGAATAGACACCCCAGTAGCGTTCCATGCGCGGCACGAGGTAGGGCAGCCAGTCGGCGCCGGCCTCGAAGAACCCGACCCGGAGTTTGGGGTGGCGCTCGAGGATGCCGCCGCCGATCATGGAGAATAGACCGAACATCATCGGGACCGCGACGAAGGTGGCGGACGCGAAGATCGTGTCCATTTTCTTGTGGACCGAGGGCATGTTCCAGCCGACGTGCATGGCAACCGGCATGTCCAGCGCCTCTGCCTCGGCCCAGATCGGATCGAACTGCGGTTCGTGGAGGAACTGTTCCCCGGCGCTGCCGTAGACCAGCATTGCGGCGGCACCAAGTTTCTTGACCCGGCGTAGCTCCTCGACTGCCAGTGCCGGACTGCGCACCGGAATGGGCGCGGCGAACTTGAGGCGCTGGGGAAAGGCCGCACAGGTTTCGGCGGCCCAGGTGTTGTAGCTGCCCATGAGGGCCGCTTCGAACTGCATGTCGAGCGACAGCATGTCGAGAAAGATCGTGGGAAACAGCACCTGGATGTCGATCCCGAGCTTGTCCATGTCGGCGATGCGGGCTGACGGCGGGACGACGGTTTGGCTTTCGATCGAGAATTTTTTCGATTTGGCGAATTTCGAACTGACGGGGGTGCCGTAGATCAGTGGGCCATAGCCGTAAGGGCGTGGGAACATCTGGCCGTCGATCAGCCAATAGGCGTCCTGGGCGTAGGGGCCGGGTAGACCGGGGTGCTGCACGATGACCGGCCGGCGATGGGCGTAGGCCGGGTCGAGGTGGTTCCAGACGTCGTCGGCCTCTTCGACGTGGGAGTCCGAGTCGATAATGATCTGTCCGTTGGGGCGGGCCATGGGGCGTCCTCCGCTTAGGCTTTAATCGCGCCGTAAACGAACTGTTTGGGACCGGCATTGGCCGCACGGCCGGTGTCCATCAGATAGGTCGTGCCGGTCACCAGGGGCGTGTAGTCTTGGATGATATCTTGCTTTCGGAAGCCGGCCTTCAACGCGGGCTCGACCAGGTCCATTTCCTTGACGGTGCCCCAGAACGGCTCAGCGTTGTTGTGGGTGGACCAGTCGCGGATGAACGCATCGTACGGTTTCATTTCGGCATAGCGTAGGGCCGCTTCGAGATGAATGACCATGCCGCCCGGTTTCAGGAGGCGGTGGCATTCCTTCATGATTCCGTAGACACCGCGGCGCGAAGTTTCGTGCAGCAGGATGTGCGAGACGATGAGATCGAAAGTGTCGTCGGCGAAGTCGGTGTGTTCGGCGTTCTGTTGCGAGAAATGAATTGGTTTGTTCATCGACTCCGCCCGGGCGTGTCCGTAGCGCAGAACCGGCGCGCCAACGTCGATGCCATGCACCTCGGCCTTCGGAAACATATCGACATAGGGGACCAAGCTGTTCCCCGCCGTGCATCCCATTTCGAGAATGCGCGCAGGCTTAAAATCAGGATGGTTGTTCTTGAGCCACAGCGCGCTTGAGACGCCCATGTTCTCGTTGTACTTGCCCAGGGCACCCATGACGTAGAGGAAGAATCCGCGATCGTACCTTGCGCCCGCCGAGACATCGTCTTCGGCCATATCGGTGTAATAGGAGCCCGGCGTAAAGTGAATGTCGACCGCCGTGAGATAGCGCGGCATTGCCACATCGGGGTTGAGCCGCAGAGATCCTTTTTTCTTTGCGCGCGCAGCGATGTGTTTCGCCGCGCCGATCAGGCCCGGCAGCTGACGGAAGATGCTATCGCCGACGGCGTCCTGGCTCATCATCTGCAAGTTTTTCTGCAGCGTCGAATACATCTGGTAGTAGGGTTCGCGCGCCATGCTGGCGCGCACCTCATGACGATCCTTGGGCGCGCGGCCGTTCTTTTTGACGAAGGCGGGTTCGACGTTGGCGGCATAGACCTTGGCATTGCCGCCGATCACGTTGGATTGCAGATGAGTCTTGAGACTGTAGATGAACCCCTGTTGCGCGGATTCGTCGTGGGTGGCATCGGGCAGGAGGCCGTGAGCGCCTTGATCAGCCATGTTCCGTTCCTTCTTCGTGTCTGGGCGCCAATGTAGTCGTATGCCTCTCCATCGTTCGAACGGTGTGCAGCACCGACTCTATGTTGGCCGCTTTTGGCTGCCCATGGTCTCGCGCAACACGCCGAGAAGCGCAAGGACAATGCCGCCGATCTCTACCCAGATGGCGCCGTCGAAGGCGTTCGCAGGTACCAACAACGCGAGACCGGCTACCGAAAGCACGATGCGTCCGGCCAAATCTAGGCGTCTGCGGAAAAAGCCACCGAAGCCGGCTGAGGCGAGCCATACGCCGGCCACTGCCGTCACCACCGCCTGGGCGACCTCAAGAACTGAACCTTGAAGCAGAAGGCTTGGCGAGAGCACGAAAAGGAACGGCACGATGAAGGCAGGCCAGCCATAGCGACAGGCGAGCAAGGCGGTTTGCATCGGTCGCGCCCCCGCCAAGTTTGCCGCGGTAAACGCCGCGATCGCTACAGGTGGCGTGATCATCGACAGGAGCCCGAAATACAGAACAAACATGTCGGCGGCGATAGGGTCGATCCCGAGTTCGCGCAGCGGAGGTGCCGCCAGCGTTGCGACGATCAAGTAGATCGCCGTCGTTGGCATCCCCATACCGAGAATGATCGAGACCAGTGCGGTCAGGAGCAGAAGAAGGAGGAGGCTACCCTTACCCACTTGCACGAGGAGGAAGGTCAGGCCGAAGGATAGCCCGGTTATTTCGATGACCCCGATAATGAGGCCCGCCATAGCGCCAACGACAATGATGTCTACTGCGACGGCGCCGGTACCCGACAGGCACTGAAGGACGTCGCGGACGTTGATACGCTTTCCCTTGTAGCCGAACACGATGGAAACCACGATCAGCGAACCGGCCGCCCAAAGCGCGGCCGTCTCCGGTCGCCGGTTGAGCCAGAACAGCGAAACGATGAGAACCGCGAAGGGCAGCGCGAAAAACCAACCTTCACGCAATACCTGGAGTATGGGGCGCATCTGTTCGCGCGGGATCGGTGGGATGTTGCGTCGCGCGGCTTCGATGTCGGCCTGGATGAAGACCGCGAAATAGTAGAGCAGGGCCGGCAGCAAGGCGGCGACGATCACCTCGGAATAGCCGATCGCTAGGCGTTCTGCCATCAGGAACGCCGCCGCGCCCATGATCGGCGGCATGATCTGGCCACCGGTCGACGCGACCGCCTCGAAAGCCCCGGCAGCCGGAGCGGAGTAGCCGCCCCGGCGCATCAGGGGGATGGTGAGAACGCCGGTCGACGCGACGTTGGATACCGCGCTACCGGAGATCGAGCCGAACATCCCCGAGGCGACGACGGCAATCTTGGCAGACCCGCCGCGCGAACGTCCAGTCAATGCAATGGCGACGTCGGTAAACCATTCAGACCCGCCGGAGCGCAACAAAAGCTGCCCGAGGAAGATAAAAAGAATGACGACTCCCGTGATGATGACCAGGGGAAGTCCGAACATCGCGTTGTAGTCGACGCCGAGATAGGAGGTGAGTTGGGGGAATCCCTGGGCGCGTCCCTGCAATTGTCCCGGCACTAGGTCGGCGCCCAGCCCGTAAAGGAGGAACACAACCAATATCGTGACTAGTCCCATTCCTGCGGTGCGTCGCAGCGCCTCGATCACCAGGGGAATGAGAACAATTCCGATGAGAAAGGTCTCTGTCTGGTGGAAGTAGTACTCGTTGGAAAGGACGGGGTAGCGGATCGCGAAAAAGATGCCCATTGCCGCGGCGAGCACGGCGAGAGCGACGTCGATGATCGGCGCCTTTCGCTCCACACCCGCGCTGCGGCGAGCCGGGATGTTGATGAACACGATGGCCAAGCCGAGCCCGAGGACGATACCGAGGGCTTGTTGGTCGAAGATCGCGATGCCGAAATGAAATGGAACGTCGCCGGCCATCGCCAAGGCAACAACCGTCAGTATCGTGCCCAAGATGGGCGTGATTCGATGCACCGGAATACTAGTCATGCCGCCCCTGCTGACTCGTGGTTTAGCAAAACGAAACGCCCGGCACAGACGTGCCGGGCGTTCTCAAAATGCGGCCTGACGTCAGCTACCCGGCCAGGCGGAGACTTCCTTGTAATATTTGATCGCGCCAGGGTGGTAGGGCATGCCCTGGTCCTTGGCCATGGTCTTGGAGGAATGAGTCTCCCACAGGGGGCCAAAACCATGAAGCTGCGCTTCATTGTCGTACATGGCCTTGGTGACCTTGTAGACCACATCTTCTGAAGCGTCCTTGTGGGTCCAAAGCATGTAGTCGAAGAACATGACGTTGGTCGGTGTTTCAATACCGGTCAGTCCTGGCTCTACCGCCGCAAGGTAGGTACGCGGCGCTTTGTCGGCGAAAGCCTTTGCCATGGCTGGCGAAGTATCGAACGAGATGAACTTGAGGCCACCTACGGCCGCCGCCGCATCGTCGACGAAACCTGCACCGACGCCGCCGATCACCGCGTCCACCTTACCTTCTTTGAAGGCGTTGACGCCGGGGATGAGCGCCGTCACCGGTACGCCCTGAACGTCGTCGAGAGTTAACCCGCCGTTGGCGAGCATGCCCTCCATGATAAGTGCGAACAACGGGGCCGCGCTGTAACCGGTGGGGACCCGTTTGCCCTTGAGGTCTTTGACCGAGTTGATGCCTGAGTCGGCACGGACGATCAGACCGACGCGGAATTGCATCATCGTCGCGACTAACCGGAGGTTATCGAACTTCCCATCACCTTCTGAAAGTCCGACGCCCTCATAGGCCATGATCGTCTGCATCATGTTGGCGATACCGAATTCAAGCTCGCCGTTGTTGACCATGGGAATGTACTGCTGCGTCCCGCCCATTGGCTGCGGCAGCATCCGAAGGCCGGAGTGCTCGGTCACGATTTGCGCGATGCCGGTAGAGGTTTGCGCGGTGGCGCCGCCTTTGGTGGTACCGATTCCGACGGTTTGCGCAGACGCGGCGGCGGCGATCAATACCGTTGCCGCGGCGGTGGCGAGGAAAGTGGTCAATTTCATTTGCGTTCTACTCCCTGTGGCTTCGGGCCAGTGTCGACCCATGCGTTGCGTCGTTTTGTTAGCCGACGTCTGGGCGCAGTGTACCGGATAGCGGCGCACCTGCCCACAGGGTGAAGTCGGATTGGTTCCGGAGCCTGGCGATCCGTTCCGTTGACCCAGATCATGGCAGTTCCCCGCCCCACGGCAGAAAGTTCTGGCCCAAGACTCAACAACAACCATGGGAGGCCGGAATGCCGGATTCGCTGGGATATCGCATGAAATTCGGGGTGATCGCCCCCTCGACGAACACCTCGGTTCAACCTGAATTCGATGCCATGGCACCGTCGGGCATTACCAACCACATGTCGCGTATCCACGTCCCCGACAACCTGATCGCCAACGACGACGATTTCAATAAGCTGATCGGGGAAATCGCCGAGGCCCAGGATGCCGCGATCGAGCGGGTCATGACCTGCCATCCTGGGCACATCGTCATGGGCATTTCGGCTGAAACCTTCTGGGACGGCCTTGAAGCCTCCAAGAAGCTCAAGAAACACATCGAGACGATCGCCGGGGTCGGGGTCACGATGGGATCGGAGGCGAGCCAAGCCGCGCTCAAGGCTTACGGCGCGAAAAAGATCGCGGTGATCACGCCATACCAGCCGGTCGGCGACAAGAACGTGAAACGGTTCTTCGAGGAATGCGGCTTCGATGTCGTGCGGATCAAGGGGCTCAAAGCCAAAAGCCCGGTCCTGATCGCCCATTTCAGCGAGAACGAATTGCGCGATGCGATCATGGAGGTCAACGGCGACGACGTCGATGCGATCATCCAAGCCGGTACTAACCTTGCGATGGCGCGCCTCGCGGGGATCGCGGAGAGTTGGCTCAACAAACCAGTGATTGCAATCAATACGGCAACCTACTGGCATGCCCTGCGGACCAACGGATTCGACGATCGGCGGAGCGGGTTCGGAAGCCTTCTTTCAGCGCACTGACCGGGACCGGCGCCCTCCCCGTGGGCAGGCGCCGGCGCGGCCCTTGCGGGTGGGCCCGGCGATTCGCATTATGGCGGCGCTGATCAACAAGGCGCATCAAGGGAGGACAAGCCATGCCTGATTCACTGGGTTATCGGATGAAATTCGGGGTTATCGCCCCATCGACCAATACCTCGGTCCAGCCCGAATTCGATCGGATGCGCCCGGAAGGCGTGACCAACCACATGGCGCGGATCCATATCCCGGACATGCCGGTGGCCAACGACGACGACTTCAACGAACTGATCAAGGTGATCGCCGAGAAACAGGACGAAGCGGTCGAACGACTGAAGACCATGCACATGGATCATTTGGTCATGGGGATGTCGGCGGAAACGTTCTGGGACGGCCTCGAAGGCTCGGCCATCTTGCAAAAGCATATGGAGAAGGTGTCGGGCTGCGGCGTTACCATGGGGTCGGATGCCTCGCAAGAAGCGCTCAAAGTGCTGTCCGAACAGTACGGGCCGATCAAGCGGATCGCCTGCATCACGCCCTATATGCCGGTTGGCGATAAGAACGTGCGGCGTTTCTTCGAGGATCTTGGGTTCGATGTGAAGACCGTTCTGGGGCTGAAGTGCAAGAGTCCGGTGCTGATCGCCCATGAGTCCGAGGATCGCCTGCGCGAGGCTATCATGGAGGTCAACGGCGACGATGTGGACGCGATCGTCCAGGCCGGCACCAACCTCGCAATGGCGCGCCTTGCCGGCATCGCCGAGAAGTGGCTCAACAAGCCGGTCGTCGCGATCAATACAGCGACCTACTGGCACGCGCTGCGCAGCAACGGGATCAAGGACAAGGTCGACGGCTTCGGCTCGCTTCTATCGATCCACTAGGGCAGGGGCCCGCCCCGTCGCGGGCGGGCCGCCTCTAGGGAGCGTCGATAATTCGATGCCGTAGAGACGCAATGACGTCGAGACGGCAGATTACACCGCCATGTGGCGACGGATGCGCCAGCGGACGGCGCCTTTTTCGGCAACCGTCTCCTGGAAGCGTTCCCGGATGGCGTCGTCGGCGCCCGGCCCCGGTTCTAGGCCGATATCGTGGAGGGCCAGGGGGCGGCCTTCCTTGGTTTGTACCCTGATTTCGCCGATTTCGTCTCCGGTCGTCCGGTCGACCATACGCACCGGCGCGTTCTCCGGCCCCAATACCCATCGATCGCCCCATTGGACGAGGCCAACGACCACGGGCAAAAGGTCGCGCCCCTTGTCGGTCAGGCGGTAGTGCGCCCGCTTGGCGCCCGGCGAGGCGGGCTCTTTTTTAAGTAGTCCGTTGGTGACGAGGCGGTCGAGGCGTTCGCTCAGGACGTTTCGGGCGATGCCCAACCGGCTTTGGAAATCGCTGAACCGGCGTGTCCCAAAATAGGCCTCGCGGACGATGAGAAGGGTCCACCACTCGCCGATCATTTCGAGGGATTGGGCGAGTGAGCATCGTTGGTCTGAAAAACTGATTCGTTTCATTATGAAACTAAACGATTTTTGGTTCTAAAAAGCAACTTATTAGTAGTTGTATCAAAAAACTTACCGTGATTTGGTTCTGTCATAGAACTCAATATTGGGATTGGACCATGAAAATAGAAGATCGCCCCCTGGGGTCAGCGGTGGGCGTCCTGGATCCCGCCGCCGTCGCCGACCTAACGGGGCTCGAAATCATGCAGCGGATGATCGCGGGCCGGTTGCCGCGGCCACCGATCAGCGTGGCGATGGAATTTGAACTGCTCGACGTGGCGCCAGGCAGCGCCCTGTTTGCCGGTACGCCGGGCGGTCGCTTTCTAAACCCCTATGGCACTGTCCATGGAGGTTATGTTGCGACCTTGATGGATTCGGCGATGACGTGCGCGGTGCAGACCACGGTTGGCGCCGGTTTCGGCGTCACGACGGTCGAGTTCAAAGTCAATTTCGTGAGGCCGGTCCCAGTGGATGTTGGACGGCTGCGCGCCACCGCCACCGCGATCCACAGCGGCAGGCGTCTTGGTACCGCCGAGGGGAAGTTGATCGACGACCGCGACCTGCTTTACGCCCACGGGACGACGACCTGCATGGTTTATCCGCTGCGGCCCTAGCCGCCTGCGCGGCTCGTCGCCTCGGCGATGGCGGCGGCGAGCTCGACCCGTCGATAGGGCTTTTGCAGGAGCGGCGTGCCACGCAGGATATCGGATTGCTCCGACCGGCTCCCGCCGGCGTAACCGGAGGTAAGCACGATCGGGAGGGCGGGACGGCGCAGGCGGGCGCGTTCGGCCAGCGCAATACCGTCGAGCTCGCCGTCCATCACGATGTCCGTGAAGAGCACGTCGATTGCGACATCGGGATCGGCGATCAACGGCCAGGCAAGATCTCCGCTCGCCGATTCGATGACGTCATAGCCAAGCGCCCAGAGGTGGGCCGCGGCAACTTCGCGCACGTTTTCGTCGTCTTCGACGACAAGGGCGCGCGCGCCGGGGGTGGGTGGCGCGGATTCGACCGCCGCGGCGTCCTGCCCGTCGGAATCGGCGTCGTCCACCGCGCGCGGGAGGTAGAGCCGGACCGTCGTCCCGGCGCCCGGTGTGCTGTCGATTTCGGCACGTCCCTCGGACTGGCTAATGAAGCCGTGGACCATGCTGAGGCCCAGGCCTGTGCCGTGCCCGGCGTCCTTGGTCGAAAAGAACGGTTGGAAGGCGCTCGCCGCCACGTCGGCGCTCATGCCGATGCCTGAGTCGATCAGGTCGATTGCAACGAAATCGCCGTTCAGGGCGCCGGGGTCGTCCGGTTGTCCCTCCTCGACGGTGTTGCGCCCGACAACGCGGAACGTGCCGCCGTTCGGCATGGCGTCGAGCGCGTTGGTCGCGATGTTGACGATCGCCGAGTCGAATTGGCTTGCATCGACTTGCACACGCCACAGGTCGCTTGGGAAGTCCACTGCGATCTGAATGTTGGGCGAGATTCCCGGGCGCAGGAGGCTGAGGGTGTCGTCGACGTGAGCGGCGATGTCGATGGCTTGGGGAACCAACGGTTGCTGCCTGGCAAAGGCGAGAAGGCTTTTAGTCAAATTGGCGGCCCGGTCGGCGGCGCGTCGTGCCCGCTCAATGTGCCGTTGGGAGTCCGTCACGCCCTCGACGTCGCCCTGGAGGAAGTCGAGGCTGCCGATAATGATCGTGAGGAAATTGTTGAAGTCGTGCGCCATGCCCCCGGTGAGGTTACCCATGGCTTCGAGCTTGGCGGTTTGGACCAAACGTTCCTGCAGCGTCTCGAAATCGGTCAAGTCGTGGACCATCGCGACGACGGAGTCGCCGTGCGCATCGGCGAGGCGTCCGAGCGTCACGGCCACCGGGAAGTCGGTGTCATCGCGCCGGCGACCGGCCATCGACGGTATGTCGCTGCGGGCGGGGGCGCGGTCTCCGTCGGCGCTAGGCCACACGCTCTTCACCGCTGGCAGCAAGGTTTCCAGCGGCATGCCGACCAAATCTTCTTCCGCATAGCCGAACGCCGATGCGGCAGCAATGTTGGCGCGAACGATCGTCCCCGCGGCGTTGGCGATTAGGATGCCGTCCGGGGCGTAGGCAATCAGGTGGTCGAGCCGCCGCCGTTCGTCAGCCTCGCCGCGCAGCGTGTTGGCGAGTTGGCGCTGGTACAGGGTAATGGCCGCGCCCACGCCGGCGGTTAGCAAAAGGAGTCCTGCGGCCGCCGTAATCCATGTGCTCCGGCTGGCGATGTAGGCGACGGGGTCGGTCGCCGGTGCCAGGATCCCGGCCGCGGACAACTCGTAGAAACCGAGCATCGCTGCGATGCTGAGGACAATCATCGCGGCGCCGGTCCACATCCCGAACAATACGAAGGCGAAGATGACCGCCGCCGCGAAGTGGATATATGGGCCGCCGATCATCCCGATGTTGGCCAGTCCGACTGCCGCAATCATGAAAAACAGGAGGACGACGTAACCGGCGCGAACAAAATAGGGCAGGCGGTGCCGGCGGAGCGTCAGCGCAAAGAGCGCCGCCGCCAGCGCGACATGGGCGCCCATCGCGGGCAAAAAGCCGATGTCGGGAATGCGCATCAAACTTGCGACCAGCGCCGGCACGGCGGCCATCGAGAGGACAACAAGCGTGCCGTTTACGAACCGGCTGCGAATGTCCCTGATCTTTGCGTCAAGGCCATCCGACGCGGGCGCGGCGGAGGATGCCGCGCCGCCGTCTAGCACGTCGCACCGGACAGGCGGGGGGCGGCGATGCCGTTACGGCACGCGCCACTAGCCCGATAGGTCAAGATAGAAGAACTCCACGCAGATTCGTTTTCTTCCGCGCGTTGTCGCCGAACGGTCCGCCGATGCACCGGATTGTGATTGCTTATTCGTTGAACGCCGCACACGCGGACTATCTAACACCTTGGCGGTAGACCGAATCAATGCATGCGAGGGCATCTTGGAGTCATGCGTATTGCCTACCACGCATCGCGACTCCATCCGTCGTCGTCGCGCAAACCTAATTCGAACTAGTTCTAGTTTTCCCAGGACCGATGCGGCGCTAGTTCTGGTAACGGTCAATGAGCCCAGAGATCCGCTGATCGTAGGTTTTGAAACCAACGAGCGCCCCGTTCAAGCGCTTCAGAAATGCTGGAATATCGAGCGCGTCGCGGCCGGCATGGTCGAGCGAGGCGCGCAGGATTTCTTGGTACATGTCGTGCGCGGCGCGCAGAAGTTGAACGGCCTGCGCGAGGTCATGGGCTACGTCAGGGGCGATCTCGGATTTGGGTGTGTCGGACATGCTCCCTCCTTATCTCTGCTTATCGCCCTTGGGCCGGGGAAGGGACGTTCTTTTAGCGTCGCCGTTCAGCCTTTCTGCCAATGAAGATCGGTCAGGACATCGGTCGCGCTGGTTGCGCTGTCCAACTTCCATATGCGATCGAACACCGCTTTGATCTGATTTTCGCCGAGCAAGCCCTCCGCACAGTCGCGGAACTTCCCTTCGACCTCGTCGTCGGTCAGCGGGTTGTGCGGCGAGCCGCGATAGTTTTCGTCGGCCCACAGTTCGAGTGTGCGCCCGTCCTTGGTGAGGACTTCGACGCGGCTGCGGATGCGGTCGTAACCCATCGCCTCGATCTTCTTGTCGTCGATGGTCTCGACCCGGCGCTGCATAGCGCCGACATCGGCGCGGCTGACGAACTCGTCGGTGAATTCGCGTTTGCCCGCTTTGCCGGCGATTGCGATGGCGGCCAACAGGAAGTGCATGCAGAACTTGCCTTCGAGCTCGGTGGTTGCAAAGTCGTAACGGATCGGCCCGAGGATATTTTGCGCGGCATAGAGTTTGATTTTCTCGATGTCGTCGGCTTTGACCTTTTCGTCGCGCATGAGGAATTTGAGCGCGTCCATCGAGGGGTGGGTGAGGACCCCGCAAGGGTAGGGTTTGATGCTGACGCCGGGCGAGGTGATGGTCAGTGGGTTGCCGAAGCGGCCTAGGACGAGATCGGGATCACCGCCCGGACCGGCAATGGTGAGGTAGCCCCACTTGCCGTCCAGCGCCTCGGTGTTGGAGGTGAAGCCCTCGCGCACCAGCAGTGCGGCGGTGACGCCGTTCTCGGAGGAGCGACCGACATGCAACGGCTTGGTCATGGTGCCGAAATTGGCGCGGATTCCGGCGGCTAAAGATGCTGCAATACCAATGGTTTGAGCCATTTGGCTGTGGTTGAAGTTTAGCATTTTGGCGGCCGCCACCGCCGAGCCGAACGTGCCGATGGTGCCCGAGGTGTGAAAGCCGCGGGCGTAGTGATCGGGGTTGATGGCTTCGGCGATTTTACACTCGACCTCAAAGCCGGCGTTGAAGGCCGTAAGGAAGGTTTTCCCGTCCACGCCGCCTAGCATTTCACCGATGGCGAGACAGGCCGACAGCGGTGGCACGGTCGGGTGGGTCAGCAGCCCGTACATCCGGCCGGGACCTTCGGAAAGCTGGGTATCGTCCCAGTCCATGGCGTGCCCAGCGAGGCCGTACCACAGGGCGGCGAGGTGCGCCGGGACTTTCTTGTTGGCGTTGCCCAGCAGACGCGCATCGGGGGCGCCGCCGACCCTGTCGATATAGCGGGCCATGACCTCAAGCGCCGGTTGCTCGGAACCTCCGACCATGACTGCAAGCCCGTCCAAAATGCAGCGCCGGGCGATGTTCAGCGCGTCCTCGGGGATGGCGTCGTAGGTCAGGCCGACGGCGAAATCGACGGCGTCTTTTGTCAGCGAGGCGGTCGTGGGGGTGGTCATGCGTAGAGCTCCCAAGCGATGGTCGTTGGATTTGGCCCGGAGCCTAGCGATTTGTTCGCCGGCGGCAAGGGGGCGGTCAGGCGCGCCGTTGCCAGACGGTGGCCAGTAGGATGCCGGTGGTCAGAATTGGCAAGCCGAGCCAACCTAGCAGGGCGGGGTTTTCGCCCAGAAAGATCAGCCCGAACACCGAGCCGACGCCGGGCACTGCCGACAGGAAGGCCGCGACGACCGTCGAGCCGACCCGGCGCACGGCGTGCGACAACAGGATCAGCCCGATCAAGTTGGGGAAAAGGCCCTGGAAGACGGCTTGGAGGGCGATTTGGTTTGGCTCGGCTTGGGCTAGGGTTGTCGGCAGAAACAGCGCCCAAATCGGTAGGTAGGTGATGGCGCCGACGATAGCGGCGGCGAGCAAGACTTGGGGAATGTTGGAGCGCCATTGGCGTTGCAATATCAGGAAAACCGCGAAGAAGGCGCCGGAGCTGAAAAAGGCGAGATCGCCGATCCAGGCGCGCGGGTTGGACCCGCTGCTGGCACCGATCGCGGCCATCCCGGCACCAACGATGATCAACAGGCAGCCAATCACCTGAATGGCGAGCGGTTTTTCGCGCAACCAGACATAGCCGATGATCAGGGCAAGGGCGGGGACCATGCCGTTGAGGAATACCCCGCCATGGGCGGCCGGTGCGAAGATGAACCCAACGTAGGATAACAGCCCATAGGGCACGCCGCCGAAGATCGCGAGCATGGCCAGCCGGGTGACAGTCGTGCTGCGCCAGGGCTTGTAGTACAGCACGATCGGCACGCAGATCGCCCCGGCGATGCCGTACCGCAAGGCGGCGATGTCAAAGATGGTCAGGCCCGATTGGACGCCAGCGCGGCTGATCACCAAGAAGGTCGACCAGACGATGACCACGGTCGAAATCGCGGCCATGCCGACTAGTTGGGTTTTGCGATCGGGCATGTTGGGGCAGGGTGCCGACGATGGAGGACGGGACCGCGGTGATAGGCCTGCGGATGCAGGGGTGTCAAATTCGCGGGTTAGCGCGTTTGCGCCGCCTTGTCCGCTTCGATGAACCAGTCGGCGATTTGGCTGCCGGTCATGAAGATGGTGTCGTCGCGCGCGAGCAATTCGTCGATGAGTTTTTCGAGATAGCCAATGCGGTGCGGCACCCCGATCAGGTGGGGGTGGGTGGCGATGGTGAGGATGCGCGGGTTGTTGTCGAACTCTTTTTCGAACGTCGCGACGGTGTCCTTGTAGCGTTGGTAATAGTCGGATGAGTTCTGCCACTGAATGGCGTACATCGGGCTGTCGTTGAGCTCGAGCGTGTAGGGCATGCAGATGACGGGGCCGTGCTTGGTGGTCATCCAATGGGGCAGATCGTCGAGCACCCAGTCGCAAATGTAGTCGACGCCTTCGGAGGCGAGAATGTCGGGGGTGTCGTTGGTTTCGCGCAGGCCCGGGCCGAGCCAGCCGCGCGGGCGTTTACCGTAAAACGCCTCGATCTTGTCGAGACACGCCTTGAGCAAGGTGGCTTCGTTCTCGTCGCCCTGGATCGACTTTTGCTTGAGCCCGTGGCCGACGACCTCCCAGCCCATGTCTTTGACGGTTTGCGCCACGGCGGGGTAGTCGTCGATGGCGCCCGCGTTAAGGAACGCGCTGGTGGGCAGACTACGATCCCGCGCGATCTTGAACAGGCGCGGCATGCCGGCGCGCAGGCCGTATTCGGCCCAGGAGAAGTTGGGCACATCGGGTAGGGTTTCGACCCCGTGCGGCCCAGTGAGGATTTTTCGCGGCGGCGGCGAATCGAACGGCCAGCTCTCAATGTTGACCACGAAATGCACGATCAGCGGCTTGCCCTCAGGCGGGGCAAGCTTGGGGCGCTGGTCGGCAAGGACGAAGGGAACGCGGGGGTTGGTCATGGGGCGGGCTCGCTGGCTGACGGGTTGGCTAGCGGCATTTGAGCATTGATGGGGCGCTTCGTCACGGGCGTTGCGTCTCCGCCTGGGAGCGGGGGAAGGCGACCGCTCAGGCGTCGATGATGCGCAGGCGGGATTCGTTAGAGGTGAGGGCTTCGAAGCCGGTTTTGGTGACGCGGATGGTGTCTTCGAGATGCAGCGTGCCCCAACCGAGTTCGAAGTAGGGCATGTCGATGTTGATCACCATGTTTTCTTGCAGGGCGAAGTCGAACTCGCCGCCGGCGTAGATATCGTCGCCGAGCGGCAACGGATTGTCGGTGTGTTCGAGGCCGAGACTGTGTGGCGAGACGTAGAAGTATTCGGGGAACCCGCTTTTCTGAATCACCTCGACGGTTTTTTCCATCAGGGTGCTGCGGGTAATTCCCGGGCGGATCATGGCGCAGGCGGCTTCCCAGCCGGTTTCCATCGCCTTGGCGCGACGCGCCAGTTCCGCCGAGGGGTCGCCGACGATAACGGTGCGGCCGATGTCGCCGAGGTAGTGGTCGTATTCAGCGAGCGAATCGAGGAAGAGCGATTCGCCGGGCACGACCTTGCCGTGGGGCAAGCCGCCAAGCGTGGTGACGATGTAGCGGCCCTTGCCGTCGCGCTTGGAAACCTCGGTGAAATAGGCGCGCTCGATGTCGTCCCAGTGAGCGCCGGCATGGACGGCGGCGAGAGCGGCGTCGACCCCGGCTTCGTTGATGACGGCAGCCTTGCGCATGAGGGCGAGTTCGGCTTCGGTCTTCACCATGCGAATTTCGCGAAAAATATTGGTGGCTTCGACCGCCGAGATGCCCGGCATCCCCATGTTGCTCATCCAGCCGATGATGCGCGGATCGTCGGTACCGACCTTGGCGTTTTCTAGGCCGGCGTCCTTCAGGATGCGGCGCAGGCCCCAGGCCGGTGTGGCAGCCATGCGCGGCGCATGGTGTTTCGCGCGATCAGCCCAGGTTTGTTCGAGCGGGGTGAGGGGCGCGCCAGTGCGAACCGGCCAGCCGTTCCAGGCCGCGGGTTCGGGTTCGCCGGTGTTGGGATCAACGCCGGAGTCCGCGGTGTTGCGGCCTGAGTAATCCGAGAACATCACGACATTGGGCACCCAGGTCGGGGTGACCTCGGACAACCTTTCGGCGTTGATCGCGGCGTTGATGACGAGACCCGCGGGCGCGTTTTCGTCGCGCGGCAGAACTGCATAGCTGTTGAAGGTCCATCCGCCCGACGAGAACAGATCCCAATAGTCGGTGAGGTAGTAGACGTTGATGGCTTCCTTCGCCACGAGGCCGTCGAGGCCATATTTATCCATCACGGCGTAGGCGCGTTCTTTGTTGAGCAGCATGGAAGCCTCCTGTACTTCGGGACGCGGCGATCGCCGCGCCGTGGGACGAGGTGTTTGGGTTAAGCCAACGCGCGGCTGCGCCCGCCGTCGGTGAGGATCGACGTGCCGGTGATGTTGGCGGCGGCGTCCGAGCATAGGAAGACGACGACGCGGGCGACCTCGACTGGATCGCCCATAGTCTTGAACGGACTGTCCTTGGTGAAGTCGGCTTCGATCTCGGCTAGCGATTTGCCGGTGTCGCGCGACAGGTTGTCGAACAACGTGGTGATGCGCCCGGTCTTGGTCGGACCGGGATTGACGGCGTTGACCGAAATGCCGCCGGCCCCGACTTCGTCGGCAAGGCCCTTGGTCACGGCGAGCAACGCGGCATTGGACGACGAGCCCGGCAACAGGCGGGGGTTGGGCTGCTTCCCTGTGTCCCCGACAATGGTGACGATGCGGCCGTATTTCTGCTGCCGCATCGCCGGGATCACGGCGCGCATCATGCGCACGGTGCCGAAGAATTTGAGCGCGAAGGCTTGCTCCCATACCGCGTCGGGAATCTCCCAAAAAATTCCGCCCTGGGCTGCGCCGGCACAGTTCGCCAGGACGTCGATGCGACCGAAGCGCTCCAGCGCCTGTTTCGCGATGGCGTCGGGTGCCGCCGGATCGGTGAGGTCGGCAACGATGGGGAGGATATCGGCGCGGTGGGCCTTGGTGAGTTCGTCGCAGATCGGTTCGAGTGGATCTTCCTTGCGCGAAACCAGGACGAGCTTGGTGCCTTCGGCGGCCATTTGCCGAGCGGTTTCGGCGCCGAGCCCAAGGCTCCCGCCGGTCACGATGGCCACTTTGTTGCTGAGTTTTAGATCGATCGGCATGCCCGCCCCCTGTAAGCGCTAGTCGATGCACTCTTGATGCAACGCCGGGCGCGAGTCAACGCGCGGCTCCGAGGGAGACGGTCATGGGATTTGTGAACGGCTTGTCGTTCTCCTGCGCCAAGGACGGCCTAACCGAAAGCGAAGGTTTCTATGGCGGCACGCTGGGCCTGGCGGTGGCCTTTCGCACACTGACGGCGGTGCTTTACCTGGCACCGACACGGCATTCTTCGGAATCACCGCCGAGGCCGAAATGCCCGGCATCGCCAAGTGGTTCCGCGAGAACCGGTAGCGGGCTTCCGGCGATCCTTGAAGGCGCGGGCGGTTTTAGGCGAACTCTTTGCGCAGAGCGTCGGTGTGCTGTCCGACGGTCGGGAT
Organism: Alphaproteobacteria bacterium; assembly: GCA_040216735.1. Classification (NCBI taxonomy): domain Bacteria; kingdom Pseudomonadati; phylum Pseudomonadota; class Alphaproteobacteria; species Alphaproteobacteria bacterium. The sequence continues at coordinate 218,413 of JAVJOO010000005.1, read as the reverse complement.
CGGTTTGACCGGGGCGGGGTTGTCGGAAAGACGAATGGGCGAGGCGACGAGATCGATCTCGCCCGCAGCCGAGCCCACGTTCAGGCGGCGGAGTTGCGGATGGTGCGCGAAATCCTCGACCGTGTTGAGCGCGCCATAGGCGATCTGCGCGGTCTTGAGTTTTTCGGAAATTTCCTTGCGGGTGAATTGGCCGAAGACCGCGTTTACCACGTCGTCTAGCTGCGGACGGTTTTTGACCCGGTCGACGTTAGTGGCGAATTCGGGACGAGTGGCAAGGGCGGCGTCGCCTAGTACGTCGGCGCACAGGTTATACCATTCGCGTTGGTTTTGTATCGAGATGACGACCGGGCGGTTGTCCTTAGTGTTGTAGGCGCCGTAGGGCGCGATGCCGGGATGGTTGAGCCCGACGCGGGCCGGCGGTTTCCCGGTGTGTTCTTGCAACAGCAACGGGACGGTCATCCAGTCCGACAACGCATCGAACAGCGACACTTGCAGCCCCGTTCCCTTGCCCGTCTTCTCGCGCTGCAGGAGGGCCTGGGTAATGCCCTGAACGGCGTACATGCCGGCAGCGATGTCGCAAAGGCTGACACCGACCCGCGAGGGTTCGTCGGGCCCGCCGGTGATGGACGCAAGACCGGTTTCGCATTGGATGAGAAAGTCGTAGGCCTTCATGTCGCGGTAGGGGCCGTCCTCACCGTAACCTGAGATGTCGCAGGTGATGAGGCGCGGGTGCCGCGCGCGCAGTTCGTTTGAGTCCAGGCCGGCGCGGGCGGCGGCGCCGGGGGCGAGGTTCTGGATGAACACGTCAGCCTTGGCGAGCATCCGGTGCAGCATGGCATTGTCGGCGTCGTCCTTGATGTCGACGACGACCGACTCCTTGCCGCGGTTGAGCCACACGAAATAGGCGCTCAGTCCCTTGACCGCGCTGTCGTAGGCGCGTGCAAAGTCGCCTTCGGCGCGCTCGATCTTGATGACCCGAGCCCCGGCGTCGGCTAGACGCGAGGAGCAAAACGGTGCGGCGACGGCCTGTTCAAGGGAGACGACGAGGACGCCGTCCAAGGGCGCGAAGGTCATCAGTAGCTGCGCGGCAGTCCGAGGACATGCTCGCCGATATAGCCCAGGATCAGGTTGGTCGAGATCGGCGCGACTTGATAGAGACGCGTTTCGCGGAACTTGCGTTCGACGTCGTACTCGGCGGCGAAACCGAATCCGCCGTGGGTTTGCACGCACATTTCGGCAGCCTCCCAGGCCGCTTCCGAGGCGAGCATCTTGGCCATGTTGGCCTCGGGGCCGCAGGGTTCGCCTGCGTCGAATTTGCGCGCCGCTTCCTTGACCATGAGGTTGGCGGATTCGATGTGTGCATAGGCGCGGGCGATGGGGAACTGGATGCCCTGGTTCTGGCCGATGGGGCGTCCGAACACGTTACGGTCTTTGGCGTAGGCGGTGCCTTTGTCGATGAACCAACGCCCGTCGCCGATGCATTCGTGGGCGATCAGGATGCGTTCGGCGTTCATCCCGTCGATGATGTAGCGGAACCCTTTGCCTTCGAGGCCAATCAGGTTTTCGGCGGGCACTTCCATGTCGTCGAAGAACACTTCGCATGACGAATGGTTCATCATCGTTTCAAGCGGTCGGATGGTAAGGCCGTTATTCTTGGCGGCCTGCATGTCGACGACCATGACCGACAACCCGTCGGTCCGTTTCTCGACTTGGTCTTTGGGGGTCGTGCGCGCGAGCAGGAGCATCAAGTCGGAGTATTCGGCGCGGCTGGTCCATACCTTCTGGCCATTGACGATGTATTTGTCGCCTTTCTTCACGGCGGTTGTGCGCAGCGAAAGCGTATCGGTGCCGCTGGTGGGCTCGGTCACGCCGAAGGCCTGCAGGCGCAGCTCGCCGCTGGCGATCTTGGGGAGCCACCGCGCCTTTTGCTCGGGATTGCCGTGCCGCAGGATGGTGCCCATCGTGTACATCTGGGCGTGGCAGGCACCGCCGTTGCAGCCTGCGCGTTGAATTTCTTCGAGGATCGCGCCGGCATGGGTGATGTCGAGGCCGCTGCCGCCGTATTCCTCGGGAATGAGGCAGGCGAGGAAGCCGGACTGGGTTAGCGCGGTCACGAACTCCTGCGGATAAGCTTTGTGCCGGTCCTTCTCGCGCCAGTATTCGCCGGGGAAGTCGGCGCACAGGGCGCGGACCGCCTCGCGGATTTGGTCGAGGTCTTCCGATTCGCTGGCGTTGTCGGCTGCTGCGCTCATGCCGTGATCCCTGGGGTTTGTCGTGGGCCTGCGCCCGCTTTAGCGGGCGATGTTGCGGGCATTTACTACCAGCAACGGCGGCGCAGCGAAAGAACGGCCCCGATTAGTCTCGGGCGCCGGTCACCATGCGGGCCAGGGTGCGGTCCCGGTCGATGGCGACATGCTTGAGCGCGGCGAGGATATGAACTCCCAGAAGGACGAAGAGTATCGGCTGTGCGAGAATGGCATGGACGGTTTCGGCTGCTTCATGGAGCCCGCGTGACGCCCCGAAAGGACTCGGGATCGAGAACAGGCCGAAGAAGTCGAGCGCGCCGGCACGGCCCGTCCATTCGGTTAGCGGTCCGGTGATCGCCAGGCCGACCAGGGCCGCGAGCAGTCCCCAATGAACGATCTTGGCCGCGACGTGTTGCCACCGCGGACCGGGCAACGACGGGGGAAAGCCCTCGCGCACGCGCCAGAAAACGCGAAACAGAATTGGCAACACGAAAAGTGTTCCGATCGACACGTGCAGCGCCTGGAGCGCGGCGCGGTCGGGCCCACGCGGCATGTCGTGGAACACCAAGCCTAGGCCGAAGAGCGCGAGTACGCCCGCACCCACGATCCAGTGGTTGAGGCGGGATACGAGGCCGAAGCCCGTTTCTTCATTTGCGGAATTTGCCATGGTGAAGTCCTATCGGTCGAACGTTACACGGGTTTGACGGGCGCTTCCGTCGCGTCCGATGCGGCCCAAAAAAAAGAGGCGGCCGAAGCCGCCTCTTCTGTCCGTTTCGAAGGGTCCTTACTTGGAGACCTCTTCGACGATCTTGTCGTAGTCTTTTTCGGTCTCGCCGCGCGTGATCTGGTCGAGCTCGACCTGGACGATCCGTAGGATGCGGGCGATATAGTCGGCGCGCCACTGGGCACGGAAGGCCTCGGTGACATCGTCCGGTTTGTAATCCTCGATCGCCTGATGCGATGCCCACTTCTTTGATTGGGCCAGCCGCTCATGGGTGTCGAGCCGCTCGCGGATCACGGAGACTTCGCCGGTCAACGCCATGATCATCGCCAGCAATTTGTCGATGTTGGGATCGTCGAAGAAGTACGGACGGCGACCCTTCGCTGTGCGGATGCGCTTGACCTTGGGTTCGGGATACGGATGACCCGGGATCCACTTGGTCGAGGATGCCTTCGACGTTGCCCCGGCGCGGCGGGTGGACTTGCGGGCGGTCGCTTTCTTGGCTGCCTTGGCAGGCCGTGCCGCTTTCTTTGCCGGCTTACGCGCGACCTTTTTGGCCGCCGCTTTCTTCGCCGGTTTCCTCGCGGCCTTCTTGGCCGCCTTCTTCACGGATTTCTTGGCGGGGCTCTTCGCCGCACCCTTGGACTTCTTCTTCGCTGCTTTGGCCATATCGTTCCTCCCTAATGCAGGCGTCAGCGCCCCTCAAATTTCGCCGGATCATACGCTCGTTACGGCGTACTTCAACACCGCGCACTGATATACGTCAATTGCGCGGGAGTACTTCGAACGCATGGCGGGCTGTGTTAGTTTGCTCGGCCTTTCGGGGAGGGACGATCTATGGCGGACTACGACTACATCATCGTTGGTGCGGGCTCCGCCGGTTGTGTGCTGGCAAACCGTCTCTCCGAGGACCCGAATTGCCGGGTTCTGTTGCTGGAAGCAGGGGGGCGAGACTGGAACCCGATCATTCATATTCCCCTGCTGGCCGGCGTTGCCTATTTCGCCAAGTCGATCAATTGGGGATACGACACCGAGCCCGAACCGCATCTCAAAAACCGCGAACTGCACTGGCCGCGAGGCAAGGTGATAGGCGGGTCGTCCTCGATCAACGGCATGATGTACGTGCGCGGCCAGCCACAGGATTACGAAACCTGGCGCCAGATGGGCAACGAAGGCTGGGACTACGCCAGCGTGTTGCCGTACTTCAAGCGCGCCGAAGGGCATGTCGAAAAGAAAGACTCGCCCTTCCATGGCGCCGAGGGCCCGTGGAAGATCAAGCGGGCCTATTCCGACAACCCGCTCTATCACGCATTCTTCGATGCTTGCCGCGCCGCGGGTCACCGGGAGACCGACGACTTCAACGGTCGCCAGCAAGAGGGTTACCAGTGGCACGACTTCAACGTCGTGCGTGGGCGCCGTCAGAGTACGGCCGTCGCATTTTTGCGCCCGGCGATGAAGCGCGGCAACCTCCAAGTCGAGACCCATGCCCACGCGACGCGCGTCCTGTTCGAGGGCAAACGGGCTGTGGGCGTCGAATACGATTGGCACGGTACGCGTAAGCAAGCGCACGCCGGACGCGAAGTCATCCTAAGCGGCGGCGCGATCAATTCGCCGGCACTGCTGCAGCTTTCCGGAATCGGAGATGGGCAGGCGCTCCGCGACCTGGGCATTCCCGTCGTGCACGATCTGCCGGGCGTTGGCCAAAACCTACAAGACCATATGGGTGTTTACGTCCAGCACGAATGCTTACAGCCGATCACGATGTATCGCTGGTTCCGCCCGGACCGTGCCGCCGCGATGATGGCGCAAGTAATGTTGTTCGGCACCGGGGTTGGCGCGGCGTTGCCCCTGGAAGCCGGTTTGTTTGCCAAGACCTCGCCCGACTTGGAAACGCCCGATCTGCAGATTTCTTTGGTGCCGGGTCTGAACCTGGAGACGACGATGAAGGGGCAGGGGCGGCACGGTTTCCTGATTCACGTCTACCAACTGCGCCCGGAAAGCCGTGGCAGCATCGAGTTGAAGTCGGCGAACCCGTTCGACAAGCCCTTGATGAAACCCAACTATCTGTCCTCGCCCAAGGATATGGAAGTCACCCGCGAGGGCGTGAAGATCGTGCGCACCCTGCTCACGCAGGACGCCTTCAAGCCATATTTGGGGAAACCGATTTCGCCGGCCGAGGGCGTGACGTCGGATGCCGACATCGAGGACTGGATTCGCGGCGGCGGCGAAACTGTGTTTCACCCAACGTCGAGCTGCAAGATGGGCGTCGATCCGCTGGCCGTGGTCGATCCCCAATTGCGGGTGCATGGCATTCGAGGACTGCGGGTTGTCGATGCGTCGATTATGCCGACCATCGATTCAGGCAATACCCAAGCCCCGACCGTGATGATAGCAGAAAAAGCCGCCGATATGATTCGCGGCCGTGCACCGCTGCCGCAAGAAGACCCCTTCGTCGCCGCTTAACAAGAGAACAGGGAACCGATGACCGAGAAAAAAGTGGAACCGCAGGACATCGGCCGATTGGCCGAGAGCTTGCACGAGATGCCGATCGCCGAGAGCCGGGCCGTGGCCCTGGCGGCGGAGCTCAGCCAACTCAATGCGACGGCGCGTAGCGGAAGCCGCATGCTGGCCTACGACGTTGATGCGTTTGGTTTTGCCGGTGTTCTCCAGAAGCTCAAACGTCCGCGGCGCCAGGCATGAACGACATCGTCCAAATGTCCCTGACCGAGGTCGCCGACGCGATCCGGTCTAAGAAAGTATCGGCCGTCGAGGCGACGCAAGCCTGCATTGCCCAAGCCGAAAAATGGCAACCCAAGATCAACGCCTATGTCACCTTCGACCCCGACGGTGCGCTGGAACAAGCGAAGCAGGCCGACGCCGATCTGGCGGCGGGCAACGTGCGCGGGTCGCTGCACGGTGTGCCGTTGGCTCACAAGGATCTGTTCTATCGCAAGGGTAGGCGCATTACTTGCGCTTCGAAAATCCTGGGCAACCTTGTGGCGGATTACGACGCCACCGTATTGCAGCGCTTGGCCGCGGCCGGGGCTTTGCACCTTGGCGGGTTGAACATGTCTGAACTGGCAGTGGGTGCGGGTGGGCGCAACGAACACTTCGGCCATTGCCGCAACCCGTGGAATCCCGAACACATCACCGGCGGTTCCTCGTCGGGTTCGGGCGCTTCGGTTGCCGCCCATATGGCATTTGGGGCGCTCGGAACTGATACCGGCGGCTCGATCCGCATTCCGTCGTCGATGTGCGGTGTCGTCGGTATCAAGGGGACGTTTGGCCGCGTTAGTCGTCGCGGCGTCATGCCGTTGTCCTACTCGCTCGACAATGCCGGGCCGATGACGCGGACGGTGAAGGATTGCGCGCGTATGTACGGAATCGTTGCGGGTGCCGACCCCGACGATCCCTCGGCGGCGAACGAGCCAGTCCCGGACTACGAAGCGGCCCTCGATGGCGCAAGCGTCAAGGGCCTGCGGATCGGCGTTCCGACCAGCTACTTCTACGACGATGCCGCGCCGTCGGTGCGCAGCGCCCTAGCGGCGGCCCTCGACGTTTACCGGTCGCTCGGGGCGACGATCGTCGATGTCGACGTGCCCGATCAGGAGGTCCTGCGCGATCTGTGTAATGTCGTGCTCAAGGTCGAGGTGGCCAATATCCACGCCGAATGGCTAAGGACCCGGACCAACGAGTATTCCACCGAGGTGCGCGCACGCATGGAAGCCGGACTCTACATTCCGGGCGTGCGGTACCTCCAGGCGCAGCGGTTGCGCGGCGAACACGTCAAAGCGTTTTGCGATCAGGTCTTCGCCAAATGCGACGTGCTGCACACCCCCGGCCTGCCGATCGAAGTGCCGACCCTCGCCGACACCGATGCGGCGGTGGGCGAGAACGCGCTCGCGATCAACGAAAAACTGGCGTGGTCCACGCGTGGGCTCAACTACCTCGGTTTGCCGGGCCTGTCGGTACCGTGCGGGTTCTCGGCCAACGGGATGCCGGTCGGCCAGCAATTGATCGGCCCGCCGTTCTCGGAGGATCTGTTGTTCGAAGTCGGCCACGCCTACCAGCGCGAGACCGACTGGCACACCATGGCGCCGACGTTGCCGGCGTAGGGCGCCTGAGGGGTGCGCGGCGTTAACTCGCCGCGCGCATCGCTTTCTTGCGTTCGTGGATTTCGCGCAGCTTTTTGCGTAGGCGGATCGCCTTAGGGGTGACTTCGACCAGTTCGTCGTCGCCGATATAGGCGACGGCTTCCTCTAGGCTCATGCGGCGCGGCGCGGTGAGCCGCACGGCTTCGTCCTTACCGGCGGCGCGGATGTTGGTGAGCTGCTTTGCTTTTAGCGGGTTCACGTCGAGGTCGTTGCCGCGGGTGTGTTCGCCGATGATCATGCCGCGGTAGACGTCGACGCCCGGGTCGATGAACAGCGTGCCGCGCTCCTCGAGGTTCCACAGCGCGAAGGGGACGGCCTTGCCGTCGTCCATCGATATCAAGACGCCGTTGCGATAGGAGTCGATCGGCCCCTTGTGCGGCGCGTAGCTGTGGAAGACCCGGTTCATCACCCCGGTCCCGCGGGTATCGGTGAGGAACTCGCCGTGATAGCCGATCAGCCCACGCGAGGGCGCGAGGAACCCGAGGCGGTGCTTCCCGCCCGCGGTCGGTTTCATTTCGACCAGTTCGGCTTTCCGCTGGCTCATCTTCTCGACGACAATCCCGGCAAAATCGGAATCGACGTCGATGACGACTTCTTCGATCGGCTCGAGCGGCTTGCCGGTCTCGGGGTCGTCTTTGAACAGAACCCGCGGTCGGCTGATTGCCAGTTCGAACCCTTCGCGGCGCATCGTTTCGATGAGGACGCCGATTTGCAGCTCGCCGCGCCCGGCGACTTCGAAGGAATCCTTGCGCTCGGCCTCGCTGACCCGGATCGCAACATTGCCCTCGGCTTCGCGCAGCAATCGTGTGCGCAGGAGGCGCGAGGTGACTTTGTCGCCGTCACGGCCCGCCAAGGGCGAGTCGTTGATCGAGAAAGTGACCGCGAGCGTAGGCGGGTCGACCGGTTGGGTGGCGATCGGCGTCTTGACCGTGGGGTCGCAAATAGTATGGGCCACGGTGGCCTTGCCAAGTCCGGCGATGGCGACGATGTCACCAGCCTCGGCGACCTCCAGCGGCACGCGTTCCAGGCCGCGAAACGCGAGGAGTTTGGTCAGACGCGTCTGTTCGATTTCTTTGCCGTCAATGGTCAGAACCTTGGCGGTCATGTTCGCGCGCAGGCGCCCGGAATGAATCCGCCCGGTGACGATCCGGCCCAGGAACGCATCGTATTCCAAGATCGTCGCCAACATCGCGAACGGCGCGTCGGGATCGCCGCGGGCCGGCTCGACCCGTTCCAGAATGAGATCGAGAAGGGGCGCGATCTCCTCGCGCGGCCCATCCACCGTCAGCGACGCCCATCCTTGCTTCGCCGACGCGTAAATCACGGGGAAGTCGAGCTGTTCTTCGGTCGCGTCAAGCGAGGCCAGTAGGTCGAAGACCTCTTCGTGGACGACATCGGGCCGTGCATCGGGCCGGTCGGTCTTGTTGAGGACGACAATCGGCTTCAGGCCCAGCTTGAGAGCCTTTCCGAGCACGAATTTGGTCTGCGGCATGACGCCTTCCGCGGCGTCCACCAGCAACAGGGCACCGTCGACCATACCAAGGATACGTTCGACCTCGCCGCCGAAGTCGGCGTGGCCGGGGGTATCGACGAGATTGACGCGCGTGTCGCGCCAGGCCACCGACGTGCACTTCGCCAGGATCGTGATGCCACGCTCGCGCTCCAGATCGTTGGAATCCATCGCCCGCTCAGCGACGTGCTGATTGGCGCGAAAAGTTCCGCTCTGGCGCAACAGCGCATCGATAAGGGTCGTCTTGCCGTGATCGACGTGTGCGATCACCGCAACGTTGCGAAGGTCCATGATCCTGTCCCGGGTTGAGGGCGCGGAATATATGGCGGCTTTGGTGCGGTGCACAAGCGGCACCGGTCGGAATCGCCGAAAACGGCGAGGGACCGCGAGACAGGTGGGGCATAGGGCAGCTATGTTGGCGCTCTTTTCGCAAATCCATGACCCCAGAACACACCAAGAAGCCCTCGGTACTCCTGCTGTTGTCCATCCAATTGGGGGGCATTGTCGGGATCAATGTGTTCGCGCCGTCGATGCCCGACATCGCCCGGTCGCTGGAAACCAGCCAGGCGGCAGTGCAATGGACAATCACGGTCTTCTTGATCGGGTTCTCGGTTGGGCAGCTTTTCTACGGGCCGATTTCCGACCGGTTGGGCCGCCGACCGATCCTGTTCGGCGGCATGTTTATATTTCTGGTCGCCAATGCGGCGTGCGCGGTTGCGAGTACCATCGACTGGCTGATCGTCGCGCGGGTATTTCAGGGCCTCGGGGCCTGCTGCGGCAGCGTACTGATGCGCGCCATCGTCCGCGATCTCTACGAGCGCGACGATGCCGTGCGAATCATGAGCTATCTCGCGATCGGGGCGGGCCTCACGGCGGCGATCGCTCCGTCGATCGGCAGCGCGTTGGTCATCTTCGGGTGGCGTGCAAACTTTTGGTTCCTCGCCGTCGCTGCGGCAATTCCGATGATCCTGGCCTACAAATGGCTTCCCGAGACCCACCCGCCGGAACGCCGCCGCGGAGGGCGCGCGGGGTCGGTGATTTCGGATTACGCAACGCTACTCGGTTCGGCGACATTCCTCGGCTACGGCATTCTGATCGGCTCGGTGAACGCGCAGTTCTTCGCGTTCGTCGCCGGCGCGCCGTTTGTCTTCATCGAAACCATGAACGTGCCGGCCGAGGCGTTTGGCATTTTGCTGCTGATGTCGACGGGTGGATTCCTGGTGGGCAGCTTGATCGTGGTTCGCCTCGCTGGCCGGGTTGCCCCGGACCGGCTGATTACCATTGGGGCGATTACCGTTCTGGTGTCGACAGCAGGACTGTTGGTCGTCTCAATAGCGGGGGTTCAGACGGTGGCGACGATCATGGTACCGATGTTCATCCAAGGCGTTGCTAGCGGCTTCGTCTTCCCGCCGGCGATGGCGCTGGGCGTCAGCGCACATCCTCGGATTGCCGGGACGGCCTCGGGTGTATTGGGCGTGTTCCAAATGGGCAGTAGCGCCCTCGCCACGATGGCCGCGAGTTTCTTCCTCCACACCGACATCGTCCCCACTGCGGCGATCATGTTCGTCCTTGCGGCGATTGGTGCGGCGGCACTACTCCTCGTGCGGCGCGGCGGGCGCCAGTCCGGGCAGGCGGCAGCGTGACCGAGGCCGAATCTCGACGCTATGTGCTGGCGCTTCTGCTGGCGTTGACCGGAACCTCTGCGTTTTCGTTGCAGTTTTTTGTCCCGGCGATGCCGGCGCTGGTGGGTGTGTTCGAGACAACGCCGGCCATGGTCCAACTGACGTTGACCCTGTTCATGGCCGCTTACGGCATTTTCCAGGCAGTCTACGGGCCGCTCTCCGACCGCTATGGCCGGAAGCCGGTCCTGCTGGCCGCCATCGTGCTGTACATCGCAGGCTCGTTCCTTGGCGCGGCGGCGCTCAGCATCGAAATGGTCATTGCCGCGCGGGTTCTCCAGGCCATCGGCGCCGCAGCGGGGTTCGTCCTCGTTCCAGCGATTGCGCGGGATGTCTATGGCCGAAGCGGCGCGCCGCGCGCGATGGGCTACATCAGCATGACCAACGGGTTTATTTCGGCGGCGGGACCGCTGATCGGCGGGCTCATTCATCAGTATGCCGGGTGGCGCTACGGGTTGATCGCCACCGGCACGCTGGGCGTAATGATGTTGATCTTCACAGCCGTCTACCTGCGCGAGAGCGTCGCCGTCACGCGGCAACGGATCGCGCTAGGCGCGCTGGTGCGTGGCTACATCGCTCTGGCGAAGAGTCGGGGATTTCTCGGCTACGTGCTCGCTGTCGCCTCGGTGAACGGCGTTTTCTACGCGTTCCTGGCCGGGACCGCGTTTGTTGCCATCGAGAACCTCGGTGTATCGCCCTCGGGATTCGGCCTTCTGATGATCCCGGCGGTGGCCATGTTCATGACCGCGTCGTTTCTCAGCGACAAGATGGCGCGGCGGATCGGTACGACTCGCGTCATCTTGATCGGCACGCTGTGCACGACGACGGGCGCCGTCGGACTACTTGTCGTTTCGTTGGCCGGGCACCAAAGCATCGCCGCGCTTCTCATCGCAAGCGCCTTCATGGGTCTTGGCAACGGCCAAGTGTTGCCCGCGTGTATCTCCGAAGCGGTGAGCTTCGACCCGAGGTTGGCCGGGACGGCGTCGGCCTGGATGGGGGTCAGCCAAATGGTCGTCGCCGCCATGGCGAGCCAGGTCTATGGGTTCATCCACGACGGGACGACGGTGCCGGTCGCACTGTTGATGTCCGTCCTCGCAGCGAGCGCTTTGTGCGCGGTCGTGTTGGTGGCGCGGCGCGGTCCGGTCACGGCGACCGGGGAGTGATCGTGGGCGCGAAAGGTGTTCTGCCCAGCGGGCCCAACGCCTAAGGTCGCGCGATGCTGAACGCCCCGCCCGAACACCGCCATACCTTGATTCTTCTTTTGCTGCTGAACGCCATTTCGATCGTGGCGATGCAGTTCATCGTGCCGGCGATGCCCGATCTGGTCGGTGCGTTCGCAACGACGCCGGCGATGGTGCAGCTCACGCTGACCATGTTCATGCTCGGCTATGCGGTGTTTCAGATCGCCTACGGGCCGCTTTCCGACAGGTTCGGCCGCAAGGGTGTGTTGATGTGGGCCACCGCGGTTTTCGTCGTTGGGTCGTTCCTCGGCGCCTTCGCCCAGAGCATCGAGGTGTTGATCGTCGCACGGGTGCTGCAATCGGTCGGGGCGGCGGCGGGCTTCGTCCTGCCGCCGGCCGTGGCCCGCGATGTGTACGGGCACGACGGCGCGCCGCCGGCGATCGGCTGGATCAGCATCAGCGCGGGGCTGGCCGCATTGTTGGCACCGTACCTGGGTGGACTGGTCCATGAGACCGCGGGCTGGCGCTGGGGCATGGGGCTGAACGGTGTCCTTGGTATCGCCATTCTGCTCGCCTGTGGATTCCTTCTGGCTGAAAGCCACCCTCGCGCGTTGCGTCAGTCGGTCGGCATTGCCGGTCTGGCCCGGGGATACGCGGCATTGGGGCGTTCGCGGCGATTTATGGGCTATCTCTTGGCGACGGCCTTCGTCAACGGTGCGTTCTACGCGTTTTTCGCCGGGGGTGCGTTTGTCGCCATTGAGATTCTCGGTCTCTCGCCGTCGCAGTTCGGACTCCTGACCGTTCCGGTCGTGCTATTCTTTTTACCGAGCGCCTATCTCAGCGTTCGGCTGGCGGCGCGCTACGGGGCGACGCGAATTATCGCCTTGGGGACGGCGACGACGGCGCTGGGATCGATCGGTTTGTTGGTGGTCGCTCTGTCGGGAAATCTCGGCGTCGGAGCGCTCTTGGTCGCCAGCGCGTTGCTGGGGTGGGGCAATGGCCAGGTCATTCCCAACGCGACCGCCGCCGCGATCAATCTGTTCCCCAAGTTGGCGGGGACGGCGTCGGCCAGCCTCGGCACCGCCCAAATGGGCATGGGTGCGATCGCGAGTTTGTTGTTTGGGGTGATGCACGACGGCACTTCGACTCCGATGGCGGCGCTGATGGCGGTCATGGCCGCGGCGGCGGTCTTGTCGTGCGGATTCATCGTTGCGGCGCGCCGGCGTCCGGCGGCGGCTTAGCGTTTCAGATAGGGAGAAGATATGGCGTATCTCGTGACAGGCGGCACCGGTTTCATCGGTTCGTGGGTGGTCAAATCTCTGTTGGAGCGCGGCCACAAGGTGGTGGCCTTCGATGTCGTGCCTGGACGGCACGCTCTGGACCAAGTCGTCGGCTCGCGCGCCGACGAGGTTACCATTGTCCAAGGCGACTTCACCCAGATGCACCGCATTTTGGAGACGGTGCGGGCCCACAAGATCACCCACATTGCCCACATCGCGGCGGCGGGGTTGAACCTGTGCAACGCCAATCCGGCGTACGCGGTCCACGTCAACGGCGTAGGCTTCGCCAACATGCTTGAGGTCTGCCGGGCGATGGATATCGAACGGATGGTGTGGGCGAGCTCGGCGGGCGTTTTCGGCGGTAATTGGGGCAGCGAACCGGTGCCCAACGACGCGCCGTTCAAGCCGCGCAATGTGTACGCGGGGTTGAAAATCCTCGGCGAAACCTTGGCAGCGCAGTACCACGACACCTATGGGCTCGACGTCATCGGTCTGCGCTATACCTTCGTCAATGGCCACGGCATGCCCGATCACCAAGGCGGCCAGATGATCCGAGAGCTATGCGAGAAGACCGCGCTTGGCCAGCCCGCCGTGGTGCCATGGGGCGACGACGCCCCGGATTGGCTATGGGGTGGGGACGCCGGCGAAGCGACCGCCCTTGCGCTGGCGGCCGCACCGACAAAATCCCGCGCTTTCAACATCCACGGCAATCACGCCCCGATGGCGAAGGCCGTCGCCTACGTGAAATCGTTGTTGCCCGAGGCAGACATCACGGTGAAGCCCGGCAAGATGGGTTTCAGCCGGTTCGACGGGTCGGTCACTGCGAAGGAAATCGGCTATACGCCGAAATGGACCATGGAGATGCAGTTGCGCGAACGCATTAACCGGGTCCGCCAGGAAAATGGACTGCCCGAGGTCGGATAGCATCATCTCTAAACCCGCGCCTGCGAAGACGATCCCCAAGCCACCGGTCATTTTTTTGATGACTGTGACGGCCGCGGGGATTTTTGCGACGAACATGTATGTCCCGTCGTTGCCCGCGATCGCGATCGACTTCGCGGCGAGCGAACAGGTCGTGCAGCTCACGCTGACGGTTTTCCTCGTCGTTTTCGCGGTCTTCCAACTGGTCTACGGGCCGCTAGCCGACCGTTACGGGCGCAAGCGGGTCATGCTGGCTGGGCTAGCGATCTTTCTGTTCGCCAATGTGTTGGCGGCAACGGCTCAGTCCATCGAGTGGCTGTTGTTCGCCCGTGTTCTCCAAGCCATCGGTGCGTGCGCCGGTCTTGTCATCACCCGCGCGATGGTGCGCGACAGCTACGACCGCGGCGAAAGCGCGCGGATCATGGCGTATCTAGGTATGGGGTCGGGCGTGTCGTCGTCGATCGCACCGCTGCTCGGCGGGGCGTTGCAAGGGTGGACTGGGGACTGGCGCAGTAGTTTCGTTTTCATGAGCGTCTTTACCCTGGCGCCGATGTTGGTGTTGGCGTTGACGGTGCGCGAGACGCTGCGGCGCGAGAACGTCGCGACTGGCGGTATCGGTGGCATGGTGCGGGACTATCTCTCCCTGCTGCGCATGCCCGAATATATGATGTTCTCGGTCGGGGCGGCCCTGATGAACGCGACCTTCTTTGCTTTCCTGGCGACCGTGCCGTTCATCCTAATCAATGCCGTCGGCTCGTCGCCCGAGCGGCTCGGGATCGTGTTGCTTTACATCACTGGCGGGTTCTTTGTCGGGAACCTCGTGGTGTCGCGAATCGGGGCCCGCTTTGCGCTCGAACACTTGGTCCTGGCGGGGAGCGCGATGTGTTTTTCGGGGGTGGCGATTCTGACGGTGTTCGCTGCTTTTGGCGCCCACAGTGAAACCGCCATTGCCCTACCGATGCTGCTGTTTGGCATCGGCAACGGTTTTGTCCTGCCGCCGTCCAGTGTGATCGCCGTGAGCGTTCGCCCGCAGATCGCGGGAACCGCCTCGGCGCTTTATGGGTTTAATGCGTTCGCGCTTGGAGCGCTCGGGACGATCGTCGCGGGCTTTTTGTCTCACCAAAGCCAACTGCCGCTGGGCATTGCCATGTCGGTCATGACCGGCACCGCCGTTGTTTTATTTTCGATCGGGACCGCGCTCACCCGGCGCGGGGCTAGATCAGAAAGTTGAACAGGTTGCCCTGGCCGTTCGCGGATGCCTGGGCGTTGGCGCTGGCATTGAACGAAATCGCTTGCAGTCGCTGAAGAGCGGCTTGCATGGACGCAATCTGGTCGAGAACGCGCTGGGGCGGTTGCTGGGGAAGTTCGAAGTCTGGATCGGGTCCCTGGGTCTTGAGGCGGAAGGCTTTTTGAATCGTCGAGCTGGCGAATTCGAGCAAGGTAATGGCATCCTCGCGCGCAGTGTCCGACAGGAGATTGATGTCGTTGGTCAGGCCGAGGCCGAAGTTGGTCTCCACGAAGCCTTCGCTGCCGTCGTCGGCGACCTCGCCGAACAGAACTTCGGGACGCAGACCGATCCCGCTGAGTGCGTCCAGCCCCTTGGGTCCGGGAAGCAGTTCGATCTTGTGGCCGTTGAGTGCGCTGATGCGCAGGAAGCGGCCGGAAATGTCGTCGTCGACGAACTGTGCGGTTCCCTGGCCGCCGGATCCGATGGCGCTGCGGATCTTGAACGCGAGGAACCCGAACGAATCGTCGTCGTCTATGGTGACCTGTTTGAGCGGGCCGTTGTCGACCGAGACATAGAAATACTGACCGGGGCGCGCCGTGCTGACGCTGGTGATCGAGTCGGCGGCGTCAGACGGAACCTCGCCGGTTGGAAGACCCATCCGCGACAGAATGTTGGTGCCGTTAGCATCAAAGGCGATCGACGATCCCCGTTGGTCGTAACCGCCGCCGAACTGATGGCGCCAGGATTCGTTCAGCGCCGTATCGAACTTGATCGCAAAACCGTCCGTGATCCCAGTGGAGGTTTCACCTGCCAAGGTGCCAGCCGTTTCGCCGGTCACGTAAACTTCCTCGCTCGTTGGGTCGACGGCGACCGAAAAGGCCCGATCAGTTGCCGTGGTTCCAAGGAACGTACCCGCTGTGACCGACCCGTCGGTGCCCGCAAGCTTCGCGACAAACCCGTCGGTGTCGCCGGCGTGGGCGGTGACCGGAGTAGTCGCGCCGAAGAAACCGGTATTCGATGTGTAGCCGGTAACGTAAACATCTCCGTCGGAGTCGACGGTGAGGCCGGTCACGCTGCCATCCGTACCGAGGGTGCCTGAAAATTCCCAGTCCTGGGCGGTAGCGTCGCCGTCGCCGTAGCGGCGCACGAAACCCACGCCGTCGTCGGTGCCGGCGAGGAAAACGTTGCCCGACCCATCGACGGCGATTGCGGTGTGTTGCTCGTCGCCCGCATCGCCGAATTGCCGACTATAAACCTGCGTTCCGCTGCTATCGAGTTTTGTAACGAAGGCATCGTCGCCGCCGTTAAAACCTTCGCCCGGCGCGATTTCGGAGCGGGTCAATCCCGCGACGAAAATCTCGTTGCTGCTGTTGACCGTGAGAGAAAGGCCGACATCGTCGAGATAGGGGCCTGCCTGCCGGGTCCAAAGTTCTTGGCCGGTGCTATCGAATTTCGTCACGAAGGTATCGAGATTGCCACCGAAGGCGTTTGCGGTGAGCGCACCGCGTACCTGGCCGGTGACGATGACGTTGTCGCTGCTGTCGACCGCAACGGCGAATCCTGCGCCGTCTTCGGTGGCACCGAGGCGCCGTGTAAAGACTAGATTCCCAGCAGCGTCGTACTTGTTTAGGAAGGCATCGTTGTTAGCGGGGTCGATCTGCTGACTGCCGAGATCGCCTGCGGTTTTGCCAACGACATAGACCGCGCCAGTGCCGTCGACCGCGACACCGTTGGCGGCGTCTGCCTGGCCGGTCGTATCGATCTGGTGGTAGAAGGCCTCCGTTGGGTCGGCCGCGCCGAGGTCGTCGATCTTCGAGACAAACCCGCCGCCCGAAGGTCCTTGTCCGCGCAAACCGGCGAGATAGACGGCGCTCGACTCGGTACTGGCGTTGGCGCTCAGTGTCGCCGTTTCGCCGAAGCCGACATCGATGCGAAACCCGTACTCCGTTTCGCTGTAGCGCTCGGTATAGATCTGGGTCGAAATGCCGGCATTGACCAGTTCGGCATTCACATGCGCCGAAATCGCGTCGAGCGTGTAATCGTTGGGATCGGCGCTCACGTCACTCATCGTGATCGTCACCGTACGCACCGTGGTGCCGTCGTCGGTCTGGACGGTGAATTGATCGGTTGCAGTCAGTCCGGGGATTGGGGTGGTTCGATTGTCGAGGATGACCGCGCCGTTGAAACGTGGAGCGATCTCCTTTTGCGGCAGGATGATCGAGGAGTCGAGATCGGCTTCGAGAATACCCGTCACCAACGAGAGTGTGTTGTAGTTCGCGTTATTGACGAATTTTTCGAGTTCGGCGATGCGGGTCTGAAACTTGCTATCGACGAGGTTCGAAAGCGCTTTCCCCTGAGTGGTCTGGGCGTAGCGCGCAATGTCGAGGAGTTGGTTGACCGCCTTGTAGGCCGCGAAAAGCGATTTCGAATCGTCGTCCAAGTCGTTGCGGTCGAACAGGGGATCCCGGGGGTCGATCAAGGCCGCCTGGGAAAAAACCCTTTGTTCGAGGGATTTGTCTGGAATCGGCTGGCGCTGCTGCCAAGGGGGTACCACCCGTTCGCGGGCGGCGATCAGTTCGCCGATCTCGCCGTTACGCAAAATGGCGGTGCGCACCGACGACGACAGCGAGACGCCGGAAGCGAAGTAGTTGCCGAGAACGTTGAAATCGAAGCTGACGAAAGACATACGCGAGGGGGGCCTTTGCGGCGGATCCGTTCGATCCGCTGCAAGGAATGCGCCACCTGCCGGCGTGCTGGCACGGCTGATGCACCGGTATGTCTTGGTGATCAAGGTTAATGGCGGTTTGGCGCAGGCCGAATTTACCGGACGTTAACCAAACCGCGCGGAGAATGCCTGCGATATGGAACACGAACGCACGCGCCCCTTCGATTGCGACGTTGTCGGCGGGCGAAATGTGCCCAGGGCTCGGCAAAAATTGCCGGGTAGGGAGGCATAAATGGCCCCAGGCGAACCCGCAGCGATTCCTCTCGATATTGCCCGAACCCCCCGGCGCGCCCGGGACAAGATCAAATCGGTGCATGAACTGGCGGCGATCTCGACGGCGCTGAAAGCGCGGGGCAAGAAAGTCGTGCTCGCCCACGGGGTTTTCGATCTGGTCCACATGGGGCACGTGCGCCACCTGGAAGCCGCCGCTGCCGAAGGCGACATCTTGATCGTCACTGTGACCCCCGACGAATTCGTCAATAAGGGGCCGGGCAGGCCGGTGTTCACCGGCGGCCTGCGCGCCGAAATGTTGGCGGCCCTGGGCTGTACCGACTGGATCGGCGTCAACGAGTGGCCCAGTGCCGAGCAGTTGCTCGATCTCATCCGGCCGAACGTCTACGTCAAGGGCTCGGATTACTCCAACGAAGGCGAAGACCTGACCGGAAAGATCCGGATGGAGCGCGAGGCCGTCGAACGCCATGGCGGTCGCGTCGTTTACACCGACGACATCACCTTTTCCTCGTCGTCTCTGATCAACCGTCACCTCAACGTCTTCGACCCGGATGTGATGGAGTATCTCAACGGGCTCGACAAGGCCGCACATCTCGAGAGCGCTCTGGGCGCTCTAGAGAGTATCAAGGACATGCGCGTCCTCTTGGTCGGCGAAGCGATCGTTGACGAATACCTCTACGCCAAACCGATGGGAAAGTCGGCCAAGGAAAACATCATCGCCTCGCGCTATTCGGGTCGCGAAGTGTTTGCCGGCGGCGTGATCGCCGCTGCCAACCATGTCGCGGACTTCGTCAAGGATGTCGAGGTCGTAACCATCTTGGGCGAGCGCGATTCCTACCAAAGCCTGATCCGCGACACGATCCGTGACAACGTCACGATTCACAGCCTCTACCGCCCGGGCCTGCCGACCATCCGCAAGAGCCGCTACGTCGACCCCGGCCATATGCGAAAACTATTCGAGGTCTACCACTTCGACGACACGCCGTTGAACGGCACGATCGAAAAGCAGTTGTGCGACATGATCGGCGACCGCGCGCGCGACTTCGACGCGGTGATCGTCACCGACTTCGGTCACGGGATGATGACACCGCGGGCGATTCGCACGGTTACCGACACGGCGCCGTTCCTAGCGGTAAACGCGCAAAGCAACAGTGCGAACCTCGGCTACAACATGGTCACCCGCTACAACCGCGCCGACTATGTATGTATCGACGGGCCCGAGGCGCAGCTCGCGACCGGCGACCGCTTTTCGGACATCGAGGACGTCATCACCGACGGGTTGGCCCACGCGATCGATTGCGACCGCTTTGTCGTCACCCACGGTCAAAACGGTTGCGTCGCCTACGACCGCGCGGGCGATGTGCGGCGCGTGCCGGCGTTCACCCGGCAGGTCGTCGACACGGTCGGGGCGGGCGATGCGTTTCTCGCGGTGACCTCGCCGGTTGTCGCGACCGGGGTCGATATGGAAGTGGCGGGATTCATCGGCAACGCGGTCGGCGCGTTGAAGGTAGGGATCGTCGGGCACCGGCAATCGGTCGAGAAGATCCCCGTGCAGAAATACATCACAACCTTGCTGAAGTAGGGCGCCATGACAGTCGACTTTTCGAAACAAAACCTTTCGGCCTATTTCTCGACGCTCGGCGCGATGGACCGCCGCATGGTGGCGACCGACGCAATGGGCGGTCGAATGGACCTCGCCAAGGTCATGGGCACCGCGATGGAGCGGGCTCAAGCTGCGCACGATGCCGGCAACAAGTTGATGTTCATCGGCAACGGCGGGTCGTCGACCGTCGCTAGCCACATGGCCGAGGACTACACCAAGGCCGGCGGTATTCGCACCCTGGCATTCAACGACCCGGCGTTTCTTACCTGCCTGGGCAACGATCTTGGGTTCGACCAAGTGTTCGCCAAGCAGATCGAGATGTTCGCCCAGCCCGGCGACATTCTGGTGGCGATTTCCAGTTCCGGTAATTCTCAAAACATTCTCAACGGCGTTTTCGCGGCGCAAAAGCGCGGTTGCTGGGTGATGACTCTTTCCGGCTTCACGCCTGACAACCTGTTGCGCAATCTCGGCGACATCAACGTCTATGTTCCCTCTAGTGAATACGGCTTCGTCGAAATCACCCATCTCGCGGTTTGTCACGCCATGCTCGACATCGCGATGGGGTGGAAAGGCGCGACCGAGACCGAACATCGTCCCCTCAAAGTGGTTTCCGCATGACACACAAAACCTGGAACGTCCTGGTCACCGGCGGCGCCGGCTACGTCGGTAGCGCCCTGGTGCCGAAACTCCTCGCGGCCGGCCACCGCGTGACGGTTCTGGATCTCTACATCTACGGCGATGTCTTTGCATCGTTGAAGAGCGATCCGAACCTGCGCGAGGTCAAGGGCGATCTACGCAATCCGGCTGCCGTCGCCGATGCGATGCGCGGCTGCGATGCGGTGATCCATCTCGCGTGCATTTCAAACGATCCGAGTTTTGAGTTGAACCCGGAACTTGGAAAATCGATTAATTACGATGCTTTCCGGCCGCTGGTGCGCGCCGCGAAGGCAGAGGGCGTTCGCCGTTTCATCTATGCCTCGTCGTCGAGCGTCTACGGAATCAAGGACGATCCCGAGGTTACCGAGGACCTGCCGTTGGAACCCTTGACCGACTACTCAAAGTTCAAGGCGATGTGCGAGGAAGTATTGGCCGAAGAACGGGTGCCGGGGTTCACCACGCTGATCATTCGCCCCGCTACGGTGTGCGGCTATGCCCCGCGTCTGCGCCTTGATCTCACGGTCAATATCCTGACCAACCATGCGATCAACAACGGCAAGATCACCGTGTTCGGAGGCGCGCAACGCCGGCCCAACATCAATATCGAGGACATGACCGACCTCTACGTCAAATCCTTGCAGTACGACGATGCCGCGATCGACGGCAAAACGTTCAATGCCGGTTTCGAGAACCACAGCGTCGCGGACATCGCCGAGATGGTGCGCACGTCGGTCGGCAACGGTGTCGAAGTCGTTACCCAGGCCACGGACGACATGCGGTCCTACCATGTCTCTTCGCAGAAGATCCGCGACGAGCTCGGCTTCGTGCCGGTCCACACCATCGAAGACGCGGTCGATAGTTTGATTGCCGCGTTCGACGCAGGGCAGGTCGCCGATCCTATGGTCAACCCGCGCTACTACAACATCAAAACCATGCAAACGATCAACCTGGTGTAGTCATGCTTCTTGGTCTCGATTTCGACAATACGATTGTCACCTACGACGCGCTCTTTGCACGCCTTGCGATCGAGGCGGGGTACATCGACAACGTTCCCGTCGGCGGCAAAACGGCGATCCGCGACATCGTCCGCGCCCGCCACGGCGACCGGGCCTGGCAGTTGCTCCAGGCCGATGCTTACGGTCCGCGTATGGACGAAGCCCAGCTCAGTCCGGGGTTTTCGGCTTTTGTCGCCAGCGCGCGCCGTTTGGGCGTGCCGCTTGTCGTGGTCAGCCACAAGTCGGTATTTTCCCACGCCATCGACGGCGGCCCCAACCTGCGTTACGCGGCCCTTGCTTGGATGCGAGCCAATCGTTTCTTCGAACCGGGCGGCCTCGCTTTCAGTGTCGACGATATCTATTTCGAGGGGACGCGCCGCGAAAAGGTCGCGCGCATTGAGAATCTCGGTTGCACCCATTTTGTCGACGATTTGCCCGAGGTCTTTGCGGTGAAATCGTTCCCGACCGAAGCCATGCGCATTCTTTTCGCGCCCAAGGAAGGGGCCTCGCCAGGACTCGTCGACGCCGTGGTAACCGATTGGTTTGACCTGCGCGATCTCCTGTTCGCCCACGCCGAACGAGCGGTCGCGTGAACCAACTGTCGCAGATTGCCGAGGTCGCGCGCGGTCTGTGTGGCGGGTCGGTCGGCGCCCTCGAAGAGATACAGGGGGCGGGAAACCACCGGGTTTACCGCGTCGACGGCGGCAACGGGTCGCGCTTCGCGCTGAAAACCTACTTCGCCGGGGGTGCCGACGGGAACCAGCGTCTCAGCGCCGAATTCGCCGGACTGACCTACATGTGGGGCGAGGGGATGCGGTCCATTCCCCAACCCATGGCCGCGGACCGCAACGCCCAATGCGCTCTGTTCGGATGGATCGACGGCGATCCCGTCAGCGTACCGACGCCAGCCGACATCGACGCGGCAGGTGACTTTGTTCAGGCATTGCGCAACCTCGCCCGTCTCGAAGGGGCTGCAGAATTGCCGCTCGCCCGCGAGGCGTGTTTGTCGCCTGACGAGGTGCACCGTCAAATTGTCGCGCGGCGGGCTCGCTTATCGCGTGAAGCGGCGTTCCGCACGGACCTCGCCGTCTTTTTGCAAGACAGCTTCGACAACACCTTGCACGCCACCTGGGCTCGAGCCCAACGCGGTTTTGCGGCGGCGGGGATTTCCCGGAGCGCTAATCTGCCCGAGCGACTGCGTACGCTGTCGCCGTCGGATTTCGGATTTCACAATGCGGTTCGGTCCGCCGACGGGGCGTTGGTCTTTTGTGACTTCGAGTATTTCGGTTGGGACGATCCGGTCAAGCTGGTCGCCGACTTCGTCGTCCACCCCGGTATGGCGTTGGACGCCAACTTGGCCGCGCGGTTCGAAGAAAAGACTATGGCGATTTTCGCCGACGACCCAACGTTTGGGGCGCGTCTCAACTTGCTAAAGCCGCTCTATGCATTGCGGTGGGCGTTGATCGTGTTGAACGAATTTATTCCCGAGCGTTGGGCCCAGCGGGCATTCGCCCATGGGGAGCGCAATCGCAACGAGGTACTCGTGCGGCAACTCGGCAAAGCCAAGGATTTCGTTTCTCGCGTTCAAAAGGAGATCGCGGCGTGACTCATGAAGCGCACATACGGGTCGTGGGCGATGACCTCGACGACCGTTCTCTCGCGCTGCGGCGGCTGGTTGTCCGCGGTTTGGACGGCGGCAAACGCGGCCACCTCGGATCGGCGTTCTCGTTGATCGAAACGCTGCGCGTTCTCTACGACGATATTCTTCGCTACGACCCCGCTGCGCCGCGCTGGGCCGGTCGCGACCGTTGCATCTTGAGTAAAGGGCACGGGTGTCTGGCGCTCTACGCGATCCTCGCCGACAAAGGGTTCTTTCCTGCCGATGAACTCGACCGTTTCTGTCAATTCGATGGGATTCTCGGCGGCCACCCCGAGCGCGCCAAAGTACCGGGTGTCGAAGCCTCGACCGGTGCGTTGGGTCACGGTCTGTCGATCGGTATAGGTCAAGCGCTGGCGATGCGCCTCCAGAAACGCGACTCCCGTGTCTTCGTCATCATGGGCGACGGCGAGATCAACGAAGGGTCGGTGTGGGAGGCCGCACTGAGTGCCGGAAAGCACAAGCTCTCGAACCTGGTGGCGATGGTCGATTACAACAAGCTGCAATCCTACGACCGTACGTCGGTGGTTCAGGACCTTGAACCTTTGGCCGACAAGTGGCGCGCATTCGGTTTCGCGGTACACGAGGTCGATGGGCACGACGTCGCGCAGTTGCACCGCGTCCTTTCTGCCGTGCCGTTCCAGCGAGACAAGCCCTCGGCGATCATTTGCCATACCGTGAAGGGCAGGGGTATCGCTGCTGCCGAGGGCAATCCCGACTGGCATCACAAATCCAAAATCAGCGACGACGATGTCGCCGCCATGTACGCGGAGCTCGCATAGCCATGCGCAAGACCAGCCTCGATTGCGTTTACGAACTGGCGCGGCGTGACCCGCGTGTGGTGTTCATTGGCTCCGATCTCGGCGCCGGAACGCTCGACGAGTTTAAAGAAGAAATGCCCGACCGGTTTTTCATGGAAGGGGTGACCGAACAAAACATTATCGGCATGGCTGCGGGTCTGGCGATGGAGGGGTTTATTCCTTACGTCAACACCATCGCGACATTCATTACGCGGCGGTGCTTCGAACAGGTCGCGGTCGACCTTTGTCTCCACAACCTACCGGTCCGTCTCATCGGCAACGGTGGCGGACTTGTCTACGCACCGCTCGGGCCGACGCATCTAGCGGTCGAGGATCTTTCGATCATGCGTGCACTCCCCAACATGACGGTCGTGGCACCGGTCGACAAAGAAGAGATGGCGCGGTTCGTGCCGCAGACGTTAGACATGCCGGGGCCGGTCTATATCCGACTCGCCAAGGGCGGCGATCCCGTCGTGTCGCGGGAGGCAGACGGTTTCACCATTGGCAAAGCCATCTTGATGCGTGATCCGGGCGACTTCTTGCTGGTGTCCACTGGGGTCATGACCAATCGGGCCTTGGCAGCGGCCGACGCACTGGCGATGGCGGGGGGCCTGCAATGCGGCGTGCTGCATATGCATACGGTGAAACCGCTGGACGATGCGGCGCTCCTCGACCTTGCTGGGCGGGTTCGCGGGATCATTACGCTAGAGGAGCACACGCTGGTCGGCGGTTTGGGCAGTGCTGTGAACGATTTACTTGGTGACCGGCTTGGCCGGAAGGCGCCGCCGGTTTTGCGTCTTGGCATTCCCGACCGTTTTCCCGACAAGTACGGTACCCAAGACGATTTGCTGGGCTACTACGGTCTCCAGCCTGACGCGATCGCCAATTCCGTGCGGGAATTCGCCGCCGTCACCTAGGGCGCCCGGTCTTTTGGGGAGGCCGGCAGATTGGGGCATTTCTCCCAATGCTTTTTATCTGAAGTTTTAGTTGCGAATGATTATCAATAACGGTAACGTCCCGTCACTGCGATTGATTTGCAATCGCTTGATCTAGGTCAAATCGACGGCGTCCCGCCTCGCATAGGCTCCGTAAGCCCAGCATCGGACGCATACCGGCGACTGGCCATTAACAACCGAACCTAAGCCGTATCGGCGGGTCAAGGTGGGAGAGATGTACATGTTGCGAAGGGTGTTTCGGTCCGGTATCGCCGGCCTTTTGATACTCGGCGGGTTTGTGGGGGCGTCGACGGCGGTACAGGCTGCCGAGGAAGTCAACGTCTACTCTTACCGGCAACCGTTCCTGATTCAGCCGATGTTCGACGCGTTTACCCGCGAGACCGGGATTAACGTGAATGTCGTCTTTGCCGAAAAGGGGTTGGTGGAACGTCTGAAAGCGGAGGGCCGTAACTCGCCCGCCGACTTGATCTTCACCGTCGATATCGGGCGGCTTGCCGACGCGGTGGAGGGCGGGGTTACCCAAGTGGTACACGACGCGACCCTTGAACAGATACTGCCGGCGGCCATGCGCGATCCCGAAGGCCAATGGTTCGGCCTGACCCAGCGCGCCCGGGTGATCTACGCATCCAAGGACCGGGTGCCGCTTGAGGAGGCGCGCGCGCTGAACTACGAAGACCTCGCCGATCCAAAGTGGCGGGGCAAGATCTGCACCCGTGCCGGCGACCATGAGTACAACGTCGCGCTGTTCGCCGCGATGATCGAGAAGCACGGCGAAGCCAAAGCCAAGGCGTGGTTGGTCGGTCTGCGCGATAATCTTGCCCGCAAGCCGCAGGGCAACGACCGGGCCCAGGTCAAGGCGATCTTGGAGGGTCAAT
This sequence comes from Alphaproteobacteria bacterium, assembly GCA_040216735.1. Classification (NCBI taxonomy): domain Bacteria; kingdom Pseudomonadati; phylum Pseudomonadota; class Alphaproteobacteria; species Alphaproteobacteria bacterium. The sequence goes on along the minus strand of JAVJOO010000005.1, from coordinate 192,994 downwards.
GCGATCTAGCCCTGGGCAATCACTACTACTATGCCCTGATGTTGCAAAACGAAGAGCAATTCGCGTGGGCGCAGGCCGCCAACATGATCTTCCCCGACCAAGCGGGGGCTGGCACCCACATGAATATCTCCGGCATGGCGATGACCAAGTCGGCGCCCAACCGCGATAATGCGCTCAAGCTGATGCGGTTCCTGGTCGGCGACCTGGCGCAACGGATGTACGCCGAGCAGAACAACGAGTATCCGCTGCGTGAGGGTGTCGATCCGTCGGGCCTGTTGGAGTCCTTCGGTACGTTCAAGCGGGCCGATCAGTCGTTGGCTGCGGTGGCTAAACTACGCCCCGCAGCAATCCGTATGATCAACGAAGTCAACTTCAACGCAGGACCGTCTAGCTAGAATCCGTCGCGTTTGCGGCGTAGAACCCCGACGTCGGTCGCGACGTCGGGGTTCGTTTGTTATGGGTTTGTGTAGAGTGAGGGCATGGTGAGCGACGCCAAAGCGGCGGTGGCGTTGGGTTCCCGGCGCGTCGGGACTGAAGGTCTTTGGCAGATCGGCGGGCTGCTCATTGCTCTGGCGGTCGGTCTTCCGATCTTGGCCGTGACGTGGTTGGCGGTTTTTCCCAGCGAGAACATCTGGCCCCATCTCTTCGAGACGGTGCTGTGGGATTACATCGAAACGACCGTCCGCCTGATGGTAGGTGTCGCGCTCGGTAGCGCCGTTATCGGCGTCGGCACAGCATGGTTGGTGACAACTGCCGAGTTTCCCGGGCGCCGCGTGTTTCAGTGGGCGCTGATGCTGCCGTTGGCCGCACCCACCTACATCGTTGCCTATGTCTACACCGATCTGCTCGAATTCGCGGGCCCTATACAGAGCCTCCTACGCGACATGTTCGGTTGGACCTCGGCGCGCGACTATTGGTTCCCTGAGATTCGCACCGTGGGTGGGGCCGTCGCGATGATGACGCTGACGCTCTACCCCTATGTCTATCTCTTGGCCCGCGCTGCTTTTTTGGAACAGGCCGGGATCACCCGGGAGGTGAGTCGCACGTTGGGCGCCGGACCGTGGCGCACGTTTTGGCGGGTGGCTTTGCCGTTGGCGCGGCCGGCGATCGTCGTCGGCGTGACGTTGACGCTGATGGAGACCCTCAACGATTTCGGTACCGTCGATTACTTCGCCGTACGAACCCTGACCGCAGGGGTATTCAATGTCTGGCTGACCATGGGCAATGTCGGAGGCGGCGCACAGATCGCCTTGGTCATGCTCGGTTTTGTCGTCCTGCTCATCCTCTTGGAACGTCTGGAGCGCCGCCGCCGTCGCTACCACACGTTGGCGACGCGGCATCGCCGCGCGCGCCGCACTGGCCTGGGCGGCGCTGCGCGGTGGGCTGCTTTTGGGGCGTGTTTGGCACCGGTCGCCCTGGGCTTTCTTCTCCCCGGCGGGGTCCTGCTCAAGAATGCGGTGCTGTTTGCCTCGGAGTCCTGGTCGTCGCGCTTTCCCGATTTTGCAATTAACAGTCTGTTGCTGGCGGGGGGCGCGGCGCTTCTGTGTGTCACACTTGCCACGTTCCTGGCCTACGCCGTTCGCCTGCGCGGCGGCCGTATTCTGTCAAGTGCGGCACGGTTCGCAAGCCTAGGTTACGCCATTCCCGGCGCAGTGCTGGCGCTCGGCATCCTAATTCCCTTCGGTGCGTTCGATAACGCCTTCGACGGGTGGATGCGCGACACTTTCGGTGTTTCAACCGGCTTGCTTCTGAGCGGGACCGTTGCGGCGGTGATGTTCGCCTATGTCGTGCGTTTCTTCGCGCTCTCCTACGGCGCGCTAGAATCCGGCCTCGGCCGTATCAAACCGAGCATGGAAATGGCGGCCCGTACGTTGGGCGAAGGACCCACCGGCACGTTGCGGCGGGTTCATTTACCGCTGATGAAGGGTACCTTGCTCACCGCGGCGCTCTTGATCTTTGTCGATGTGATGAAGGAATTGCCAGCCACGCTCCTGTTGCGGCCGTTCAACTTCGACACGCTCGCGACCTACGTCTACCAGTTCGGATCGTCCGAGCAGCTTGAGCTCTCGGCGCTTGGCGCGCTCACCATCGTCGCCGTCGGCCTGGTGCCGGTGGTTCTGTTGAACCAAGCGGTCGCCCGCGATCCCAGCGAGGTCATCTGACCACGGTGTCCGACACTGTCCCCACCTGTGCTACACAGTCGGCACCACTCTATGACGAGACCCGCGCCGTGACCGAACCCGACACCCCCGCCTTGATCTTCGACGACGTCGGCCATCGCTATGGCCGGATCGCCGCGGTCGACGGATTTTCGCTGAGCGTCGGCGCCGGCGAAGTGGTCTGTCTGGTAGGTCCATCAGGGTGCGGTAAATCAACGACGCTGCGTCTCGCTGCCGGGCTCGAGGAACTGCAGCGCGGGCAAATCAGTATCGGCGGCCGCGTCGTTGCGGGTGCCGGACGCGCGTTGCCGCCCGAAGAGCGCAACACGGGCATGGTGTTCCAGGACTTCGCGCTCTTCCCGCACCTCAAGGTGATCGACAACGTTCTGTTCGGCGTAAGGGGCCGCGATGGAGCCGACAAGCGGCGGCGGGCCGAAGCGATTCTCGATCACGTTGGGATGGCGCGCTATGCGCACACCTATCCCCACGAATTGTCCGGCGGCGAGCAACAGCGTGTTGCGCTCGCGCGCGCGCTGGCGCCGCGCCCGGCGCTGATGTTGATGGATGAGCCGTTTTCCGGCCTGGACACCCAATTGCGCGATTCGATCCGCGACGACACGTTGCGTGTACTAGCCGAGGCCCTGACGCCGACCTTGCTGGTGACTCACGATCCGCGAGAGGCGATGCGGATGGCCGACCGTGTCGCGGTCATGCGCGAGGGGCGTCTCATCCAGGTTGGGCCGCCCGCAGATATCTACGGTCAACCGGTCAGTCTGTTCGTGGCTAAGTTTTTTGGTCATGTGAATGCGCTCGAGGGGCGCGCGCAGGGCGGAATGGTCCAAACCGTCCTCGGAAAAGTGATCGACGGTGGGGGGGCGGGGGAGGGACCGGTCGTCGTCGGCATTCGCAATGAAGGTTTGGCCCTGGGCGAGACGGGAACCCCGGCTACCGTCGAAAATGCGCGGGTTCTAGGGCCCTATAGCGTGGTCGACCTAGTGGTAAACGGCGATACCCGCTTGACGGCCCATATTCCAGGAACTCGGCCGCCGTCGGTGGGCGACGCGGTCAAGGTCGATTTTGATCGGAACCAGGCGTTTGTTTTCGCAAAAGAGTCACTAAATAGATGAAATTCCAGCGCAAATAGGGTTTTGCGCGGGGTGGGTGCGTTTGCGCAGACTCAGCGTTTCTGCGATGATCGCGACAAATGGCGGAAAACGGTCCGCCACACAGCTGGAGCAAGCACATGGGAATCAGTTTCTGGCAAATCCTCGTCGTCGTGCTCTTGCTCGTGGTTCTGTTTGGCCGCGGCAAGATTTCGAGTCTGATGGGCGATATGGCCAAAGGTATCAAGAGCTTTAAGCGCGGCATGGCCGAGGACGATACGGTTGGGGCGCAGCAAAAGACGATCGACGCGACGGCCGAAAAACCGGCCTCGGTCGAAACCAACAAAAAAGAAACCGCGTAACCAGGAACCATCCGGCGCCACGGCGCGGCGCTTGAGCGGGTTCCCGAGGCTTCACCGCGATGTTCGATATTGGCTGGACCGAAATGATGGTGGTGGTCCTGGTCCTGATCCTCGTGGTCGGGCCCAAAGACCTGCCGAAGGTTATTCGCACGGTCGGCCAGTGGACGGCAAAGGCCCGCCGGATGAGCCGCGAATTCACCAGCAGCCTCGAAGAGATCGGCCGCGAAACAGAACTCGACGATTTGCGACGCGACCTCAACAGCATTGGCGGCGGCAGCAGCGTGACGGCGCTGAACAAACACATCGACCCCGATGGATCGCTAAAGAAAGCGATCGACGGCAACGTTGCGGGCTCGGTGGAGTCCCAACCGGCGGAAGCGCTGGCGAAACCGGCGGCCCTAGAGGAAGACGATAAGCCCGCGTCGATTCCGGCAGACGGCGATGCGGTCGCTGCGGCGGCGCAAAAAGCCGATGACGCCGCGTCCCACAAGGCCGACGCCGCAGCGGCTCACAAAGCCGATGACGCCGCCTTGAGCGAACAATCGACCCAACCGCCGGCCAAGGCCGGCGCGTCGACCGCCTAGGAACGGCCACATGGTCGCAGAACGGGCACCCGACGAAGAGGCGGAGATCGAGTCCAGCAAGGCGCCGCTGCTCGAACATCTGACCGAGCTGCGCAAGCGGCTGATGCAGGTCGTGATTTTTTTCGTCGTGGCGTTCGTCGTCGCCTACGTCTTTTCCGACGAGATCTACAATTTCCTTGTGCAGCCCTACGCCGATGCCGTCCAGGGCATGACGGGCAAGCGCCTGATCTATACCGCCCTGCAAGAGGCTTTCTTTACGCTGCTCAAGGTTTCGATGTTCGCCGCGTTTTGGGTGACGTTTCCGTTCCTGGCGATGCAAATTTGGAAATTCGCCGCGCCCGGTCTCTACAAAAACGAACGCGGTGCGTTTTTACCGTTCCTCATTGCTACGCCGATCCTGTTCACCGCCGGCGCGGCGTTGGTCTATTACATGATCATCCCGCTGGCGTGGCGCTTCTTTCTCGGTTTCGAGACGCCGGGCGGAGAGGGCACGCTGCCCATCGAACTCGAGGCCAAGGTCGGCGAGTATCTGTCTTTGATCATGAAGCTGATCTTCGCGTTCGGCATTGCCTTTCAAATGCCGGTGGTCCTCACGTTGTTGTCCCGCGCCGGCATCGTCTCCGCCGACTCATTGGCTAAAAAGCGGCGCTACGCGGTCGTCGTTGTTTTCGCGATTGCCGCGATCCTGACCCCGCCCGACCTCATCAGCCAGATCGGTCTGGGCGTGCCGATGCTGCTCCTATACGAGGTCTCGATTTTCTTGGCCCGCCGGGTCGAGAAACGGCGCGCCGCCCGCGAGGCGGAAGAAGAAGCGGAGCTGACCGCCTAAGCCGCAGCCTTTACGGGATTCTACGCGGCCCCTATAAGTGCGGGCCATGCACGATATTCGCTTTATTCGCGATCACCCTGCCGATTTCGACGCTGGCATGAAACGCCGCGGACTTGAACCGCAGGCCGCGGCGATCCTTGCCCTCGACGAACAGCGCCGCGCAGTCCAAACGGCGCTGCAGGACGCCCAGAAAATGCGCAACGACGCATCGAAATCGATCGGCAAAGCCAAAGGCCAGGGCGACGCCGCCGAGGCCGAACGGTTGATGGCGGAAGTCGCGGCGATCAAGACGCAGATTCAGCAGGACGAATCCCGCGAGCGCGACCTCGGCGACGAGCTCAGCGCGCTGCTTGCCGGTCTTCCCAATATTCCGGCGGGCGATGTCCCCGACGGCTTAAGCGAAGACGACAACGTCGAGGTCCGGCAATGGGGCCAGCGACCGTCGTTCGATTTTGCGCCGAAGGATCACGTCGATCTTGGCGAAGCGTTGGGGCTGATGGATTTCGATGCGGCGGCGCGCATGTCGGGCGCACGTTTCGTCGTCCTGAAGGGGGCGTTAGCGCGGTTGGAACGGGCACTCGGCCAGTTCATGCTCGACCTGCAAACGGGCGAGAACGGCTATACCGAAGTTTCGCCGCCACTCTTGGTGCGGGACGACGCGGCCTTCGGCGTGGGACAGCTGCCGAAGTTCGCCGAAGATCTGTTTCGTACGACCAACGACTTTTGGCTGATCTCGACCTCGGAAGTGCCGTTGACCAATTTGGTCCGTGAACAGATCTTGGATCAGGTGGAGCTGCCCATGCGCGTGACGGCGCTGACACCGTGTTTTCGGTCCGAAGCAGGGGCTGCCGGTAAAGACACGCGCGGGATGATTCGTCAGCATCAGTTCCACAAGGTGGAGATTGTCTCGATCGTCGCGCCCGAAGACGCCGTCGCCGAGCACGACCGCCTGACGAATTGCGCCGAGGCGGTCCTTCAGAGCCTTGGGCTGCACTACCGCGTGGTCGCGCTATGTACCGGCGACCTCGGGTTTTCAAACGCTAAGACCCACGACATTGAAGTGTGGCTGCCCGGCCAGGACCGCTTTCGCGAGATTTCGTCCTGCTCCCACTACACCGACTTCCAGGCGCGCCGCATGAACGCGCGCTATCGTCCGACAGGAGAAAAGGGGACGCGCTTCGTGCATACACTGAACGGATCCGGTCTCGCGGTCGGCCGCACCTTGGTCGCGGTGCTGGAGAACTACCAGCAGGCGGATGGCTCGATCCTCGTCCCCGACGTCTTGCGGCCCTATATGGGCGGTGTTGAGAGGATCGGAGTGTGAGCGCGCCGCTCCGCATCCTGGTGACCAACGACGACGGGATCAACGCGCCTGGATTGAAGGTGCTGGAAAAGATTGCCCGCGCCTTGACGGACGACATCTGGGTCGTCGCGCCCGAACACGAACAAAGCGGTGCGTCCCATTCACTGACTTTGGTCGAACCGTTGCGCGTGCGCCGTATTTCGAAACGGCGGTTTGCGGTGGGCGGCACCCCGACCGACTGTGTCGTAATGGCCCTCAATCAAGTGATCGAGGGGCGGCGGCCGGACCTGCTGCTTTCGGGCGTCAATCGGGGCGCCAATATGGCCGAGGACGTGACCTATTCCGGAACCGTAGCCGCGGCAATGGAAGGAACCCTGTTGGGCATTCCGTCGATCGCGTTGAGCCAGGTCTTTCAACGTCCCGAACCGATCCACTGGGGCACCGCCGAACAGCACGGTGCCGGCGTAGTGAGAAAACTGCGCAAGGCGGGATGGCCGTCGGAGGTCCTTCTCAATGTCAATTTTCCGCCGGTGAAGGCCCACGCAGTGACCGGAACCGTCATTACCATTCAAGGTCGGCGCGATGTCGGTAAAATTCAGATTCACGAGCGCGAAGACCCTCGCGGTGGCAACTACTACTGGCTTGGTTTTAGACGGCAACTGGGCAAACCCGGCGCGGCAACCGACCTTGGCGCAACGATGCGGGGGCAAATTTCGGTCACGCCGCTCAAAATGGACTTCACCCATAGCGCCACACGAAAGGCTCTACAGGCCGTCTTCAAGTGACCCAGGATGCGCGCAAGATCCGTTTGATCATGGAACTGCGCCAGCAGGGTATCTCGGACACGAAAGTGCTTTCCGCGATCGAACGGGTACCCCGCGAGATCTTCGTCTCGCCGTCCTTCGTCGACCAAGCCTACGAAAACACCGCCCTGCCGATCGAGGAGGGGCAGACGATCAGCCAACCCTACGTCGTCGCCTTCATGACCCAGGCGCTGGATGTGCATCCGCGCCAGCGGGTACTCGAGATCGGTACCGGGTCCGGCTATCAAGCGGCGGTGTTAGCGAAGCTGTGCCGCCGTGTTTTTACCGTCGAACGCTACCGATCTCTGTTGCGCCGGGCCGAAGAGAAGTTCAAGCGCGCGCGGATTAACAACATCGTTGCCCGGCTGGGGGACGGCGCACTGGGGTGGCCAGAATTGGCGCCCTTCGACCGCATCATCGTCACCGCCGCCGCGCCGGAGGTTCCATCGGCCCTCAAGGAACAGCTCTCGGACAAGGGGGGTATCTTGATCGTACCTGTTGGGCGGGATTCACAGGCACAGCAAATCGTGCGCATCGTTCGGAACGGCGAGGCCTTTACGTCCGAAGAGCTGCTCCCGGTGCGCTTCGTTCCCTTGGTCGCCGGTGTCGTTCGCGACAACAACTCGGTGACGGCGCGTTAGATAAAAGACGCGCGACGCCGCGAAAACGATTCGCTAGATTGGGACCCTGAGCGCAGCATCTAGAGGAAACACCCATGGAATGGACAGACGAAGAATTGGCGGCACCGTTGAGCGATGAGGCCAAAGAAGCCAGCAGCCAAGGCAACATGGAGCTTGGCATCTTCGTCTTGGCTGGCGTCATCTTGGTTCTCTTGATGATGGCAAACGTCCTCTGACAAAACGCGTGGCGCGTTGCCGGAGTTGATCCCACGCGCCATCTCGCGCTAATTTTCTATCGGGCAGGGTAGGCCAGGCATCGCCGGGAGGGCGGGTGTGGCCGTGAAGGCATTGGGGCCGGGCGTGGACCGGCGAAAGAGGTGGCCTTGACCCTGCGTTCGATCGCACCCCTTGTTCTTTTTTGCGTCGTCTTGGCCGCGTGTGCCCGAACGGCGCCGGCGCCCATCGACTACCGGATTACGGCGGTGATTGAGCGGGCGCTACGCGACGATGCGACCCGGCGCGCCGGCGTCTCGCAACGACAGGCATTGCGCGAATTGGGTGACGGTCCGATCTACACCGTGCGCGCCGGCGATACGCTCAGCGTAATTGCCGATCGCTACGGCGTGCGGGCCGCCGACGTGATTCGCCTCAACGGACTTGCCGATCCCAACCGCATCTTCGTCGGACAGCCGCTGATGTTGCCGGAATCCGCCCGCGTCCAGCTCACCTTCGCCGAACCGCGGCAGGCGCCGACGGCCCCCGCTGTGGTGGTTGACGAGACCGCGATCCCCGAAGAGACAGCGCCCCAGCAGGTTGCCCGTGCCCCCATCCCGGCATCGCGCCCGGCCACGCCGCCGGCGCGGTCAGATCCGCCCTATCGGTCTTCGGGCAGCCAGTTCGACTGGCCGGTTCGCGGCCGCATCCTGCAGCCTTTCGGGCCGCAGGGCAGCGGGCGGGTCAACGACGGGATCAACATTGCCGCCGACGACGGCGCCGCGGTGCGAGCCTCGGCCGACGGCGAGGTGATTTACGTCGGCGAAGAGGTCAAGAACCTCGGCAACCTTCTCCTCATCCGCCATGCCGAAGGTTGGATCACGGCCTATGCGCACACCGATTCTGTTGCCGTGCGTCGCGGCGATGTGGTGCGCCAGGGCCAGCCCATCGCCCGCGCCGGACGGACGGGCGGCGCCGCCGGCCAAGTGCATTTCCAATTGCGCCGCGGTACCGAACCCGTCGACCCCCTTACGCGACTGCCGAACCTGACGAGTTAGGGGCGCTCCGACACCGTCGCGTCGCGTGGTGTGTACAGCCCCGCCTGGAGGGCGCGTTCTTGCACCAGAGCCAGCACCGTATCGATGGTGGGTGACGGCGTTTTCGTCAGGCGTGCGAGTTCCTGAACGACCGCAACCAACGCATCGATTTCCATGGGTCGTCCGCGCTCAAGGTCTTGCAACATGGACGTACGGTGCGCGCCGACCGCAACCGCACCGGCGATTCGTTTGTCGACATCGATGGCGAACGTGATCCCGAGTTTCTCGGCAACCGTTTGCGCTTCGACCATCATTGCCCGCACGACCGCGCGCGTGTCGGGGTTGCCGCCGATCTCTTCGAGGGTCGCGTGGGTCAGGGCGCTGACCGGATTGAACGACAGGTTGCCCCACAGCTTGATCCAAATTTCATCGCGAATGCGGGGTCGCACTGGCGCCTTGAAACCGCCGGCAATCAGCGCCTTCGACAGGGCAACGACGCGGTCCGTGCGTGCACCCGATGGCTCGCCCAACGAAAACCGGTCGCCCTCGACGTGGGTGATGACACCCGGCGCGCTCACCTCGCAGGCAGGATAGACAACGCACCCAATCATCCGTTCGGGCCTCAACGCGCGCCACTGAGCATCGCTGGGGTCCAAGCTGCGCAGCCGCGCATCGCGCCATGGCCCCTCAAGCTCGTGGAAGTACCACCACGGGATTCCATTGACGGCCCAGACCACGGCGGTGCTGGGGCCGATCAAGGTGGCGATTTGATCCAGTGCGGGAATGACCGAATGGGCCTTCAGCGAGACGATGACGTAGTCCTGCACCCCCAGTGTCGCGGGATCGTCGGTGGCCTGTATCGGCGCTGTCGTGGTTTCGCTGTCCTTGATCAACGTCAGACCGTGATCTTGGATGGCGGCGAGATGGGGGCCCCGGGCAACCAGCGAAACGGCCGCCCCGGCGTGGGCCAACCCGGCGCCGAGATAGCCGCCGATGGCGCCCGCGCCGTAAATGCAAATCTTCATTCCGCCAGGCCGAGCCTTTTGGCGAGGCCGATCCGCTGCACCTTGCCCGTTGCCCCCTTGGGGATTTCATCCACGATCACGATGCGGCGCGGCACCTTGAAGTCGGTCAGATGTTCGCCGACGAACGTACGTAGCGTTTTCTCGTCGGTGACCGCGTCCTCGCGCAGCACAACTACTGCCGCGACGTCCTCGCCGAGTTTGTCGTGGGGCACCGCGAAGGTCACGGCCTGCGCGACGGCGGCATGTTCCATCAGGACGTTGTCGACCTCCAGGGGCGCGATCTTTTCCCCGCCGCGGTTGATGATTTCTTTCAATCGGCCGCTGATGGTCAAGAACCCATCGGCGTCGAGAAAGCCTTGGTCGCCGGTGCGAAACCAGCCGCCCGTGTACGCAGCGGCGTTTGCCTCGGGATTGTTCTCGTATCCGGACGTCACGTTCTCGCCGCGAATTACGATCTCGCCCGTTTCGCCCACGGCAAGTATCGTCCCAGCCGGGTCCATGATCGCGACCTCCGGCCCTGCGGCGGCACCGACACTGCCCGGTTTGCGGTCGCCCGGCGGGAGTTGATTACTGGTCATTTGATGGCTGGCCTCGGTCATCCCGTAGGATTCGATAACCGGCACACCGAACAAGGTCTCAAGACCTTGCATGACCGGCGGCGGCAGCGACGACGAGGAGGATCGGATAAACCGCAGACCCATGCGCGCGACGACATCCTTGTTGCGCACCGCGCGCGATAGGATCGCTTGATGCATGGTTGGAACCGCAGTGTACCAAGTTGGCGCGATCGCCTCGAACCAACCGAAGATCCGCAGCGCGTTGAATCCGGGCGTACAGTGCACCGATGCACCCGCGACGAGCGAGGCAGAAACAGCGGCGATGAGGCCATGGATGTGAAACAGCGGCATGATGTTGAGGCATCGGTCTTCCGTACCCAGGCGCAACGTTGCGGCGATATTGCGGGCCGATGCGGCAATATTGGTGTGGGTTAGAGGTACAATTTTGGGCCGCGAGGTCGTTCCCGACGTGTGCAGCACGAGGGCAACATCGTCGGCCTGTGCGGTCCCGACGGAAGCCGCTGCGCCTGCGACCGGGCCGTCGAGAGTGAACGTACCCGCTGGCGCAGCGATATTCGGAGTCAGCGTTACGACGGCAATACCTAGGGTCTGGGCGACCTCGATGGCGGGCGAGTCCTCGCCAGCTTGGACGATCAATGCCTTGGCATTCAGGTCCTCAAGGTAGAAGCGAAATTCATCGGCGCGGTAGGCCGGATTCAATGGCGCCGTCGTCGCGGCGCCGGCGATCGCAACAAACGCCGCCGCCATCTCGGGCCCGTTCGGCAAAACGATGGCAACCCGGTCGTTGCGGCCGATGCCGAGCGCGTTCAGCGTCGCACCCGTGGTCGCAACAAGCGCTCGGAGCTGACCGTAGGTCATTGTCGGGCGATCCGGTGCGCCGAGGGCGTCGGTTTCGTTCGGATGGGCGGCGAGGGCGTCGTGGAGAAGGGCGGTCATGGCACTACACGCTTTTTCTTTGGCGGCCGGCAAGGTCCTGGATGAACTGCCACGCGACCCGGCCTGACCGGGCGCCGCGCGTCATCGACCATTCGATCGCCTCCGCCTGGAGCTGGGCAGGTTCGATCACAAGTCCGAGTTCGCGCACATATCCTTGAATCATGGCCAAGTACTCATCCTGGTTACAGCTATGGAAGCCAAGCCATAGGCCAAACCGATCCGACAGCGACACTTTTTCTTCGACTGATTCGGACGGGTTGATCGCGGTCGAGCGTTCGTTCTCGATCATGTCTCGCGGCATCAAGTGGCGGCGGTTGGAGGTCGCATAGAAAATGACGTTGCTGGGACGCCCTTCGAGGCCGCCCTCAAGGACCGCCTTGAGCGATTTATAGCTGGTATCGGCGGTATCGAACGACAGGTCGTCGCAAAACAAGACGCACCGGCGCGGTCCAGCGGCGAGTACGGCGAGGAGCTGCGGCAGCGTCGGGATGTCTTCCCGGTGAATTTCGACCAAGGCGAGGGTGCCCGGCGTGTCGCGGTTGATCGCGGCGTGCACCGCCTTCACCAGCGAGCTTTTGCCCATGCCACGCGCACCCCACAACAGCGCGTTGTTGGCGGCGTGGCCCGCCGCGAATCGGCGCGTATTGTCGAGGAGGACATCGCGCACGCGGTCGATCCCGACCAACATCGCCAAGTCGATATGGGCAACCGTGGGGATCGCTTGCAACCGGTTACCCTGGGCGTGCCAGACGAAGGCATCGGCGGCAGAGAGATCGACCGGCGGTGCGGCGGCGGGCTGGAGAGCCTCCAACGCGTCCGCTATGCGGACCAGGAGGGGCTTGAGATCGGGATCGCTCATGGCGAGACCCTACGTCGCGGTGCGGGCGATGCAAAGTCTGAAGAGGCAGTCCCAAGAGGCGGTTCCCACGCCAAGAAATGCCCATCCCACCGGATCGAGAAGGCGCTGCGACGTGATTTGCAATCGGGCAGGGGGCGGTTATAGTCCGCCAGCCATTTGGGCTGAATTTCGGGAGTTTCCATGTTGATTTCGATGGCCTTTGCACAGGGGGCTGAGGGCGGCGGCGCTTTCGGCGGTGGCGGTATTATCAGCTTGCTGCCGTTGGTTCTGATTTTCGTCGTTTTCTACTTCCTTCTGATCCGGCCACAGCAAAAAAAGGTCAAGGTGCACCGCCAGATGGTGAGTGCCTTGCGTCGCGGCGACAGCGTTGTGACGGGGGGCGGCATAATCGGCAAAGTCACCAAAGTCTTGGACGAAAACCGAGTCGAGGTGGAAATCTCCGATGGGGTCCGGGTCCAGGTTGCGCGCGGCACCATTCAAGATGTGGTCACACGCGCCGAGCCGGTGGGCGACGACAAATAGAGTGCTGTCTTCCGGCCTGCTGCGACCCAGGACGTCTCCGACAGGCCGGCGGCGCGTAGAAATTTGAGCAGGCGCGGTTAGATGCTGCAGTTCGCGAGATGGAAGACGACCCTTGTGGCGCTGGTCGTGGCGGCAGGCATTGTATTTCTGTTGCCTAATTTTTTCCCGCGCGCCAGCGTTGAGAAATGGCCGGGCTGGTTGCCCAATCAGCAGATCAACCTTGGCCTCGACCTCCAGGGCGGGTCGCATCTTCTGCTCGAAGTGGATGTCGATTCGGTTATCCGCGAGCGTCTTGAGTCGCTAGAAAGCGAAGTACGCCGAGCGTTGCGCGCCGCGCGGGTCAACTATACCGGGATCGGTATCGAGCAAAATGCAGTCCGCGTTCGTTTGGTTACACTCGAACAGCGTGAGGGCGCCGTGAGCGCGCTTCGGGCTCTCTCGCAACCGATCGTTTCCAATGCGTTTTTAAGCGTTGGCGCCCAAGATATCGACGTTACCGTAGACGACGACGGGATTGCCAAGGTTACCTTGACCGAGGAGGCGATCACCGAACGCCGCCGCGCCGCAGTCGAACAATCGATCGAGATCGTTCGCCGCCGGATCGACGAAACCGGCACGCGCGAGCCGTCGATTCAGCGCCAAGGCGATGACCGAATCTTGGTCCAGTTGCCAGGACTCGACGATCCCGCGCGGATCAAGCGCCTGCTCGGACAGACCGCTCGACTTACCTTTCAAATGGTCGATATGGAGGCGCGAACGGGTGGCCGCGCGCCGCCGGGGTCGGTCGCGCTTCCCGCGGACGGACGATCGACGAGCCAGCAGACCGAGTACATCGTGCGTCGCGAAATTATCGTGAGCGGCGAGAACTTGATTACAGCGTCGACGACTTTCGATCAGCAGTCCGGCGGACCGGCGGTGAGTTTCCGTTTCGATGCGGCCGGGGGCCGCAGGTTCGGTCAGGCGACCACCGACAACGTCGGGCGGCCCTTCGCCATCGTGCTCGACGGCCGGGTGATCAGCGCCCCGGTTATTCGGCAACCGATTCTGGGCGGTTCGGGGATCATCACCGGCGGCTTTTCGGTGCAGGAGGCCAACGATTTGGCGCTTCTGTTACGCGCCGGTGCGTTACCGGCGCCTTTGAATATTTTGGAGGAGCGCTCGGTTGGCCCAGGTCTTGGCGCTGATTCCGTGGCTGCGGGCGAGCTCGCGAGTGTGATCGCCTTTGTTGCCGTCATGGGCTTCATGGTCATGGCTTACGGGCTGTTCGGTATGGTCGCCAATATCGCGCTGTTGGTGAACATGATCTTGATAGGTGGCGGCTTGTCGTTATTGCAAGCGACTCTGACTCTACCGGGTATCGCCGGCGTCGTGCTGACGATCGGCATGGCGGTCGACGCGAACGTTCTCATTTTCGAACGAATTCGCGAAGAGGTGCGAACCGGGAAGACACCGATCGCCGCAATCGACGCGGGCTATTCGCGCGCGCTCTCCACCATCGTCGACGCCAATGTGACGACGCTGATTGCCGCGATTCTGCTGTTCCAGTTCGGCTCCGGGCCGGTCAAAGGGTTTGCCGTCACGCTAGCCTTCGGCATCGCGAGTTCGATGTTCACGGCGATTACGCTGTCGCGGTTGATCGTGATTACGTGGATGCGTGCGCGCCGCCCGACGAAATTGCCGATCTAGGGGCGCACCGATGGCTTGGAAACTCAAACTGGTTCCGGACAACACCCACGTTCCCTTCATGGGCGTGCGCAACCTAGCTTTCGGTCTATCGGCCGGTTTAGCGATTTTGTCGATCGTCCTTCTGTTTGTACTCGGTTTGAATTTCGGAATCGATTTTCGCGGCGGCACGTTGATCCAGGCGAAAACTCCCGGGGTCGCCAACATTGCGGGCATGCGCGACGCGGTCGGCAGCTTGGGACTTGGCGACTTGTCGTTGCAGGAATTCGGTTCGGCGGACGAGGTCCTTATTCGTGTGGAGCGTCAGGTCGGCGACGCCGCCGAGCAACAGGCCGCGGTCGAGGTCATCAAGGAAGCGCTTGAGAAGGCGGTGGGGAGCGGCATCGAATTCCGCCGCGTCGAGTTCGTCGGGCCGCAGGTGTCGGGTGAGTTAGTGCGGGCAGGGGCGCTGGCGCTGGGCCTCGCGCTGGCAGCGATGCTGGTCTACATCTGGTTTCGCTTCGAGTGGCAATTTTCGGTGGGCGCGGTCATGGCGCTCGTGCACGACGTCATTCTCACATTTGGGTTTTTTGCGGTGACCGGTTTGGAGTTCAACCTCTCGATCGTTGCCGCGATTCTGACCATCGTCGGTTATTCGATGAACGACACCGTCGTTGTGTACGACCGTGTGCGCGAAAACTTACGCAAATATAAGAAAATGGAACTCCGCGAACTTCTCGATCTGTCGATTAACGATACGCTCTCGCGCACCACGCTGACCTCCTTCACCACCTTGTTGGCGTTGATTGCTTTGGCGGTGGTCGGTGGACCGGTCATCGCGGGGTTTGTCATGGCGATGATTTGGGGCGTCGTGATCGGCACCTATTCTTCGATCTTTGTGGCGGCGCCCGTCTTGCTCTATCTCGGTGTCCGCCGTCAGGCGTTCGACAAAAACACCGAGGAGGGCGCCGGCGACGCGAACCCCGCCTAGGCGGGTCATGGACGTCACCCCGCTCATTCCACGCGGACGCCAGGTCATCAACAGTTATGGCGCCGGCGGGTTCCTGGTTTCGAACGAGCGCTACGAGGGCTCGCTCCTCGTGTTCCCGGAACGGGTTGTGCCGTTTGCCCCTGCCACATGGGACGACCTCGCGCTCGGGCATTTAAACGATATTCTCACCGCCGAGCCGCGCGTCGAACTGCTGCTCTTTGGCTGCGGTCCCGGGATCAAGCCGTTGGATCCGGCGCTCCGCACCGCGTTGCGGGACGCGCGCATCGGCATCGATTTGATGGATACAGGCGCGGCCTGCCGCACCTACAACGTGCTGATGGCGGAGGATCGCCGCGTCGCCGCCGCTGTCATTGCGTTGGCGTAGCGCCCGAACAGGTACTCATTTCTCGCCTGAAATGTTTGACAGCGTAAAGGCGACACTGGCCGACATCCTGCATAAGACCCGCCGATTTGGGTATTGGTCGCTGAACAATGTGCCCTGGGGCGTGCGTTCGGTTCTCGGTCTCTTGTTTGTCGTCGGCGGCATCTTCAGCATTCTACCGGTCCTTGGGCTATGGATGTTGCCGGTTGGAATTGTGCTGATGTCGCTCGATATACCGCCCTGGCGCAATCAGTTGTTGCGTTGGTTGAAGGAGAAGGAGCGGGATGTCGATCCCGCGGGCAAGACCTAGGGTTTGCCCGTTTGCACGGCACCGGTCAGAATGTTGCCCATGAATGCGGTCTTCCGATCCATCTCGCCCGGTCTCGGTCGGCATCCCCATTTGCTCGCCGCCCTGATCTTCGGGGGCATCGTGGCGATCTGGGGAGGTGGCATGGCGGTTGTCCTGAACGCGTCGTCGGTGGCGGACGCCGATGCCGGTACGGTCGTGTCGGTGTTTTCTCCAGCCGATGAACGCGCCGCGATTATGGCGATCCGCGCAGCGGGGGGGCGTTTGCTGGCCAACCCAGCGACCGGTACGTGGGTCGTCCATAGCGATGAGACGGGTTTTGCGCAACGGTTGCGGCGCGAAGGGGCGCTCGGTGTCTTCGGCAAATTGCCGCTTGCGCTGCCGGGTGCGTCAGGGTGTTTTTTCCTGGCCCCAGGCCAATCCGCGTCGTTTCCGCGCCGCCCTACCGAGCCCGCCGTCTAGGACGCCCCCGGGGGTAACCTCACGGTCGCCAAAAAAAAGGGGCCCCGGAGGGCCCCTTTCGTCGCACGGTTGAGCATTTTCTTAGTAGAGGTTCTGCGCCGATACCATCGCGTAAAGCATCGGGATCGACAGCAGGGTGTTGGTCCGCGAGAACAGCATCGCGGTGCGTGCTGCCTTCGCCTTTGTGGCCGCGTCGGCCTCAACAATGCCGAGCGCTTTTTTCTGGTTCGGCCAAATGACGAACCACACGTTGAACCACATGATCGCGCCGAGATACATCCCGATCCCGATCGCGGTATGTTGGCCCACACCGGACTCGATGCCGAGCCCGAGGGCCCCGCCGAGGTAACCTTTGATCCATGCCAGGATCAGGCCGGTGATGAGCGTTGCCATAGCGCCCCAGCGGAACCAAAACAGCGCCGACGGTGCGATGTGCTTGGAAACCGCCGGTTTCAGTTCGTCCGGAACCTTCGGCATGGTCGGAATTTGAACGAAGTTGAAGTACCACAGCAGGCCGATCCACATCACACCGGAAATCACGTGCAGCCAGCGGAATAGGAAAGACCACCAATTGGTGTCGAATTCGAGGCCTTGGCCATGCCAACCGACCACGACTGCAATCATAACGATCGTCAGCACTAGGCCGGCAATGATCGTCGACTGCAGATTTTGAAGAATAGAACCCATAGGACGCGCCTCCCTCGAAGGTTCACACAAGATATTGTGTGATAAAACCCAAATCGAGCGAACTATAGAACGATTCTCATTTACCCCGCAACAGAGCGCCGCGACAATTGGCGGGATCTACACCCGAGGGGAGACCGCATGTCGGCCGATGCCGCCCTATTGCATTGCGCCCAAGAGCTTCGGGCGCGCGAGCCCGACCGCTACCTCGTGGCCACTCTCCTGCCACCCGGCGGACGCCGGGTCGCCCTGGCGCTGTTCGCCTTCGACCTCGAACTCGCGCGGATTCGCGATGCCGTCAGCGAACCGATGTTGGGGGAAATCAGGCTCCAATTTTGGCGCGACACCTTGGCCGGGGTGGGCCGCGGTGCCCGCGCGGCGCATCCGGTTGCGCAGGCCATCGCGGCGACGACGCCGGACGATGGATCGATCGCGGCGATGGCCGCCCTGGTGGATACGCGGGCGCGCGATCTCGACGACACGCCCTTTGCGGACTTGGCAGCGCTCTCGCGCTACGGCGCGGACACTGCGGGCGGGGTGAACACGCTCCTGTTGCGGGCGCTCGGAATCGACGACGCTGAGGTTGTCGAGGCAGCCCGAGCCGCCGGCGCGGGCTGGGCGCTCATCGGCCTCATGCGGGCACTCCCGCACCATGCAGCCATGCGTCGAGTACCGATCCCGGCGGATATCCTCGAAGGTCGCGACGTCGATCTCGAAGCAACCTTCGCGGGCCGCGCCACGCCGGAGCTTGGACGCGCGGTCAGCGATGTCGTCGCCGAGGCCGAGCGGCACCTGACGGTGGCGCGTCGGACGTCGCTGCCGAAGCTGGCGCGACCGGTGTTCGCAACCGTTCTTTTGGCGGTCAGAGATGCCCAAGCGCTTAAGCGGGCCAACGGCAACCCGTTCGGTCTCAAACCGCCGGGACCTTTATCCCGCCAATTGTCGGTGGCCTTGGGGGTGCTGACCGGCAGGGTGACCGGCTAGGACTTGGACAACTCAAAGAGCGCGTTCGCACTTTTCTTCGTTGAGATTCCTAGGCGCCGGGAACGTGCCGCTGTCGGAGGCACGCTGGAAAAAGACCGCCGAACCGTCGTCGGTGCAGGCCGACAGGTCGTTGAGCCACCGGTACTGTTGGCCGTCAAGCCAAGTAAAGGATCGGCTGGGCCCTTCGGCACAGGCCGCCACGGTTAAAAGGAGGCTGGAAAGAATCAGGACGCGCATCGGAATGTCTCCGTGAGAATGGGGGTCGAACGACTTCTATTGATCGACCGTGGCGGGCCGTTGTCCGGATTGCGGTCGCGGCGCGGAGATGTTGTGGCGAATCTGTGGCGCCCGGCGCTGGCGTGCGCGGGGCATCGGCGCCGTCTGTGAAGTTCTGCCATACTGAAGCGAACCGCCGCACGAACGACTGCGGAAGCAAGACGGTTCGGTTGTTGGGGACGACATGGCAGTGCGTTGTTGGGGCGCGGTGGCCTGGTGCGTTGTGTTGCTATGGGCGTCGGGCGTGTCGGCGCAACAGCTCCAGGGCGTGGCGCAGGTGGTGGACGGCGACACTCTACGGGTGGCCGGCGAACGAGTACGTTTGTTTGGGATCGATGCACCGGAGCGCGGCCAACCCTGCCGGGACGGTGGGGACTGCGGCGCGCAGTCCAAGGCCCATTTGGAAGCGTTGATTGGCGACCGTGAGGTGATCTGCGCGCCCGAAGATGTCGATCGCTACGGCCGCATTGTCGCGACCTGCCGGGTCGGCGGCGTCGACTTGAACCGCGCCATGGTGCGGGACGGGCAGGCGATGCCCTATACCGATTTTTCGCAGCGCTACGCGCGCGACGCGCCCAGCGAATCGCGGTTCAACGCCCCTTGGGACTACCGCCGCTCGACGGCGCCGCCGCGAGGCGCAGTAGGCACGCGCAGTGTAGAAAATTTGTCGGCGGCGCCCGACGACGGGTGTGCGATTAAGGGAAACATTTCGTCCGAAGGAACCCGCATTTATCACCGCCCAGGCGAACGCAGCTACGCGGCCACGCGCATCGATGAAGGCCACGGCGAACGCTGGTTCTGTTCGGTTGACGAGGCCGAGGCCGCGGGCTGGCGGGCGGCCCGCCGATAGGCCAGTCGCTTACTTGTTACCCGACGTGGCGAGGATTTCGGCGAGCGGCACGCCGGCCTTCAACCGGGCCGCGCGGGTTTCCTCCTCCGCGCGTTCCGCGGTTGCCTTGGCGATGACGGCCTCCGCACGGTCGCGGGGAATGACCAGCACCCCGTCCGGCCCGCCGCACACGAAGTCGCCCGGATGGATCAGCACGTCGCCGAGCGCGATTGGGATACCGGTTTCGCCACGCTGACCCTTGGTCGACCCGCGCAGCGAGAGGCCGATGGCATAGACGGGAAAGCCCAACGCCGTGATCTCGACGATGTCGCGGGCACGTCCATTGGTCACGCAACCCACGACCCCTTTGATTTGACAGGCCGTACTAGCGGTATCGCCCCAGACCGCGGTGCGCGACGCGCCACCGCAATCGATGACGATCACGTCGCCGGGCGCGGCCTCGCCGACCGCGCGGGTCACGGCGGTATTGTCGCCGGGCGGGCAACGCACCGTGAACGCGGTCCCGACCATCGGAGTATTGGGGACGAGCGGATGAATCTCGGGCGGAAGGTCGCACGCGGCCGGGGCCGCTTCGGACAGCGTCGGCACCGGGAAGCCGCGTAGCGCGGCGATAATCTTTGCTGTGTCCATGGTGCTCCCTTTTTCTGCGTTGGGCCCACCCGTCCGCATGGCGACGGCGCGGTCGGCGCGATAGGATGCGCACGACAACGGAGGGATGCAATGCAGTTTGGCGCGCTGGATACCTACGACTGGCAAGATGCGGGAACGCCGGGCGCGAAGAAGTGCGAACTCTGGCGGCGCGGCGACAACACCTACCTAGTGGTGTTTCGCGTCGAGCGTGGAACCACGTTCAAGCCCCACGCCCGCACGACGGGGTGGGAACACCTCACTGTGGTCAGCGGGCGCTGGCAGCTCGGCGACCGCGTCCTCGGTCCCGGCGACGTGGCGATCACGGCACCGGGCGAATCGCACGATAACGAAACAGCGCTAGACGATAGCGTAGTTGTCATCTCCGTCGGCAATGCGGAAATTTCCGCCTAGAGTGCGTCTGCGCATTGGTCCTCGCCGCAGCGCCTAGTCTTTCTTCGCGGCGACCGCTTCCAACTCCAACAGAACTTCTGGCAACGCCAACGCTTTGACATAAACCAAGGTGCCGGCCTGGGTGTGTCCCTTGAAGTGTTTTTTCCCGGCCTTCGCGATCGCGCCGATGTCGCCCGGATTGACCATATAGAGGTTGGTCTTGACGACGTCGGTCACGTCCATCCCGGCCTCGTGCAGGGTTTCGACCACCCGCGCATAGACAATATCGGCCTGGGTCTCCGCGTCGGGCGGGGTGACGCCCTTGTCATCGGTGGCGGTCTGCCCGGAGATATAAAGAACGCGCGATCCCGGCGGGATCTCGACGCTGCGGTTGCGATAGCCGCCGTGTGGATTGCGAATGACGTTGCTGGTCATGATCGAGCCTCCCCTAGTGATTCAAGGTCGCCATGGTACCGCGAATCGATGCTCAAAGGCATTGCCTCACACCGGACCCACATCCTATTTCTGGGGCGATGCGCCTCCGATTGGGCCCGATTTTGAAGATAGTTGGCCACCGGAAGCGTAGCGCGAGACAAACTGACTCGCCACCATGTCGCCGGCGACGTTGGCGACGGTGCGGCACATGTCGAGGAGACGATCGACGCCCAGGATGATGGCGATGCCGGAGGGGGGCACGCCGATACTGGTCAGGATCGTCGACAGGATGACGATGCCGACCCCTGGCGTGCCGGGCGACCCGATCGCCGCGCCGGTCGCCATGACGACGATCAACACCATGCCGGCCAGGCCGATATCGACGCCATAGACCTGGGCTAGGAACAACGCCGCAACGCCTTGGTAGAGTGCGGTGCCGCCCATGTTGATGGTGGTGCCGAGGGGGACGACGAAGCGCGCGACATTTGCGTGGACGCCGAGTTTGCCGACGACCGTGGTCAGGGTGACCGGCATGACCGCCGCCGAACTCGACGTGGAGAACGCGAGCAGCAGGGGTTCGCGGGCGGCGCGCAAGAAACGCAGCGGCGATGTCCCGGTCCACGCCGCCACCGCGAGGTACAGCGCGAGCAAGATCGCCAACCCGGCAATGACGGTCGCCATGTAGATCGCGGTGCTGAGCAGGGCGGCAACGCCCACCCGCGCGGTGATCTGCGCGAGCAAGCCGAACACCGCCACCGGGGCGAAGCGCAAGACGACAGTCACGACCGCCATGGCCACGGCTTGCACCGAGGCCAACAGTTCCAGTAGGGGCCGCCGTTGCTCGCTGGATATCGAAATCATCGCGACGCCGATGATGACGGCGGCGATGACGATTTGGAGCATGTTGCCGGAAACGAAGGTGGCCAGTGGGTCTTTGGGAAAGATCGAGGCAATCACGTCGGGAAACTCGGCAAGTCCGGGCAGGGTTGCCGGCTGAACCTCGGGGGCCACGGTAGCCGCGGCCGTGATCCCGCTGTCGATCAGAAGGCCCGGTTGGACGATTAGCGCGAGGGCAATGCCGATGATCGCGGCCAGGATGGTGAAGACCAGGAAAAACCCTATGGTCCACCCGCCGATCGCGCCGAGCTGTCCGGTATTGCCGCCGGCGATGCCGCGAATGACCGACGCGACGACCAAGGGGATGACGACGAACTGGATCGCGAGCAAAAACAGTTTGCCGGGCAACGCGACCCAATTGCCCACGAGTGAGGCATGGGCGGGCGACAGCAGGCCGCCCGTCGGACCGATCGCCAGACCAAAGGCGATCCCCAGCGCCATCCCGACCAATACCTGGAGCCACAGGCGTTCGCGCAGGAGGGTCAGCAGCTTACGCCGACCGCGGATTCGCCCCCCGTGGTTGCCGTTGTTCTCAGGGGTAGGGCCGTCGTGTGACATCGTTTTCCTTTGTAGCGGGGAGGGTGGTATGCGCGCATTGCGCCCGGTCAAGTATCCGCACTCTCCCGTCTTGGCTACAATGGGGTATGGCCGGATCGCGCGAGGACATTGCAGCCGTCGAAGCCGTCGTGCGCGCGGTGTGGGAGCGTTTCCTTGCGCACGACAAAGAGGGGATGCTGGCCCTTCTCGACGAAAGCTGCACCGTGTGGGACGTGTTTGAGCCTGCGCTAGTCACCAAGGAGACGATGCGCGCCTATGTCGATTCCGACTACGATCAGAAGGCCCAGCGGGGTGCCCTGACCTTTCGGCAAAGCAATTTCGTCACCGACGTGTGGGGCGACCTGGCGCTGGTTCGGTTCAACTCTTTTGCGTCCTATGCGCCGCCCAATCCCCACACCGGCGAGGGGCGTACCTCGGTTGTGTTGCGCCGCTTTGCGAACGGCTGGCGGCTCGTCCACGTCCACGAAGGGCGCCTGCCGACCGGCGCGCCGCCGATTAACGAATAGCGCGGGCGATCTGCCGGCAACGTGTAAGCAGAAATTCGCGCCTGATCCGGGCATAACAAAACTTGTGGATAACCCGCCGGCCGGGGCCGCTGCGGCGTGGCTGGCGCGGGACCAGCCGTGTAGGCTGCCCGCGAACCGAAAGGTGGGGTACCGCCGGACATGACAGTGATGGAAAACGGGTGAATCGATGGCAGGCAGCGTGAATAAGGTCATTCTGGTGGGCAATTTGGGGCGCGATCCCGAGGTGCGCACGACCCAACAGGGCGGCGAATTGTGCAATTTGTCGGTCGCGACTTCAGAAACGTGGCGCGACAAGGGCACCGGCGAGCGGCGCGAGCGGACCGAGTGGCACCGCGTTGTCATCTTCAACGAGAACCTGGTGAAGGTCGCTAAGGAATACCTGCAGAAGGGCCGAAAAGTGTACATCGAGGGCCAGTTGCAAACCCGCAAGTGGCAGGACCAATCCGGCCAGGACCGCTACTCCACCGAGGTCGTGTTGCAGCGCTTTCGCGGCGATCTTCAGATCCTCGATGGGCGTAGCCAAGGCGGCGGCGGTGGTCAGATTGATGGCGGCGGCGGATACGATTCGTTGCCGGACGAGGGTGGTCGCTCGATGCCTCCCTCTGACCTGGACGACGAAATCCCGTTCTAGTCTGGCGTCTCTCTGAAATCTGGTTGCGTTCCAGATGGTGCAGGGGTACCGGGATTCTATTTAGCATATAACGTCAAATAAAATTCCTAACCTACTGCAATTAATAATAAACTTGTCGGTCTAACCTTAAGACGATGAAGCTGGGCGCGACGTAGGCCCTTGACGTCTGCGCCCCCACGTCCAATATGACTGACTGGTCAGTCATATTGGTTTGGCGATGCCCGACACATGCACGACAACCCCATCCAGCGCCCCCGAGACCCGGCGCGCGGACAAAGAAACCGACATCCTGCGGGCGGCGCGGACCCAATTCCTGACCCGCGGCTATGCCGCCACCCGGCTTGACGACATTGCCACCGAAGCGGGCGTCGCCAAGGGCACGCTGTACCTCTACTTCCGCAGCAAGGAAGACCTGTTCCAATCGCTGGTGCGAACGGCCATTGTCCCGAACCTGGCCAATCTGGAAACGCAGGCGGCAGCCTGGCAGGGGCCGGTGGCAGATCTTCTTCGCCGCATCGCCGAGTTCGCCGCGGAAGTCGTGCGCAACGACGATCTCGTGGCGATGCCACGATTGCTCCTGGCCGAAGCGCGAACCTTTCCGGACCTGACCCGGTTCTACCACCGCGAAGTTGCCGCCCGCGGCCTGCGGCTGCTGGCCGGCATCATTGGCAAGGGGGTCGAGCAGGGGGAGTTTCGCCCTGTCGACCCGCTGGTAACTGCCCGCTTGCTTATTGCCCCCTTTGCTTTCACCGCGATGTGGCGGGGCGCCTTTGCACCCCATGACGAAGAACCCATCGACCCAGCCGTCGTCGCGAAGACCCATATCGACATCTTCCTCGACGGCCTGCGCGTTCAACCTAGGAGCGGCCCATGAGCAACGTCTTCGATTGGATACGAGAGACTGCCGCCGCCGCGGTCATGGCCGTCGGCGCCCTTTTCGGTACGGCCGACGAGGGACCGATCGCCTATCAGGGCTATGTTGAGGGCGAGTACGTCCGGGTAGGTGCGGCGACCGGCGGGACGATCGATACCCTCAACGTTCGCCGCGGCGATACCGTCCAGCCGGGTGAGGTCGTCTTCATTCTGGAGCACGAACGTGAAAGCGCCGCGATGCGCGAAGCCGCTGCCCGTCTGGCCGAAGCGCGTTTTGCATATGACAACCTGCGTACCGGATTGCGCGACCCCGAGATTGCTGTATTGGAGGCGCAACGCGCCCAGGCCGAAGCCGATTTGGTCCTGTCGGAGTCGGAGTTGCGTCGCGTTCGCCAACTCATCCAAACCAATGCCGCGGCGGCGCAACGGCTAGATGCCGCCGAGGCCTCGGTTACGCGCAATGCGGCGCGCGTCGGCGAGCTGCGGGCGCGCATTCAAAGCGGGCGCATGGCCGCGCGTGACGATGAGATTGCTGCGGCGCGCGCCCGAGTGAACGCGGCCAGCGAAGCGATGGTTCAGGCGGAGTGGCTGCTATCTAAGCGGTCCGGGCTCAGCACCGCCAGCGGCCTTGTGACCGACACTCTGTACCGGGTAGGCGAGCAAGTGCAGTCCGGCCAGCCGATAGTCGAAATATTGCCGCCGGAGAACCTTGTGGTCCGGTTCTTCGTGCCCGAGGCAACCCTGGTGTCGCTCGCGGTGGCCCAACCGGTCTGGCTGCGATGGGGTATCCCAGCGCACACAAGGGCGGCCACGGTCACCTACATTGCACCGCAGGCGGAATACACGCCGCCGGTCATTTACAGCGAAAGCGCCCGCAGCAAACTCGTTTTCCTGGTCGAGGCGCGCCCCCTAAGCGTTGAGGGGCTGCACCCGGGTCAGCCGCTCGACGTGACCTTGGCCGAGCCCGCGCCGGTGGCTGAGCCATCACCATGAACGACGCACCCGAGGACGGCCTCGCCATTTCGGTCCGCGGACTAAGCAAGAGTTTCGGCGGTAAAACCGTCGTGCAGGATTTCGGCATCGACGTCGAACGCGGTGCGATCTACGGCTTTCTCGGGCCCAACGGCAGTGGCAAGACCACGACCATCCGCATGCTGTGCGGGTTGCTGCGGCCCGACGCGGGTAGCGGGACCTGCCTCGGCCACGACGTGATCCGAGAGACAGCAGCGATCAAGCGCCGCGTTGGCTACATGACTCAGCGCTTTAGTCTCTATGAGGATCTTTCGATCCGCGAGAACCTCGATTTCGTCGCGCGGATTTACGGGGTCAAGCAACCGCGCCAGGTGGTGCGCGAGACGCTCGATCGACTCGGTTTGACCACGCGGCAGCGGCAACTCGCTGGCCACCTGTCGGGCGGGTGGAAGCAACGTCTGGCGCTTGCTGCGTCGGTCATGCACAGGCCAGACCTTTTGCTCCTCGACGAGCCGACGGCCGGCGTCGATCCCAGCGCTCGACGGGAGTTTTGGGACAACATTCACGAATTGGCTGAATCGGGAATAACGGTCCTGGTCAGCACACACTACATGGACGAAGCCGAGCGCTGTCATCGAATTGCGTACCTCGCCTATGGCCATTTGCTGGCGCGCGGTACCGTCGCCGAGGTTGTGGCCGAGTCAGGCCTCAGCACCTGGATCGTCGATGGCGCACCAAGTGGGCTCGCTGCCGAAATGCGCCGTAGTCCGGGCGTCGATTCGGTCGCGGCGTTCGGCCGACGCCTGCACATCAGCGGCCGCGACGGTGAGCGATTGGCCCAAACGATGGCGGGCCTTCAGCAACGGGGCCTGAGCGCGCAGGAGACCGTCCCCTCGTTGGAAGATGTGTTCATCCGCCTAATGGGCGATCAGAACGGTGGGAACGCCTGATGTTTTCGTTTCGCCGCTTTGCCGCCGTCGTCGTCAAGGAATTCGTCCAGATGCGGCGCGACCGGTTGACCTTCGCGATGATGGTGGGGATCCCCATCGTGCAGCTGGTGCTGTTCGGCTTCGCTATCAACAGTGATCCCAAGTCGTTGCCCACGGCACTTCTGAGCAACGACAACAGTGCGTTCAGCCGCAGCTTGGTGCGGGCCATGGAGAATACCGGCTACTTTCGCATCGTCGCCGTGGTGCAGAACGAGTCCGCCGTCCGCCGGATGTTACGGACGGGCGAAGTCCAGTTCGCGGTGACCATTCCCACCGATTTTTCGCGCGACGTGCAACGGGGGATGCGGCCGAGCGTCTTGGTCGAGGCCGATGCGACCGATCCGGCAGCGACGAGCAATGCGATCGGGGCGCTACGCGAGCTTCAATCCTTGGCGCTACGCCATGATCTATCTGGGCCGCTGGTTGCGCTGCGCGCTGGCCCGCCACCGTTCGAGATCGTGATCCACCGCGCCTACAACCCGGAAGGCATCACCCAGTACAACATCGTACCGGCGTTGATCGGCGTGATTTTGACGATGACCATGATCATTATGACGGCGCTTGCGGTGACCCGCGAAATCGAACGCGGGACGATGGAAAACCTGTTGTCGATGCCGGTGCGCCCCGCCGAAGTGTTGCTCGGAAAAATTCTTCCCTATTCGTTCGTTGGCGCCATTCAGGTGGCGATCGTGATGATTGCGGCGCGCCTGATCTTCGACGTGCCATTCGTCGGCAATCTCTGGCTCTTCGGCGCAATCGTCATTGTTTTCGTTGTAACTAACCTCGCACTCGGGCTGATGTTTTCGACGGTCGCACGCAATCAGTTGCAGGCGATGCAAATGGCGATCTTCTTTTTCCTCCCGTCGATTCTGTTGTCCGGCTTTATGTTCCCCTACCGCGGGATGCCGGCGTGGGCGCAGCTGCTGGGCGAAGTCCTGCCGTTGACCCATTTTCTGCGGATCACTCGCGGAATCTTGCTCAAGGGCGCCGAATGGCGCGATATCGCGCCCGAGGTTTGGCCGCTTTTGGCGTTTCTCGCGGTGGTTCTGATGGTGGCCCTGAGGCGGTATCGGCAAACCTTGGACTGACCGACCGGGCAGATGGCGGAAGCGGCGATTTTTGGCACTGCAACATGATCAGCGGCAACCCCTGATCGGTGGCTGCAAGGGACTGATAAACAACAAAATTTTCCGGAGATAGTGCTGTCCAAACGGGTGCCGGATCGGCTATATTAGGGCCCCCGGATGGCCGCGATCGTTGCGGTCATTTTGCGTCCGCAAATACTACATCTGGTAGGCGGTCGGTGTCGGTCGACGAGGGGCAAATACCGACGCTACCGCCGCATGAGATTGATCATTTGACCATCGACGACGACACGCCACCATCGGCACCGACGCCGCCCGCGCCGCCCCAAGGCCCTAGCGGGGTATCGCCGGTCACGATCGAAGAGGAGATGAAACGCTCCTACCTCGACTATGCCATGAGCGTCATCGTCAGCCGCGCCCTGCCGGATGCCCGCGACGGTCTCAAACCGGTTCATCGCCGCATCCTGCATTCGATGAACGAGAGCGGCTTTGACTTCAACAAGCCCTACCGCAAATCCGCCCGCGTCGTCGGCGACGTCATGGGTAAATATCACCCCCACGGTGACCAGGCGATTTACGACGCCATGGTGCGGATGGCGCAGAACTTTTCGATGCGTCTGCCACTGCTCGACGGGCAGGGCAACTTCGGGTCGATGGATGGCGATCCGGCGGCTGCGATGCGCTATACCGAAATCCGCATGGCCGAATCCGCCCATGCCCTGCTCATGGATATCGACAAGAATACGGTCGATTTCCAGGACAACTACGACGGTTCGGCGCGCGAGCCGATCGTTCTACCCGCGCGCTTTCCGAACCTACTTGTCAACGGCGCCGGCGGCATCGCGGTCGGCATGGCGACCAACATTCCGCCGCACAATCTGGGCGAAGTGATCGACGCGTGTTGCGCCTACGTCGACGACCCGGACATCACCGTCGAAGCGATGTTGGGATACGTGGCCGGGCCCGACTTCCCAACCGGCGGGATCATCCTGGGCCGTAATGGCCTGCGCGAGGGCCTGCGCACGGGTCGCGGCTCGGTCGTGATTCGCAGCAAAGTGCATTTCGAGGATGCGCAGCGCGAACGCACCGCCATCGTCATTACTGAAATACCCTACCAAGTGAACAAATCGCACTTGGTCGAACAAATCGCCGACGTCGCGCGCGAAAAACGGGTCGAGGGCATCGTCGATCTGCGCGACGAGTCCGATCGCGACGGTGTCCGCGTGGTTGTCGAAGTCTCGCGGACCGTGAATCCCGACGTCGTGTTGAACCAGCTCTACCGCTTTACCCGGCTTCAAACGTCGTTCGGCGTGAATATGCTGGCGCTCCAAGGCGGCCGTCCTGGGGTCATGAACCTGCGCGATCTGGTCGAAGCCTTCGTCAATTTCCGCGAAGAGGTGATCGCGCGGCGGACCAAGTTCGAACTCGGCAAGGCGCGCGACCGCGCCCACGTCTTGGTCGGCTTGGCGATCGCGGTGGCGAATATTGACGAGGTCATCGCGATGATTCGCGGTGCTAAGGATCCTGCATCCGCCCGCGAAGCGCTGACCGGGCGCGATTGGCCCGCCGAAGACGTGGCCGAGCTGATCGCCTTGATCGACGAACCGGGCCGGCGGGTGGAAGACGGGGTCTACCGCCTATCCGAAGAACAGGCGCGTGCGATCCTCGATCTGCGTCTGCAACGCCTGACCGCGCTCGGTCGCGACGAGATCGGCGACGAACTCAAGCAGTTGGCCGAAAGAATCCTCGACTATCTCGATATCCTACGCAGCCGCGAGCGCCTTATGGGCATTCTCCGGGCCGAACTTGTCGAGATGAAGGAGAAATTCGCAACCCCGCGCAAAACAGTGATAGAGGAAAGCTTCGTCGAGTATGACGAAGAAGACCTGATCCAACGCGAGGACATGGTCGTGACCGTCAGTCACGGCGGTTATATCAAACGGGTGCCGCTCTCGACCTACCGCACGCAACGGCGCGGCGGCAAGGGGCGTTCGGGGATGTCGACGCGCGACGAAGATTTCGTGGCGCAGGTCAGCGTCGTTAACACCCACACGCCACTACTGTTCTTTTCGTCGCGCGGCAAAGTTTACAAACTCAAGACCTATCGTCTTCCGCTGGGAACGCCGCAGGCGCGGGGACGCCCCATGGTCCATCTGCTGCCGCTGGCCGAGGGCGAAACGATCGCGACGATCCTGCCGGTTCCCGAGGACGAGACGACGTGGGGCGATCTGGTGGCGGTTTTCGCCACCGCCGAAGGGCTGGTCCGCCCGATCTCGCTCAACAAGTTCGACAACATCCTGACCACCGGGATCATCGCCATCAAGTTGAAGGAGGGGGACCGGCTCGTCGGCGTTTCGCTGGCTGCCGACGACGACGACATCCTCTTGGTCGCGCGCGGCGGCAAGTGCATTCGTTTCGCCATGAAGGGTGTGCGCCTCATGGGCGGCCGGGCGACCGCCGGCGTCCGTGGCATGGCCCTCAAAGGAAGCGACGAGGTCATTTCCATGTCGGTCCTGCGTCACACCGCCGCCGATGCGGACGAGCGCCAAGCCTACCTCCAGGCCATCGGCGCGCGACGCCGCTTGGCGGTCTCGGACTATGATGGCAAGGACGCTGAAAAAGCGCGCGACGCCGAAATGGCGGCTCGCCTCGATGAACCGGCGTTTGCCGCGATGATGGACGCCGAGCAGTTCATTCTTTCCTTGACCGAAAACGGCTTCGGCAAACGCTCCTCAGCTTACGAATACCGTATGACCAATCGAGGCGGCTCGGGGATCATCAATATCGAGACCTCCGAGCGAAACGGACCCGTGGTTGCGTCCTTCCCTGTGGCCGACAGCGACGACATCATGCTGGTCACTGACGGCGGCAAGCTCATTCGCATTTCCGTGGGCGACATTAGGATCGCCGGACGCAACACGCAGGGCGTTATCGTCTTCAAGACCGGTGAGGGTGAGAAGGTTGTCTCTGCCGCGCGCCTGGGCGAGGATGACGACGCTGAACCGGACGCTGCGGAAGGCACGGACGGCGCACCAGTCGAAGTGGCGTCGGACGGCGAAGACGCAAGCGCCGGTATCCAAGACGCGGGCGAAGCGATCCCGCCGGATGAACCATCGGAGCAGGAGTAGAAACGTGGCGAAGCGGACGGCGGTGTATCCCGGGACATTCGACCCGATCACCAACGGTCATGTCGACATTATCCGACGCGCGA
Organism: Alphaproteobacteria bacterium; assembly: GCA_040216735.1. Lineage (NCBI taxonomy): Bacteria > Pseudomonadati > Pseudomonadota > Alphaproteobacteria > Alphaproteobacteria bacterium. Next base: position 162,265 of record JAVJOO010000005.1, on the reverse strand, counting down.
CGCGACTGGTGGATCACCTTGTTGTCGGCGTCGCGGCAAATCCGGGCAAAGGCCCGATTTTCGGCCTGGACGACCGACTCGATATGGTGCGCACCGAGGTCGGCGAGATCGCCCGCGAGAACGGCACCGAAATCGAGGTCGTTTCGTTTTCAAACCTGCTGATGCATTTCGCGGCCGAATGCGGTGCCGTGATGATTATTCGCGGTCTGCGCGCGGTCACCGATTTCGACTATGAATTCCAGATGGTCGGGATGAACGCGCGCGTGAACCCGGAAATCGAGACGGTATTCCTGATGGCGTCCGAGCATCACACCTTCATTTCGTCGCGCTTCGTCAAGGAAATTGCGTTGCTCGGCGGCGACGTCACGAGTTTTGTGCCGCCGCGCGTCCATACCCGGTTGATGGCGCAAGTGAGTAACCTTACCGGATCACCAAGCGAGTAAAGAACGATGAAGCTATGGCGTTGTTTAAGTGCGGCGATGGTCGCCCTTGTTTTGTTGACCGGGCAGAGCGTTGCGGCCGACCCGGAGAACACTCTCTATCTCGACCTTAAGGACGGCCGCGTCGTGATCGAGTTGCGGCCCGATCTTGCGCCCAATCATGTCGCGCGGATCAAGACGCTCGCGCGCCAAGGGTTCTACGACAATACGCCGATTCACCGAGTGATCGAAGGATTCATGGCGCAAATGGGCGACCCGTCCGGCACCGGATCGGGCGGTTCGGACTTGCCCGACTTGCGCGCAGAGTTCAGCAACGAACGGCATGTGCGCGGGGCGGTGTCAATGGCGCGGACCAGCGATCCCAATAGCGCGAATTCGCAGTTCTTCATTATGTTCGCGGCCGCACCTGGGCTTGATCGCCAATATTCGATTTGGGGACGCGTGACCGAGGGCATGGAATTCGTCGATCGGATCAAACGCGGTAGCGGCCAAAGCGGCGTCGTCCGTCAACCCGATCGCATCGTCAGTCTCAAAGTCGCCGCCGACGTCGAATGACGGCGTTACCGGTAAACCCAACGCGTCATTGAAAGGCGGTTCCCATGGAAGACACGATCTATCTCGACCTCAAAGACGGACGCGTGACGATCAAAACACGCCCGGACCTCGCGCCGCAGCACGTCGCGCGAATCAAGGAACTGGTCCGCGAGGGCTATTACGACGAAACCCCGATCCACCGGGTCATCGAAGGGTTCATGGCGCAGATGGGCGATCCGACCGGGACAGGGTCGGGCGGCTCCGACAAGCCAGACTTGCCGGCGGAATTTTCCGACGCGCCCCACGCGCGCGGCGCCGTCTCGATGGCGCGCTCGGCTCACCCGGACAGCGCGAACTCGCAATTCTTCATCTGTTTTGCCGATGCCAATTTCCTCGACGGCCAGTACACCGTGTGGGGCGAGGTCACCGACGGGATGGAACACGTCGACGGGATCAAGCGCGGGGCCGGTCAAAATGGAACCGTCAGCGACCCCGATAAAATCGTGCGGATGCAGGTTGCCGCCGACGCTGAATAGCGGCACTGCCGGACAACGCCTCGCAGACTACGACTTCGAGCTGCCGCGTGAACTGATCGCGCTGCGGCCGGTCGAGCCGCGCGATACCGCCAAACTCCTGTACTTGCCGCGCAGCGGCGATCTGCAACACAAGGCGGTCGCCGACCTGCCGGGATTGCTCCGCCCGGACGACATCCTGGTGTTCAACGATACCCGGGTGATCCCGGCCCGCCTACAGGGCCACCGGAGGGACTCCAAGGTCGAGCTGACCCTGCATAAACGGATGAACAAAGACACCTGGGCGGCGTTCGCCAAGCCTGCGCGCCGCCTCCGTCCGGGAGATCGCATCGATTTCGCCGAAGCATTTTCGGCATCGGTTGAAGAAAAGCGGGAAGCGGGCGAGGTCGTTCTGCGGTTCGATGCCTCAGGTGAAGGGTTGTGGGCGGCGTTAGAGCGATTCGGGTCGATGCCCCTGCCGCCCTACATCGCGTCGCAACGAGCGCCTGACAACAGCGACCGCGACACCTACCAAACCATGTTTGCCCGCGAACCTGGCGCGGTCGCGGCGCCGACCGCCGGTCTGCACTTCACCGAGCGGCTCCTGACGGCGATCGCCGCGCGCGGGATTGCCACCGCGACGGTAACCCTACACGTCGGCGCGGGTACCTTCCTGCCGGTCAAGACCGAGGATATCGCGGCGCACACGATGCACGCGGAGTGGGGGCGGGTCACCTCCGAAACTGCGGCGGCATTGAATGCCGCGAAATCGCGGGATGGCCGGATCGTCGCTGTCGGCACCACCAGCCTGCGCCTGCTCGAAAGCGCCACTGATCAAGGCGGCACGGTGCAGGCGTTCGAGGGCGACACCGATATTTTCATTACTCCCGGTTATCGTTTCAGGGCTGTCGACGCCCTTTTGACGAACTTTCATTTGCCCAAGTCGACGTTGTTGATGTTGGTCTCGGCGCTAGTGGGGCGGGAGCGCATCCTTGCCGCTTACGAGACCGCCAAGGCAACCGGCTACCGGTTCTATTCCTACGGCGATGCCTGTCTGCTGGAGCGGGGGGCGTGAGCGATCTTCCCTTCCAGATCGATGCAACCGACGGCGCGGCGCGCGCCGGTGAGATCGCCACCACCCATGGCGCGATCCGCACACCGGCCTTCATGCCGGTGGGAACGGCGGCAACCGTCAAGGCCCTCACCATGGATCAGGTCCGCGCCACCGGTGCCGATATCGTTCTGTGCAATACCTACCATTTGATGCTCCGACCAGGCGCGGAGCGCATCGCGGCCTTAGGCGGCTTGCACCGGTTCATGAATTGGGACGGACCGATTCTGACCGACTCGGGCGGGTTCCAAGTGATGTCGCTGGCGAAGCTACGCAAGATCGACGACGACGGGGTGACGTTTCAGTCGCATATCGACGGGACCGCGCACCGGCTGTCCCCGGAACGAGCGGTGGAGTTGCAGCGTCTCTTCGGTGTCGATATCGCGATGGTATTGGACGAGTGCACGCCGTACCCAGCTGATCGCGACACCGCGGCAAAATCGATGCGGCTGTCGATGGATTGGGCGGTGCGGTGCCGCGCGGCGTATCGGCCATCGGCGGGCCGGGCGCTGTTCGGTATTGTCCAAGGCGGCGTCTATCCCGAGCTGCGGGCCGAATCGGCGGCCCGCCTGATCGACATCGGGTTCGAGGGCTATGCCATCGGCGGGCTCGCGGTCGGCGAGGGGCAGGACCAAATGCTCGGCGTGCTGGACGTGACGGTGCCGCATTTGCCGGCGGACCGGCCGCGCTATCTCATGGGCGTCGGTAAACCCGACGACATCGTCGAGGCCGTGCGCCGGGGCATCGACATGTTCGATTGCGTTCTGCCGACCCGCTCCGGCCGGACGGGCCAAGCGTTCACCCGCGATGGACCGCTGAACATTCGCAATGCCCGTTTTGCCGACGACCCCACACCGCTGGACGAGACCTCGGACTGTGCGGCAAGCCGCGACTATAGCCGAGCCTACCTGCACCACCTCGTCAAATCCAAGGAGATCCTTGGCGCGACGCTGTTGACCTGGCACAACGTCGGTTTTTATCAGCGCCTAATGGCAGACCTCCGGTCCGCCATTGCCGCCGGGTCCCTCGACGCGTTTGCTGCCGATTTCCTTGCCCGCTACCGAAACGAGGATGGGACGGCGCCGTGAGCGTCGCCCTGGCCGGCAAAATCGACTAGACTTGCCGAAATTTCCGTGCCGTCCACAGGAGAGACACCATGGCCCAAGCGTCACCCCATTCGATGTATGCGACCCCCGACCACGACGAGGCGGCGCGCGAGGACTTCGTTCTAGAGATGATGGTTCATGTGTCGCGCGATCTGACACCTGGGAAACGCAAGCTGTACGACCATGTGGTCAAGCCGAAATTCGAAAAGGCCCAGGGCCGCGCGCCGGTCAACCGCCACGAAGTGCGTCGCGCGATGGAGCAAGAGGAATTCAATCAGGTCTGGGGTGCACTGCGCCGGACGACCCAAGAATTGATGTTCGATTCGATCGGCGAATCGGTGGAACGCTTGAGCGGTAACCTGATGGACCGCGCGCAAAAAGTTACAAAACCAACCAATAGCCGCCGCCAGGGCACGCTTGTCCTCGATCCGAATTTAGAAATCCCCCGCTACCACACCGCAGTCGACATCCACTGTAAACCTGGCGGCTATCACAGCGAGTTGCTGCCGGCGGATGATCTCTTTGCCGGTGCCGAATACGATCGGTCATACAACTTGTTCGCGATGGGGGCCTCGGGGCCACTCAACGACGACATGGGTCGCTCGGTCGCGCGTTACGCCAAGCAGACGTTCACCGATTTGAAGCCACGCCGCATCCTTGAGATCGGGTGTACGGTGGGGCATTCGACGTTGCCCTACGCGGACCTTTATCCCGATGCGGAGGTCTATGCCATCGATGTCGCCGCGCCCTGCCTACGCTACGCCCATGCGCGCGCCGAATCGCTCGGCTACGCGGTCCATTGGTCGCAACAGAATGGTGAACACACCAACTTCCCCGACGGTCATTTCGACTTGATCGTGTCCCATATTCTGTTCCACGAAACCTCGAACAAGGCGCTGCGGAACATTCTGGCCGAGTGCCACCGGTTGTTGTCAAAGGGCGGCGTGATGGTGCATTTCGAGGCGCCGCAATACGAAGACATGCCCGACCCCTACGATCACACGCTGGGCGACTGGTCGACGCACTACAACGCCGAACCGTTCTGGGGCACGCTGCACGACCAGAATCTGCGCCAGCTTATGCACGAGGCCGGTTTCCCCAAGGAGACACTGTTCCAGCACAAGTTCGCGCCCAGCGTTTTTCTCGAACAATCGCCCAAGCACCGCGCCGTTTCGCGGACGCCGGCCTATCCTGTGTTCGGTGCGCGCAAGATCTAACGTCACGTAGGCAACGCCGATGGTGCGCCTGATCGTTATCATCGGGCTGGCCCTGTTGGGGCTGGTCGGTCTATGGGTGTTGCTGCGCCGCCGCGACAAAAAGAACGTGAATCCCGGCGCTCGGTTACCGCCGTTGAGCGATCATGACGAGGCAGAGGATGCGACGATACCCTCGCGCCTCGCCGAGCTCGACGAAATGCTGGAACGCGGTGAGATCACCGAAGACGAGTACATCTCGCGCCGCCGCCATCTGCTGGGCGACGAGGACGACGACTGAGCGCGACACACCTGGGAGGCTCTATGGGCGTTTATGCCGACCGATACGGGGTCGATGTCTCTGCGGCGAGCGCAGCAGCGGTTGCCCACCTCGACGATGCCGTCGATTCGTTCTTGCGGTTCGCCAACGACGGCGGCGAGCACCTCGGTGCAGCCCTGACGGCCGATGCGGACCTGGTGCTCGGCCATTGTTTGATGGGCTATTTCATGCGGCTGGCGAACGACCCGGCGCTGTTGCCGGGCGGGGAGGCTGCGCGCGCGCGTGCTACTGAGATCGTGGCCCAGGGCGACGTGGGTGCGCGCGAACGCCTCCATGCCGCCGCGCTCAACTGTTGGTACGACGACGACTGGCCGGGTGCGATCTCCCACTGGGAACGGGCTCTCTTGGAGAATCCCCGCGATCTTTTGGCGCAATGGGTCTCGCATCTCGTACAGTTTTTCCTGGGCCGCATGGCGCCGTTGCGCGACTCTGCGGCGCGCGCGCTACCTTTTTGGCCGGACGGGCAGGCGGGGTCGCCCTATGTCCAGGCGATGTACGGCTTCGCCCTTGAGGAAACCGGTGCGTTCGAGCCCGCCGAAAGCTGGGGGCGCAAGGCGAGTGCGGCAAACCCGGACGGCGTATGGGGCGTCCATGCCGTCGCCCATGTGCTGGAAACCCAATCGCGGCTGCGCGAGGGCGTGGCCTGGTTGGCCGATCTCGACGGCCGGTGGCCGACTCTCGGGCCTTTTGCCCATCATATGTGGTGGCACCGCTCGCTCTATCACGTCGAACTGGAAGAGTTCGAGACGGTGTTCGAGCTATACGCCCGCGGCGTACGGCCCGAAGAGACGATGGATTACATGGATATCGCGAATGCAGCCGCGTTGCTGTGGCGGCTCACCAGCCGCGGCGTCGATGTGGGCGATCGGTGGCAGGAACTTGCCGACAAGTGTGCGGTCAAGAAGGACGACCATCTGTTGCCGTTCTCCCAGGTACATTTCGCCATGGTCCTCGGTTACGACGGTCGCGGCGAGGATCTCGATGCAATGATCGCGGGCTCACGGGCGCTAGCGCGCGGTAATGGTACCGTCGCTGGCCTCGAACGCGACGTCCTTTTACCGATGGAGGAGGGCTATGCGCACTTGGCGCGGGGCGACTATGCCGGCGCACTCGCGCGTCTCCTGCCGGTGCGCTACGGCATCGGGAATCTAGGTGGCAGCAACGCCCAGCGCGATGTCTTCGCCCAAACCGTGATCGACTGCGCGTTGCGCGCCAAGGATTACAATCAGGCCCGCAGCCTGTTGGCCGAACGCGTCGCCAACCTACCGGGTAGCCCCTGGGCGTGGAAACAGTATGCCGTTGCCCTGAACGCCTGCGGCGAAGCCGAGGGAGCAAAACTGGCCGAGACCAAGGCCGCCGCCCTGCTCGCGGCCTGAACGCCGGTGGTGCCGCGGTTGAGCCTTTTCTGCTAGGATCTCCTTCCTCAATAGCGAGGGTGTCCAAACACAGACCCCAAAGCGTCACCCCTTCTGCGTAACTGGCGATATCAGGTGGACCGACCACCGGGGAGCGTAGAAGTAATCCTCAGCCGATCGCCTGGGCACGTCGTCACCGATGCGCCCGGGCGTTTGTGTTTCAGGCTTAGGAGAATGCCATGAAGATCGTCTTTCTGATTTACGACGGGATCACCGCGCTCGATGCGGTCGGTCCGTACGATATTCTCAACCGCGTCCCCGGTACCGAGGTGCAGTTCGTTGCCAAGGAGCGCGGCCCTGTTCGCACCGGCAACGGCGCTCTTGGCTTGGTGGCGGACTACGCCCTGAGCGAGGTTACCGCTACCGATGTGCTGCTGGTACCGGGCGGCTCCAAGGGCATCGCCGAAGCGATCCACGATCCCGCCTACAAAGATTGGATCGTCGCGCTCGATGCGACGACGCAATGGACGACGTCGGTGTGTAGCGGCGCGCTGTTCCTGGGCACCGCCGGCCTATTGATGGGGCGTCGTGCGACGACCCACTGGCGCGCCGGGCACGGTTTGGCGAAATACGGCGCGACCTACGTTGCCGAACGCTATGTGCGGGACGGCAAATACGTGACCGCGGCGGGTGTATCGGCCGGGATCGACATGGCGCTCTATTTGGTCGAACAAATGCAGGGCCGCGATGTTGCCCAGGCGGTTCAACTCAGTGCCGAGTATGTCCCGCAGCCGCCGTTTCCGCCGGTCTCGGCCGCTGCAGCGTCGGGCCACCTCAAGGAACTCGTCGCCAAGCTCGCGGTGTAACGCCTCAATAGTCCTCCCTCTGCGCGCAGGGGGCGGAACGGTTATGGGGCCTACGCGCGAACCTAGCGTCTTGTCATCAAAGCGTCGCGAACCGGTGCCACGCTGTGCCGTGTTGGAGAATCAACGGAGCCGGAGGATGGCATGACGACCAATTGGGTCGACCAGTTGACCGCCAATTGTTTGAGCGCGAGATTTGGCGAGGACGGCGCAATGGAAATCGCCGTGCGCGAACTCAACCGTTGCAACGCGGCAGACAACGCCGAAGGCGCCCGTGCCTGGGGCGGCGTTGTCGCGGTCTTTCTATACGACCAGACGGACCGTTGGGCGGCGTGAACGGCGCCTACCTTGCCATGGCCACGGTGCCCTCGGGCAGGCCGTATACGTGATCGGAAATCTGTCCGGGGTGGCAGAACCACACGTCGTCGCGGCGTTTGGCCATGTGCTCGAAAACCCGGCGCAATTGCCGGATTCTGTGGGGCTGTCCCATTAGGAACGTGTGCAGCGAATAGCAGTTGATCTGCGGCCAGCCGTGCTTGGCACTTTCATCGACCATTTCATCGAAGGTATCGATCATCATACGGGTAAAGGCGTCGTCGTCGATGCCGCGGTTGATGAAGGCGGGAATGTCGTTGAGTTCCATCGAGGGGTAGGGGACCGCAAGGATCGGGCCCTTGTCGGTCCGGAACCACTGCGGTTGATCGTCGAACCACCAGTCCATCATGTAGGTGTAGCCGAATTCCTTAAGCAGTTCCGGCGTCTGCGGGCTTTGTGAAATGAACGGGCCGAGCCACCCCTTGGGCGTCTTGCCTTCTTCTTTGAGGTAGCGCGCGTTGGCCATCTCGAACATTTCGCGTTCTTGATTGCCGGTCATTTCGGCCTGGCGTTCGGAGTTGGTGCGGCCGTGGCCGACGATCTCGTCGCCGCGCTTGCGCCACGGCTCGAGGATTTCCGGGCAGGCGTCGTAGACGCTGGCGTTGAGCAGAATGGCGCAGGGTAGTTCGTAGTCGTTGAACAGGTTCAACAACCGCCAAATGCCGAGCCGGTTACCGTAGTCGCGGTAGGCAAAGCCCCGGTGGTAGGGCGCCTTGGGCATCGAGGTGAAGTCGGCGCCGGGGTTGAGCCCGAACTCAAAAGCCTCGACGTTGAGCGCAAAGTAGACGGCGACCTTGGCACCGTTGGGCCAAGTATATTGTGGCCGCGTCGGGATCGCCGAAAAAGAGTAACGGTTCTGGAAGCTGTACGGATTGTCGGCCATTGATCGTTCCTCCCGGCGTGGTGTGACGTTCTCCTTTATAGCCAACCAATGCCGGATAAGGCGAGTGGCCTTATCCGCTCCGCCCGGTGGGTGTGCGTGGGCCGATCAACGGTTAGAATGCAGCCGCTTGCAGTATCACGCCGCCTATTCCAGTCGTCGACCCGGAGATCAGCCCATGAAAAACACCCTTGGCCACCGCGCCACCGTTGGTATTCTCGTGCCGGGACGGAACACGACCGTTCAACCGGAATCCGACGACATGCGCCCGGCCGGCGTTACGAATCACGTCGCCCGGATGACCAATGTCGGGGTGCCGGCAGGGGCAGGTGCCGACTTCAAGATCGGGCAATATGCGCTCGACATGGAGGGCGCGATCGACGCGGTCAAGCTGGCACTCCCGGACATCATCCTGTTGGGTCATTCGCATGATTCCTTCGAGGGGGGCGTGGCCGGCGGCACGGCCTTTCAGAAGAGACTTTGCGACTACGCGGGGATGACGGTGTTGGTCCCCTCGCTTGCCTATGCGGCGGCAGTCAAGGCCATGAACTTGACGCGGGTCTCCATCCTGACGCCCTACCTCACGGCCGACGACGGGCTGGTCCGGGGCTTCTTCGAAAGCCTCGGCTGCACCGTGGTCAAAATGAAGGCGCTGCAATACGACACCGGCCATGCCATCGCCCAAACCCCAGCGGAGACGATCCGCGCCGCGATCGGCGAACTCAACGACCCCGGTATCGATGCGATCCTCCAGGTCGGCACCAATCTGCCGACCGCGCGGATCTCCGACGAAGCGGAGTTTTGGCTCAAGAAGCCGGTGCTGTCGGTCAACGTCGTGGACTATTGGCACACACTGCGCACGCTCGGCATCGACGACCGGATCGCCGGGTTCGGAACTCTGTTGCGCGATTACTAAGCAACCCCGCCAGGGCGCCGCCCCCCGCGCTTGCACGGTCGCGTGGTCGCCTGTATGTCTGGCCGCCCTTCAGGAAAGCTCCATGCCCAAGAACAAATCGAAGACCACGATCATAATCGACTCGCCCTACGCGGATTATGCGTTTTACCAATGCCTCTATTCGCGGGCGCGCTCGTTCAAGTTTCTGGAGGCCGAAGGGGCGGTGTTCATGATCGAGCACTTGATGACCCACGCGCCCAGTTTGCGCAAACGCCCGCTCGACATCGTCGAGTTTTTGGCCGGTGCCGGCGAGTACGAGCAATTCATCCGCGCCGAAGCGCGCTTCAAGATCGGCAAATATGTTGGCATCGATGCGATCCGGCCGCCCAACGCCAAAACCGAACTCTTGGTTGGCCCGGTGGAAACGACGTTCCCCGACTGGAAGGCCGATGCCGTCTTGGCCATGTTCTATAGTGCCAGCAGTATTCTTGGCACCGACGGCAAGCCGTCGCCTACGGCGCTCCTTGGCATGGCGCAAAACGCCCATCGTAACCTGAAAAAGGACGGCGGCTTCATCTTGTCGTTTCCTGCACGTGGCGAATCGCTCTCGTTTCGTGAGGACGAGGAGAACGAGGACGAGACCGAGATTGCGATCCCGATCTACAGCGCCCTGCGCGAACGCTTTGGGTTGCGTCCGGTTGAGGACGCTGTCATCCGCTATAAGTCGGAAGAAAGCTACGAGCGCTCGACAGGCCTTTCGATCGAACAAATCAAGGATGCCCGCGTCGTTCGAGTCGAGGACGATGCGGTCCTGGGCAAGGTCGTGGTCAAGAACCCGATGTACCAACAATACCTGTCGGAATCCCACTTTGTTTGGATACTTCGGGAGGCCGGATTCCGAGAGTTCATGTTCTTCGACATCAACGCCGACGGCGGCACCCCGACCTACGAGCGCCTGCCCGAGGTTATGACCGAGCCCGAGCAATACGCCAACCACCTTGTGGCGGTGCGTTAGGCCGCCTAATCCGCTAAAGTGCTGGGGCTTAGTCCCTAGCGAGGTTGGCCATGCCGGAAATCGGGCTCCACGATATGTACCCGGAGGCGGCGCACGACGAACAGTCGCGCCAGAACTTCATTCGCAATTTGCGCGGCCACGTTCTCGGGACCGTCTTGGGCGGGGCGCAAAAGGTCTACGAAGCGCGCGCCCGGCCGGCCTTTGAGCGAAGCCAAAAACGCCGTCCAAAAAACGCGCGCGAAGCGTTCACCGCGATGCAGGGCGACGACTACGGCAAGACCTTTTCGGCATTGAACCGTACCACCCAAGAAATGCTCTACGACACCGTTGGGCCGTCGATCGCGCGGCAATTGCCCGACCTGATCGATCGGGCCGCACGGCAAAAACAGGTGGGCTCGCTGACGCTCGACCCATCTGTAGTTGTTCCGCGCTACAATGCGGCGGCTGACATCCATTGCAAGCCGGGCGGTTACCACAGCGAGAACGTCGCCGACGATCTGTTCGCGGGCGCCGAATACGACCGCTCGATCAACGTCTATTTCTTCGGCACGCTTGGGCCATTTAACGAAGACATGGGGGCGTCGGTCGCCCATTGGGTCCGGCAGACCTACCCAGCCTTTGCGCCGCGGCGCATTCTCGATATGGGTTGCACCATCGGCCATTCGACGCTGCCCTATTGCGATGTGTTCCCCGGTGCCGAGGTCCACGCGATCGACGTTGCGGCGCCGGTGCTGCGCTACGGCCATGCGCGGGCCGAGGCGATGGGACGAGCGGTGCATTTTGGCCAACAGAACGCCGAGGCGACGTCCTTTGCCGATGGGTCGTTCGACCTAGTGGTGTCCCACCTGCTGCTCCATGAAACTTCGACGGCGGCGATGGCGCGCGTGTTCAAGGAGTGCCACCGGCTGCTGCGTCCGGGCGGGTTGATGGTCCACCAAGACGGCGTCGGGTTCAAAGACGATCCCTTCGACGGTTACTTCTCGGAGTGGTTGACTCACTACAACAACGAACCGTTCCTGGGCACGCTCCAGCGGCTGGATTGGACCGACATGGCGGTCGGGGCCGGTTTTGAGCGGGCCAAGACTTTCGACCGTCGCGTCCCCAGCCGGCAGGAAAACGGCAACGCGACGCTCAGCAAGAAAGAGACCGGCACTCATTACGTCTTCGTGGCTGAGAAATAGCGACGGCTAGTCGGCGGCTGCGACGTCACGCCGGGCGCCGGTCGGCGTGTCCGCGGCGATCTCCAGGATCAATTTGCGCTGCACGGCCTCGGCGAAACTGAGTTCCTCGCCGGCGACAACGACGAAGGCTCCGGCGCCGCCGATCACGACCTCGGCGAAGTAGTTCTCCAGCGTCCCGAAGCCGCGATTGGCTCCGCCCGGCCGGCCGGAGCCTGGGCGGGCGATTGCCAGTCCATTGATGGTTACGCCGCTTTGCACCACCGTGTCGCGGGCAAGATCGATCGGCACGCCGCCGAAGTTGCCGGCGTCGGCGGATACGTCGATGATTTTCCGGTGCGAAGCGATGTCGTTGTCGTGGATAAGATCGGCCGAATAAATCAACGCATTGGAAATAGAGTTGTGACCGAAGGCCATCCGCGGTGCGGCGATTAGGGCGTCCGCGAACCGTTTCGCCGATTCAAGATCGGAAACGATCGTCCAGTCGACGATGGTGTGTTGGGACTCCGCCGCACCCCATTCGACATAGGTCACCGCAATGCGCCCGCTGGGGCCGAACTGTATCGCCTCCAGCACGCGCGGATCCGTCAGCGCGAGGCCATAGCCTTCGCGTTGCAAGCGCAGTTCGGCGTCGTCGATCGACCCTGATCCATCCGCCGCCAGAACCAACTCTAGATCGACGCTTTGGCTTTGTGCCCGGGCAGAGGCGGGGGCAATAAAGCCGAGCGCCATGGCCATAACCGTGACCATAACTCGTACGAATGTGCGGGGACGGTGGCAGGTCATCGTCGCTCTCCTGGGTTCGCTCTTGCCCCATTATCGCGGCCTGGAGCGTACGTCCAAGCGCGTTCGCGTGAGCGTTCCGGCGCGGCAGGCAACCGCCGATATTTGGGCTATGGTGGGGGCCGAAAACAGAGGCATGCGCTATGAGCGACGACGATCCGTTACGGCCCAAGACCTTCAATCAACAGTTGCTCGCCGGCGGCCGGGCCCATCCGGTGATCGGCTGGGCCGTCCTGGGCCTTGGAATCGGCGGTGCGGTGGGGGCGGGGAACGATGCGATGGGCGAGTCGCTTGCCATTGGCGCGGTCCTCGGGTTTGCCGCAGGAATATTTATCGTCCGCGGGTTCGCCCGCCGCCGGGGTCGGCGCGACGACGGGTAAAGCGCCACCGGCGGTCGAACAAAAAAAGCCCGCACGGCGCAAACCGTGCGGGCTTTCCTTTAGTAGCTGTTGGCGCGTGCTAGCCGCGCTTGCCGTCGAGACGAACTTCGTGCCAGTTGATCAAGCGATTGACCGGCTTGTAGTCCTTGACGTAGCTCTTGACCGCATCCAGATCGACCGAGTCGAGCAAGAACATCGACGCAGCTTGGTCATGGTAGTACTGCGCGATCTGCTTCAGAAGAGCGCGCCGTTTGACCGGGTCGAACTCCTCGTTGGCGGCTTTGATCGTAGGCTCGATGTCCGGGAAACACGTCCACTTCATCGGTGAATTGCACGAATGCAGACCGTTGATGGAGCGCATGATGTCCATGGTCGGTTCCGAGCCGTAGTTGAAGCTGAAGACCCGCGCATCTCCGAACTTGGAGGTGTCGCGAACCCGGGCAATCAGGTCGGGTAGGGTGATCGCGCGCACTTCGAAGTCGACGCCGATCTTCTTCAATTCGTCGCCGACGAACTGGACGATGTCCTTCCAGTCGCCCTGCGCCGTAACCGATTCACCGATGATCTTCAGACCGTTGCCGTAGCCGGCCTCGGCCAACAGCGAACGGGCTTTCGCCGGATCGTACGGATAGGGTTTGATATCGTCGAAATAGCCGTTGATGGACGGGGTGCCAGGCTGACCGGTGGTTTTGGTCGTACCCTGCATGATGACGTCGACGAACTGCTGCATGTTGATGCCGTAGTTCAACGCTTGGCGCACCCGAGCGTCGGAAATCGGACCGTCGGTGTTCGAGAAGAAGTGCATAACGGTCGTCGCCGTGCCCGCACTGACCTGCAACGTGCCGTTCGAGGACTCGACCTTCTCCTTGTTGTCGGCGACGAGTTGGAAGGCGACGTCGATTTGATCGGACTCGAAGGCCTGAACGCGCGCCGGCAATTCGGGCAGGAAGCGGAATTCGATGCGGTCCATCTTGCCGACTTGCCAGCCTTGGTCGAAGCGCTCGAGCGCGACGCCGTCGTTAGTCCAGCTTACGGTCTTGTAGGGTCCGGTGCCATTCGGGTCCTTACCAATGCCTTCGAAGGTCACGTCTTGCATGTGCTGCCAATCCAAGACCTTGATGACGCCGAGCGTCGAGGGCAGCAGCGGATCGGGCGCCTTCGTGGTGATCTCGACGGTGTAATCGTCGATCACCCTGGCGCCGACGATGTTGCGCGTATTGCGGGTGATGTTCGCGGCCTTGGCCAAGCCTTCGTCTGAAGTTAGCCAGTTGATGATCTGCGCCACGTCCTCGGCGGTGTGGTCGTTGCCGTTGTGGAACTTGACGCCTTCGCGGACCTTGAAGGTCCACTTGGTTTTGTCGGCGGCGTTTACCTGCCACGACACCAAGATTTCGGGAATCGGCCCGTCCTTGTCGCTGGTGGTGTAGAGGTCGTAGGCGGTGCGGAAGACGAAACCGCCCGAATGCGACGTGTCGAGGAACGGGTTGCCGAGGCCGGCCGGCAGGCTGCTGTGCCCGACGATCAGCGTGTTAGACATATCGGCGGCACCGGCCTGGGACATCCCAAAAAGGGCCCCCGCAGCGGCTGCGCCGACCAGAAGTTTTTTGAACGAGCCCATTGGCGAGCTTCCTCCCTGAGAGTTATTGGACGCGGGCGATACTATACACGACCGGCCCGCCGGGGCGAGGGGCTGGACCCGTGGAAAACGGGGCGGCCCGCCGGTCGGGGGCCGCATTTCCTGTCTCCACCGGCGTTGACTTGGAGGCGCGAAGCCCCTACGAAACTCGACACGTGAGCCCGTAGCTCAGTTGGTAGAGCAACTGACTTTTAATCAGTGGGTCGCAGGTTCGATTCCTGCCGGGCTCACCAATAATTTCAATGACTTATGCGGTCACTTCTAAAGTGATGGTTTAAGGTTGCGTAACTTTGCACGCGATCCCACGTGTAAGCTCTTCGACCTTTAGGGCCCGCCCTGCAGCGCCTGGAGACGATCCGGACAACCCCCTAGGCCGGTTTGAAATTGCCATGCAGACCGAGCGGTAGTGGGTAGGGAAGCGTCGCCACCGCGACCGGTCCGCCCGTCAGATCGCGGGCATCGAAAATGTTCAACTGGGTTTGCTTGGTATCGGTATCGAGGGTGGTGCCGACCAGCCAGCCGTCGGCTTCGGCGGTCGCGCCGGAGCGGGGCACGAATAGATGCTCCTCGGCTATCCGCGAGGGGCCGTAGTCGTAGACCATGCGCCGATCGCGATCGAGATCGTAGCGTTGGATGGCCGCGAATAGCGGGTGTTTGGGCCCGGCCGTCCCACGCGCGAGACCGAATAGGGTCCCATGGCGCCGCCCTGCGACCCGCGGATCGATGCGCGGAAACTCCATGGCGACCGACACATGTTGCAGTTCCGCGCGGCCGTCCGGGTGCAAAGCGAACAAGGTCAGGCGGGCCGCCTCGATATCGGTATTCAATCCGTCCATCACTTGACCCAAGGCACCCAGGATCGGTCGTGCGTCGCGGTACAGACAGGCGTCGAAGCGGATGGTGCCATCGTCTTCCTCCCACGCGTTGCCGTAGTGAAAGACGAATCCAGACGGCAGATCGTAGCGGCGCACGACCTCGAAACTCTCCTTGTCGACGACCAACGCGATCATCGGCTGCGCCGGTTCGTAGCGGTGGCGGTCCAAGAAACTCCCGGCTGTGCCGGTAAGGACGAAGGGCGGCAACACGACGACGATGTGCCGCGCTGTCGCGATGAAGTCGTGGACCATAGAGGGCGTCGGCATGTCGATCAGACCGGTCTTCACCGCTTGTCCGCCCGCGTCGACGCGGTACAGGATCATCTTGCCAATCCACGGCGCGGCCCCGAAGTTCCACAGGGTGCCGTCGGCGTCGATCCGGGGATGGGCGCTAAAGGGGGCGCCCGCCGTTTCTTCGGCCCAGGTATGGAATCCTTGCGTCGAAAGATCGGTGGGGTCGAGCGCGGTCGGCTCACCACCTTCCCACAACGCCAGCAGCTTGCCGCCATGATTGACGACATTGATGTTGGCGGCATTCATCGCGTTCGACGAGTCGACGGGGCGCATCCCTTTGAGGTGGGTGCCGAAGGCCGGGTAGAGGAACCGGCCGGCGGCTTCCTCGGCGCGAAACTTCGGTGTCATCACCATTTTGGCGCGGTGGCGGACGCGGCCGTTCTCAATCCGCCAATCCTGGACCATGCCGTCGCCGTCGAACCAATGCCGGTAACGCACGCCGCCGCGTTCGTGCTGCGCCGGACCGATCCGGTACAGGGTGCCGGCCAAACCGGTCGGGATTCGCCCTTCCACGACGGCCTCGGCGGTCAGTTCGGGAGCGGGCGGGTTGCGAAAGCCGATCAGCCAGGCGGGGTCGGGTTCAGTGGCCGCGGCGATCCGTGCCAACGGACTGGCGGCGACAAGCGTGGCCCCGGTCAGGAGAAAACGGCGGCGGGAAATTGTCATCATCGCACCACGATGTCGGCGCGGGCGCCGGCGTCGGTGAGGTCAACCGCCGCGTCATCGAACGTGGCGGGACCGAAGGATCCGCGGGCGTTGTTGCCGAACCCGGTCGGCTCGACCGGAAATTTGACGATGTTCGTGTCGAGTTTCCCGTTGGCGTTCTCGTCATGGAAAACGGCAACGGCGTATCGTCCGGCAGGTAGGTCGACGATGGCTCGAACCGTCCCCGTTTCGCCCACCGCGATTTTCAGGTTGGCGCTGCCGACCCCGTCGTCCATTGCGGCCTGGCTGGCATAGACCGCGATCATCGCGTAGCCTGCCGGCTGTTCCAGTCCTCGAACGGTTATTTCCAAGTCGGCCGCGATTGCGGGCGCCGTGATAAAGGCCGCTGCCAATGCAGCACCGTATCGAATGCTCATTCTATCGCTCTCCTAGATCGTGGGGCAGGGATGCGCCCCGCCAACGTTGGGCGCGGCGTGGCCTTCGTCCAGGCGCGTTTCGCGAACGGTCAGGATTGTTCGGCAAATGGTAGATCGCCCGGTCGCGAAGCGTGAAAACGCCGGCCTAGGGTGGCCCCGCAACCCGCGAGACATTGCGGTCAACGCGTTGGCGACGCTGGGTATTGCGTTGGTTGCCGCCGTCTCGGGGCCCTTCGGTACGTTCTACGATTTATCGCTGGGCGCGCGGTTAGTCTATTGGTTGGGTGCCTTCGGCGTTGGCTGGGCGATTACCGTGGCATCGATCCTGATTGTCCTGCCCAGGCTGGTCGGATGGGGAATCGCACCGGTTGCGGCGGGGGCACTCGTTGGTGCCTTTGGTGCACTGCCGCTCGCGTTGGCGGTGTTCGGAATCGAATCCGTGCTGCGCCCGGAACTGGCCCTGCCGGGCATTCTCGAATTCTATCTCTACGTTGCGACGATCGGGGTGCCAGTGACCGCCGGGATGACCTGGGCGAACTGGCGCACGGCGCTACATGTTACGCCAGCTCAGGCGTCTCGGCCGGGCACGGCGCGGCCTGCGTTCTTCGCGCGGCTACCGGCCAAACTGGGGAAGGATCTCCTCGCGATCAAGGCCGAGGATCATTATCTGCGACTTTACACGGCGGCGGGCAACGACCTGTTGCTCATGCGTTTGACCGATGCCGTCGAGGAGTTGGACGGATACGACGGTTTACGGGTGCACCGGTCCTATTGGGTGGCCCACGCGGCAATCGAACGCGCCGAAAAAACCGGTCGCCGCGTCACACTCCACCTCGTCAACGGGATGCGCGTGCCGGTGAGCCGCAGCTATGCCGCCGACCTCAAGGCGTTGGGTTGGCTCAGCGACTGATTTGAGGGAGCGACGGCCCGCGGCGTCCGCCGTCCTGACTCGACAATGGCCGGCTATGCCTGTAGTGCGCAAGGTATGAAAGCGTTCCTCGTCGATACGGTGGCCACCGTTGTTTTCTTCACGGTTGTTGCGGCAGTCGCCGAACTCGCGGTCGCCGGGATGGACCCGCAGCAGGTTCTAGTTGCCCGACTCATCATGGTGCCGGTGATGATCGCCACGGGGCGGCCCTACGGGGTCTGGCGGGACTGGGTCTTTGCACGGTTCCGGCCCCAACGCCGCGCCACGCGGACGCTGATCGACATCGTCGCGTTCACTACATTCCAAATACCGGTGTATCTCATCACGCTCGCCGTTGTTGGCACGACGGCCACCCAGATGATCGCGGCAGCCGGCACGGCCGTCGTGGGCATGACGATCCTCAGCCGTCCCTTCGGCCTCTTCCTCGACCTCGTGCGCAGAAGGGCCAGGGTTCCGGTCGCGACCGCATAATCCCCGCCGCTCCTTGCGCGCGATCCGCCTGCCTAGGCGAATGTGGCGGTCCGGTTGGCTTAGTCGCGTTCCTCGGTGGCGAGGAGGGGGATCATCACCGTTCTAGGCCGCGCGGTCGGCAGGCGAATGGCAAGGTCGCAACTATGGTGCGCGACAACGAGTCGAACTCCGGGCAACCAGCGCCGGCGGCGCACATGGGAATGCGGAACCGGTCGCTGCCCGTAGTCTGCGGCCTGAACCCAAAACGCCCCCAACGTCGTGTCGTTCTTCACGTCTACCCCCAACACCAATCCGTCCTGTCGAGGATATGGCGATCCGACCGCACGTTCCCAGTGACGGAGATCACGCATCGAACAGATGCACACCCGAGTTGACCTAGGTGTGACGCGAACACCTATGAGACTTGTGGGTGTCCCGTGCCCTGCCTCAGTTTCATCCCAAGTATATTCCCAGGGCCGCTACGGTCAGGCGGGAAGGACCGGAGCAGTTGCGGCGTGATCGCCGCTAGCCCTTCTTCTTCTTTTTTCCGAACACCCGATCCCAGTTGTTGCGATAGCGCGGTGAGACGGGCTTTTGGCCTTCGCCGCGGCTAAAGCCGACGGCGGGATCCGCCGCCTCCGTGGCTTTGTCAGTCGTTGCGGCGCCTGCTTCGGCGGCCCTGTCGCTCTTTTCGGTCGCAGGCTTATCGCCTTTGTCAGGAGCAGGCTTGTCGGCTTTGTCGGTCTTCGTTGGCGCGTCGGCCATGTCTTTCTTCGCGGTGGGTTTTTCCTTGTGTCCGGCCGCAGCGCCTTTCGCTTCGGGTTTGGTTGCAGACATAGTTACTCCGCCGCCTCGTCGGTCTTTGTCCGCGCCCAGCGCTTGTCAAAATCCCATACCTCGGGAAATCCCATCAGGCCGTGCATGTCGGCGTAGATCGGGGTTGGGTTGTCGATCATCGATTTGTGCGCTTTCAAATGCCGGTAGGACGAATCGATCGCGGCGGCGGCGACCTTGTGCGCGGCACCGGGATAGATCGCCACGGCGAAGCCGAGCGCCTCGAGTTCCGGCGCTGGCATTTCCGGCGTACGCCCGCCCTGGACGACGTTCATGAACAGCCGCGTCTTCTTCGATAGGGCGGCGGCGATCTTGCGAATCTCGTCGTGGCTTTCGGGGCTTTCGACGAAGATCAGATCCGCGCCCGCGTCGGCATAAGCGCCGCCGCGGCGGATCGCCTCGTCCAGGCCAAGGTGGGTGCGGGCGTCCGTGCGGGCAACGATCAACGTGTCGGGGCTACGGCGCGCCTCAAGGGCAACCTGGATCTTGAGGACCATTTCCTCGACGGGGATGACGTCGCGGCCCAACGTGTGACCGCATTTCTTGGGTGAGACCTGGTCTTCGATTTGGATACCCGATGCACCGGCCTCCTCATAGCCGCGCACGGTATGGGCGACGTTCAGCAAGCCGCCGTACCCGGTATCGGCGTCGGCGATCAACGGCGTTGCCGTGCCGCTTGCGATTTGGCGCACCCGGCCGACCATGTCGGTATAGGTCGCAAGGCCGGCGTCGGCCAAGCCCAGGTGCGACGCGACGGTGCCGTAGCCCGTCATATATAGCGCCTGAAAGCCAAGCCGGTCGGCCAAACGTGCCGAAATCATGTCGTAGACGCCGGGCGCCACGACGAATTCGCCGCCGCGAACGGCGCCGGCGAGGCGCGCGCTCTTTTCGCTTATGCCGCTCATGGGGATTCCTTTCTAGGCGTGACGAAACAGCCAGGGGTGACGATCGCGAAAGCCCGCCTCGAATGCGTCGATCTGCGCCTCGTGTTCCATGGTCATCCCGATGTCGTCCAGCCCTTTGAGTAAGGATTGCTTGCGGAACGGTTCGATGTCGAAGGAATGCACGACGCCGTCGGGTGCGGTCACCGTCTGTTTCGCGAGATCCACCGAGACGGTCGCGCCCGGTTGGTCATGGAGCTGGCGGCGGATTGCCTTCACAGCGTCTTCGGGCAGGCGCACCGGCAACAACCCGTTCTTAAGCGAGTTGTTGTAGAAAATGTCGCCGAAGCTCGACGCGACGACGCAGCGGATGCCGTAGTCCAGCAGGGCCCACGGCGCGCCTTCGCGGCTCGACCCGCCGCCGAAATTGCGGTCGGCCACAATGATATGTGCGTCCTTGTAGGCCGGTTGGTTCAGCACGAAATCGGGATTAGGAGTCCCGTCGTCTTTCAGACGTTGATCGATGAAGAGGACGTCGCCGAACCCTTCCGCGCGGGGGCGGCGCAGGAAGCGTGCCGGCAGAAGTTGGTCTGTATCTATGTTGGGCCGGTCCATCGGCGCTGCAACGGCAGTCAAGGTGGTGAACTTTTCCATCGCTCAGCCTTTCTCGGCAAAGGTACGCACGTCGGTAAAGCGCCCCGTCAGCGCCGCCGCCGCCGCCATCGCCGGGCTCATCAAGTGGGTGCGTGCACCCTTTCCTTGGCGACCGGGGAAATTGCGGTTGGAGGTAGAGGCACAGCGTTCCCCCGCCGCGACCAAGTCGCCGTTCATCCCGACGCACATTGAGCACCCGGATTCGCGCCATTCGAAACCGGCTTTGCGGAAGACGTCGTCTAGTCCTTCTTTCTCCGCTTGCAGCTTCACCAATGTCGAGCCTGGCGAGATCATTGCCGGGACCTTGGCCTTGCCCTGACGCGCGACGGCCGCCGCAGCCCGCAAGTCCTCGATCCTCGAATTGGTGCACGATCCGATGAACACTCGGTCGACCGGCACGTCTTCGAGTTTGGTTCCGGGTTTCAGTCCGATGTAGTCCAATGTCGCGCGCAGCGCCATGCGCCGCTCGGGATTGGACTCGGCATCAGGGTCGGGGACGGTACCGGTTATGGGGAGCGCGTCTTCGGGGCTTGTGCCCCAGGTCAGCATCGGTGCGAACGTACTCGCATCCATCGTTACTTCGCGACCGAACGTGGCG
The DNA here is from genome assembly GCA_040216735.1 of Alphaproteobacteria bacterium. Lineage (NCBI taxonomy): Bacteria > Pseudomonadati > Pseudomonadota > Alphaproteobacteria > Alphaproteobacteria bacterium. Next base: position 141,073 of record JAVJOO010000005.1, on the reverse strand, counting down.
TCGGGGTCGGAGGGTAGCGCCCGCCACTGATCCAGCGCCTTCTCCCAGTCTTTCCCTTTCGGCGCGAACGGGCGTCCCTCCAAATAGGCGAACGTCGTTTCGTCGGGCGCAACGATGCCGGCACGTGCGCCGGCTTCGATCGACATGTTGCAGACCGTCAAGCGTTCCTCGACGGTCAGTGCGCGGATCGCCTCGCCGGCATATTCCACGACATGTCGCGCGGCGCCGTTGGCTCCGATCTCAGCGATGATAGACAGAATGATGTCCTTGGCCGTCACGCCGAAGGGGCGTTTGCCCTCGACGGTGACACGCATCGCGTCGGGTTTGCGCTGCCACGTCGTTTGCGTGGCCAGTACATGGAAGACGTCGGACGCACCGATACCAAAGGCCAGTGCCCCCAGCGCGCCGTGGGTCGAGGTATGCGAATCGCCACAGACCATGACCAGGCCGGGCAAGGTGATACCCTGTTCGGGTCCGACGACGTGGACGATGCCCTGGCGCGAATCGCCGAGATCGAAAAGCGTGACGTTGTGGTTGGCGGCGTTCTTGGTCAACGTCTCCACTGCGCGCCGCTGCACCGGGTCGGTGATGTCTTCAAGCCGATGGCTCGTCGTCGGCACCCCGTGGTCGGGCGTCGCGAAGGTCAGCTCCGGCCGCCGCACCTTGAGGCCGCGCTTCTCCAAAAAGCCGAAGGCGTGTCCCGACCCGTCATGGGCCAGGTGACGGCCAATGTAGAGAAGGGTGTAACCGTCCTCGGTGGTGAGCACCGCGTGGTCGTTCCAGATCTTTTCGAAGAGTGTCGTACCGCTCATCGAGGGTCCTTCTGTTGGGGCATTGGAATCAGGCCGCGGCTTTGCCGCGAACGAGTTTACCCGGGCGTGCGCCGGTTTCTGCACCGTTCTCCTGAACGACACGACCGGACACGAAGGTTTTAACGTATCCTTCGGCGGTTGCCATCAGGCGTTGGGCCCCCGTCGGCAGGTCGTTGACCATGAACGGCTTGGACGCATGGAGCCTGTCAAAGTCGATCAAATTGATGTCGGCCTTCATGCCCGTCGCGAGGACCCCACGGTCATGCAAACCATACAGCGTTGCTGTCTCGGATGTCAGTTTCTTGACCACTGTTTCGAGCGGGATGCGCGGACCCCGAGAACGGTCCCGCGCCCAGTGAGTCATCAGGAATGTCGGGACGTTCGCATCGCAGATGTAGCTGACGTGAGCGCCACCGTCGCCACCGCCAATAATCGACAACGGGTGGGTGAGCTGTTCGTGCAGCGCGTCGAGGCTGCCCTGGCTGTAATTTAGGCCGCAAAACATCAGGTAGTTGGTCCCGTCGTTGCGCAGCATCTCGTCGTAGGCGACCGCGCGCGGATCGCTGCCCTCGCGCTTGGCGATGGCCAAGACGGTTTGCGATGTCGGCGGTTCGAAATCGAAATCATCGCCCATCACATAGGTCTCGGCCCAGGCATCTTGAATCATGTCGGCGAGGGCGTCGTCGACCGGATCCGCTTCGCCCAGGATCTTCGCGCGAATTTCGGGATCGCGTAGGCGGGCGAGTTTCTCGGCAGGCGGCAGGGTATTGAGGGCGGCGTAGGTCGGAAAGCGAATGAACTGGTTGGGCCCTTGGAAGCTGAACAGCAGCGTTGTCGGACGGCCGAAGACTTGCGGATAAACCCGGGCCCCGGCGGCGGCAGCCGCTTCGCACTCCTTCAACATCTCACGCCAGGCGTCGGGCGCCTTGTTGTTTTGGCCGAACAAGAAAGTCACCGGCACGCCGGTTTCCGCCGCTACTTTGCGCATCCAAGCCATTTCCTTGGCGGGGGCAATCAGGTCGTCACCGGAAATACCTGCGGGGGCTAGTTCGAATATGCCGTGTCCGGCGGCGGCGATCGCATGGCCCATCGCCATCAACTCCTCCTCGCGTGCCCAGGTGCCCGGCACCGGCTCGCCATCGACGGCAAGATGCAGCAGTGTCCTGGAGGTCGTGAAGCCGAGGGCCCCGGCATGAAGGGCGTCGGTAACAACCCGTGCCATTTCCTCGATGTCGGCCGGTGTTGCTGGTTCGTTGCGTGCGCCGCGTTCGCCCATGACGTAGGCGCGCAGCGGCCCGTGGGCGATCTGGCATCCGACGTCGATCGCATGGGGGTGGCGCTCGACGGCGTCGAGGTATTCCGGAAACGTCTCCCAGTCCCATTTCACCCCAGCGGCCAGCGCGGCACCGGGGATATCTTCGACGCCCTCCATCAGGCCGATCAGCCAATCATGGCCGTCGGGCCGTGCCGGGGCGAAGCCGACGCCGCAGTTTCCCATGACGGCGGTCGTGACCCCTTGCCAAAACGACGGGGTCAGTAGCGGATCCCACGTGACCTGTCCGTCGTAGTGGGTATGGATGTCGACCCACCCCGGGGTTACCAGCAGGCCGTCGGCGTCGACGGTCCGTTTGGCTGTGCCCGAAATCTTGCCGACCTCAGCGATCTTCCCGTCGGTTACCGCCACGTCGGCAGTCCGCGCATCGGTGCCCGTCCCGTCAACGACGGTCCCGCCCTTGATAAGAAGGTCGTACATCGAGCCCCCACTGGATTGTTCAGGTCGTGCGCCCTGGCGGCGTTGCAAAAGCACGATACACTGGGTGCGGCCCCATGGGCCAGCCAGCCAACCTAACGACGATCCCCAAGGTCCCGATATGAACGTTCCCGATATCCTTCGGGCGCAACTGCGCCTTCCGCTGTTCGCGGCACCGATGTTTCTTGTCTCGGGCCCCGATCTGGTGATCGCGGCGGCCCGTGCCGGGATCGTCGGGTCGTTTCCCACCCCCAATTGCCGAACCGTAGGCGATCTCGATGCCTGGATGGCCCGTATCGTCGATGAGACCGCCGGTTTCGGAACAGGCGCCGATCGTTCCACCAATTTGTGGGCTGCCAACCTGATCGTGCACCGGACGAACCCCCGACTGGCCGAGGATGTGGCACTGGTCAAAAAATATAAGCCGCCCATCGTCATCACAGCGCTGGGCAGTCCGCGTGCGATTGTCGACGATGTGCACAGTTACGGCGGGATCGTCTTTGCCGATGTCAACGGCTTGGAACATGCACGCAAGGCCGCCGCCGCGGGTGTCGACGGGCTGGTATTGGTCTGCGCGGGGGCGGGCGGGCACACCGGGCGGATCGCGCCGTTTGCGTTCGTCCCTGCCGTGCGTCGTTTTTTCGACGGTATGATTATCGTGTCCGGGGCGATGACCGACGGGCGCGCCGTCGCGGCCGCCCGGGCGTTGGGCGCGGACTTCGGCTATGCCGGTACGCGCTTCATCGCCAGCGCCGAAAGCATGGCGCCCGATGCCTATCGGCAAATGGTGGTCGATGCCGGGATCGACGATCTGGTCCTCACCAGTGCGTTGACCGGGGCGCTCGCCAGCATGCTCCGTGCCAGCGTGCGCGACGCTGGTTTCGATCCGGACGACCTGGCTGAGGGCGGCACACCCAACTACACCTACAAGGGCACCGAAAACAAAGCGTGGAAGCACGTCTGGTCGGCAGGGCAAGGGGTGGGCGCGATTGAGTCGGTCAAGACCGTTGCCGAGATCGTGGAGGACTTCGCCCGGGAATACGACGCGGCGATCGCGACGCTATGCGCGGCGCAGGTAGCTCCAGGCTAGCGCTACGACGCGACAAAAACCGCTAGCCGTCGTTTGTCTGCGCGTTGCGCGGGCTCAAGGACGGGTATGCGCGGTTTGCTAGAATAAGGTCAGTATGTCGACTCAAGCTCCCGAACCGCCACGTTCCGTGCCCCACGAGGAGTGGGGGAGCCGTCTCGGCTTTATTCTTGCCACCATCGGATCGGCGGCGGGCATCGGGAATATTTGGCGTTTCTCGTATGTCGCGGGAGAGAACGGCGGCGGCGCATTCTTGGTCGTCTATTTTGCAGCCGTCATCTTGGTCGGCCTGCCACTCGTCATGGCGGAACTGGCGATCGGCCGTGCGGCACGGCGCGACGCAGTGGGGGCCTTTTCAATCCTCGTACCCAAGGGCCACTGGCATCTGGTTGGTGTCGTCGGCGTCGTCGCAGCCTTTCTGATCCTCGCCTATTACGCGGTGGTCGCGGGCTGGGCCCTCAAATATTTCGTCGGATCGGTGGACGGTTCCCTGTGGACGGCTGCGGCGCAGGGCTACGGCGGTTTCTTCGCGCAGTTTATTGCCGGCACCTTTGAGCCGATCGCATGGCAAGCCACTATGGTCGCGGTGACGGTGGTCATCGTGATGCGCGGCGTGCGCGGCGGCATCGAACTCGCGAACAAGATCCTGATGCCCCTTCTGGCGCTCCTGATAATCGTGCTCGCGGTCTGGGGCGTCTTTCAGCCCGGATCCCGCGCTGGTCTTGCATTTTTGTTTACCCCGGACTGGAGCGCGCTGATGCGGTCCGAGGTCTATCTCGCCGCAATGGGGCAGGCGTTCTTCTCGCTCGGTATCGGCATGTCGATTTTCATTACCTACGGCAGTTACCTGGGCCGGCGCGAGAATCTGGGCCGGGGGGCCGCGACGGTGGTTGCCGGCGACACGGCGATTGCCGTCTTTGCCGGTGTCGCCATTTTCACGACGGTCTTCGCCTTTGGCCACGACCCCGCCGCCGGGCCGGAACTCGCGTTCATCACCCTGCCTCAGCTTTTCCTCAGTATTCCCATCGGTAAGGTATTGGCGCCGATCTTCTTTGCCCTTCTGGTCGCAGGCGCGATCACCTCGATGGTCTCGATCCTCGAAGTCCCGGTCGCCTTCGTTGTACGGCGTCTCGGGATTCGGCGCACAATAGCGGCCCCGTCGATCGGCGCGGCGATGTTTGTCGTCGGCGTCCCCGCCTCGCTCGGGTTCGGCGTATGGGAGGAGATATCCTGGCAAGGTCGGGGGATCCTCGATTCGATGGACTTCGTGGCGTCGAATATCCTATTGCCCCTGGGCGGCGTTGCGGTCGCGGTGTTTGTGGGGTGGCGTTGGTTGTGGCCGCGGGTCGTCCCCGAAGCGCAAATCGACGGGGCGTGGATCAACGTCGTGTGGCTCTGGCTGTTGCGCTTGGTGGCACCCGCGTTGATCCTTGCCGTCATGATCAACGCAGCGACAACTCTGTAGCGGTCGGCGTGGGCCAAGAGCGCAGAATCGTCATCATGGGCGCCGCCGGGCGCGACTTTCACAACTTCAATACGCTGTTCCGCGCCGACCCGACCGTCACCGTCATCGCGTTCACCGCGACACAGATTCCGGGTATCGCGGAGCGTGTGTACCCGGCGGCGCTGGCAGGTCCGCGCTACCCGACGGGCATTCCGATTCGAGCCGAATCCGCTCTTGAATCGATTTGCCGCGAGCATGACGTGACCGACGTCGTCTTTGCCTACAGCGACGTTCCGTATGCCACCGTCATGCATGCCGCCGCGCGCAGCCAGAGCATGGGGGCCAACTTCGTCCTGCCGAGCGCGACGGCGACGATGCTGCGCGCGCGTGTTCCGGTGATCGCAGTGACCGCCGTACGTACCGGTTGCGGTAAATCCCAGGTTAGTCGCTGGCTTGCAGCACGTTTGGCCGCGCGGGGAATTCGAGTGGCCGCAATACGCCATCCCATGCCCTACGGCGATCTCGCCAAACAAGCGGTTCAACGCTTTGCCAGCGCCGCCGACATGGACTCCGCGGACTGTACGCTCGAGGAGCGCGAGGAATACGAACCCTATGTCGAGCGTGGCATGACGGTATTCGCCGGTGTCGACTACGCCGCGATCCTTGCCCTCGCCGAAGAGGAGAGCGACGTTATTTTGTGGGACGGCGGCAACAACGACACCCCGTTCTACCGACCGGATTTCCATATCGTGTTGACCGACGCGCTGCGCCCCGGCCACGAGACCGCCTACTATCCGGGCGAGGTCAACCTGCACCTCGCCGATGCGGTGATTCTCGCCAAAGCCGATACCGCGACACCTGCGGACGTGACCGCCATATCGGAAGCCGTCCTGCGGCTGCGTCCCGGCGTTCCGCTTTACCGGGGCGGTTCGCCGGTCCGCCTGTCGGACCCAGAGGGCGTGCGGGGCAAGCGGGTCGTGGTCGTCGACGACGGTCCGACACTGACCCACGGCGGGATGCCCTTTGGCGCCGGATATGTCGCCGCGACGGCGGGCGGTGCCGCCGAAATTGTCGATCCACGGACCAACGCCGCCGCATCGTTGCGCGCGGTGTTCGATGCAAATCCACATTTGGCAAACGTACTGCCCGCGATGGGGTATGGTCCGGGCCAGGTGCGTGATTTGGTGGAAACAATCAATCGAAGTGGAGCCGATGTCGTGGCCGCGGGAACGCCGATCGACCTAGCGCGGGACTTGAACCTGTCGATACCGGTCGTCCGGGCGCACTACGATTTCGCTGATCTCGACTCGCCGGGGCTCGGCGACGCCGTGGACGCCTTCCTGCGCGACCGGGCCCTGGGGTGAGCGAAGCCCGTCCGCTGGTTGTCGCCGCGCTGGGTGGCAATGCGCTCTCGCCCCCCGACAAACCCTTCGACGCCGACGATATGGCGGCATCGATCGCCGCCGCCGCGGATGCCCTGGCACCGATCGTCGGCACGCACGATCTGATTGTCACCCACGGCAATGGTCCCCAGATCGGGTATCTCGCGGAGAACGCGCCGAAGGCACCGCTCGATGTACTGGGCGCAGAAAGCGAAGGTTGGCTCGGCTATGCGATTGAACAAGGACTGACCAATCGTTTGCCCGGGCGCACGACGCTGGGTGTGTTGACCCGGGTTGTCGTGGCCGCTGATGATCCGGCGTTCGCGCACCCGTCCAAACCGGTAGGCCCGGTCGTCGGAGCGGACGAGGCCAAGGCACTGGGCGACGCCCATGGCTGGCCGTTCGTGCCCGACAGGGGCGGCTTTCGTCGGGTTGTGCCGTCGCCCCACCCGCTCGAGGTGATCGAGGCGGAGGAAATCGGTTTTCTCGTGCGCTCCGGCGCGATCGTTGTGTGCGTCGGCGGTGGCGGCATTCCCGTCGTCCGTGACGAGAAGGGGCTATTGCATGGGATCGACGCCGTAATCGACAAGGACATCGCCTCGGCGCTGCTCGCGCTGCAACTCGGTGCCGACGCGCTGCTCTTGCTCACCGATGTCCCTGGGGTCTATGCCGATTGGCCGGCCCGCAAGGCGCTCCTACACGAAACCACAGTGGAGGCGATGGCGCCCCTCGCGTTGGCTGACGGCGCGATGGGCCCGAAGGTCGGCGCAGCGATCGGATTCGTCAGCGGCGGCGGCCGCTTCGCCGCGATCGGCGCGCTCGGTCAGGCCGAAGGATTGCTGGCGGGCGAGGTGGGTACCATCCTGCGGGGTTAGGACGCGACTGGTGCGGTTTCCTGGAATGCGGGAAGGTCTTGCATACGTTCGTACCATGCTTTGAGGCTGGGGCGGTTTGTGCGCCAGTCCTCTTCGTCTTTCAAAAACAGGTCGACGAAAGAAAACATCGTGGCGGCCGTTAGGTGTCCGGTTTGCAAGGGCGCGGCAAGATCGGTTTCGACCGCGGCCTCCAGGGCATCGAAGTTGCGCTGCGCGCGTCCGCGTTCCAGGGCAAGGAACGTCGGCGATTGTTTGCCGGCCTCCTTGAAAGACAACTCGCGAAAAAGCCAGGCGATGTTATCCGCAGTCGCGGTGACGAATCCATCGAACCCAAATGCCTGCCACCGCGCAGCACCGGTGCCGTTGAGCGCGCGCGGGCCGGCACGTTCTTCCAGGTAGGTCGTGATCAACAGCGATTCGGACAGGACCGCGCCGTCATCCAGCACCAATGTTGGCACCTTGCCGGTTGGGTTGTGGGCCAGAACGGGCGCGTTCGGATCGCGCACGGTCGTTTCTATTTCCGAGATATCACCGATTTGTCCGGTAAGCCGCGCAAGCATGCGAATCTTGCGCGCGAACGGCGAGCGTTGGGTGAAATAAAGTTTCATCGGTCGCTCCTGATTGTGAATTTCGGTGCACGTTTCTAGGCGATTCGACGGCGGGCCGTCTAGCGGTTGAGGTCGGCGAGCCGCCCGCGTTCGGCGGCGATGCGCGCGAGGAGTGGCGCTGGCGTCCATACTTCGCCGTGCGCGCCTTGCAAGCGAACCAGCGCCTCGACCAACGCCGGGACGCCGACGGTATCGGCATAGAACATCGGGCCGCCACGATAGGCAGGGAAGCCATACCCATTGAGCCACACGATATCGATGTCGCTGGGGCGTTGGGCGATCCCTTCGTCGAGCAGGTTGGCGCCTTCGTTGATCATCGCGAAGATACACCGTTCGACGATTTCGTCGTCGCCAATATCGCGCGGCGCGATGCCAAGTTCGTCCGCCTCCGCTGCCACCAACTCGGCGACCAGCGGGTTTTCGCCCGAGGCCTTGCGCTCGTCGCCGTAGACGTAGAATCCGACGCCGGTCTTTTGTCCGAACTGGCCATGTTCGCAAAGCAGGTCCGGCACCCGGGAGTAGCGAGAGTCTTGCGCGCGGCCGATGCCAAAGGCCTTGCGCATCCGCCACCCAACATCGATCCCCGCCAGGTCGCGCACCGCGAACGGTCCCATCGGTAAGCCGAAATCGAAGATCGCCCGGTCGATTTGGCTGATTGTTGCGCCCTCTTGCAGCAGGCGGTTCGCTTCGCGTTGATAAACCTGGAGCATCCGATTGCCGATGAAACCGTGGCACACCCCGGACACCACAGGAATCTTGCCAAGCCGTTTGGCCAGCGGCATCGCCGTGGCCAGCGCCCCAAGCGAAGTCTTGTCCCCGCGAACCACCTCCAGCAACTTCATCACGTTGGCCGGACTGAAGAAGTGCATCCCCAGCACCCGATCGGGGTTTTTGGAAGCAGCCGCGATCTCGTTCACGTCGAGGTAGGAGGTATTAGTTGCTAAGATCGCGTCGTCCGCGACAACGGCATCGAGTTTGGCGAGGACGTCCTTCTTGACGGCCATTTCCTCGAAAACCGCTTCGACGACGAGGTCGGCGTTGGCGAGGTCGGTAAAATCCGTGGTGCCGTTCAGGCGCGCCAGCCGGGCGTCGGCGTCGTCGCGCGACAATCGGTGGCGTGCCACCATGCCGTCATAGGATTTGGCAATCGCGGCGAGAGCTGCGTCGCGCGCGTCGGGCGTTACTTCCAGCAGCGACACCGGAATACCTGCGTCGGCGAACACCATCGCAATGCCGCGGCCCATCGTCCCGCCACCCACGACGGCGGCGCGACCGATTGCGCGCGTCGGTGTTTCCTTTGGCAGGTCCTTTACCTTGGCGGCCTGACGTTCGGCGAAGAAGGCGTACTGCAAGGCTCTTGCTTCGACCGTGGCGTTGCACGCTTCGAACAGTGCGCGTTCTTTTTTCAGCCCTTCATCGAAGGGCAGGGATAGGCTCGCTTCCACCGCATCGATGGCGCGGAAGGGCGCATTGAAGCCGCGGTAGCGCCGCGTGTGTTGTTTGCGCGCGGCTGCGATGTCGTCGGAGGTGCCAGCTACCGGCGCATCTCGCGTCGGGCGCGGCCCCTTATTCGATGCCACCAAGTCGGTTGCAAAGGCGACCGCAGCCGCCGTCAGCGGTTCGGCGACAACCGCGTCGACGATGCCCAACTCCCTGGCCGCCTCGGCGCGGAGCCGTTTGCCGCCTATGATGACCTCCAAGGCCGCAGGCACGCCAATCAACCGCGGTAGGCGCTGGGTTCCGCCGGCGCCGGGAATGATACCGAGACCGACCTCAGGTAGACCGACCTGTGCGCTCTGCACCGCAACTCGGTAGTGGCAGCCCAGGGCGATCTCGAAACCGCCTCCCAAAGCGGTGCCGTGCAGCGCCGCAACGACCGGCTTGGGGCAGTTTTCCAGCCGGTCGATGACCTCGCCCAGGACCGGACGGACGGACGGCTTACCGAATTCTGAAATATCGGCGCCGGCGAAAAATGTCCGCCCGGCACAGGCGATGACGAGGGCCTTCGCCCCTGGATCGGCCTCGGCCTCCGCAAACGCCGCCATCAACCCTTCGCGTACCGTATGACCGAGCGCGTTCACCGGGGGATTGTCGGCGGTGATGACGCCGATAGCGCCGTCGCGACGGTAGGTAACCACGGGATCGCTCATGCGGCCTCTCTATTTCATTGGGTAAAGCGGTCGATCGCGGGCCGAGCAAGTTCGGCTGCCAGGAGATCGAATACCATACGAATGCGCCGGCTTGTATTCAGTTCGCGGTGGGCGGTAATCCACATAGGTACAACGATTGGATCAAGTGACGGCAACACCCGCCGCACCGCAGGTTCGGCATCGCCGATATCCTCTGGCATGACGCCGATCCCCACACCCCGTTTTACGAGTTCCCACAGAACCAAATGACTGCCGGCGATGACCGGGAAGTTGCGCGGTCGGAGGGTGAGGCCAAGAGCGTTGAGCGCATCGAGCAACGCCGATGTGCTGTCGAATCCGATGAAATCCGCGGCGGCGAGGTCGTCAGCGGTTTTCGGTTCTCCTACTCGCTCGATGTAGAGGGGCGACGCATACAGCCTAACCGCATCGTCCCTCACTTTTTTTGCGACGAGGTCCGGCTGCGTTGGCCGGAAGTTGCGAATGGCGATATCAGCCTCCCGGCGCCGCAAGTCGCTTGGCGTGTTAGAGGCCACCAGTTCGATTTCGATTCCCGGCGCGTCGCGTCTCAGGCGTTCGACGATCGGTGGGAGCGAGAAGGCAGCGATCGCTTCGCTGGCGGTAATGCAGACGCTCCCCTCGATGGATTGCGCCTGTCCTGACGCCGTGAGTGACAAGCGGCCGGCGGCGTCGCCCATCGACCGGACATGCTCCAGGAGGTCGAGCCCGATAGGCGTCAACACTAGGCCGCGGCCCGCTCGCTGAAAGAGGACCACTCCCAATTCCTGTTCGAGGGCATCGACCTGGCGGCCGAGCGTCGGCTGAGTCATGCCCAAAGCCCGCGCCGCCGCGGACAACGATCCCTCTTCGGCCGTGACGAGAAATGCCCGGGCCCGGTTCCAATCGAATTTGACCGATCGCCAATCCATACGAAAACGCATATCAAATGTACAGATTTAGTCAATTACCCTGACAAGAGTGCATGGGTATGAAGGTCCTCGTCCACCAACACGAGGAGTGACCCCATGTCCAACCGTCTCCCAGCACGCTTCCCCAAAGGGCAAACCAGAACGGCAGGTGCCCTATACCTGGCGATTATCGTCTTCGGGGTTTTCAGCGAAGGTGTTGTCCGGGCCGCACTTGTCGTGCCGGGCGATGCGGCCACGACTGCAGCGAACATCCTTGCCGCGCCGGGCCTTTTTCGCCTCGGCTTCGCCGCCGATGCGGTGATGGCCCTGTGCGATGTCGCGCTTGCCGTGCTTCTCTACCTTTTGCTCAGGCCTGTCAGCCAACCGTTAGCGCTGTTGGCGATGGTGTTCCGATTGATCCAGACCTCGATACTGGGCGTCAACCTGTTGAACCATTATGCGGCGTTGATGATCTTGGATGGCGGGAACACGCTGGTTGCCTTCGAAGCGGATCAGCTCAATGCGATGGCATTATATTTGTTGAACGTACACAGCCACGGGTACGATCTCGGGCTCTTGTTCTTTGGCATCAATAGCCTTCTCGTCGGATATCTGCTGTTCGTAGCAGGCGGCGTACCGCGCCGTCTTGGCGTCCTGATGGCAGCCGCGGGTATCGTCTATCTTGTTGGCAGTACGATCAGATTTCTCCTGCCCGACGCGTCGCCCGCTTTTGCGCCAGTCTACGTCGTGCCGCTAGTGGCCGAGAGCGCATTCTGTTTGTGGTTGCTGTTCCGGGGGGTCGACCTCGTGCCGTGGCGCCGGCGACGCAGCGCGGAACACGTGGCGTCTTAGGTGTTCTGGGTCAGTCGCCGAGGCGCGGCGTCCAGCCTTCGATGGAGCGGTATTGCGGCGGCTGGGGTAGGGCGTAGCCCATCGCCGCCGCCGCGTGCCGGGCGTAGTAGGGGTCGAACAGATGGGCCCGCGCCAGCACGCAGATGTCCGCCCTGCCCCCGGCGAGGATCGCGTTGATGTCGCCGTAAGACTGGATATTGCCGACCGTCATGGTCGGCATGTCCACGTCGAGGCGGATGCGGTCCGCAAACGGCGTTTGGTAGAGGCGGCCGTACTCCGGTTGCTGGTCGGCAACGACCTGGCCGCTGGAAACGTCGACGATGTCGCAGCCCATCCGCTTCAGCGCTGCGGCAAGTTCGACCGCATCGTCTGGGGTGGCTCCGCCAGGAGCCCAATCGGTTCCGGAGACCCGAACGGACATCGGTTTGTGGGCGGGCCACACCGCGCGGATCGCCATGAAGACCTCCAGCGGATAGCGCATTCGGTTTTCGAGCGAGCCGCCATAGGCGTCTGTGCGCTGGTTGACCAACGGCGACAGAAAGCTCGACAGCAAATAGCCGTGCGCCATGTGCAGCTCGATCATGTCGAACCCGGCGGCGTCGGCCATTTCAGTCGCGCGAACGAAATCGCTCCTGACTGTCGTCATGTCGTCCGGGGTCATTTCGTGCGGGATCTGGTTCGCGCCGCTATAGGGAATTGCCGATGGTGACAAGAGGTCCCAGTTGCCGCGATCTAAAGGCTCGGTGTCGCCCTCCCAAATCAATTTGGTCGAGCCCTTACGGCCGGCATGGCCGAGTTGGAGCGCGATCGCCGAGGCGCTGTGGCTGTGGACAAAGTCGGTCACCTTGAGCCAGGCGCCGACATGCTCTTCCTTGTACATCCCGGCACAGCCCGGCGAGATGCGTCCTTGCGGGCTGACGTCGGTCATTTCGGCGATGACCAATCCGGCGCCACCTACCGCGCGGCTGCCTAAATGGACGAGGTGCCAATCGTTTACGGTGCCGTCGATGGCTGAATACATGCACATCGGCGAGACCGCGATCCGGTTGGAAATAACAAGGTCGCGCAGTTTGAACGGGGTAAAGGCTGGCGGTATGTGCTTCGCGGTATCGAGATTGACGCCGCTTTGCTGTGCCGCGCGGTCGGCGAACCAGTGATCGATACTGCGTACGAAATTGGCGTCGCGTTTGCGCAGATTCTCGTGGTTGATGCGCAAGGATCGGGTCAACAGGCTGAAAGCGAATTGCGGCGGGTCGAGTCGGTCGTAATAGCGTTCGGTTTCCTCGAACCATTTCATGCTGACGCGTGCTGCGCGTTGAAGACTGATGACATCGGGACGGCGTCCGGTTTCGAACGCGGCCAAGCCCGACGCTACCGACTCCGCCCGCGTCAACGCCTGTGACAAAGCGATCGCATCCTCCATTGCGAGTTTGGTGCCTGAACCGATCGAGAAGTGCGCGGTATGGAGGGCATCGCCGAGCAGAACGATATTGCCGCGCGACCAGTGCCTGTTGCTCAGTTCGGGGAACGTTCGCCACTCCGACCGGTTGCTGATGAGGGATGCCCCATCGAGTTCGCGTTCGAACAGGTGTTCGCAAAAGGCGACGCTTTCTTCTTCGCCGACGTGTTCAAGGCCGGCCCGTCGCCACGTGTCTTCCGTCGTCTCGACAATGATGGTGGCGTTGCCGTTGGCATAAGTGCCCTGGTCGTATTGATAGCAATGCGCCCGCCAAAGGCCGTGGTCGTTGCGCTTGAAGTAAAAGTTGAACGCATCGAACCGTTTGTTCGCGCCCAACCAAATGAACTTGTTGGGCCGCATCGCGATTTCGGGTTGAAAGTCGTCGGCATATTTGGTGCGGATGGCGCTGTTGACACCGTCGCCGGCGACGATCAAATCGAGTGGTCCGAGGTCGTCGAGGGACTCGACCCGGGTGTCGAAACGAATGTCTATCCCTAGGCGCCGCGCGCGTTGTGCGAGAATCTGCAACAGCTTCAAGCGGGCGAGCCCCGCGAACCCGTGTCCGGTCGAACGCACGACTTCGCCCTTGAAGTGGATGTCGATATCGTCCCAATGGGTAAACTGTTGGGTGATGTCGTGCAGCGTTTCATCGTCCGCATCGCCGAAGCCGGCCATGGTCGAATCCGAAAATACGACCCCGAAACCCCAGGTTACGTCGGCGGGGTTCTGCTCGTAGATGGTGATTTCGGCGTCAGGCCGCGCCTTCTTCATCAAGATGGAGAAGTAAAGCGAGGCCGGGCCGCCGCCAATGCACGCGATCTTCATGCCGCCGCGCCTTCATGGTTGCGCAACGTCTGTTGGGCGATAATCAACTTCTGTATCTCGCTGGTGCCCTCGTAGATCCGTAGCGATCGGATTTCGCGGTAGAGGACTTCGACGGGCGATCCGCTGACCACGCCAAGGCCGCCGTGAAGCTGCACCGCGCTGTCGATCACTTGCTGGGCGATTTCGGTTGCGTGCAGCTTTGCCATCGCGGCTTCGCGCGATATCCGCGTACCTTGCGTATCCTTGGTCCATGCTGCGCGGTAGATCAACAGCGCTGCGGTATCGATACCCAAGGCCATGTCGGCGATCCGACTCTGGGTCATTTGGTGGTCGGCGAGCGCGACGTTCCCGATGTGCCGCGCCTTTACGCGTGTCAGGGTTTCATCCAAGGCGCGCCGTGCGAACCCGAGCGCCGCGGCACCCACGGTCGAGCGGAAGGTGTCCAGCGTGGCCATCGCGATCTTGAAGCCGTCGCCTTCGCTACCGATCAGGTTTTCGACCGGGATGCGGCAGTCTTCGAAGATGAGGCGGCCGAGCGGGTGGGGCGCGATTATCGCAATCGTTTCAGCGAGGCGCAGACCCGGCGCGTCGGCCGGCACCACGAAGGCGGAGAGTCCTTTTGGCCCCGCCGCGCCAGTGCGGGCGAAGACGGTATATTGCGTCGCGATCCCACCGTTCGAAATCCAGGTCTTTTCGCCGTTAAGAACGTAATGGTCGCCCTCGCGCTGCGCTTGGGTGGTCATGTCGCCCGGGTTCGACCCGGCTTCCGGTTCGGACAGGGCGAAGGCACCGATGCGGGTTCCATCGGCGATCCCCGGCAGCAGGTCGCCCTGTTGGTCCGATGTGCCGAACAACGAGACCGGCGCGGCCCCAAGCCCCTGCATGGCAAACGCGAAGTCGGCAAGCCCGAGGTGGCGGGCCAGCGTTTCGCGGACGAGGCACAAACTGCGCACGTCGAGTCCGTCCAGCGCACCGTAAGGGGCAGGGACGGCATAGCGTAACCAGCCGCCTTTGCCCAACACCGTAACGAGATCGCGCGTAGCATCGGCCACCGTCGCTTCGACGTGAGCCCGTTCCTCGAAGGCCGTCAGCGTCACTCCAGCCCACTGCTCGAGCGCATCGGCAAGGTCACGGTGCCGGTTCTCAAAGAACGGCCAGGTAAGAAAGGTACGGTCGGCCATCAATTGCCCTCGAACACCGGGGATTGTTTCGCGGCGAAGGCTTCGAAGGCGCGGGTAAAGTCGTTCGTCTGCATACAGATGGCCTGGGCTTGTGCTTCGTGTTCGATGGCCTCGCCGAGCGGCATCGACCATTCCTGGTCCATCATCCGCTTGGTCATCGAATGGGCGAAGAACGGACCCTCGGCAATCTCGCGCGCTTTGTCCTGGGCATAGCCAAGCACGGCATCGGGGGCGACAAGGTCGTTGAAGAAGCCCCAATCGTGGGCCTGCTGGCCCGCCATCATCCGGCCCGAATAGAACAGTTCGGCCGCCCGTCCGTGACCGATTATGCGCGGTAGCATGGCGCAGGCGCCCATGTCGCACCCCGCCAACCCCACCCGCGCGAAAAGGAAGCCAACCTTGCTGCGCTCGGTGCCGTAGCGCAGGTCTGCCGCCATCGTCACGCAAGCGCCGGCACCGGCGCAAATCCCGTCGACAGCGGCTACGATCACTTGCGGGCAGGCGCGCATTGCTTTGACCAAGTCGCCGGTCATGCGGGTGAAGCGCATCAGCGCCGGCATGTCCATCTTGGTTAGGGGGCCGATGATTTCGTGCACGTCGCCGCCGGATGAAAAATTACCGCCCGCGCCGGTAACGACCACGGTACGGACGCCCTCGCTGTCGGACAGCGCACGGAAGGTATCGCGCAACTCGGCGTAGCTGTCGAAGGTGAGCGGGTTCTTTCGTTCGGGCCTGTTCAACGTGATCGTGGCAACTTGGCCATCGAGATTCCAGTCGAAGTGCTGCGGGCGGAAGGTAGCGGCATCGAAGCTGTTCATGTCGGGCGACTTTCGGCGTTGGAAGAAACGGACTCGAGCGATTGTGCAATCGACCCTTTGAGAGTCGCGAGAAGGCCATGCAAGCGACCGAGGTCGGATTGACCGGTGCCACCCATCAGCTCGCTAATCCAGTGTCTGTGGGCCGGGTGCATCCGCTCGAATGCGGCCCGGCCTTTGCGGGTGAGGCGGACGCGCTGGACTCGCTGATCCTGGGGGTCGGGTTTGCGCGTAGCGTGACCCTGTGCGACCAGCCGATCGACCAAACTTGTGGCGTTCCCGTTGGTCACCATCAAGCGGCGCGACAGGGCCGACATCGTAAGGCCGTCGGCCTCGCGGTAGAGCTGCGCCACGGCGTCGAACCACGGCAGGGTCACACCGAATTCGCGCCGTAACCGGCGGCGGATTTCCGCTTCGATCATGTTGGCGCACGAAAGCAATCGTAGCCACACCCGCAGATCCAGAGTGTCGTCCTGCGCCGCAGCGGCCTCGTAGTCCTGGGGCGGTAAGCCGATATTCACATCACCTCGCCGCCGGCAACCGCGATGGATTGGCCGGTAATGGACGACGATGTGGGCAGCACAAGCCACAGAACGGTCGCGGCGACCTCGGCCGGGTCGATCAGGCGTCGCTGCGGGTTGGCGGCGGTGAACGCAGCGACGGTTTCTTCGCGGGTCCGACCGGATGCCGCCGCCGCTTGATCGATTGCATCTGCTACCATCGGCGTGTCGGTATAGCCCGGGCAAACGGCGTTGACCGTGACGCCCTTGCGCGCGGTGTCGAGGGCGACCGCACGGGTAAGCCCGATGACGCCGTGTTTGGCCGCGCAATAGGAGGGAACGTAGGCGTATCCCTTGAGCCCGGCGGTCGATGCCATATTGACGATCCGCCCGTATCCTGCCGCGAGCATCGACGGCAGAACGGCCTGCATCGCAATGAACGTGCTAGTCAGGTTCAGTAAAATCGTCCGATCCCATTGCGCGCGGCTCTCGTCGAGCAGGCGGGCGCTTTCGGCGCCGCCGGCGTTGTTCACAAGGATCGTCGGTGCCCCGAGCTCCGCCGTCGCCGAGGCGAGCATGTCGGCGATTTGTTTTTCGTCGGTCGCGTCCGCGCCGTAGCCGTACGCCGCGACACCATGGGCGGCGGAGAGGTCGGTCGCGACCGTGCGTACTGCGTCGCCGTCCCGGGCGGTCAGCGATAGAGTTGCGCCGGCATCCGCAAGCGCGGCGGCAACCGCGGCACCGATCCCACGACTGGCGCCGGTTACGAGCGCATGCTGGCCGCTCAAAGGTTTGCTCACGCCAAGCGCCTTTCCTCGGTTACTATTTTAAGCCTAAAATAGTTTATCTAGGCTGGCAATCGAGAGCGCCGTGGAAATCATACAACCCGACGGGTGGGCGCGACCGCGCGGCTATAGCAACGGTATCGTCGCCGAAGGTCGGTTCTTGGTCGTGGCAGGACAAATCGGTTGGGACGCGGACCAACGGTTGGTCGGCCCTGACTTCGTGGATCAATTGCGCCAGGCGCTGCTCAACATCCGCGCGGTGCTGGCGACCGCCGGCGTCGGTCCGGAAACGCTGGTGCGGCTAACCTGGTATGTCACCGATATCGCGGACTACCGGTCTCGCGTTGCCGACGTGGGCGCGGTCTACCGCGAGGTGCTGGGCAAGATCTTTCCGGTCATGGCGGTCGTCGCGGTAAGCGAATTGGTTGAACCCGGCGCGAAAGTCGAGATCGAGGCCACCGCCATTCTGCCGCGCTGAGCGGCGCGACGCGTTTCAGGCAACCGGCTTTTTCGCGATGATGAACACGGCCTTGTTGGGGCCCGGTCGCCATTCGTGGTCGATGTTGAAACCTGCATCCTTCATCTCGTGCAGAAGTTCGGTCGACGTGAAAAAGCGCAGAACTAAACCGAAGAGCCACGCGATTGCCGGCACGATTGGCCGCAGCCATTTCATCGAATCGCCCAAGCAGATGGTACTGCTGACGAAGATCCCGCCTGGCTTCAGCATTGTGTAAACCTTGGCGATAGTGCCGCGGCGGTCGGGCAACAAATGCAGGATGCTCAGGCCCAGAACCACATCGAACGCCTCGGCGGGGGCCATAAAGGAGTCCAAAGTGGCGCACTCGAATGTGACGTTGCGAACGCCGGCGTCGGCGGCCTTGCGGCGCGCGATCTCGATCATGTTCGTCGAGATGTCGATGGCATGGATGTGCGCGACGTGTGGCGCATGGGTAATCGCCGTCGACCCGGTCCCGCAGCCAAACTCCAGAACCGCCATGCCGGGTTTCAGATAGCTGCGCGTGATCGCGAGCTTCTTCTGATAGCTCGCTTCGTCTGCAACGGGGCGGCGCGCGTAGCCAGCCGCCATGCGGTTCCAAAATTTGGCGGAGTGGCTCATCGGTCGCGGTCTTTGGTCTTCACGGTGCAGAGCGTCATTTCGATAGGTTATGTCACCGCTGCCCTGGTTTTGAACCGGGGCGTGTCCCAGGCGCGCGTTTCCATGATGTCGAACAGGGCGTCGGCGGCCTGCCACACATCGACGTAACCGATATAGAGCGGGGCAAAGCCGAAGCGCACGATATCGGGTGCACGAAAATCGCCGATTACGCCACGCGCGATCAACGCTTGCATCACGGCATATCCGTGAGGATGGCGAAACGATACCTGCGAGCCGCGGCGGGTGCCGTCACGCGGGCTTGCAAGTGTGAATCCTTGCCCTGCGCACCGTGCTTCGACCAGTTGGATGAACAGATCGCCCAGCGCGACGCTCTTGGCGCGGAGCGCCGTCATGTCGACATCGGCCCACACATCGAGCGCGGCATCGAGCGCGACCATCGACAGAATGGTCGGCGTTCCAGACAAGGCACGGCGTATACCGTCGGCCGGTGCGTAGTCGTCAACGAATGAAAACGGATCGGCATGGCCCATCCATCCGGTAAGCGGCTGATGGAACTCGGCTTGAAGGGATTTAGGTACATAGACGAAGGCCGGCGCACCGGGTCCGCCATTGAGGTATTTATAGGTACATCCCAGTGCGAAATCGACGTCCGCACCCGCGAGGTCGACCGGCAGTGCGCCGGCGGTATGGCACAGGTCCCAGATCGTCAGGGCGCCGGCCCGGTGGGAGCGAGCGGTCAACCCTGCCATGTCGTGCACCGCACCAGTCTTGAAGTTGACGTGGGTGAGCGCCACTACTGCAATCGTCCCGTCAATCGCCGCTGCGAGTTCTTTAGTCGGTACGATGCGGCAGTTATAGCCGTCGCCCATCAGCGCCGCTACGCCCTGGGCAATGTACAGATCGGTCGGAAAGTCGCGCGCTTCCATCAGGATCGTCCGGCGATCGGGTCGCAGCCGCAGCGCGGCGACCAGCAGTTTGAACAGGTTGACCGAGGTGCTGTCGGCGACGATCACATCCTTGGCCGCCGCACCGATCAGCGGCGCGATCTTGGCGCCGAGTTTTGCCGGCAGGTCGATCCAGGCAGCATCGTTCCAACTTCGCACCAAACCCTGACCCCAATCTTCGGTAACGGCACTTTGGAGACGGGCAGCAACGGTTTTGGGGAGGGCGCCAAGCGAATTGCCGTCGAGATAGATCACCTCTTCTGGCAACACGAAGGCGTCGCGGTGGCGGGCGAGGGGGTCGGCCGCGTCGCGCGCGGCGCAGTCGTCGAGGGTTGCCACACTCATAGGTCGGTCCGTGCGTCCCACAGTTCAGGAAAGAAGCGTATCTCGAGCGCGCGTTTGAGGTATCCCACGCCGCTGGTCCCGCCGGTGCCTCGCTTGTGGCCGATGATGCGCTCGACGGTGGTGCGGTGCCGGAACCGCCAAGTCTGGAATGCATCTTCGAGATCGACCAATTCTTCGGCCCATTCGTATAGGTCCCAGTGTTTTTCGGCGTTGCTGTAGATTTCGACCCAGGCCGCGCGCACGCTATCGTTTGAGTCGCGCGGTTCGCTCCAGTCGCGGTTCACTTCGCTCGGGTCGATCGCAAAGCCCTTGCGGGCCAGGAGGCCGATGGTTTCGTCGTAGAGGCTCGGCGCTTCCAGGACGGCCTTGAGTGCATCGTGCCATTCGGGCCGGTCCTTATGGGGCGCGAGGTATTTGCGATCCTTGTTGCCCATCATGAATTCTAGCGTCCTGTACTGAAACGACTGGAACCCCGACGCTGCGCCCAACGTATCGCGGAAGGTCAAATAATCGGTCGGCGTCATCGTCGCGAGGATGCCCCACGACTGGGTAAGCTGTTCTTGAATTTGGCTGACGCGCGCCGTCATTTTGAATGCCGGTCGCAGCGAATCGTTGCGTAGGTGCGCGACCGCCGCGCCGAGTTCGTGGATCATCAACTTCATCCACAATTCGCTGCATTGGTGCATGACGATGAACAGCATTTCGTCGTGCGCGGTCGAGCGTAGGTTCTGTGCTGCAAGCAAACGTCCGAGGTCGAGATAGTCGCCGTAGGCCATTCCTTTACCGAAGTCGGTATGAAAAGCCTCATCGGCGAGCCGTTGGTGAGTGAGGTCTCTGTTCTGGGCCATGTCGTTTCGGGCCAAATCGCCAAAAGGTTAGTTTCGATGAATGCTGCGCCGACACCATATCACGGCTTCGTGCCTAGATGTCGGTCGACCAGCACGAACCTTTCGCACTTAGGGTCGGCTCGTCTTTCTCTGGCGGCCTAGCGCCGCGCCGACTGGGATAATGTTGGGGAAACCAAACCCAGCGCCGTCAATACCGAACGAGCTTGGTCTACCCCAACCACACGATGGGCGCGCATGCCCATAGAGCTTGCTGCAGCAACGTTCGAGGCCGCATCGTCGAGGAAAACGACCTCGTCGGGCGGCACGCCCAGCGCGTCGATCACGTGTGCGAAAGCCGCGCGGTCTGGCTTCACATGGCCGATCTCGTGGGAGGAGAACGCGTAGGCGAACAGGCCACGGATACGGTCGTGATCCCTTTGCCCGTTCCAATGAATGACGTTGGAGTTGCTAAGGCAGGCCGTGGTGGCGCGGCGGCTTACGGCATCGACGAGGTCGGCTGCGCCGGGCGATAGTCCCTGCGGCCAACTGGCGAAGACGTGGAGGAACGCATCGGCTGTCAGGTCGAGGCGGTAGGCGGCGATGATCGCCGCAGCGAACGCTTCTGGCGTACAGGCGCCGCGCTCGAATAGTTGCACTGCGGGTGAGGCAAGCCAGTGTTCGACGACCTTCTCATGGTCGGGCTCGCCAAGCCACTCGCCGAGTACGCGGTAGCCGGCAACCTCGATCAGCACATTCCCGAGGTCGAATAGAACGACCGTCACTACTCCGCCGCAGCCTTTAGGTTGTCGTTTGTCTCGTCGAGGGTCTTTTGGAACAACGTCGCGAATTTCCCGTCGTCGGCATCGGCCATCGCTTGTAGACGAAGTGACTTGAGGACGGCGGCGGCGCCGTTGGGGGGCGTCCCGGCAAGCCAGGGCGCTACGATTTCCTCCATGACGCGAAGATACTTGCCGACACCGCGTTCGCGAGTCTCGCCGTAGCCCTTGCGCAGGCGCGGCAGCTCGGCGATCTCGCGTGCCAGCGCGACGTCCTTTGTTAGCGCGTTTTCGATCGCGGTGAGCCACGTCGCAATGTCCGCGTTCTCTTCGGCAAAACGTAGCGTGTGCGGTCGCCACCAGCGTAGCCGGGCGAGAAAAAAGAGCGCGAGGTAGCCAAGGACGGTGTCCGAGCGAATGCGCAATCCGATGTTCATTGTACTGCCGCGCCGCGCCGCCCAGCCCCGCACGCGCTTGCCAAGTCCCGGCGGCATCATGTCGGCCCACTCGGGGATCCCCGGTTTCAGAAATTCGGTGACACGTACGACCTGGCCGGGCGCCGCGCCGATGTCCCGCATCAGTTGGCCGCGCCGTGCGCCGCGCGACTTGACCTCGGCTACCCGAACGATGTCCTCAAAGCTCATCCACACCGCGAGTTGCTTTGCCGCATCGGAGGACACGGTGCCCGGTGCAATTCCAACCCGTTGTTCGGCGGCGGCAAGATCGCGAGTACGGTCGACCCAGCGAAGGGCATAGGCCTTGTTTTGAAACCGGGTCAATCGAGGCAATGCCTCGCGCGCGATTTCATGGAGTTCCGCGGGCAGCGTGTCCTGCGCACGAGCGGTCAGCGGGGAGACCTGGGTCGTTCCCCGCTTCAGGGAGGGTGTCGCGGCGGGAGGCGGTTTGCGCACGGCAGCTAGCCCGATATCGAACCCCTTGAGGTTCTCCGTGACAGCCTTGCCGGCTGCGCGCACCGCGTGCCGGTAAACGTCATCGTCGAACGGCAACACACCTGCGCCCGCGATCGTGCCGAGTAGGACCGCGTTGAGCGACACCCGCTTTTCGCGGCTCAGCGCGGCGATATCGAACAGGATCGGTTGCTTGGCCAGTTCCTTCGCGGCGGCGGCAATGCGGTCCGAATCGTAGCGCCCGTCGGCGGGGACGCTCTTCTCGGCAATAGCGAATATGCGATGGGTCGAGGCGATTAACGTCGTGCGCTCGGGCGTCACGAAACCGCGCTCCATCGCCCGTCCGGCCTCCAGAATTTCGGTCGCGACGACGAGGTCCAAGGTACCGGGATTTGGAAACAGCGCGAATACCGGTTGCCGGTCGCCAAGGTCGCCGCGCTTCGTGGGCAGAATTTCGAGGTAGTAGGTGGTCGCGCCTGTGCGCTGGGCCACACCCGGTACGGATGTTCGCTGCACCGGATAGTCTTCGGCGGTCGCTGCCTCTGTCAGCCAGTCGGCCAGCACGCCGCCGCCTTCGCCGCCAAGGGCGCCGATCAGCAGGCAAAGGGGACGGAGGTCTTGCGTGCCCACGCGCTATTCCGCGGGCGCCGGCGCCGACCGCTCGGCGCCGATGCGCTGCAATGCCCCGATGACCGCGCCGCGGACGGCGAACAACGTACGATCGAGGAAGGTCGGGTTATGGACGATCTCGGCTTTGTAAAACGACGGGCACAGCACCGCAGCATGGGCGACCTCGCCGCAGACCCCGCAGCCGACGCAGTTGTTGTCGACATGGGCTACCGGGTCGTCGCGCAGCGGATCGGGATTGGGTTTGATCGTGAGGGAGGGGCACCCGGACAGCCGGATGCAGGAGTGGTCGCCGGTGCAGACCTCGTCGTCGACGCCGAAGCGCGGCTGTACGACTCGGTCGCCGCGTTCGATCTTGTCGCGGTTCACCGGACGCAGGCGGCGCTGCACGGCCAACATGCACTCGCCCGCCGCGACGATTACCTTGAGGCCTTTTTCTTTCGTCGTGATTGCCTCTTTCAGCGTGTCCATCATCTTCTCGACACCGTAGGTCCGCACGGTGCGCACCCATTTGACGCCGAAGCCGCGGAGCGTGTCTTCGATCGATACCCGGTCGTGGCCGGTATCACGTTCGGCCGCCCGGCTTGACGGAATGTGCTGGGCTCCGGTGGCCGAGGTGTAGCCGTTGTCCATCACGATCAACACGCCGTCGCTTTTGTTGAAAACGGCTTCGGCGACCCCTGAGGTCAAGCCGTTGTGCCAAAGGCCGCCGTCGCCCATGACGCTGACCACCCGCTTGTCGAAGTTGGGGCCGAGCGCAGTCGAGGACGCGAGCGACAGGCCGTAGCCCAAGACCGTGTTGCCGATGTTGAACGGTGCCAGGGTTGAAAAAGTATGACAGCCGATGTCCGAGGCGACGTGGAACTCGCCAAGTTCCTTCTTCGCGAGCTTCATCGCCGAGAACACCGGCCGCTCTGGACAACCGACACAGAAACCGGGTGGCCGCGCAGGCACGGGTTGGCCGAGAATTTCGCGGGCGCGGCGCTTTGTTTGATCCAGTCGGTCGATGGTTGGCGCGGCGGCGTCGAACGCCGCGGTTGCATGGCCGACCACTTCGGTGAACTTGGCGATGCCGCGCAGCATCACCTCGCCGGTGTATTCGCCTGCCATCGGCAAAACGTCTTTGCCGTGTAGTTTTGTGTTCACGTCGGCGCGGCGCAGGACAGCGTGAATCGCTTGTTCCAGATAGTCCGGTTGGCCTTCCTCGACCACCAGGATGGCCCGTTTTCCCGCGCAAAAGTGCGACACTTCGTCCGGCACCAAGGGGTAGGTGACGTTGAGGACGTAGAGCGGAATGCGCGACGCGCCGAAGGCGTCGGCAAGTCCGAGTTGCGCGAGCGAGCGCATAACCGAATTGTACATTCCGCCCTGCATGACGATCCCGAGGTCTTCGAGATCGCCTTCAAAGACTTCGTTCAGGCGTTGATCGCGGATGTAGTCGATTGCCGCCGGCATTCGCACGTCGATCTTCAGGCGTTCCTGGATGTAGGTCGACGGGGGCAGGCAGATGCGGTCGAAATCGAAGTCGGCGCTTTGCAGCAGTTGTTTGCGCGAGATCGCAGGCGAGACGTTGTCTCGGGTTTCGAAACTGCCGTGGACATGGCACGCGCGGATGCGCAGTTCCAACATCACCGGCGTACTGCTGGCTTCGCTCAGTTCGAATCCCTTTTCGACCATGCGCGTGATGGTCGGCAGGTTGGGGCGCGGGTCGAGCAGCCACATTTGCGACTTCATCGCGAACGCATGGGTGCGTTCTTGGATGATGCTAGCACCGTCGCCGTAGTCCTCGCCGAGGATGATCAACGCGCCGCCCTTGACTCCCGCCGATGCGAGGTTCGACAGCGCATCCGAAGCAACGTTTGTGCCGACGGTCGATTTCCACGTTACCGCGCCGCGCATTGGATAATTGATCGACGCGCCCAGCATCGCGGCGGCCGCAGCCTCGCTGGCATTGCCCTCGTAGTGCACGCCGAGTTCGTCGAGGATCGGTTGAGCGTCCTCCAGCACATCCATCATGTGCGAAACCGGTGCGCCCTGATAGCCGCCGACGTATGACACGCCAGCCTCAAGCAGGGCCTTGGTCACCGCCAAGATGCCCTCGCCGTGGAAGGTGTCGCCGGCGCCCAGGCGAAGTGCTTCGACTTCCTTCTTGAACGACCGTTCGGCCATCGGGTCGGTTTCCTCGTTATCGCGTATCGCTCGCGCGGCGATGATATATGATCCGACCCCGAAGGCCACAACCGCCGCACGGAGAGGGACCATGGGCGCACGCCCCGAACTGTTCTCACCAGAGTTGATGCAGGAGATACGCAGCAAGTTCCACCACACGGACTACTGCCCAATCGTCAAGGCGCCCCGGGTGTTTTTCGAGAACGGCGGCGGTTCGCTCAAACTCAAGGAGGCAATTTCCGCCAATGCCGAGATCGAGGCCTTGCCCGATCAGGAGGGCCGCAAGAACCCGGCCTCGGCGTACCTGAGCGAAATCCTCGAAGCCGGCCGCGAGGATCTGCATCTGATGTTCGGGTCGGCCGCGCTCGGCGACGGCCGCGGGCAGGTGATCTCCGGCGAGACTGGAACGCGCCTCCTGTACCGCCTGATTCGCTCCATCGCCATGGCAGCACCGCCGGGCCCTGTGATTTCCAGCACGTTGGAACACCCGGCGAGCCTCGACTCGGCGCAACAATGGGCCAAGAACACCGGCCGCGAGTGGATCGAGGTGCCCTTCGATCCCGTTAGCGGTACGGTCAGCGCCGCGGATTACGCCGCGGCGGTAACGCCCGACACGCGCATCGCGACCGTCATCCACACCAGCATGCTGACCGGCTTCACCGTCGATCTCGCGGCGGTGTCCAAGGCTATTCGCGCGGTCGCGCCCGATTGCTACATCGTGGTCGATGGGATTCAACACGCGCCCCACGGCACCATGGATGTCGCGACCTATGGTGCGGACGCCTACGTGTTCTCGCCCTACAAGGCGTTCTCGCGCCTGTCGCTCGGCTTTGCCTGGATCAACGACCGCATTCACCAAGTGCCGCACGAGCATATGCTCGGCAAATCCAACGCTGACTGGGAGCTTGGGTCGCGCGATCCGGCGTTCTATTTGGCCCAGTCTAAGGTGGTGGATTACTTTTGTTGGCTCGGCAGCCACTTCACCAACGACACCGACCGTAACGCTGCAATGCGGGCCGGCACGGGTGCGATGGAACGCCACGAAGCCGGCTTGATCGACCTCCTTATCAACGGCGATGCCAAGACCCCGGGGCTCAAATCCTTCGGCGACGTCAAGATCATCGGCCCGCTCACACTCAAGGGCCGCGAGGGGATCGTGTCGTTCAACCTCGACGGCATGACCTCGCCCGATCTCGTACAGCAATTCGCCCAGCGCGGCATCCGTGTGCACGCTCGCGTCTCGGACGGTTACTCCGGCCACATCCTCGGCGCCCTGGGCATCGACGACTGCCTCCGCGTCTCGATGTGCCACTACAACTCACCCGATGAAGTAAGGCAGTTTTTGGGTGCGCTGACGGAGATTCGCGCCGCCCGGTGAGAGCGGTCGCGATCGCGGTTTCCGCCGATTACAGTTCCTGTTCGGCGCCTTGGCGGCGTGCCGGTGCGTTCCCAGTTGCCTTTGACCGATCCGATGAAGTTTCTCGCCTTCGGCGAAACGATTTAAACGCGCGTGGCGGTGTCCTGGTCGAGATCGACGCGAACGCCGTAATCCCGCAGCGCACCTTCGGGCGTTACCGCGCCGGTGCGTACGTCGGCCAAGACCCGGGCTGGATCGCGCCGGAGCGGATCGCCGTAGCCGCCGCCGCCCGCTTCGGCGATGGTGAAGGTTTCGCCAGGTTTTAGTTCGAGTCGGCCCTTCGGCGGCACCGGTTTGCCGTCGACCAGGAATTGCCGCGTTGACCCCGGCTTGCCGCCAAGTGTTCCACGCGCCGGAAATTCGGTGCGCATGCCGAACATGAAGATCGCTACGGTGTCGGCGCGGGTATTCGTCAATGACGCGACCTGCCCAAGGCCGCCGCGGAATTCGCCGGGTCCGCCGGAGTCTGGAAGCAGGCGGCGATAGTTCACTCGAACGCCGGTTTCGTTCTCCCACACTTCGCTCGCAACCACGGCGTTGTTGGTCGGCGAGGGTGTCGTGTGTTGTCCGTCGAGGCCCTTCATGCCGCCGACGCCGCCAGCGAGGAAGTACTGCGTCGATCCGGCTTCGCCGCCCGACGGACTGGTGTGGCAAATGAACAGCGATGCCATGCCGGAGTCGGCCTGGACCCTGTCGGGCATCGCCTCGGCCAGCGCGCCCATGATCAACGGCACGATGAACCAGCCGATCGAATGGCGCCCGCCCGTCGGTGACGGCCGCTGGGCATTGAGAATGCACCCCGGTGGGGCGCTCACGGTGACCGGTAGCAAGGCACCGAGGTTATTGGGGATGGTGGGTGTGGTCAGCGTCTTGATCGTGTAGGTCGCCCACGCCCGGGTATAGCAAAACGGCACGTTGATCGCGAAGGGCGCGTTCGGTCCGGTGCCGGTGAAGTCGACCGCCACCGAATCGCCGTCGACGGTGACGGCGCAGGCGAGGGTGACCGACTCGGTCACCGTCTCGACCTCGATCCGGTTGCGGTAGATGCCGTCGGGAATCGCCGCTATTTCCTTGCGGATCGCCGTCTCGGACTGCCCGACGATACCGTCCGCTAATGCTTGTAGATCGACGATCCCGTATTCGTCCATGAACTCGCCGATCAGTCGTTCGCCGACCGTGCACCCCGCGATATCGGCCATGATGTCGCCGAATACCTGTTCGGGCGTGCGCACATTGCCGGCGATCAAGTCATGCAGGTAGGCCACCGGTTCGCCGGCGTCGTAAAGTTTGCAAACCGGGAGCATCAGGCCTTCTTGGTAGACCTCGGTGTTCATCACTGACAGACCCACGCCGCCGATGTCGGGCAGATGGCTGATCGTCATCACGAAGCCGACCAGGGTGTCGTCCTTGAAGGCCGGCCGGGCGATGCAGATATCCGGCGTGTGTCCGGTGCCGAGCCACGGGTCGTTGGTGACGACGACGTCGCCGCTCTTCCAAGTATGGGCCGGGAACTTCTTCAGCATGTGCTGCATCGTCAACGGCGCGGTGCCGATGAACGCCGGCATCGACAATGTGGCCTGGGCAATACTACGGCCCTCTGCATCGAAGACGACGCAGGCTAGATCCCAGGCCTCGCGCACGCCAACCGAGAAGGCGGTGCGGACGATGGACAACAGGATTTCATCGGTGATCGCGATCAGGCGATCCCACATGATGCCAAGGTCGACCGGGTCGATTTGCTTCATAGCGCTTTCATCCCTAGGCGCGTCCACCGGCGACTGACACGATCAAGTTGCCCGCGGGGTCGATGGCGACGTGGTCGCCTGCACCGATGACGCAGGTCGATTCGCGCTCCTCGACCAGCGCCGGTCCGCTAAAGGTTTCGCCGGGCGCAAGCGCGTAGCGGTCGTACACCGGGGTACGCACCGGGGCAGGGTTCTCCGGAAAGTAGGCCAGGCGATGCCCCTTGATCGCGGCCTTTCCGGGCGCGACTTCGAGGTGGTAGGCCGCATCGGCGTTTGCTCGGACCAAAGCGACTTCGATCTTCCAGTTGGTGATCTCCAGAGCCTCCGACGGGAACGACTTGGTGAAGATGCGTTCGTAAGCAGCGGTAAACAGTCCGGCGACCGAATCGACATCGGCCCCGGCGGGCAGATCGACTTCGATCTCGTAACCCTGACCACGGTAGCGCATGTCGAGGCGGCGCCTAATGACGGTCTGCTCGCCGGGCGTTGCCGCGCGGCCGAGAAAGGCCTGGGCCTCGCGGACCAAGGCATCGAAGCGCTCGGAAAAAGCGTCCGTGGTTAGGGTTTCGAGGCCCATCCGCTCGGCCCGAAAGGTCTCGAACGACAGCGGACTGGCGAGTAACCCCACCGCCGACATGACGCCCGCGCCGACTGGGAAGATCACGGTCGGGACGCGCAGTTTGCGGGCAACGCGACAGGCATGCGCGGGGCCCGATCCGCCGAATGCGACCATGGCGCAGGCGCGGTAGTCGAACCCGCGCTCGGAGGCATGGTTGCGAAACGCTCGGGCGATGTCCTCGTTGACCGATTCGTGGATGCCCCAAGCCGCGCGCAGCGTCTCGATCCCGAGCGGCGTGCCTAATCTAGCGTCGATAGCCTTGGCGGCGGCAGCGGTATCGAGCCGCATTTCGCCGCCCAGGAAGAACGCGTCGTCCAGATAGCCCAGCGTCAGGTTGGCGTCAGTCAGCGTCGGGTCGCCGCCGCCTTGCCCATAGCAGGCAGGGCCAGGGACGGCGCCGGCGCTGTGGGGCCCGACCGCAATCGTACCGCGCGCGTCAATCGCAGCGATCGATCCGCCGCCCGACCCAATTTCGATCAAATCGATCACGGGAATTTTGGCGGGCAGGCCCGATCCTGCGCGAAACTCGTGGACCCGGGCGACCTCCATTTCGTATCGCTTCAACGGTTGGTCGTTGCGCACCAACGCCCCCTTGGCCGTTGTGCCGCCCATATCGAAAGACAGTAAATTGGGGCGCTTCAATTGCCGTCCCAAGGTTGCGCTTTGCAATACGCCGGCGGCCGGACCGCTCTCTAACATTCGTACCGGAAATTGGCGCGCCACATCGGGGGTCACTGTCCCGCCCGACGACGACATGATGAATAGATCACCCTGCAACCCGGTTGTGCGCAAACCGTCCTCAAGACGCGCCAAGTAGCGATCGAAGAGCGGGCCGGTGTAGGCGTTCATCGTCGCCGTGGTCCAGCGTTCGTATTCGCGCAGAAACGGAAAGACGTCCGACGATGCAGAAACGAACAAATCTGGAAACCGTTCCGCGGCGATGTGTGCGACAGCTTGTTCGTGCGCCGGATTGACCGGGCTGTTCAAGAAACATACTGCGACGGCGGTCACCCCTTGGTCCGCTAGTTCCTGCAACACACCGGCAACGTCGTCTTCGACCAGCGGTGTGTCGACCGACCCATCGGGACCGATCCGTTCTTTGATTTCGCGGCGCAGCGCGCGTGGCACCAGCGGGGCCGGATAGGTGATCGCTAGATCGTACATGTCGTAGCGCCGTTCGCGGGCGATATCGAGGATATCGCCGAATCCGTCGGTCACGATCATAGCGGTCTTGGCACCGCGCCGCTCAATCACGGCGTTCGTCACGAGGGTGGTGCCGTGGACCACCGCACTGACCTGCGCAGCACCGACACCGGCTTTTTCCAAGAGGATCGGGACGCCCGACAAAACCGATTGAGCCGGGTCGTCCGGGGTCGTCAATTGTTTGTGGATGAACAGCCGTCCGTCGCTCTCGGACAGCAGGGCGAAGTCAGTGAAAGTTCCGCCGATATCGATCCCGACTCGATAGGACATCGCGGCGCAGGACTACTCGGGGCGCAACGCAGTAACTTCGAGCTCTACCTTCATACCCTCGGCGGCCATATCGCACACGATGGTCGTGTTGGTTGGCCGGATCTTGTCGAAGGTCTCCTTGAGGATGGCGCTCACGGGCATTACGTAGTCGCGGTCGGCGAGGTAAACGCGGACGCGAACAATGTCCTCCAAACCGGAACCGGCTTCCTTCAGGGCCGCGGCAATGGTTCTCAACGATTCCCGCGTTTGCTCTTGGACATCGTCGGAAATGGCGCCGGTCTTGGCGTTATGCCCGGAGGTGCCGGCAACGAAAACCCAGCGGCCGTCGGCAATCGCCCGGGAATAACCGGCCAGGTCTTCGAATTTCGAGCCGGAGAAGAAGGTTTTGCGAGACATGAGCGGTTTCCCGGTTGGACAGAGGCGCGCGATTGTTTGTCATCTGCCCCCAACAATCAAGGACCGGCCAGGAGCCTTGCCCGTGTGGCGGAAGCTACTAGAGTTGGACGCCGCGCCTGCGCGGCCTTGCGATGAGAGATCGATGAACGAAGATACAAACTGCCACGCGACCACCGTTGTTGCGCCGGTTTCCGCGACCGCGGCGGTCGCGTTTTTGCGTGCGCCGGAAAACGTCGGCACCTGGGCACTCGGCACGTGGGCGACACGGCCCGTCCCCGATCACGCAGGGGTCTTTGTTGGCCGTTCCTTGCTCGATGGCACCGAGAACAGCTATTTCCGGGTGCGCGAAGGTTCCGGCGCCGGTATCGTCGAGTACGAGGTTGGCAGCTCGCCTACGGCATTGACGATGCGGGTGTCGGTTAAGGTCGTGCCGGGGCCGGACTTTGGCTATAGCGCCGACGAATGCATGATCACGCTGCTCGGCTGGCGACCGAAGGACATGACGGACGAACGCTGGCGTCGGTTGCGTGCGTTTCACGAGGTGGAAATTCTTCTGATTGACGCACGCCTTCGGGGGAAGATGCCCCCATTGGGGGGGCAAACATGAGCGATGCGATCTACCGGGGGCACACGAAGGACGAGCTGGACCAGCTCTACTCCCAGCGCCACCGAATCGACGGCTACGACGGATACTTGAAGCGTTGGCCTGCCGAAAGTGCTGCGGCCCGGGCGTCGTTGGATACGGTGTTGGATGTGCGCTACGGCCCGAACGACGCTGAGACCTACGATGTGTTTCGTGCAGGACCAAGTGCGCCGGTCCAGGTCTTTGTTCACGGCGGTTATTGGTACTCACAGGACAAAACGGTGTTCGAATCAATGGCGCCGGCGTTCGTGGCGCGCGGCGCAACCTTGGTCAGCATCAATTATCCGCTCGCTCCCTCCGTCACGATGACCGACATCGTCGAATCGTGCCGCACTTGCCTTGCACACATCTTCAAGAACGCGAGAACATGGGGCGGCGACCCCAGCCGGCTCTATGTTTCCGGCCACTCGGCCGGCGGACACCTCGCGGCAACGCTGATCTCCACAGATTGGCCGGGCTTGGACGCAGCCTTGCCGGACGACATGATCAAAGGCGCCATGCCTATCAGCGGTCTGTACGACCTCGAACCCATCCGCCACCTGACGATGAACGAAACCCTCGGGATCACCGAGGCGGAGGTTCAGCGGCTTTCGCCCATCCTGGCCATACCGGCAGCGGCGGGGTCGATGATCATGGGCGTCGGAACGAACGAGGGTGCCGAGTTCAGCCGCCAACAGGCCGACTATGTAGACGCCTGGCGGGCGGGGGGGCTGACCTGCGAGGCACTCAACCTCGAGGGCCTGAACCACTTTTCGATCGTCGACGACTATTCGGCTGCGGGCGGAACGCTTTTCGAGGCCGCTTGCGCCCAAATGGGACTGAGCCGATGAGCGACGACGATAGCTTCACCCTGCACGACCTCAAGGTCGAATGGATCGCCGGCGACCGGCCATGTTGGTGCGGCGCCAAGGAAGGCGATCATTTCTTGTTGAGCGGCGAACACATTGAGATACCGCCGGGCGTCAAGTGGTCGATCTATACGATGTCGATCTTGTTACCGTTGTTGCCGGCCAAACAACGCATGACCGATCCGAACGACTGGATGACGACGGACACCGATATTGCTTGCCTCGACCCCAACTGCGGGTCGCGTTTCCGGATCAGCCGGATTGGGACACGAACCTTCCGCCATTCCGAAACCACCGCCGTCAAGCGCGACAAGGACAAGACATGACCGTTGAACGCTTTCAAGTCGCACCGGGCTACGATATTTCGCGATTGATCAAGGGCGGCTGGCATCTCGCCGGCGGCCATGGCGATGTCGACCGCACCCAGGCGATCAAGGACATGGCAGTGTTTGTCGAAAAGGGGATCACGACCTTCGACTGCGCCGACCACTATACCGGCGTGGAAGAAATGATCGGAGACTTTCGCGAAAGCCACCCCAGCCTCGCGCCGCTGGTCCAGGTGCACACGAAATTTGTTCCGGATTACGAAAAGCTCGGCAACGTCAAACGCGACTATGTCGAGCGCATCATCGATCGCTCGATCAAGCGGCTCAAAGTCGAACGGTTGGATGTCGTCCAGTACTATTGGTGGGATCCGGACGGTAGGCCCGGCTTCGTCGAGACCGGATTGATGCTGAAAGATCTCAAGGACGCGGGCAAGATCGCGCGGATCGGCGCCACCAACTTCAATACCCGTCAGTTGAAGATGCTCGTCGATGCGGGCGTGCCCATCGCGACCAACCAGCCGCAATACTCGCCAGTCGACCGCCGGCCCGAGAGCCACCTGATCCCCTATTGTATGGAGCAGGGGATCGTTCAACTGTGCTATGGCACGTTGGCGGGCGGGTTCTTCTCCGCCGGTTGGCTAGGCAAGCCGGAACCGTTCGAGCCCCTCGGCAACCGCTCCCTGACCAAATACAAACTTATCATCGAGGATTTTGGAGGCTGGTCGCTGTTTCAAGAGTTGCTCGGAGCCATGAAAACCGCCGCGGACAAGCACGGCGTCACCGTTGCCCTTGTGGCGCTCCGTTGGACCCTAGATCAGCCGAATGTCGGCGCGGCTATCGTCGGCGCGACGTCGGTCCGTCATGTCGATGAAAACCTCAAGGTCTTTTCGTTTGCCCTCGACGATGAGGACAACGCAGCGATCCGA
The DNA here is from genome assembly GCA_040216735.1 of Alphaproteobacteria bacterium. Lineage (NCBI taxonomy): Bacteria > Pseudomonadati > Pseudomonadota > Alphaproteobacteria > Alphaproteobacteria bacterium. The sequence goes on along the minus strand of JAVJOO010000005.1, from coordinate 107,537 downwards.
TCGGTATTGGCGCGGAGGCAAGGTCCAGCTGGCGATTGCTACGATCTGGAGCGTGACAAAGAAGGCCGCCACGGCAGCATCATGCGCTACAACCAAAATGCGCTGGAGACGCCGCCGGCCTAGGAGATATCCCCCCGGATTGCGCGCATCATGTCGGAGTCAGGGGCCCGTTCGATTTCGCCTATGTCTAGGGTTGAGCGCACGAAGTCGGTTGCGTCGATTTCCGCCCGTGCAGCTTCATCGAGCGTAAAGTCGAAGACTGACAGCAGGTCCGTCAACCGATCCGCGCTCGATGCACCGAACAGGATGGCTTGGCCCGGTCCGAACTGGAGAACCCATCGCAGCGCGACCGTTGCCAGTGGCCGGTCCAGTTGCCGGGCGATGCTGGCGAACGCCCCGAGAAGGGTCTGGTACCGGGCCCAACCGCCACCGACCTCAATGAGCGCGCGGTATTCCTTGCTGTAGCGCGCCCCGGTCGACGCCGGATCGTCGGCCCCGCGCCACCTGTCGCTGATGAAACCGCCCGCGAGCGGGGCGAAGGTCAGCAACGCGATGCCGTTGGTCCGGCAAAAGTCGGCCATCGCGTTTTCGGCGCGCCGATCGATCGGCGCGTACAGCACTTGGCTGGTCGCGACTGGCATACCGGCGTCTATGAGCCCACGCAAATCGGTGACCCCGAGATTACAGGTGCCAAGGAGTTCGATTTTTCCCTCACGTTGCAAATCGGTAAGGACCATGGCCGCATCGATCAGCCCAGGAATCTGCGGGTTCCACCATTGGATCTGCACGAGATCGATGCGCTCGACGCCGAGGGTTTTGAGCGATCGTTCCACATCGGCGCGCACATCCCCTTCGGTCGGTGCGGCCCCGCTTAGGGGCGCCGTGAAACGGGTGTGAATCTTGACGGCCTCGGCGACCTCGGGCGCAAGCCGTTGGTGGGCTGCCCCCCGCAACGCGGCCATAAGTACCTCGCCGCCGGCATAGCTGTCGGCGGTTTCGAAGGTGGTCACACCGGCGCGCACGAACGCGAGAAGGTCGTCGATGGCGTCTGCGCCGCGCCCGATCGTTTGCCAGCCGCCTTTGATAAGTTGGCTGATCCGGTATCCAGGAACGATCTCGACCGACGGGACTGTCACTGAAGGTGTTTGCGCAGCAGGATGCCGTATCCGTCAACCGAGGCAATATTTGCGATCTTGGCGCAGGCCCAGAAGGTCGCCTGATTGCTGGTGACAACGGGTTTACCGTGGGTCGCTTCAAGTTCGTCGATCAGACCGAGAACCGGCAGGTCGGTACAACTCACGAAGAGCGCGTCGGCCTCGGCGCGGTCGACATCCTTGACGAGTGACCGGATCGCTTCATCCGGGATCGTGTTGATGTCGGATCCGCCCCGGCGTTCCAGTCCGTTAACGGCGACGACCTCGAAACCGGCGCTGGAAAAGAACGCCTGTTCCGCCTCGTAGACCCAGGAAAGGTAAGGCGTTGCGATCGCGATGCGCCGGGCCCCGACGGCCTGGAGTGCATTCACCGCGGCGGTGGCTGTCGTGAGGGTAGGGATCGCCGCCGCGGCTGTCATCGCGTTGGCGATGGTCCGATCCGAGCCCTCCCCGCGAAAAAAACTAGCCGAGGTACAGGCGAACGCGACCACCGAGACGCCTGCCTTGGCCAAGGACCGGGCAAGCGCCGGTGCTGCATCGATCATTTGGTCGAATTGTGCGGAGATCTCGCGGCTGGTATCGACATCGGCACGCGCGAAGTGAACGCCGACATCGGCGGCGGCTAGCGTGATGAAATCGTCCTCGGCGACCACGTTGATCGCTGGCACGATGAAGCCCAATCGATTGTTCTTTATGGTCATAAGAAAACCGGCCAGAACGAGTCTGGCCGGTTTGCCTTAATGGTCAAGCGAATGCGGACTAGTTGATCATCGCTTTCACTTTGTTGATGTCATCCAACGAGATTCCCTTCATCTCCTTGAAGGCGCCGTCACGGTATTGCTGGGCCGAGAACGCGGCCGACACGTCGCCGTACTGGTCGAACTGGATCGGACCGGTTACGCCGACATAGGCGATGTCCTTGCCCTCTTGCAGCAACTTGATCGCGGCTTCGAAGCCTTTGACGCCCGCGTACACAACCTCGCCTTCCGGTCCGGTGATTTCACGGACCAGCTTGGCGATGTTCGCGCCGGTGGGCTTGATCCCTTTGATGTCCGCCGCGACATTTGCCAATGCCAGGAGCGCCCCGGAATCGTATCCCGAGGTGCGGCCCGGACCGCCGTCGATCGTCAGATCGCAGCACGCCTGGATATCGGCGTTGACCGTCCTGAAGGACGGGGTGTCCGGCGAGGCCGGGCTGATGAACCAGCCGTTTTTGAGGGCGTCTTCACCGACGACGCCGACGAAAGCTGGATCGTTCATTCCCTGTGCGAAGACAAAGCCGCTGGCGCCGCCGAAGCCGATCCAATCGCGCATTTGCTTGGCGCCGTCCTGCGGTTGGCTCAGCAGGTAGAGCGCATCGGGTTTGCCTTCCAATGCTTTGTTCACTTCCGAGCGGTACGAGGGCTGGTCGGCGTTGAACGCCACCACGTTCGCGATGTCGCCGCCCAAGACTTTGAAGGCGCGCGTGAACTCGGCCTGGTTGTTTTTGCCCCAGTCGTTGTTGAGGTGGATGATGGCAACCTTGCGGAAGCCGGCATCGTAGGCCATCCGGGCGGTTGCGACGGCTTGTAAGGAGTCGGCGGGCAGCGTACGGAAGAACAAGCCCTTGGTCTTACCTTCGCGCGACATCTGGGTGAACGTCGACGACGTGGATGCCGTGACGATCAAGACGGCACCTTTGTCCACTGTGACAGACGTGAGCAGGGGGCCCGTAATGCCAGAGGAGATCGGCCCGACAATCGACGTGACCCCGTCGATGTCGATGAGTTTCTGGGCGGCATCCACGGCCACTGTCGGTTGGGTCTGGGAATCGCGCACGTCGTATTTGATCGCGCAACCGACACCCACGTTGGCGCGGGCTTCGTTGACTTGTTCCACACCCAATTGGGCTGCCCGAGAAATCGGTACGCCGAAGGCCCCGTAGGAACCGGTGAGCGACAAAATCGCACCAATGGTGTGATTACAATTCTGGGCTTTGGCGCTTGGCGCAAGTCCTGCCGACGCGGCGAATACTGCGCCCGCAAGCGCAAACGGCGCTACGAGTGTTCGAACTTTCATGGATTGACCTCCCTAGTGTGCTGGCAACGTTTGTAAGTTGCTTTGAATTCACCATAATACCGCCCGCCGGAACCGGGAGTCACGGCGCAAATGGGGGGAGCAGGGTCATCGCTCTGTATCAAACGGATTTGGTGTGCTGAGCGTCGTCGATCTCGTCAAGGATTTTGGTGGGCTTCATGCCGTTGACGGCGTGTCGTTCGAGGTCGGTAAAGGCACGATAACTGGCCTCATCGGTCCGAATGGCGCCGGCAAAACCACGACCTTCAACATGGTTGCCGGAGCGTTTCCGCCGACCCGGGGGCAGATTCGCTTCGACGGTTCTGATATTTCCGCGCTTCCCGCGCATCTGACCTTTCGCGCTGGCTTGGTGCGCACCTTCCAGATCCCACGCCCGTTCGGCCGCCTGACCGTTCTGGAGAATTTGATGATGGTCCCGAGCGGGCAACTCGGAGAGCGGTTTTGGAATACTTGGTTCCGGCCTGCGGCCGTGCGTGCCGAGGAACTGCGTCTTCGCGACAAGGCTGTCGAGATTCTCGATTTCCTCGGTTTAACGCGGCTCGCCGAAGAAGAGGCGGGCAACCTTTCAGGCGGGCAAATGAAATTGCTCGAACTCGGTCGCGCGTTGATGTCCGACCCCAAAATGATCCTATTGGATGAACCCGGTGCCGGGATTAACCCGACGTTGTTGGGCGAAATCGTCGAGCGAATTGCAATCTTGAATCAGCGCGGCATCACGTTTCTGATCATCGAGCACAACATGGACTTGGTCATGACGTTGTGCGATCCGATCATCGTAATGGCAGGCGGAAAACTGCTCATGCAGGGCACCGCCGAACAAGTCCAAACGGACTCCCGCGTTCTCGAAGCGTTTCTTGGCGGCGTTGTGGAAGAAGAGGGGGGCGGCGTTGGCTGATCCGATCCTTTCGATCCGGAACATCGAAGCTGGATACAGCCCGTCGTTGCCAATTCTGCGCGATGTGTCGCTTGATGTTTTCGAAGGCGAAATCGTGACGGTCCTGGGTCCCAACGGTGCCGGCAAATCGACTCTGATTAAGGCGATTGCCGGTCTGGTCAAGATTTCCAATGGCACGGTGGCGCTTGAGGGCCGCGACATCACCGGGTTGGAGACGCACCAACTAATTCGCGCGCGCGTTGCCTATGTGCCGCAAACGGAGAACGTGTTTGCGCGCCTATCGGTGGAAGAGAACCTTGCTCTCGGCACCCTGCACAATCCAACCCAATATGCGGCCCAGAGGCGCCGGGTTCTCGATCTATTTCCTGATCTCGAGCGCCTCGGCCACCTTGCGGCAGGCAAACTGTCTGGCGGACAGCGGCAAATGGTGGCGGTCGGGCGCGCTCTCATGGCCGCGCCAAAGTTGCTCATGGTGGATGAACCTTCTGCGGGGCTGTCGCCCAAATTGGCCCAGGTTGTCTTCACGCAGTTGGTCCAAGTCAAAGAGGCAGGTGTAACCATCTTGATGGTGGAACAGAACGCCCGCGCGGCGCTGCAAATTTCCGACCGTGGATACGTGATGGCCGAAGGACAGGAGAAAGTCCATGGCCCGGCGTCGTCGTTGTTGGAGAACCCCGAAGTCGGTGCGCTCTATCTCGGCGCCAAATCGAGGCTGGCCCGCCGATGATTCAGTTTGTTGCCGATGGTCTGGTCAATGCTGCCTTGATTGCGCTGGGCGCGATTGGCATCAGCATGACCTACAACATTCTCCGCTTTGCCAATTTCGCTCAGGGCGAAATCCTGACCGTCGGCGCCTATTTCACTTTGCTGGTGATGGGCGTCTTGGGTTTTGGGATCGGGACGATGGGGCCGATCGCGTTCGGTTGGCCGCTGTTGTTGTCGATCACCGTCGCAATCGGGCTCACCAGCATCGTAGTCTTGATTGTCGATTGGCTGCTGTTCCGGCAGTTGCGCGATAAACGGGCTTCGCGCATCACGTTAATCATGGCGGCGTTCGGTGTCTCCCTTATGGGACGCAACACGGTTACCTTGATCGCGGGCCATGAGCCGCAGTACTTCGATTTTTACATTCCCAAAACCTTCGAACTGTTGCCCGGGATGCGCGTTCGGCCCGACGACCTAGCCATCGTGGCTATTTCGGTGATCGCCTTTGTTATTCTGTTTGCCTTCATGAACCGGACATCGATGGGCCGCCAGATGCGCGCGGTCGCGGAAAACCCGACGCTGGCGCAGATCAACGGGATCGATGTTCGGGCGGTGATCCGGTGGACGTGGATCATCGGCGCATCGCTCGCGACCGTGGCCGGAGCGCTCTTGGCCCACAACACGCAGCTCCGGCCGGAAATGGGTTTTGACATGTTGCTGCCGATGTTTGCCGCGCTGATCCTGGGGGGGGCGAACAATCTCTATGGCACCATTCTTGGAGCCGTCGTCGTCGGCCTGACGGAGGCGTTGGCCGTCTACATAGGGTTATCGGGATATCGAGCCGCTGTCACGTTCATGGTGATGATCGGGTTTCTCATGCTGCGACCGCAGGGACTTCTGGGGGAGAAAGAGTAATGGGGGGCGAACTTTCATTCCTGATTTTTTTCCTGATCTTCGCCTCGTTTTATTCGCTTAGTAGCCTGGGCCTAAACCTTCAATGGGGCTTCACCGGACTCTTCAACGTCGGCATCGTTGGGTTCTTTGCCATCGGTGCCTATACCTCGGCGATTCTGACCGGTCCGGCCTATCCCGATACGATGTTCGGTGGGTTCGGCCTTTGGTTCCCCATCGGCTTTGTCGGGGCGATTCTCACCTCGGGGTTCGCGGCGTTTCTTATCGGGTTCGTCACGCTACGCTTGCGAGAGGATTTTCTGGCGATCTCGACCTTTGGTATCGCGGTTTCGATTCAACTGGTGACATTGAATTTCGAGTCGCTGACGCGCGGCCCCAACGGGATGTACTCGTTGCCGCGACCGCTCTCCGGCTATTTCGAGTCCGGCACGCTCGACAATCTTCTATATCTGATTCTTTGCCTGTCGATCATCGCCGTCGTCTATTGGGCCTTCGAGCGCATGGTGCGTTCCCCCTGGGGGCGGGTCCTGCGCTCAATTCGCGACGATGAAGTCGCCGCCGCGGCGCTCGGAAAGAACGTCTTTGCCGTGCGGTTGCAATCGTTCGTGGTCGGATCGGCGGTCATGGGGCTGGCCGGTGCGATGTACGCCAACTTCCTCGGCTTCATTAGCCCGCTCGACTTCATCCCGATCTTTACCTTCCAGGTTTTCGTGATGTTGATCGTGGGCGGGAGCGGCAATAATTTGGGCGCGCTGCTCGGCGGCCTGGTGGTTTGGGGCATTTGGTCGGGCAGCGATCAAATCATCTCCAGCATCTTGCCGCCGACGATCCAGACCCAAGCCGCGGCGGCGCGTATCGTTTTGATCGGTTTGATCCTAGCGGTAATGCTTCTCTACCGGCCTGCCGGACTTCTTCGGGAGCGGCGAATTGTGTCGCGCGAGGCGCGATTGCCCGACCCTAAATGACCACCGGAACCCTTGTAGATACGTGCGTCGGTGAGGTCCATCGTCTCCACCGGGTGATCGCGGATTGGACGACAGGCACCATTCCGGACACGGACGACGGATTTGCGGGCTTCGCGGATGCCTTCGCGCCAACCTTCGAGATTGTTAACCCAAACGGCGCGCGGGAAGCCGCTACCGACGTTGTGCCGCGCTTTCGGTTGCGTCATGGCGAGCGCGGCGGGCGAGATTTTTCCATCCGGATTACCCACGAGGACGTGCGCCCGTTATCCGACGACACGGCGTTGACGGTGTATCAGGAGCACTGGTTTCACGGTGCTTCCGAGCAATCTGTGATTTTGGCTTCTGCCGTGCTGCGGCTTGATAAGGTTCGGCCCGGCGGGGTCGCGTGGCTCCATTTGCACGAGACGTGGTTGCGAGCGCCGTCCTAGATCGACGTCCGGCCGGCGAAACGGGGGTCGCGCCAGGTGTTGTTTTCAAGCGCCGCGCGAAAGCGTGCGAGGGCATCCCAAATATCCACGTACCGGGTCGTCAGCGGACTGACGCCAAATCGAATGGAGTCCGGTGTCCTGAACGAACAGATGACGTCGGCCTCTGCCAGGGCTTCGACCAAGGCATTGCCGCCGGGGTGGCGGAGCGCGATGTGTCCGCCGCGCGCGTCATAGTCCCGCGGCGAAGCAATCGCCACACCCAGCGGGACAAGCTCTTGGTCCGTCAGGTCGAGGAGCAGGGTTGAGAGTTTCCCATGCTTGCGCGCCGCAGCAGTGGGATCGACATCGGCCCAAATCGCCATTGCGGCTTGCAGTCCGACGGTGCTGAGGACCGGCGGGGTGCCGATCAATGCCCGCTTCGCCCCGTCGGCGGGACGATAACCGAGTTCGAACGCGAACTGGTCGGCGTGACCGAGCCATCCTTTGAGCCCAAGATCCAGTCCATCGTTGTGTCGCTTTGCAGCGAAAAAGAACGCCGGTGCACCGGGGCCGCCGCACAGGTACTTGTAGGTGCAGCTGACCGCGAAGTCCGTCTGCGTGCCGTTCAGGTCGATCGGCACCGCGCCGGCGCCGTGCGACAGGTCCCAAACCGTCAACGCGCCTGCGGCATGCGCCGCCGCGTTGATCTTGGCAAGATTGCGCCGACGACTGGTGCGGTAGTCGACCAGGCTCAAGACGACCACGGCGGTGTCGGCGTCGATCAGCGCACAGATATCGTCGTCCGAGTCGCTGCCGTCGGTTGCCAGCGCCAGCGTGTGGACTTTTCCCAGCAGATCGATGGCGGCTTGTGTCGCGTAGAGGTCGGTCGGGAAATTGACGGCCTCGGACACGACCTTGCGGCGCTCATTGCGAAGCTGGAGCGCGCCGACGACGGCTTTGAACAGGTTGATCGTGGTCGAGTCGGCGACGACGATCTCGCCGGGCGCTGCCCCAACGATGGCGGCGATCCCATCGCCGAGAGTCGCGGCGGCCTCGAGCCACCCGGCTTCGCCCCAACTGCGGCGGCGGGCCATCCCCCAGTTGTCTTCAACAGTGCGGCGCAAACGCTCCGCCACGTCGCGCGGCGGTGCGCCGATCGAGTTCGCATCCATATAGATGCGCGATCGATCGCCCGTACCGGCGGACCGAATGAATCGGTCGCCGATCGCGGCGAGGGGGTCGCCGCGATCTTCGGCAAGACAGTCTTCGCGTGAGATGGGCACTGGTTGGATTTCCTAGCGGTGATGGGTGGCATTGTATCAGGGCGTGGGCAATTGTGTGGGGATCGCCTAAGTTAGCGCTCTTCCTTGGCGGCTTCCGAGCATGACACTAGCAAAGACTCCACAATCGCTCCTGCGCGTTGCCGCCGATATCGGCGGAACGTTCACGGACGTGGCCCTTGAGGTCGGCGCCGCGCGGCACACCGCCAAGGTATTGACCACACCACGTGCGCCGGAGGAAGGCGTCTTGGAGGGGCTGGCCGTCGCACTCGGGAAGGCCGGCAAGACCATTGCCGATGTCGATGTGTTCTTGCACGGCACCACCCTTGCGACCAACGCGTTGATCGAGCGCAAAGGGGCCAAGCTCGCCTTCGTGACGACGGAAGGATTCCGCGACGTCCTCGAGACGGGGTACGAGAAACGCTTCGAACAGTATGACGTCTTCATGGACCGGCCGCCGCCCTTGGTCCCGCGGCATCTGCGCTTGACGGTGTCCGAGCGGACGGCGTCCGACGGAACGGTTCTGACCCCCCTGGATGAAAACGCGCTGGCGCTCCTCGCGCCGACGCTGAAATCCGCAGGCGTCGAGGCCCTAGCCGTCGGCTTTCTGAACTCCTACGTTAACCCGACCCACGAACGGCGCGCCCGCGAGGTTCTTGCCGCGCATCTGCCCGACGTGACGATCACCGTGTCATCGGACGTCAGTCCCGAGATCAGGGAATACGACCGGTTTTCAACCGCGTGCGCCAATGCCTATGTCCAACCGCTGATGGCTGGATATCTCGGACGACTGTCGACCGCGATGACGGCAAAGGGCTTTCGCGGCGCGTTGCTCCTGATGATGTCCGGCGGCGGGCTGACGACGCTCGAAACGGCGCAGCGATTGCCGATCCGCTTGGTCGAATCCGGGCCGGCGGGCGGCGCCATTCTGGCAAGCCACTTTGCCCGCGAATACGATTTGGACGAGGTGCTGTCGTTCGACATGGGAGGTACCACGGCGAAGATCTGCCTCATCGCCGACGGCGAACCCGAGCGGGCGCGCGTGTTTGAAGTCGCCCGTGCGTACCGCAATCTGAAGGGCAGCGGGTGGCCGGTCCGGATTCCCGTGATCGAAATGGTCGAGATCGGCGCCGGCGGCGGATCGATTGCTCGGGTCGATGCGATGCAACGTATTACCGTGGGACCGGACAGCGCGGGCAGCGAGCCGGGCCCGGCATGCTACGGGCGCGGTGGAACCCACGCGACGGTGACCGACGCCAATCTCGCCCTGGGCCGACTCAACCCATCGCGTTTTGCCGGGGGACGCTTCGGTCTGGACGGGCCCGCGGCGGAGGCCGCGGTGGCGACAGCGGTCGGTGCACCGCTAGAGCTTACCGGTCGGTGGGCGGCCGCCGGAATCACCGAGATCGTCGAGGAGAACATGGCCAATGCGGCCCGTGTCCACGCGATCGAGCGCGGACGCGTGATCGACCGTCACGTCATGATTGCCTTCGGCGGGGCCGCGCCCCTCCACGCCACCCGCCTTGCCGCCAAATTGGGCATCCGCCGGGTCGTCGTGCCGAAGGGCGCCGGGGTGGGGTCGGCGATCGGCTTCCTGCGTGCTCCGGTTTCGTATCAAGTGGTACGCAGCCTTCAGCAAAACCTCGCTCGCACGGACATCGATGCCATCAACACGATGCTCGCCGCGATGGAGGCGGAGGCGCGTGAGATCGTGACCCCCGGGGCACCCGGTGCGACCTTCGATGTTTTGCGCGAAGTGGACCTGCGCTACACCGGGCAAGGGCACGAACTGACGGTGCGGGTCCCGCCCGGTCGCGTCACCGACGGTCACGTTCGAGAGTTGGTCGTTGCCTTCGAGACGCTCTACCGCGCGCACTACGGATTGACCATCCCCGACATGGCTGTCGAGGCGATTACATGGTCGGTCACTGTCGCGTCAAAACCGGAAGAGGCGTCAGCGACCACAGCCTTGGCGGGTGGGGAGCACGACGGAAAACCGGTCGGCGTCCGGGCCCTCTTTGAACCGCTTCGGGGAGAGTCCGCGGAGATCCCCGAATATTGGCGCGACGACCTTGTTCCGGAACAGACCATCGACGGACCGGCGTTCATTGCCGAAGACGATACGACGACGGTCGTCGATCGTGGCTGGAAGGTCACGGTGGACGGGCGCGGTGTTCTTCATCTTGAAAGGTTGGATGACGCATGACGTCGGATCCCCTGGCGCGAATCCATATGCAGGTTATGTGGAACCGGCTGATTTCGGTCGTCGAGGAACAGGCGCAAGCGCTCTTGCGCACTGCATTCGGATCGGTCGCCCGCGAAGCCGGCGATTTATCGGCTGGGGTCTACGATCTTCAGGGCCGAATGCTGGCCCAAGCGGTTACCGGGACACCGGGCCACGTCAACACGATGGCTGTCGCGGTCCAGCATTTCATCGACCGGTTCCCACTCGCTGAGATGAAGGAAGGGGATGTTTTCACCACGAACGATCCGTGGCTGGGCACCGGCCACCTGTTCGATTTCGTGGTGGTCACGCCGGCGTTCCTCGATGGGCGGCTGGTGGCCTTGTTGGCCTCGACCTGCCATTTGGTCGATGTGGGCGGGCGTGGATTTACCGCCGATGCGCGCAGCGTCTATGAAGAAGGCATCTTCATTCCGCACGTTCGCCTGTTCGATGGGGGCCAGCTCAACGACCCGTTGATCGAACTTATCGCCAACAACGTACGCGAACCGATCGAGGTCAAAGGCGATCTCTTGGCGTTGGTCAGTTGCAACGACACCGGTTGCCGCCGGCTCGTCGATATGATGCGCGAATTCGAGATGGCGTCCCTGGACGATCTTGCCGCGCACATCCTGGACAACTCCCGCAAGGCGATGATTGAGGCGATTAGGCGCGTGCCCAACGGTCGGTACGAAGCGCAAATGACGCTCGATGGTTACGAGGAACCGGTCCGCCTGAAGCTCCGCATGACGGTCGAGGACGAACGCATCGTCCTCGATTACGGCGGATCGTCGGCGGCGTCGGGGTATGGCATCAATTCGCCGAAATGCTATTCCGACGCCTATTCGATATTTGGCCTCAAGTGCATCATCGGTCCCGAGATTCCCAATAACGCCGGATCGCTGGAACCGATGATCGTCGAAGCGGAGCCGGGCTCCATCGTCAATCCGCAGCGCCCGTCGCCGGTTACCGCACGTCATGTCGTCGGGCAGATGTTGCCGGACATTGTTTTTGGATGCCTCGATCAGGCGATCGACGGCGGGGTGCAGGCCGAGAGCGCAGGGTCGATTTGGGTTCTCGCCGCCTCGGGGGGCACCCGTATCGGCAATGCCGAGGGCAGGTTCAATACGATGAGCGTCAGCGTCGGCGGGGTTGGTGGACGCCCGACCAAGTCCGGTCTTAACTCGACCGCTTTTCCGTCAGGGGTTGGGGCGATCCCGGTGGAGGTCACCGAAGCCGGGTCGCCGCTGGTGTTTCGGCGCCGCGAGCTGCTGCCGGACTCCGCAGGCCCCGGTCGGCATCGCGGCGGATTCGCCCAAGTGGTCGAGGTCGAATCGCGATCCGGGCTGCCGTTCACGGTGTCGGCGGCCACCTTCGACCGGCTCCAGAACCCGGCCCGCGGACGCCACGGGGGTCACAACGGGTCGCCCGGGGCCTTCGGCCTGGTCGGTGGCGCAAGTTTCCGCACCAAGGCGGTCCACACCATACCGCCGGGCCAAAGGCTGTATGCAAACCTGCCGGGCGGGGGTGGGTTCGGGGATCCGTTTGCCCGGGAGGCCGCTGACGTCGCCGAGGAAGTGCGGGCTGGTTTGGTCAGCGTCGAGGCTGCGCGCGCGTCCTACGGCGTGGTCGTGAGCGAACAGGGCGAACTCGATGCATCCGCTACCTTGGCGCTTCGCCGGAGGGAGAAACGATGAGTTCGGGAATTCCGGACGATCTCCGGCGGGTTCTGTCAGGGCGTCGCGACGATCTTGCGGTCTTCGATTCCATCGATGTGTCAAAGACCGCGTTGCTTGCCATCGATATGCAGCGGGCGTGGACCGATCCGGCAGGGCCGTGGTACTTCCCCCAGGCCCGCACGGTTATCGACCCGATCAACCGCATGGCCGCGGCGGTGCGGCACCAAGGCTTGGTCGTCTGGGTTCAGCATGTGACCGGTCCGCCGGGAACGCCCGAATACTGGGCAACCTACCTCGATAACTTCGTTTCCGATGCGCAGCGCGAGGGAGCGCTTGCGGCGATCCAAATGGGCAGTCAGTTTCGCAATTTGGAGCCCGACCTCGATGTGCACGAGGCCGACCTACGGATCGAGAAAAGGCGCTACAGCGCGATGATCCGGACGTCGTCCAACCTGGAATGGGTCTTGCGCGAACGCGGCATCGACACCGTGATTGTAACGGGCGTACAAACGAACATGTGCGTCGAGTCCACGGCGCGCGATGCGATGATGTTGGATTTCAAGGTCTTCATGCCGCACGATGCGGCGGCGGCGCGCACTGAAGACGATCACCTTGCCGGCTTGCGCACCGTCGCCCAGGTCTTTGCCGATATCCGTCCCGTCGAGGAACTTCTCGCGCTGATGGCGGCCCAGGGGGGCCCTAAAACGCCTTGAACGTCATCGTCGTGAAGGTGTCCTTGATTCCGGCCACTTTCTGAACGCGTTCGGTGACGAAGTGGCCGATGTCGGTGCCTTCCTCCAAGTGAAATTTGACCAGAAGGTCGTATTTCCCCGAGGTGGAGTAGAGCTCACCGACTTCCTCGACGTCGTCCATGATCTTCGATGCGACATCGTAAGCCTTGCCCGGATCGCATTTGACTTGAACGAAGATGACCTGCATGCGCGCAACTACCTTGCTGACGTTCTTGAGTGTTCATCACTCTAGCATGCCGTGGGGAGCAACGGCAGGTCAGGATTTGGGCGCGAGCATCGTGTCGAGGACATCCGTCACCCGGGCGGCGTTGGGGCGAACCGAGGTTGGAAACCAGGCGACGAGGTTGCCGTCCGGATCGACGAGGTACTTGTGGAAATTCCACTTTGGCGCCGCGCCGACGCCAAGCGTTTCGCGCGCCCAAACGTAGAAGGGGTGGGCGCTCTCCCCCTTGACGACTTCCTTGTCCGCCATTGGGAAGTCGACCGAGAAATTGACTTGGCAGAACTTCTGAATTTCCTCGGCGGTGCCCGGTTCCTGGCGACCGAAGTCGTTGGAAGGCACACCGACAACAACCAATCCCCGGTCGCGGTATTTCGACCACACCGCTTGGAGGTCGGCGTACTGACCGGTGTACCCACAGAACGATGCGGTGTTGACGACCAAAACGGCTTTCCCGCGATAGGCGGACAACGGCAGGTCGCCGCCGTCGATGGCGCGGAACGAGAAGTCGTGGGCGGGCCCGGCCAAGGCGCTCGGAGAGGCGGCCCAGAACAGGCAGGCCACGACCAGGGGCATGAGGAGTGTTTTACGCATGATGGCCATTCTACCCCAAAACGATGGAGCGGGATGCACATTTGGCGTCCATAATACCGCCTCCGATACTTCGATTTCTGGAGGCGCCATGCTGCACGGCGACATGATGAACCGGCCCTTGCTGGTGTCATCGCTCATCGAATTCGCCGCGACCTATCACGGCGAACGGGAAATTGTGTCGCGCACCGCCGAAGGTGCAATCCATCGCTATACCTATGCCGCGGCGGCGCGGCGCTCGAAGCAACTCGCGAACGCTTTGAAGAAGCTGAATGTGCAGGAGGGCGAGCGCGTCGGTACCCTCGCGTGGAATACCTATCGGCATTTCGAAATCTACTTCGCCGTCTCTGGGATGGGCGGCGTCTGTCACACAATCAACCCACGCCTGTTTCCCGATCAGATAGTCTACATTGCCAACCACGCGAAGGACGGCATCCTTTTCGTCGACCTGCCGTTCGTCGCTCTGGCCGAGCAACTAGCGCCACAAATGCCAAACGTGCGGGCGTTCGTCGTGATGTGCGACCGTGCGCACATGCCCGCAACCTCGTTGCCGAATGCACTGTGCTACGAGGATCTGATCGCGCCGGAGTCTGATGTCTTCGAGTGGCCGATCTTCGACGAGAATGCTGCGGCCGCGCTTTGCTATACGTCAGGCACGACGGGCGATCCGAAAGGCGTGCTGTATAGCCACCGGTCGACGATGTTGCACTCGTTCGCGAGTTGTATGGGCGACGTGCTGGGGGTCCGCGCCCGCGATTCGATTCTCCTGGTCGTGCCGATGTTTCATGTCAATGCCTGGGGCATCCCCTATTGCGCGGCGATGACCGGTGCAAAGCTGGTATTCCCAGGGGCGGCGCTCGACGGTGCAAGCGTCTACGCGTTGATGGACGCCGAAGCTGTCACGCTCAGTGCTGGGGTTCCGACGGTATGGCTTCTGCTGCTCCAATACCTGCGCGAGACCGGTAAAAAATTGCCGCACCTGGAGCGGGTGGTCTGCGGCGGATCGGCCGCCCCCCGCGCGATGATTCAAGAGTTCGAGGATGTCCACGACGTTCGCTTGCTCCATGCCTGGGGGATGACCGAAATGAATCCCGTCGGTGTCGTCAACACCCCCAAACCCGCGTTTGAGAACCTGGAGGGCGAGGCGAAATTCGACTTGAAGGTCAAGCAGGGGCGCGCGATCTTCGGTGTCGATTTGAAGATCGTCGACGATTCCGGGCGGGAACTTCCCCGTGACGGCAAAGCCTTCGGCGCGTTAAAGGTTCGCGGTCCTTGGATTGCGCAACGCTACTTCGAACGGGAGGGCGATCCTGCGTTCGACGCGGATGGGTGGTTCTCGACCGGCGACGTCTGCACCATCGATCCCGACGGCTATATCCAAATCGTCGATCGCACCAAAGACGTCATCAAGTCGGGCGGCGAATGGATCAGTTCCATAGAGCTTGAAAACATCGCCGTAGGGCATCCCGCCGTCGCCGAAGCCTGCGTTATCGGCGTGTCGCACCCGAAATGGGACGAGCGCCCGTTGTTGGTCGTCGTCCCGGCGAAGGGAGCGTCGCCGAGCAAAGAAGACATCATGGCGGTCTTCGACGGCAAGGTCGCCAAGTGGTGGCTGCCGGACGATGTCGTGTTCGTCGACGAACTGCCCCACACCGCAACGGGCAAGTTGCTCAAGACCGAGCTGCGCCGGCGTTTTGCCGACTACACACTCCCAACCGTCTAGCGTTGACGCAGGCGCGCCGGGGCTAGATCGGCGGCACGTACGCCCTGATCGGCCATCGCGGACGGGATGTCCTTTTCCATTGCAAGTGCTGCCGCAACTTGGCCGAGGCCGGGCGCCGTTTGAATGCCGTAGCCGCCTTGCCCGACCAGCCAAAAGAACCCCTGTTCTTGCCGATCGAAACCGGCGACGGGCGTCCGGTCGGCGGCAAAGGTTCTGAGGCCGGCCCACTTATGGGCAACGCGATCGACGCGCAACGTGGTTGCCGACTGAAGCCGGTCGATCGCGACCGCGATGTCGATTTCTTCGGGTTGGGCATCGCCGGGTGGCGCTGGCGTTTCGTCGGCTGGGGACAGCAGCAATAGACCGGACTCGGGTTTGAAGTAGAAAGATTCGCCGATCTCAACCGCGAACGGCCAATGGGCAAAATTCAGATCGGCATCTGGACGAAAGGTTAGCGCGGTGCGGCGCTTCGGTTGTAGGCCGAGCGGCTCGATCCCAGCGAGGCCAGCGACGACATCGCCCCATGCGCCGGCGGCATTGATCACGACCGGCGCTTTGTAGGTTTTGTCGCCCGTTTCGACTTCCCAGTAGCCGTTCGCGCGGGTGAGGCCACGGACCTCGGCGCTGGTTTGAAGGTGTCCGTCGTTTTCGCGAAGACCCCGGATGAACCCCTGGTGAAGCGTGTGAACGTCGATCCCCCTGGCAACATGTTCATGGGCCGCGGCGACTACTTGATTGCCTAGTACAGGAACGATCGCGCGAGCTTCATTGCCGCTGAGGCGGACCAAGCGAGCGGGGTCGTTGACGCTGTCGAGCAACGCCTCTAGCGCCGGTAATCCATCTTGATCGGCGAAGAAAAGCGCGCCGAGCGGGGTGAGAAGGGGTGCGGCGGTGAACCCGCGCGGCGGATGATCGTAGAAACGTCTGCTTGCGAGGGTTAGCGCGCGAATAGGCACATTGCCGTAGACGGTCGTGTAGGACGCGGCGGAGCGACCGGTCGTGTGGTAGCCCGGTTGAGATTCGCGCTCAAGGACGGCGACACGCGCGTGTTCAGATAAAAAGTAGGCGACCGAGCATCCGGCGATTCCGCCGCCGATCACAAGATAGTCGTATTCATCCATCGTTCCTCGCCACGCCCGTCCTCCCAAAGTACGGTTGTTCTCTACCATTCCTGTGGAGGCGGCGGGTTGCGAAATTTTCTCCAGAAGGTGTTGATCTGCGGTGTGCTCTGCGCCGTCGCCGTGTCGGCCTCGTCCGCCCAGGCGGAAATACCGACGATCTGGCCGCAACCCGATGCGCTTGCTCCCGGTCAAGCCGTTTCGTTCGAGACCGCGAGTCCGTTCGGTTTGCGCCAAGTTGGTACCGCGGACACGCCGGGGACGACCGCAAAAGCCACGTTGTTTCTTCCCGACGACCTCAGCGTGCCGGTACCGGCCGTTATTCTTCTCCACGGTGCCGGCGGGGTCCTTGCAGCGCGCGAGATGACCTATGGCCGGCAATATGCGGCGATGGGCGTGGCGGCATTGGTGGTCGATGTGTTTGGCGCGCGCGGGGGCCGGGGAAGGGGCTTCGCCCGCCGCCTGATCGATGTCACCGAGGCCATGATGCTCGCCGATGCGTTCGCGGGCCTGAGGTATTTGGCCAACCGTGGCGATATCGACGGCAATAGAATTGCGCTCGTCGGATTCTCCTACGGCGGCATGGCGACGACCTATGCCGCCCACGCCCAGGTGAGCGAGCGCTACGCCCCCGAGGGCAACCGGTTTGCCGCGCATGTGGCGTTCTACGCCCCGTGTATTGCGCGCTTCGCCGATGCGCGGGCGACCGGAGCACCTATTCTGTTTGTGGATGGAGGTCGGGACGCGATCGTCGATCCAACTCGGTGTGCCGAAGTCGATGCCGATCTGGAGGCCGGCGGGGCGAGGGTCCAGCGCGTGACGTACCCGGACGCTCATCACCAATGGGATGGCGCGTTTCCCGGCTCGCGCATGATCGGTCGCAACCTCGCCCCGTGCCGGTTCCGCGTTGAACGCAGCGGCGGAGTCCAAGACCTCCGCACCGGACTGATGATGTCCAACCGATGGTTACGCATTACGGCTCTGGCGCTTTGCGTTGGGCGCGAAGGGTATCTCATTGGACGCGACGATGAGGTCCGGGCCCAATCGAACCGGGACGTCGCCCGGTTCTTGACCCCCGTTCTCTTTCCAAAGGACGGCGACCAGACCGCCGAGAGGTAACAAGCGGAACGCTTGACGGACGGCAACCGGCCCCTATGAATGTCCGAACATCTGAACCGATCCGACTGAGGGAACCTCGATGACTGAGACGGCACAAACACACAAACCGCTAGAGGGCCTGCGGGTCATCGACTGCGCGACGTTCATTGCAGGACCTTTTTGCGCCACCCAGCTCGCGGAATTCGGTGCCGAAGTCATTAAGGTTGAACTTCCCGGCAGCGGCGACCCGGTGCGAAAGTTCGGGTCGAAGACCGAGTGCGGCGAGACGCTGGTGTGGCTCAGCGAAGGCCGCAACAAGAAATCCGTCACGCTCGATCTGCGCAAACCCGAGGGCGCGGAACTCCTCAAGCAGCTCGTCGAGAAGTCGGACGTTCTGATTGAGAATTTCCAGCCTGGGACCCTAGAGAAGTGGGGCCTCGGTTGGGATGTTCTCAAGGCCCGCAATCCGCGTTTGGTGATGGTGCGGATCTCCGCCTATGGGCAAACCGGACCGAACAGTCCAAAGCCCGGTTTCGGCAGAATCGCGAACGCCTTTGGCGGGATTTCCTTTTTGGCCGGGTATCCGGATCGTCCCCCCGTAACACCAGGTTCGGCCACCTTGCCGGACTATTTGGCAGGAATTTACGGCGCCCTGGGGGCGATGTTCGCGCTTCGGGCGCTGGAACAAACCGGTGAGGGTCAGGTCGTCGACATTGGACTTTACGAGCCAATCTTTCGCATCCTCGACGAACTTGCCCCCGCGTTCGATCAATTCGGTTTTGTGCGCCAACGCATGGGGCCGGGAACGGTCAATGTCGTCCCGCACAGCCATTACCCGACCAAGGACAACCGCTGGGTCGCCATTGCTTGCACCAACGACAAGATTTTTGCCAGGCTCGCGACGGTAATGGACCGACCGGACGTAACGGGCGAGGGGATTTACGGAACGTTGGCTAAACGCGAGGCTGCGCGCGCCGAGGTCGATCAGTTCGTCACCGATTGGACGCTCCAGCACGATCGCAACGAGGTGATCGACCTGTGCGGTAAGGGCGAGGTACCCTGCGGTCCGGTCTACGCGATCGACGAAATCTTCGAAGATCCCCATTACGCGGCCCGCGGGAACATCCGCGAAATCGAGGATCCGAGGATTGGGCGGGTCCGCGTGCCCAATGTCGTTCCCCGGTTGACCGCGACGCCGGGCGGGATCGATCATTTGGGCCCCTCGTTGGGACAGGACACCGAAGATGTCTTTCAGCAACTTCTCGGGCTGAAAGAGACGGAAATCTCAGAATTGCGTGAACGGGGCGTGATCTAGGGCCGAATCGCGAGATATTGAAACCGGCTAGGGCTGCCTGGTGTATTACACAGACCGGACGCACTTTGGCGTCCAATGGAAGATTCCGGGCGCGAACGGCGTTAACATCGATATAGCGTGAACTGGTAAGGACGTAGAAATGAAAGCTCTTTCAGCATTCGCCGCAGCCCTGGCCCTTGCAGTCATATTCGGTGTGTCCGGCGCGGCAGCCATGGACAGCAGTGGGGCCAAGCAAAGCGCTCACCCGAACTGGGCCGGCGCGGTCGAAGCCATCGACCTGAAGGATTATCAGAAAGCGCTCACGCTCCTCGCCGACGTTCGGCAGGCCGAGCCGCAAAATGCCGACGCGGAGAACCTGACCGGTCTCTCCTACCGAATGCTCAAGAACTACGACATGGCGTTTACCCATTATCAGCGGGCTCTCCAGATCGATCCCAAGCATAAGGGCGCGCACGAGTATCTCGGGATCTCCTACCTGGAGACGGATCAGCTTGAGAAAGCCGATGCGCTGCTGGCGTCGCTGAAGACGCTTTGTGCCTTTTGCGCCGAGCGCCGATCCCTCGACGCGGCGGTCAAAGCCTACAAGCGGGCTAACAAAACGAGCTAACCCCGGCACGCAACAGCGATTGGTTTTGCGGATTCGGAGCGCGCGTTTTAGTATCGCGTGAAGTGCTGCCGTCGGGCAGCCCACCTTCACAGGGATACTGTTGATGCGCGGAATTCGTGTTGCCCTCGCCGGGGCATTGCTGTTGACCACAGCGACAACTGCAAGTGCCGAACAGGGCGAGGTCTATGTCGCGGGCGCCGCCGGTCTTTCCGCGTTGCGGGACGTCACCGCCGATTCCAATACGTTTCTGGCCCGAATCGACACCGATACCGAGGGCAGCATCGCCGCTGCCGTCGGCAGATACTTCAGCGATTGGTTGCGGGGTGAGCTTGAGTTCGCCTACAGCCGGCACGATGTCGATACCGTGTCGGGGGTGGCGGGCAATGGGGACGTGACCGGGCTGTCGTTCGGCGGCAACATGATTGCCGATTTCCATCTCCCGGCGATGAAGCTGACCCCCTATGTCGGGCTCGGCGCCGGCATGATCCGGGTCAATTTGGATACGGTTTCCCCGGTCGGCGCGTCGGTTTTGGACGACAGCAGCACCGCCCCCTACATCCAAGCCATTGCGGGCGCTTCCTACGCGATTAACGAACAGCTTTCGGCCTTCGGCGATCTGCGTTTCCGCGGCAGCCAGCGCCTCGATCTTACGACCCGGGCCGGCGCCGCCGTTTCACCCAATTACGAGGACCGTCGGGTGATGGTCGGACTGCGTTGGAAGTTTCCGGCGCCAAAGATGGCCCAGGTAGCGGCAGCGCCACCGCCGCCACCCCCTCCGCCGCCGCCACCTGCGCCTAAAGCGGAAGCGGCGCCACCGGCGCCCGCACCCGCCGTCGCTCCGAAAGAGCAGCTTGCAGAAATACCGCGTGAGTATCTCGTTTTCTTCGATTGGGACCGTGCGGACATCACCGCCGAGGCCGATCAAATCATCCGCGCTGCGGCGGACAACGCCAAGAAGGTTGGCTCGGCCCGGATTGCAACCACAGGGCATGCCGATCGATCGGGGCCGGATGCCTACAACCTCGGCCTCTCTCTACGGCGGGCTGAAGCGGTTCGTGCGGCGCTTGTGCGACAGGGCATCGCGGCGAGTGAGGTTGAGATCTTCGCGCGCGGTGAAAGCGAACCGCTTGTGCCCACGCCCGACGGCGTGCGTGAGCCACGCAATCGCCGCGTTCAGATTATTCTGAATTAATTGAGACGGTTTTGAAGAAGCGTGACGCGGCCGAAGGGAAGCGGCGTCGATGCGCGGCTTGCGGCAAAGGCGACAAGTTCGGCCTGTTTCAGCGTCAAAACTTCGGTAAAGAGCGCCTTGGCGTCTTCGCAGTAGCGTGTTCCTAGCGTCAGACGTCGCTGGGACTCTTCGTTTGCGAGTCGCGTCAGGTATGTGTCGAGCTTCGGCAACCCCTGTCGGGTACCGTGCTGCGAAACAAAAAGAGCTTTAAGTTTTTGCCCCGATACGACCAGTTCGGCTTCGAACCTGCGGACGAATGCGTTGTAGCGGGCCTGTTGCCCGCAATAGAGCGCGGAGACCATCAATTCGGTCTGCAGTTTTCGGGTTTGGACAGCGCTGTCGTTGGTTGCGCCTACGTCGATGTCGGCGTGGGCGGTATTAAGCGTCGCGCCTGTGACCAGTGCCGCCGCAACCAACACACCAAAAAAACCGACACGTCGGCCCACAAATTCCCCCAGAACAATAGCGCCCCACCGTCTTATCGCACCGTGTTGGCGCCGGGGCAAGATGTGATTTATTACCTCAAATTAGAGGTATATCTACCCGAATTTACTACAAAATATTGATTTTCAGGCCCTAGCTAGAGGGCAATGAATGTCGTGGCAGCGATAGCCGCCAGGACAACAATTGCACTGACGGCGGCGAGTAAAAGCGGTTCGGTGGCGCGACCGATCCTCCCACCCGTCGCCGGCAATCGAAACATTTTGTCGGCGAAGAACACCAAGGCGACGAGCGCTAGGCCAAGTCGGTTGGCGCTTCCATCGATGGCAGCAGCGGCGGCAAGTGCAAGGAGGGGACCGGCAACTCCGACGAGCAGGCCTGCGCCGGCAAGAAATCGCGGCACCGGCCAATTCCATAGGAAGAACCCAAGGGCAACCGCCGCAGCACCCAACGCGATATTGGCGGTCACGCGATCGCCCCCCAAAAGCAATACCAATCCGATCCCGAGCCCGGCCATCGCAACGAGAATGGTCGTGCCGGTGCGCGCTGGATCGGCGCTAGAAAGGCTGAAGCCGATGCCGGCGATGGCGGCAAATGAAAGGCCGAACGCGACCATGGTCCCGGTCGAAGCGCTCTCCAGGACGCCGCTGGCGAGCCAGGCAAGGGCCAGCAACGGCGACACGATGGTCATCGTCTGGACGAGAATCTTGATCTTGCCGAAAAGAAGATCGCCGAGCACGCCGGCCATAAGGAAGACGACGAGGAGGAGCGCTACTCGGTCTTCGAAAAGCGGCGCGCTCGGGCGCACAAGGGCGTAGGCTGCGAGAAGGCCGATACCTGTGCCGGTGCTCGCAATCCGACCGCCGAGGTCCTTGCCGGCGGCGAATCGCAGTAAACCGATGCTGAGAAGGGCGATCCCAAGGGGGATAGCGCCGAGCATGATCCAGAAACTGTCTGTCATGGTGCCCGGGGCAAAGAAAAGCCCGGACCTGACGACCAGATCCGGGCTTTCCCAGGAACTAAACTACGGCTATTTCGACATGCCGCGGAATAGGTAGAGGATGATCCCCAAGGCGATCAAGCCAACGAGACCGTTGTTGCCGAGTGTGCCGATAAGGTCCATCAGATTTTGGGCAACGCCGCCGTCCCCCAGGAAGGGCACGTTGTTGCCACCCACCAAGATCTGAGCGGCCAAAGCGAGCGGAATAAGTACGAGTACTACGCTGACGATCTGGCCTATCCAGGTCCGAACTCTGTCAAAAATATCAGGCATGTTTCCCCCTTATAGGATTGCTACACGACTGCAAAGGTTCTCAGGTCGGAGATTGTGCATAGATGTAGTGTCTTGTCCACTAGATTTAGTTTTCGGCAAGTAAACGTGGGATAACGGCTCCAATTTCCTAGAATCCCACAGTCGGTGTGGCGGTCGTCTTGGCCGCGACGAAGCATTCGACAGCGAATAGTACGGCTCGGTATGGGTTTGCTCGGGACTTTATTTGCAACCTTTTTGGGGCGCAGGCGCACGGCGGTATTCGACTATGACACTGGACGGATTCAGGGTGTGCAGCGCGGCGGCGACGCGCGGTTCACGGGCGGGTGAGGCGGCGAAATTCCCCGGAATGAAATAGCAACGGTTCGCGTTCGAGGTTCACATAACGCTCAACGGCGCCGAGAATGATGGCGTGATCCCCACCGGGATAACGTTCCTCGACCCGGCATTCCATGTAGGCGACGCACCCCTCAAGAAGCGGGGCACCATCGAGTCCCGGTTCCCAGGTCGTACCTACAAACTTCTCCTCGCCGCTTTTGGCGAAGCGTAGCGCCAGGTCCTCTTGGGCTGCGGCAAGGATGTTCACGGCAAAGGCGCGGCCTTTGGTAAACGCGGGCCCGCTCGCCGAGGCGTTGGCGATGCTCCAAAGGATTAGCGGCGGTTCGAGCGAAACCGATGTGTAGGAGTTGCAGGTAACCCCCACTAGGGTGCCGTCCTCCGCACAGGTCGTGATCACGGCGACCCCCGTGGCGAACTGGCCCAGCATATTGCGGAACCGGCGACCGGTCGGGTCGCCTTCGCCTGGGAGCTCGCGTGCAGGGACCGCAGGCTTCGAATTCTTTGTGTCGTCTGCGTTCACTGACATTGCCTGCTACGCCGCACTACCCTTCGAGTGACATGCCTGGTACAGACGGATCAAGCCCAATCTGTCGCCAGGCCCGGACCTGAACATCCGTCGGGCTCTTGCCCGCATCGTGAACGTATGGTTTGTTCAATCTGCGTACACCGTGCGCCGATGTCCAGGACCGCCACCAAGATACAAAAATGACACAGTTTCGACCAGTTCGATCGCTCGTCAGGGGGCTGGATATCCTCCAGGCGCTCAACCGCCGAAACGGCGCCACGGTGACCGAGGTCGCGGAGGAAACCGACCTGTCGCGGGGCACGGTTTACCGCATGCTCGAAACTCTGCGGGAGGCTGGATACGTTTTTCGCGATTCGGCCGACGCGCGCTACCGGCTGACGATCATGGTCCGCGGGCTGAGCGACGGCTTCAGCGACGAATCGTGGGTTTCGGAGATCGCCAAGCCCAGGATCGAAGCGCTCTGCAAGAAAGTCGTGTGGCCGATTGCGATCGCCACGATTCATGGCACCACCATGCTGGTGCGCGAAACGACCGACAAGAACTCGCCGCTGGCGCTGCGCCGGATCAGCGGCGGTTTCCGTTTTCCCATCCTGGCCAGTTCGGCCGGCCAAGCCTACCTCGCGTTTTGTCCCGAGGAGCAGCGGGAAACGATGCTCGATGTGCTCTCCCGTTCGGATACCCACCCGTCGGATATGATGGCCCGTAACCCCCGCCTGATGCGGAAGATCCTCGGAGAGGTCCAAGAGAAGGGGTATGCCACGACAACCCGACCTCACCTCAACGATAGCGCGGTGGCGGTCCCGGTCCTGCCGCATGGCCGTGTCGTGGCCGCGATCAGTCTGCGTTATATCGATTCGGCAATGTCGGTATCGACCGCTGTCGACAAGTATCTCGGCGAACTCAAGGCGACGGCGCAGGACATCGCCCAGGCCTTCGAAGAGAAAAGCCAGACTGCGGCCTAAGGGCCGGAGGCTTCCAGTTGGACAAGCGTTTTGGCGAGATTGGCGAGGGCAGTAGCCCGCGCAAAACTGTTGCCGATTTCCTGGGCAACCGCGAGCGCCGCACCGAACGTTGCCGTTGCAAGTTCATCCTCGCCGCGGCTCGCGCTGTTCAGCGCTAGGCGCGATAGCGTCCAAGAGCGATCGATGTCGCTGGTAATATCGTCGATAGCCCGCCGGGCCAGCTTTCGTGTCTCGGATGACGCCGCGTTGCCGTCGCGAGCCTGAACCGATGCCAGATGCCAAAGGGTCTGGGCCCGAAGGCTGTCGTCTTCAATTTCGTCCGCGGCCGAGGCGGCGTCCTGGTATCCGCGCATTTCTGCGAGGGCGGTCGCGACGCGGCTGACCGCGAAGGCTCTCGCGTAGGTGAAGCGCGGGTCGATCAAGTCGATATCTGTGCGTGCCTTGTCAACGCTTTGGCGCGCCGCGTTCAGGTCGCCTGCCCGGACCTGGGCGATCGCAACGTAGCTCAACGCCACGACCCGGTAGCGCGAGTCCTCAACGTCTGTCGCGTCTTGAAGTGTAGCGGGGGCTTCGCCGACTTCCATGCTTCTTTCGGCGAGCGCCATCAAAGCCGGGCGGCGCAAGGTTGGATCGGCGATCCCGCTCATCAGCGTGCGCGCGGTTTCGGTCTGGCCGAGTTTAGCGTATACAGCCGCGACTTCGCCGATGGCGCGATCGCGGTCGCGCGGTTCCAATGCCGCATCGTGGGTCGTGTCCACGGCGACCCGGAGAACGTCGTCGCCTGCAACCTCGGCACCGTTCTTGTGAAGATCGAAGGCGAGGCCTGCAAGAAGAACGACGGTTTCGACCGGTTTCTTTCCAGCGTTGGCGACGATGAGCAATTCGCCCAGCGTCATCCCGATCCCTTCGCTGTCGCCGTGTGCGGTTTGGGCGACCGCTATTGCCGCGAGGATCGCGGCGGCATGCATCGGATCCGGCATCCCACTGATAGCTTCACGTGCCTCGGCAGTCTTGCCTAGCCTTGCCCATTCGACGGCGGCGTCGCGCAATGATGCGACGACCAGTCTGGGGTCCTCGATAAGCCGTATCGTTCGATAGACGGCATCGGTCGATCCGGTCGCTGCCCGCGCCACGGCGACATCGCCGAGTGCCCAATCGCGGAACTTGGTGTCGGCCACCGCTTTGGCGCTTTCAAAACTCTCATCGAGCAAGCAGTCGGGTGTCGGCTTGGCGAAACAGGCGGACGGATCGCGCAAAGGGTTGGCGGATTGCGAATCGCCGTCGCTGCGTAATCGATCTGCGATCTGGCTAGTGAGAAGAACTTGGCGCGCGGTTTCTTGATTTCGGTCGCGGGTCTCGGCAAGGCGCCCCACGAGTTTGTTGGCGCGGCCGACGGTCTCCAAGTGGTCGAGGAGGTCACGGGTTGCGCGACCTGTAACTGCAAGGTTGACCTGCGATTGGTAGATGCGGATCGACCGCTCCGTCGCCGGCGTCATTTCGCCGTCGGCGGGGCCGGCGTAGATCCCTAAATCGGCAAGGACATCCTGTATGCGTGAGATCAACGCCGACTGCCGGACGAAATCGGTGAGAAAGTCAGGTCCAGGGCTAGGGCGATCCTCCACCGCTGCGCGGACCACAAGGTGGCCGGGCAGGGAAGGGGCGCTCGGGAACGCTATCGCCGTGGTTGCCGCAAAGGCAGTCAAGGAGGCTGTCAGTCCGAAAACAACCTGCCGCAGCGCGGCGCGCTGGCGGCTGGACAGAGGGAAAATACCTAGATTGGCGATCGCTTTCGTGCTCCGAACCGATCATGACGGACGTTGGAATTTAGCGCCCGGTCGCGTCTGGGGATAGTGCGGTTTCGTTCCCTGGCCGATTGTCGTTGGCGTCGCTGCCTGCCGTATAGCTAACGTTCGACGGCGACGCCGCGCCAAAACGCGACATGATCCTTGATCTTGCCGGCTGCGCCCTTAGGCGCCCGATAGGTCCAGGCGGCGTCGGTGTTCTCGGCGCCTTCCACGACCAGGGAAAAGTAATTGGCGGTTCCTTTCCACGGGCAAACTGACGTTTTGGCACTGTCTTTCAGAAACTCTGGCCGGACGCTCGACAGCGGAAAATATATGTTTCCTTCGACTTCCTCGACGGTGTCGCTGTCGGCGATCACAGCACCGTTCCATAGAGCTTTAGGCATTTTTGGCTCCCCTATTGCGATTTGGCCATGCGGCGCATGACGGGCCGTGTTAGGAAAAGGCTGGTGCCTTGGGCACCGAGACCCCAATTTAGGGCTGCCAATCACCGATTGATGCATCCACATGTCGACGTCTTCTGACAAAACCCTTCGCGGCATTCAATTGTTTGTGAATCTTCCGCCCGAGGAAGTGACGGCTCTGGAGAGCCGTTGCAAATGGAACACCTATCCAGCCGGCGGGCAAATCGTCGAGCGGGACAGCGACAACCGCGATGTCTATTTCGTGGTGAGCGGGTCTGTGCGGATCGTCAACTTCTCCACCTCGGGGCGGGAGATCGCATTGGCAACCGTCAATTCCGGCAGCTACTTCGGCGAACTTTCGGCGGTCGACGGCCAGCGCCGCTCGGCCAATGTCGTAGCCATCACCGACTGTGCCGTTGCCTCGATCACACCAGCGGTATTCAGCCGCTTGTTGGTGAAGCACCCGACCGTCGCGATGCATGTTCTCCAACGCATGGCGGGGATCATCCGCGTCGCCGACGATCGAATCATGGACCTGAGTACGCTGCGCGCAGTGCAACGGGTCTACGTTGAACTGCTTCGCTTGACCGACCGGGACGTCGCAGTGCCCGATCTTTGGGTCATTCGCCCGATGCTGAGCCACAGTGAAATCGCGAGTCGCGCCAGTACGACACGCGAGACCGTCGCGCGGGTTCTCGGTCAGTTGGCGCAAGCGGGGATCGTCGAGCGCAAGAGCAAGGCGCTCTACGTGCGCGACAAAGAGCGGCTCGAGCGTCTTGCGGAGCTGTCCTCTCCGGAGGGGATGGTCATGCCAAAGGTGGCCAGTCCACAAAACCTGAACGCGGTCGACTGACCGGCAGTGAGTTCCGTCGATCCCGGTTCATATCCCGCTGAGGAGCAGGCTAGCGCCGCCGCCGGATCGTCCGGCTGCGATCTTTCGGTTGTGGTCCCTGTTCATAACGAAGCCGACAATATCGGTGCGCTCGTGGAGGAGATCGTCGCGGCCCTCCGGGGGCACGTGTCGTTCGAGGTGGTGATTGCCGACGATGCCAGCGACGATGCGTCGCCGTCGACCTGGGCGGCATTGTTGGAGACGACGCCCGAGCTTCGGGTCATCCGGCACCGGCGCCAGGCAGGGCAAAGCGCCGCGGTCCTGACCGGAGCGCGGGCGGCCAAAGCGCCGTGGATCGCGACCCTAGACGGCGACGGCCAGAACGACCCGGCTGACATCCTCAAGTTGTTGGCCGTTCGCGACGCGGCGGACACAAGCCGACCGCTTTTGGTTGCCGGACGCCGTCACAAGCGCCGCGACACGGTGCGCAAACGGCTCCAATCCCGCATTGCCAATGGTGTTCGCGCGCGGTTGCTCGGGGACCGGACGCCGGACACGGGCTGCGGCCTAAAACTTTTCCCGCGTGATGCGATGCTGACGTTGCCCCACTTCAATCACTTTCATCGCTTTCTGCCGGCATTGTTTATCTGGCTGGGCGGCACCGTCATTTCGCAAAACGTCGGACATCGACCGCGGGGCGGCGGCCGTTCGCATTACGGCATGTGGGGGCGCCTTGCGGTCGGGCTTGTCGACCTGGTCGGGGTAATGTGGTTACAACGGCGGCGGGTAGTGGTAGATGCCGATGAACAGAATCGCGATTCCAGGAGTCACTAGGCGATGAGTACAACACTCCTTTGGACGATTGTGGGCTTTGCCGGACAGGCATTATTCAGCGGCCGGTTCCTGGCCCAGTGGATCGCGAGCGAATGGCGCAAGCGGAGCGTTGTGCCGGTGGTCTTTTGGTACTTTAGTCTAGCTGGCGGGGTGACGCTTCTGAGCTATGCGATTTACCGTGAGGACCCAGTATTCATTGTTGGGCAGGCGGCGGGTTTGCTGATCTATTCGCGTAATCTCTATTTGATTTTCCGGGAGCGGCGCGCAGCTTCGGCGCCGGGGGCGTAGTGCGCGGGGCGGGGGCCCATTGCGTCGCGTATGAATAAGAATCTGCCACACTTTTTGGCCTGGACGCTTCTGTGGGGGGGGACGGTAGCGACCGGCCTGATCATGCGGCCCTTGATGCCGCTCGACGAAACGCGTTATCTCGCCGTAGCCTGGGAGATGTGGCGAAGCGGGAACCTGCTCGTTCCCGAACTGAACGGCACCTTCTACAGCCACAAACCCCCGCTGTTGTTCTGGCTCATCAATGCGGGCTGGTACGTCTTCGGGCCGGTCGAGGTATGGGCCAGGTTGGTTGCTCCGACGTTCGGTCTTGCCTCTGTCTTTATGACCTTTCGGTTGGCGCGCCTACTTTGGCCGGGTTCCCGTACCGCACAACTAAGCGCGCCGTGGATCCTCAGTGGAACGCTGCTCTGGCTCGGGACCACGACGCTCAGCATGTTCGATACGATGGTCATGTTTTGCGTATTGACGGCGCTGGTCGGGATCGCCGTGGCGGCGACGGCGCGGGCGGACGGCGGTGCGCTGAAGCGCGGCAAGTTCGTCCAAGGCTGGATCCTTTTTGCGCTCGGTGTCGGTTTGGGCGTCCTCGCCAAGGGCCCTGTCGTCTTGGTTTTCACGCTGCCTGCGGCCCTCCTAGCACCTGTGTGGTGGGCGCCGGCGGAAGCGCGCGTGAGGGTCGGCGTGCGCAATTGGTATCCTCTCCTTCTCGTCGCGGTGATCGCTGGTGCGGGGATTGCCCTTGCCTGGGCGATCCCTGCCGCCTTGTCGGGCGGCGAGGCATTTGCGCGGGCCATCTTCCTGGGGCAAACGACCGAGCGGATCGCGGGATCGTTTTCCCATGGCCGGCCGTTCTGGTGGTACGCGCCGGCGCTTCTCGCGCTTTTGTTCCCGTGGGTTCTTTGGCCAACGCTGTGGCGCGGGCTATGGGCTGCCGACTGGCGCCGCGACCCCGGGGTACGCTTCGCCGGTGTATGGCTTGTTGCCGCGTTCGTCGTCCTGTCGCTGTTCACCGACAAACAGCCGCACTATTTCCTGCCTGCCGTACCGGCGTTCGCGCTCCTAGCGGCCCGTGCGCTCACGACGATCAGCGCGTTCGAAGCGCCCAAGTGGACATTGGCTATCCCTCTGATTTTTCTTGTCCTTGTCGGCGGTGCGATGGTTGTCGTCGGGATCCGACCGGATCTCGCCATCGCATTGGCGAGCGATGCGCCGATCCGGGTGGGACAGGAGTCGGTCATTGCAGGTGCGCTGCTTCTCATCGTTGTCGTGCTGGGGTTTGGCGGGGTCGGCCGGGACGTCAACAGGCAGGTGCAAACGCTTGCGGTCCAGGCCGCCGTCGCAGTCGTCGCGGTACATATTTTCGCCGGGCCGGCCCTGGTACATCTTTATGACCTCCGCGAACCGGCCCAGCGGATTCGCACGGTATTCGATGCCGGGAAGCCGGTCGCGCACATCGGCAAGTATCATGGTCAGTTCCAGTACTTGGGACGACTGGAGAAGCCGCTGGATGTGATCGACGGGAACGAGGTGGTCGCGTGGTTCGACGCCCATCCTGACGGGGTCGCGGTCTACCTACATCGGCGTCGCGACGATATCGATGAGGGCACCGCGCTCTATGTTCAACCGTTTCGCGGACGCTGGCTCGCGCTATGGGAGCGCGCCGGGGCGAGTCGATCGCCGGAAATCTTTACCCGCTAGTCTTCGTTCACGAACCCGTCGCGCCACGGACGAAATCGCGCGGCGCTTTTCCTGGCGGCTTCGATCTCCTGTGACGTCATGGACGCTTGTGCGGCGTCGCGGAAGACGATGGCCTGCTGCACGACGCCGGCGTTCTCCGAGCTTGCAGCAAGGGTGAGCCACTTGAACGCATCGACCAGGTCGCGGTTGACCCCGTGCCCATAGAGGCGCTGCGACCCGAAGACCAGTTGGGCGCTGTGGTCGCCTTTGGTTGCCGCCTTGTAAAGCCACACTGCAGCTTTTGCTGGGTTACGCGGGTAGCCATCTCCTTGGAGGTACATTAGCCCGGTCATCATTTCCGCGCCCGAATGTCCGCGTTCAAGCAGCGGCTTGAATTCTTCGATTGCACGGGTGAACTGACGCAGACTGTAGGCCTGTTCGCCTTGGATGTAGTCCGCGCGCGAATCGGCGATGAAAACGACCGTTCCGAAAAACGCCAGCAAGGTGGCCGCGCTAAGGCGTTTTGCGATCGCTCGATAGGGTTCTGCGTTCATTTAGGGCGGCGTCCTCAATCCGTATGCGCCAACCGACGAGGGCCAAGTTTAGAACGGAAAACGTCGTAGCGACAGCCCAGGCTTCGAACGCGAGTGGCAGTATCGCGATTTCGGCGACGACGATAGCATAGTTCGGATGGCGCAAGAATCGGTAGGGGCCACGGCGCATCAAAGGAGCGCCGGGGATCGTTAGAATTCGCGTCGACCAATACCGCCCGAGCGACGCAATCACCCAGATACGCCCAATTTGCAGAACGGCGAAAATGGTAAGGAGAATGAAGTTGGGTGCCTGATCGCCGGGAACGAGAACGGCAAGGGAGAGCAACCACGCGCCGTGAAGAACGACGAATAGGGGATAGTGGGCGGCGCCGTGTTCGATCGCACCCGCCGCGCGCAGGCGCGTAGTGTTGTATCGAGCGAGCATAAGCTCGGCGATGCGCTGGAGGGCGACCAAAACCAAGACCGGGTAGAGCCATTCCATTGTCAGGTGTTCAACGTCAGGAAACCGGCGGTAAAGCCGGGGCCCAGCGTGGTGAGCAGCGTTCGCCCGATGGCGCGATCCGCGTCGAGGGCGCCCCGCAGGACGAAAAGAACCGTGGCCGCGGACATGTTGCCGAAGTCCCGCAGGACCGTACGCGAATCGGCGAGGGCGCCAGTGGCCAGCCCAAAGATGTCTTCAAGGGCGTCGATAACCTTAGCGCCGCCGGGGTGGCTGACAAAGGTATCGAATTGCCCCTTTGCGATCTCGTTGGTCGCGAGAAACCGCTCCAGGGCGTCCCTCATTTCCCGCCGCACGAACGTCGGAATGTCGCGCGAGAAAATGACGGCCAGACCGTCGTCGCGCACATCCCAACCCATCATGCCAAGGGTTGCGGGCCAGGTGTATTCGCCCCAATGCGCGATAGCCGGCCCGTCGCCTTCGCAACCGATCACGGCACCTGCGGCACCGTCGCCGAAGAGGGCGGTTGCGACGATGTTGCTTTTCGAAAAGTCGTTGTGGCGAAAGGTAAGGCCACACAGTTCGACAACCAAGAACAAGATACGGCGCGTGGGTTCGGCCCGCGCTAACGCGGCGGCGCGCGACAGGCCGACGACGCCGCCCGCGCAACCCAGGCCGAAGATGGGAAGGCGTACAATGTCGCGTGGCAACTGCAACCGTTCCATGACCAAGGCATCGAGGCTGGGGGTGGCGACGCCGGTACTGGAAACGGTCACGATTCCGCCGATATCGGCGATTTCCAGGCTGGCTTCCGCAATCGCGCGCCGGGCTGCCTCGACGAGGAGCGCGGTTGCGTTCTCGATGTACAGTTCGTTGCGCTCGCGAAAGGTGTGATCCGACGTATACCAACTCAGCGGGACGCACGAATATCGTGTTTCGACCGCGGCGTTACGATAGACCGACATCAGTCGCTCGAAATTGGGGTTGTTCGGCCCGAAATGCGATTGCGCGACCGGGAGGACCTCGTCCTGATTCAACCGGTGGGGTGGGACAACGGTTGCTAGCGAGAGCAAACGCGGTGATGCGGAGGCGTTCATTTGTTTCACTCGGGTGATGGTAAGGCTGCACTAGCCGCTTGTAACTGGACAACCACCGTGCGGACTTCCATATAAGGGCCCACGCTCACCCCGCACCGAAGTGTAGTCATGGATGATACGCCAAACGAGACCCCTCTGCCGGACGGAGGGCCGAAGCCGTTAATCCACGATATCCCTAAGCCGGGTCGCTTCCGACGGCTCCGGGCCAATTTCCTCACCGGGTTGGTCGTTTCGGCCCCCATTGGGATCACAATTTGGTTAGCGGTCCAGGTTGTCGAGTTTATCGACGACTCGGTCGCTGGATTCATTCCTGCGCGCTATACGGACGTCTATACCCAGTATGGCTTACCGGGTTCCGGGGTCGTCATTGTCTTGGTTCTTCTGACGATTATCGGATTTCTGACGCGGAATTACCTTGGCCGGTCGTTGCTCGCTTATAGCGAACGGTTGGTCGACCGGATGCCTGTCATCCGCTCGATTTACGGGGCGTTGAAGCAAATCTTCGACGCGGTGATTCAGCAATCGTCCTCCTCGTTTCGCGAGGTCGTGCTGGTGGAGTATCCGCGCCGCGGCATCTGGGCGGTGGGCTTCGTCACCAGTTCGACCCGGGGGGAAATCCAAAATCTCACCGAGGACGACGTAGTGAATGTGTTTTTGCCAACGACGCCCAACCCGACCTCGGGGTTCCTTCTCTTCGTGCCGCGCCGCGATCTTGTGGTGCTGCACATGTCAGTGGAGGAGGGCATCAAGATGGTGATCTCCGGCGGCCTAGTGACACCCAAAGATCCGCGCAAAACATCGGCGCAAAAATCGCCGGTCATAAACTCGCGGTTGGACCAGCCGGAATTCCTGGAGCCCCAGGGGCAAACGGTCGTTCAACCGGAGCGTAAATAGCGCACCGCCGCGTCACGCTCGAACAAGTATAGCAGCACCCGCAACGCCTTGCCGCGCGGCCCTTTCAACTCGGGGTCCGTTTCGAGGATCAGTCGCGCTTCGTCGGACGCGGCTTCGAGGAGCGCTTGATGCGCCTCGATGTCCGCGAGACGGAAATCGGGGAGGCCGCTCTGACGCGTTCCCAGGACCTCGCCGGCGCCGCGCAGGCGCAGGTCTTCCTCGGCGATGCGAAACCCGTCGTCGGTCTCCCGCATAATTGTCAGCCGTGCCTGCGCAGTCTCGCCAAGGGGCTGCGCGTAGAGCAGCAGGCAGGTCGAGCGTCCGCTGCCGCGCCCGACGCGGCCGCGCAGTTGGTGAAGCTGCGCCAGCCCGAATCGTTCGGCGTGTTCGATGACCATCACTGTCGCCTCGGGGACGTCGACGCCGACCTCGATCACCGTCGTCGCGACCAAAATGTCCAGATCGCCCGCGGCAAATTGGGCCATGACGTTGTCGCGTTCGGGGCCCTTCATTTGGCCGTGGGCGAGCCCCACACGCCCGCCGAACCGCTGGCGCAAATCGTCCGCTCGATCTTCCGCCGCGGCGACGTCGATAAGTTCGGATTCCGCCACCAGGGGGCAGACCCAGTAGATGCGCGCGCCGCCGTCGATCGCACGGCGCAGCGATTCGCTGACTTCCGCCAGTCGGGAGAGCGGAATAGTCCGGGTGTCGACGGGCTGGCGACCGGGCGGTTTTCCCATGAGCCGTGAAACGTCCATGTCGCCGTAAGCCGTGAGCGCTAGCGTCCGTGGGATCGGCGTTGCCGTCATCAGGAGTGTGTTGGTCTCGCCCGAAGTAGCGTTGGTTTTGGCGGTCAGGGCAAGCCGCTGGTGCACCCCGAACCGATGCTGTTCGTCGATGATCGCCAGTCCGAGATTCTTGAAGGCTACGCCTTCCTGAAAAAGGGCATGAGTCCCGATGGCGATATGCGTCGTGCCGTCCTGAAGGTCGCTGAGCAGGGCGTCGCGCGCCTTTCCCTTCTCGCGGCCGGTCAGGAGGGCAATGGAAATGCCGGCTGGCGCCGCGAGCTGCTCTAGAACCCTCAGGTGCTGGCGCGCCAAGAGTTCAGTGGGTGCCATCAAGGCGGCTTGGTAACCGCTCTCCACGGCGATCAGCATCGCGAGCAGTGCCACAACGGTCTTGCCGCTGCCGACATCGCCTTGCAGGAGGCGCAACATGCGGTGGGGCGCGGCAAGGTCGCCGGCGATTTCTGCCAGTGCCTGGGTCTGCGCCGAAGTCAAGGTGAAGGGCAGATTCTCGATCACCTTCCTTTGCAGCGCGCCGGTGCCGGCAAGCGGTGCGCCGCGGGTGCGATGGGTGCGTTGGCGTACCAGGGATAGGGCGAGTTGGTTGGCCAACAGTTCGTCATAGGCCAAACGTTGGCGCGCCGATGCGTTCGGCTCGAGGTCGGCCAATTCCTCAGGTTTGTGGGCGGCGAGTAATGCCTCGTGCCACGTCGGCCAAGCATGTCGCGTGCGGGCCGCCTCGTCTTGCCATTCGGGAAGCGCGGTC
Source organism: Alphaproteobacteria bacterium (assembly GCA_040216735.1). Lineage (NCBI taxonomy): Bacteria > Pseudomonadati > Pseudomonadota > Alphaproteobacteria > Alphaproteobacteria bacterium. Next base: position 72,681 of record JAVJOO010000005.1, on the reverse strand, counting down.
ACTTGACGCAGGGCCGCGGCGATGGCTTTCAACAGGGGTTTTGACGTCAGACCTGCGGTCAGCGGGTAGGTGGGCTCGACGCCGATGATGTCCTGGGCCTCTTCGGGTTTGGTGATCCAGTCGGGATGCGCCATCTGGCGCTCCGCGCCGTACCGTTCGATTCGCCCGCTCACGACCCTCGTTTCACCCTCGGGCAACTGCGCCTTCAAGTAATCCGCGCGGGCATTAAAAAAGGTCAGGGTGATAAAGCCGGTTTCGTCCGAGCAACGCACTTTGTAGGGTAATCGCCGCGTCGGTGCGGGCGTGTGGGCATCGACGCGGACTGTGAGCGTGGCGATCGATCCCTCGGGCGCCTCGGCAACCTTGGGGGCGAAGCGCCGATCGATCAGACCGGACGGCAGATGCCAGCACAGATCGACGATCCGGTCGCCGGTTACCTTGGCGATCAGGGCGCCAATCTTTGGGCCCACACCAGGGAGCGTCGTTACCGGCTTGAAGAGGGGAAAGAGAATTTCCGGACGCTGGGCCACCGTTCAGGGGCTCTTGTTCGGGGGAAGCGGTGACCTTAGCTTAGGGCCCCGATCTTTGCCACACCCGGTGTCATTCTGGCCCCGGGTCGTGGCCGTTTGTGTTGAGAGCATGCAAAACGACGACGAAGCCACGGTTTCCCGCCGGAAACGAATTTTGTTCCGAAGCTGGCATCGCGGTACCCAAGAGGCCGACCTGCTGCTCGGCCGATTCGCCGACCGGCACCTCGCCACGATGGACGCCGTGGCGCTGGACCAATTCGAAGCTGTCCTCGAACTGCCGGAACCGGATTTGATGGCCTGGTACATGGGGCAGGCGCCTGTGCCTGCGGCCGTTCGCAGTCCTATTCTTGAGTTAATATTTGACTTTAGAATTTATGAATAACTTATTGAGAAACATAGAAATAAAGAAAGTGTCGTCGCTCGTCATCGAAGGTGCCCCACCGGGACATGACGCGCGGGTTCTTGTCGACTTGGTGCGTTCGGGTATAGCGCCCCAGGTGATCTTCGTCGCCCGGGACGGCGACCGCCAAGCGGCCCTCGCGGATGCGCTGCGCTTTTTCGCCCCCGACCTTCCGGTCATCGTCTTTCCGTCCTGGGACTGCCTTCCCTACGACCGGGTGTCGCCGAACCAAGAAGTCGTCGCGGCGCGCATGACGGGGCTGACCCAGTTGGCGAAGACGACGCCCGGCGCCCCCGCGATTGTCGTGGCTACCGTCAATGCCGCGCTGATGCGGGTGCCGCCGCGCGACAGCGTTCTCCAAGCATCCTATGTCGTGAAACCGGGCGAACCCTTGCGAGTTGCCGAGTTCACCGACTATCTGGTCCGCCACGGATATGCCCGAGTGGGTACGGTCCGCGAGCCCGGCGAATTCGCGGTGCGCGGGGGGATCATCGATGTTTTTTCGCCCGGCGCCGCCGAACCCGTTCGGCTCGACCTCTTTGGCGACGATCTTGAGGCGGTGCGGACCTTCGATCCGCTGACCCAAGTATCGCGCACCCGCTTGACCGAGTTGCGGCTGGAAGCCGTCGGTGAATTTCCCTTCGACCAAACCGCGATCGATCGATTTCGCAACGCCTACCGCCAACGTTTCGGCAACGCTATCGACGGCGACCAGCTTTACGAAGCGGTGTCGGAGGGGAGGCGTCATGCCGGGATGGAGCACTGGCTGCCTTTGTTCCATGAAGGGCTCGCCACCCTGTTCGATTTTCTACCGGACGCGACCGTTGCTCTGGACCATCTCGCCGACGATGCGGCCAAGGCGCGTTTCGAGACGGTGGACGACGCCTATAACGCGCGCCGCGAGGCACTGACCAAACGGCTCGACGCCGCGACGGTGTACCGGGCGCTGCCACCCGACACGCTTTATCTGACCCCTGACGAGTGGCATGCCCTTAGGGAGGCCCGGGCAAGTCTGTCATTCGACCAGTTTCGCGCGCCCGCAGGGAAACGCCGGATCGTCGAGGCCGGCGGGGCCGTGGGGCGGGACTTCGCGCCGGAACGGGCGCAGGCCGACGTTGATTTGGTCGGCGCCCTCCTGAACCACATTCGAAAACTGCAGGGCGAGGGGCGACGCGTGGTCGTTGCCAACTATACCGCAGGTACGCGCGATCGAACGGAGCGCCTTTTGGCGACGCAGGAAGCCGGTGCGACGGCGCGCGTCGATTCTTGGCCCGAGGTCCTGGCGTTGCCGCGAACGGCGATTGCCCTTGCCGTCCTTCCCCTCGAAAACGGGTTTGTCGCCGACGATATCGCCGTCCTGACCGAGCAGGACATCCTGGGCGATACGCTGACCCGGCGCGCCCGCCGGTCGTCGCGCAAAGCCGAAACCTTCATCAGCGAGGTTTCAAGCCTGGAACCGGGCGACCTCGTGGTGCACGTCGACCATGGTATCGGGCGCTACGAGGGCTTGCAGACCCTTGATGTGACGGGTGCGCCGCACGACTGCGTTGCATTGACCTATGCAGACAACGCCCGGCTCTTTGTCCCGGTCGAAAACATCGAGGTGCTCTCGCGTTATGGCGGCGCCGAATCGAGTGCGAACTTGGATCGCCTCGGGGGCACGGGTTGGCAGTCGCGCCGTGCGAAACTCAAGAAGCGCCTCAAGGATATGGCGGAGGAGTTGATCAAGGTCGCCGCCGCACGCGTCGCGCGAAAGGGCGTGCCCATCGTCCCGCCGCCCGGTGCGTACGAGGAGTTCTGCGCGCGTTTTCCCTACGAGTTGACGGATGATCAGCAAACTGCGGTGGCCGAGGTCGTCGGTGACCTAGGTTCGGGGCGTCCGATGGACCGGTTGATATGCGGTGACGTGGGCTTCGGCAAGACCGAGGTTGCCTTGCGATCGGCTTTCGTGGCGGCCCTCGCGGGGCACCAGGTTGCCGTCGTCGTACCCACGACCCTCCTAGCCCGGCAGCACTACGAGACCTTTCGGACCCGGTTCGCCGGTCTGCCCGTCAATATCGGCCAGCTTTCGCGCATGGTGACTGGGAAACAGGCGTCCGAAACCAAGCGTGGGCTCACTGCAGGTGCGGTCGATATCGTGATCGGGACCCATGCCCTTTTGGCCAAGGATGTGAAGTTCCGCGATCTCGGTTTGCTGATCGTCGACGAGGAGCAGCACTTTGGGGTTGGCCATAAGGAACGGCTGAAGCGGCTCCGCAACGAAGTGCACGTTCTCACCATGACGGCGACTCCCATTCCACGCACGCTCCAGATGGCGATGTCGGGTCTGCGTGAACTCAGTCTCATCGCGACGCCGCCGGTTGATCGACTGGCGGTGCGGACATTCATCATGCCGTTCGACCCGGTCACGGTGCGCGAGGCATTGCTTCGGGAACATTTCCGGGGTGGCCAGTCGTTCTACGTTTGCCCTCGGATCACGGATTTGGTCGAGGCCCAAACCTATTTGCGCGAACAGGTGCCAGAGGTGAAGTTTGCGGTCGCCCACGGGCAGATGAATGCGCGGGACCTCGACGATATCATGCGGTCCTTCTACGAGGGCGGATTTGACGTCCTGATCTCGACCAACATCGTCGAATCCGGCCTGGACGTGCCGGCGGCCAATACCATGGTCATTCACCGGGCCGATATGTTCGGTCTAGCGCAGCTCTATCAGCTCCGCGGCCGCATCGGCCGGTCCAAGACAAGGGCCTATGCCTATTTGACGGTCGTTCCGGGTGTCGTGCCGACGGCGCACGCTCAAAAGCGACTTGAAGTTATGCAGACGCTCGACCAACTCGGCGCCGGGTTCACCTTGGCCAGTCACGACCTCGATATTCGCGGCGCGGGCAACCTTCTCGGGGAGGAACAGTCCGGCCACATCCGCGAGGTCGGGATCGAGCTGTTCCAGGAGATGCTGGAGGAGGCCGTTGCCACCGCGCGGCATGGCACGGATCAGGCGGAAGACGATGCCCATTGGTCGCCCCAGATCAACCTCGGCACATCGGTCCTGATCCCGGAACGTTTCGTCGACGATTTGGATACCCGCTTGGGGCTCTACCGTCGGCTCAGTCGGTTGGAAACAGCGGGCGAGATCGACGCGTTCGGCGCCGAGCTGATCGATCGGTTCGGCGACCTCCCGAGCGAGGTCGAACATCTACTGGATGTCGTCAAGGTCAAGGCGTCGTGCCGGGTTGCGGGTATCGAGAAGCTCGACGCGGGACCCCGCGGCGCGACCATCGTCTTTCGCAAGAATCGCTTTACCAATCCCGCAGGACTCGTCGAATTCATCGGTCGCCATGCGACAACCGCCAAGCTACGGCCCGACCACACCTTGGTGTACGGACGGGATTGGGCCGAGGAGCGCGAGCGCATCCGAGGCGTCGACCACCTCGTCCGAAACCTCGCGGCGATCGCGACTCAGTCGCCGGCCGCCACCGCGGCGCCGTCGCCGGCTGCCTGAAGCTCGGCGATCTTCTCGAAGACTTGAAGAAAAACGTCGGACGTTTGGGCGCCCTGCACGGCGTACTGATTATTGACGATGAACGTCGGAACGCCCGTGATGCCCATCTGTGAGGCATGCTGCGCTTCAGCACGCACCGCCTCGTCATCTGTATCGTCGCCCAGGCGGGCGCGAACGGTATTCCCGTCCATGCCGGCCTCGACCGCCGCAGCGATCAGCGTTTCGGCATCTCCGATGTCTTCGTTATCGAGGAAGTAGCGACGAAAGAGAATTTCGGCGAGCGCGTTCTGATGGCCTGTATCGCGTGCCCAGTGAAGTACTCTGTGGGAATCGATGGTGTTGGGCACGCGGTTCATCGTGTTTAACTTGAAGTCGAGACCGCTCGATTCGCCTGCTTGGGTCAACGCGTCGAGCATCCCCTCGGGATAGCTTTCGCTGCCGAACTTCTCGCGCAAATAGTCTTTTCGGTCGACGCCTTCTTTAGGTGTCGAAGGATTGAGCTGATAGGGGTGCCACACAATGTCGACATCGAGATCGGGGCGTTTGGCCAAAGCCGCTTCCAAGCGGCGTTTGCCGACGAAGCACCAGGGGCAAATGGTGTCTGATATGATATCTATTTTCATGATACCGACAGTATAGATCAAAATCGGAAGCGGGCGCGAGAACGCGAACCCGCCAAGGAGAAGCATTCCGTGACGACACAGACTTTGAAGGGCAAGCGCGCATTGGTAACCGGTGCGTCGAGCGGGTTGGGGGCGCGTTTCGCTGAGGTTCTTGCGGCGGACGGCGCGCAGGTCTTGCTGGCGGCGCGTCGGGTCGACCGATTGACGAGTCTGGTTGCGTCGATCGAGGCCGCCCACGGCGATGCCCGGGCGATCGAACTCGATGTTGCGGATCCCGGCAGCGTTGCATCTGCCATCGCCTCCGCAATCGACGGTGGCGGGGTCGACATCTTGGTCAATAACGCCGGCATTTCCATCGAAAAACGGATCACGGATTTCACCCTGGACGACTACGACCGTTTGATGGGAACCAATCAACGCGGTGCGTGGTTGGTGGCGCAGTCAGTGGGGCAGGCGATGATCGCGCGCGAGCAAGGCGGCAAAATCGTGAATATCGCCTCGGTGCTGGCGAGCAGTGTGCTAACCGGTCTGTCGCTCTATAGCATGTCGAAGGCCGCTGTCGTTCAGATGACGCGCGCCATGGCGCTCGAATGGGCGCGTTTCGACATCCAGGTCAACGCGATCGCGCCGGGATACATCGAAACCGAGATCAACACCGGGCACTTCAATTCCGAAGCCGGTAAGGGACAGATTGCCAAACTGTTGCGCAAGCGAGTCGGGCACCCCCGCGATCTCGACGGAGCTCTTCGCCTCTTGGTCTCGCCGCAGTCGAATTTCGTCACCGGCTCGGTGATCACCGTCGACGACGGTCAGACCCTGAAAGGCCTGTAGATCGCCTTAGCTCAGCGGCGTCATGACGATTTTCTGGTAGGCCGGCCGTTCCTTCAGGCGGCCATACCAGGCATCGAGATTGGGCAGAGCGTTGCGCTGGATCGGAAGCTCGTAGCGCCGCCACGCGAAGACACCGGCCGGTATGTCGCCGGCGCTGAACGAATCGCCGGCAACGTAGGGCGTTTTCGCGAGCTGGCGATCGAGCACCGCCCATTCTGTCTCCAATATCTCGTTGGCCCGCGCGATCGCGGCGTTGTCGCGTTTCTCCGGCGGGGTACGGAGCAGGCCGATAATCACGGTCGGAAAGACCGGCCACAGGTGGCTATTGCACCAATCCATCCATTGATCGGCGAGGGCGCGGTCATGCGCACTTTTCGGCCACAGTTTTCCGGAGCTATCGAGGCCGGCGAGGTAGCGCGTAATGGCATTGGATTCCCATAGAACGAATCCGTCATGATCGATCACGGGGATCTTCTTGTTGGGATTGATCGCGGTGAACGCCGGATCGTCGAGTCCGCCGAAGGGTCCCCCTACATCGATCCGCTCGTAGGTCAGCCCAAGCTCCTCCGCGGCCCATAGGGGCTTTTGGACGTTCGACGAAGTATCGCGGCCCCAGATTTTCAGCATGGACGAGTCCTCCCTGTGTGGCGCGTTTCTATACGGTGCGCCGGGCCGCGACAATGATTCCAATTTAGGCAAAATTTTAGAGAAATGGCGATGTTTGTTTCGCTTGACGATCGCCGGTACAAGTCCCAATTTTGGAGTGTCCCTGGCACAACCAAACCCGGAAACGTCAGGACGGAACGTATCGGCTTGAGCGCAAGGCGCAGGATGCGTTGGCGCGATAGAATGTCGTTGGCAGACAAGCCGAACACGAGAGAGCCAACATGGTAGATCCGATCAATTCGAATTCCGCGCTGGGAATCCAGCAGTTCAACAAGACCCTTAGCCGCCTGAATACGACTCAAGATCGTATTTCGACGGGACTGAAGATCAACGGACCGAAAGACAACTCGGCGATCTTCGCGATCGCACAGGTTCTCCAAGGGCAATCCGCTGGCGCGGCCGCCGTCAAGACAACGCTCAATAGCGCCGAATCGGTGGTCGGGACGGCGATCTCTGGCGGACAGGTCGTGGGCGATCTTCTGACAGAAATCAAAGGCAAGATCGTTCAGGCGAGCGATCCAGCACTGGACCAAGCGAGCCGCGATGCGATCGGTGCTGAGGTTCAGCAACTCGTCGATCAGGTGAATACGGTAACCTCCTCTTCGTCCTTCGGCGGGACCAACCTCATCGAGAATGGCGCCCAGGACTTCGCTGTGCTGGCTAGCGAAAACGGCGACACGTTCAACGTCGGCGCCCAGGACTTCAGTGCCCAGGGCCTCGGGATCGACAGTCTGTCGGTCGCGACATCGGGCGATGCGGCGTCGGCGCTCGCGGCGGTCGACAATGCGATCGCCCAGGCCAGTTCGGGCTTGGCCAATCTTGGGAGCTCGGCGCAGCGGATCGCTGATCAGAGCGAGTTTACGACCCGCCTGGACAACGTACTCAGGGAAGGTGTTGGCAATCTCGTCGATGCGGACCTTGGTTCTGAGGCCGCGAACCTGTCGGCGTCGCGGGTCAAGGAAGAGTTGGGTGCGCGCTCCTTGGCAATCGCCAATGCCGGACCAAAGGCTCTCCTGTCCTTGTTCCCTGGCGGCTGAACGACCGAAGACTTGAAAAAGGCCGGTTCGCCGGCCTTTTTTTATGGCCATAGACGGCCTGCTATATCCCTTCTAGCCTCCGCCGGGATCATGCATATGTACGTACATGGTTAGGGATTCGTCCGAATAGTGCAGACGACAGGGGCGGGCTACATAAGGTCCCAGGATCGCTTGAGCGGACCGCGACAGGGTCACAGACCCTATGCCTCCCCAAGGTGGATCGTGACCTTTTCTCCCTCCCGTCACGGTTCGCTCAGCGAGCGATCCGATACACGGTTGGCGCTATTTTGAGTCATGTTTGGTTCGGCGCTGAACCGGAAAAGCCCTCTCCTGCCCCGGAGGGGGCTTTTCGCGTTTTAGGCTAGAGCGCGGCCGAGCGGGCTTTCTTGACGAGCCGGTCGCGCTCGCCCATAGGAAGAAGGTTGAGAATGCGTACCAGCCGGGCGACATTCCGTGGAATTTCTTGTTCGCCCTGCGCCCAGAAATGAACGTCGGCATACTTGCTGCCGATGTCCTCGGCCAGAGCCGCGTGCCATTCCCGCCCGTGGAGCTTGGTGCCAATGCGAACCAACTCACCCGGAGTCATTTTTTCCTCGGGACCGTCGGCGGCATTGGACTTGCCGCCGGCCGGGCGCCCTAGGGTTTTCTTGGGCTTAGGCGCGAAAAGACGCATCGCTCAAAGACGGGGCCCGCCCTAATAAGGACGGGCCCGCCACCGAAGTATGAAAACTATTCCGCCGCAACTTTCGATGTCCGGCGCATCTGTTTGCGCAGTGTCTCGGTCGCGTTGGCGTCGAGTTTCAGGTTCTTGGAAATCACAACGCCGTAGGCCTTGCGCGCATGGTCGATCGTGCAGAAGTCGTCCCAGACATCTTCCAGGACTTGCTCTGCCGGTCGGTCCAGCGGGTCGCCGTAGCCGCCGCCGCAGGGGCCGTAAAAGGAGATGACGTCGTTGGCTTCGATGCCGATCCCGGAGAACTTCGCGGGCATCTCCACATCGGAGCCGGCCCGCTTGGTGTTATAGCGAACGACCTTACCGACCGCGCCTTCGTGGCCGCCGAAGGCGCCCCAGGGGACATCGGTATGCCGGTCGCACTCATGGGTGATGACCCCCTCGGTCAGCACACGTTGGGATTTCACGACACCGATCCCACCGCGCATTTTTCCGGCGCCGGGCATGACATCGTCGCGTAATTCGTAGCGATCGCACACCATTGGCAAGTGCATCCCGAGATCCTCGAGCGGGTTGTTTCGGGTGTTGCACATCAGGTTGTCGATGGAGTCTGGGCCATCCTTGGTCGCGCGCGCGCCGTAGGAACCCTCGTTGACCTCGAGGAATACCCAGTAATCGCCCGACGGCTTGAGGCCGGCGTAGGAAATGAACGACAGGCTTGCGGAGTTGCCGGCCGTTACCTTCGTCGGGATGACGGGGGCAAGGGCGCGGAGGATACAGTCGATCACGCGGTTACACTGGGTGAAGCGCGCTTCGGCTGCTGCTGGGAACTTCGGATTGAAGATCGATCCCAGCGGCGCAATAACCTCGATCGGTCTGAACGACCCCTCGTTGGAGGGGATATAGACCTCGGTGAGCGCTTGATCGAGAAGGAGCGAACGGAACGCGCAGTAGACGGCCACCTTGGTCGAGCCGTCGAAGGGGACGTTGAACCCTGTCGGCACTTGGTCTGCCGATCCGGTCAAGTCGACCGAGACGGTGTCGTCCTTGATGGTGACGGCTACCTTGATCGGCAGCTTTTGACCGCGATTGCGACCGTCGTCGTCCATCCAGCCTTCTGCACGGTAGGTGCCGTTGGGGATCTTGCGGATCTCCTGGCGCATCATCCGCTCGGTGTAGTCCATCAGCTCGTCGCACGAGGCTTTGAACGTGTCGTAGCCGTACTGGCGGATCAGATCTTTGTAGCGCTCGACGCCGAGCCGGGCCGAAGCGACCTGCGCTTCGATATCGTCCATCAACATCTTGGCCGTGCGGCTGTTGTATTGGATGAACTGCCACAGTCCTTCGTTGCGGACCCCTTTGCGGTAGAGTTTTAGGCCCGCCATCAACATGCCCTCGGCGAACACGTCCGGGATGTCGATGATCAACCCCGGTGTCGCCGCGCCGATATCGACATGGTGGGCCGTATTGGCCGAGAAGCCGACCAGCTTGCCTTCCCAGAAGATCGGGATCGCGACCGCGATATCCGGCGAATGCGAGGCGCCGTAGTAGGGGTGGTTGTGGATGACAACGTCGCCTTCGTACCACTCTCCGTCTTGCAGCGTTTCGGCCATGCCGCGCAGATAGCCCGGGATCGATCCGATGTGCAGCGGGGTTGAATCGGACTCGCTTAGCGTCTGGTAGTTGGCGTCGAATAGGCCGGCGCCCAGATCTTCCGACTCGCGAATGATCGACGAGAAGGACATCCGATAAAGCACGTGACCCATCTCCCGCGCCGCCGTGTGGAGCGCGCCGCCGATCACCTGCAAAGTAATCGGATCAACGCCGGTCTTTTTTCGCTTCGCCGACGCTTTCTTCGCGGGCCGCTTCGCTGCCCGCGGCGGGGTCCTCTTGGCCGAACCTTTTGCCGCGCTTTTGGCCGGGCGTTTTGCGGTCGTTCGCTTCGCAGCGGTTTTCGTAGTCTTGCGCGCCGAAGCAGTTTTCGCTGATTTCGCCGTGGTCTTGCGAGCCATGGGGCACTCCTAATCTGACGGGATTTTAGACACTTTTGATGTGAATGTTACCAAAATCGCTCACCCGGGCCCGGTAGCCGGGCGGGACGAGCGTTGTCGAGTTGTGCTGCAACAGGATAGCGGGGCCGGCGATTTCATGGCCGGCCAGCAACTTGCCGCGGTCGTAGCGTGGTGTATCGACGGTTTTGCCATCGTCGAACGTGGTCTTTCGTGAGTACATGAAAGCGGCCTGCAATGCTTTCTTCTTAGCGGCACCGGCAGGCGCTTTCTTCAGCTTTGGCCAGGTGAGGGGCTCTACGGCAGCAACGCCGATGACCCGCAGGGTCATGATTTCGACCTGGTCGGACCCGAAGGTATAGCCGTAGTCGAGATCGTGCTGTTTGTGGAAGTTGTCGATCACGACCTTCTTGTTCTTGTCGGAAAGTTTGCCGGACGGCAGATCGGCCCGCAGTTCGAACCCTTGGCCGTGGTAGCGGCACTCGGCGACGCGCAGGAGTTTTTGCTTCGATTTCGGTATGCCGTCGGCGGTCAACCGTTCGCGGCAGAGCTTTTCGAGTTTTTCCAGCGCTGCGTTGATCCGCGTGTAGTCTTTTGCCGTCGCGGTCGCCAGGATCAACGGCGCCGAGCGGGTGAACTCGTACTGCATGTCGGTTTCCAGGAGGCCGATCGCCGCGTTAATCCCCGGGGCGGGTGGAACGATAACCTCCTTAGCCGAAACTTCCTTGGCCAAGGCGACACCATGCAACGGCCCCGCGCCGCCGAACGGCATCAGGGCGAACTCGCGAGGATCAAACCCGCGCGCGACGGAGTTGGCGCGGATCGCCAGCGCCATGTTCGAATTGATCACCTTGATGATCCCGAGGGCGGCATCCTTGACGCTCATCCCGAGCGGTTTGGCGATCCGATCGGCAATCACTTTTTGCGACAGCTCCGGCTTGATCGTCATGTCGCCGCCAAGGAATTTGTCGACGTCGAGGCGGCCCAGCGCAACCTGAGCATCGGTGACCGTAGGCTCGGTGCCGCCGCGCGCGTAGCAGGCCGGGCCGGGGTCGGCACCAGCGGATTTGGGGCCGACGCGGAACGCGCCGCCCTGGTCGATGAAGGCAATAGAACCGCCGCCTGCGCCAATGGTGGCCAGATCGATCATCGGCGCCAGAACCGGGTAATCCCCGACGTAGGTATCGCGCGGGTTCATGATCCGGATTTCGCCGTTCGGAATCGTCGAGATATCGGCCGAAGTGCCGCCGATATCGACGGTAATGACGTTCTTCTCTTTCGAGAGGCCGCCCGCCCAACGTCCGCCGATGACCCCGCCGGCGGGGCCCGACATCAAGATAGTGACCGGTCGCTCGGATGCCATGTCGACGGTCGCGACACCGCCGTTGGACTGCATGATCCGCAGCTCGGCGGAGACGCCTTCGCTCTTCAGCTTGCGATCCAAGTTGCGGATATAGCTGGAGGTCTTGGGGCCGACATAGGCGTTCATGGCAGTCGTCGAGAACCGCTCGTATTCGCGGATCACGTCGATCACTTCGCAGGATGTGGACAGGAAGACGTTCGGGAGTTCCTGCTGAACGATCTTCTTCGCCGCCATCTCATGCTTTGGATTGAGGAACGAGAACATGAAGCAAATGATGACCGCTTCGACCCCGCGTTCGGCGAACAATTTGCACGCATCGCGGACCTCTTGCTCGTTGAGCGGCGTTTCGATCTCGCCCGTCGGGGGCATCACACGTTCGGTAATGGAGATACGGTTACGCCGTTTGACCAAGGGCATGCTTTGCCACGGCGCGTCGAATTGGAGGGAGAAGTTGTGTGGACGCTTGTGCCGGGCGATGTGGAGAATGTCGCGAAAGCCCCGGCTTGTCAGCATGCCGACTTCGGAGCCGTTGTGCTCAAGCGTGATGTTGGTCGCGACCGTCGTGCCATGGACGATCAGGTCGATGTCCTTGGGCCGCACGTTGCCGATTTCGCAAATCTCGCGGACCCCGCGCACAACCCCGATCGACTGGTCTTCCGGTGTGCTTGGGACTTTGTGGACGTAAACGTCCCGCGGGCCCTTCTCTAGAACGAGGTCTGTAAATGTGCCGCCTACGTCGACGCCGATTCGTGCCATGTCGATTGCTCCTCCCACGCGCGATCGCCCCGACCGAGGCGACCCAAAAACGGCGGTTAGACTACCCGGTTACATTGGGAAAACAAGAGAACGTCCGGACCTTTGGCCGGGCCGGTGGCAGGGGCTGCTCCGGCCTGTTCAGCGGCGTACCGTCTGGTTAATGTACCGCCGCCGCCAATTGCGCGGCGCGTCGATCCAATCAACCCAAACAGAAGTGGTCTCCGCATGTCCGAACGGTTCCCCAAAGCCTTCTCACCTCTCACTTTAGGGACCTTCACCCTGAAGAACCGTATCGCCATGGCGCCGCTCACCCGGCAGTCGTCCGAGGATGACGGTACGCCCACCGATGAGATGGCGGCCTATTATGGGCGGCGCGCCCGCGGCGGAGTCGCGATGGTCATTACCGAAGGCACCTACACCAACGACGAATTGGGGTCGGTCGCCTATTTGAACCAACCCGGCTGCGAGACGCCCAAACATGTCGAGGGATGGAAAAAAAGCGTTCGGGCGATCCATGACAACGGGGCGCTTGCGATTCTTCAGCTAATGCATGGCGGTCGGGTCTCGGATCCGCGCTGCCTCTATGAAGGGGAGTCGCCGGTAAGCGCCAGTGCGACCCACAGTTCGGGTGCGGTGCTCTATTCCGATACGGACGAAGAAATGCACAATCGTGGGCTGCAACCGCCGTGGCCGCTCGTGACTTTTCCGCCGGCCCGCGAAGCAACCAAGGCCGAAATCCGCCGGATTGCTGAAGGATTTGCCGAGGCGGCGGTACGCGGTGTCGAGGCAGGGTTCGACGGGGTCGAGATTCACGGTGCCAACGGTTATCTCTACTACCAGTTCATCGATCCAACGCAGAATAATCGGACCGACGAATACGGCGGATCCGCCGAGAACAACGTCCGCGCTGCGGTAGAGGCCTGCCAACTCGTCCGTGACGCGATCGGCCCCCAAAAGCTCATCATTCTGCGTTTGTCCCAGGACGGTGTGGACGCCTTCGGCGGGGCTTGGCCGGGTGGTGTGGGTTACGCTGCGGAGGTAGGTAAGGCGCTCGCGAACGCGCCGGTAGACGCATTGCACTGGTCGAGTTTCGACTGGAAGGACAACCGCGACCCCAATTCAGACCGGCCCATGCCCGAGGTTCTCCGCGAGGCCAGCGGCAAACCGATGATCGTGAACGGCGGAATCGCCGAAGGCGCCGATATCGAGGAGGTCATCACCTCGGGCGCCGGGGACCTCGTGGCCGTTGGGCGACCGTTGTTCGCCCACCCAGATTGGCCCCACATTATTCGCTCGGGCGAGCCCTATAACTGGACGCCGTTCGACCGCAAATACGTGATCAAGCCGTCCTACGACTATACCTACGGCTATCCGCTCGATCTCAAAAAGACCGTGTGGGATCCCGACATCACCAAGCGCAAGAAACGGCGCTAGAGGTAGGAACGATGACCGAGCTTCGCATCGTGGTGTGGCAGTTCGTGCGCATTATGGTGCAGATGGAAACCGAGGTGACGCGCCGTAAACAGGGGCGTCGCCAGGCTCCCGCTGGGTCGGTTTATCACGATTGGCGGGAAGCGTGGGAAGAACTCGACGCCAAGCTCACCGAACTCGGCAAGAACAACGTGCAGGCCTACGCCACGTTGATGATGGACCAGGAGGTCGTCTTGGCGTGTCGCAACCAAGGTCAGATTGATGAGGTCGTTCGAACCGTCGATCGCGTCATCAAACGGCTAGGGGACCTCATCACCCGTAAAGCGGGCAAGATCAAAGATCTCAATTTCGAACTCAAGGAAATGAAGGTTTTGCGCCAGGAGCTGCTTGGCCTATCTGAGTCCTAATGCACTGAATAAGGTTATTCCAATAAATAATTGATATTAAATGAAATATTGAGAGCTGCGCCTTGTGGTCCTGGTTGGACTCCGTGTCCAGTTGGCAAGTAGACTTCGGCGGAAATCCCGTCTGAACCTGACATAAGGTCGGACATTAGGAGGATCGTATATGGACGCAGTGCAGGCCTTTACCCCGAGTCCGTTTCTCTTTTTCGTGATTGCGGTCGTCCTCGTGACGATCGTTTTTATTTTTTCCGGCGTGAAACAGGTACCACAGGCGTTCGAGTTTACGCTCGAACGTTTTGGCCGCTACACCCGCACGCTCTCGCCGGGCCTTCACCTGATCGTTCCCTTTATCGATCGAATCGGGCACCGCCTGTCGATGCAGGAAAGTGTGCTCGATATCCCGGCGCAGGACGTCATCACGATGGACAACGCCTCGGTCACCTGCGACGCAGTATGCTTCTTCCAAATTGTCGATGCGGCGCGCGCGGCCTACGAAGTCCGCGATTTACCTCGGGCGATGACGAACATCACCATGACCAACATTCGGTCGGTGATCGGGTCCATGCCGCTCGACGACGTGCTGTCCAAGCGCGACGACATCAACGAACGCCTGTTGCGGGTGATCGACGCAGCAACCAACCCCTGGGGGGTGAAGGTCACCCGCGTCGAAATCAAGGATTTATCCCCACCGCGCGACTTGGTCGACGCCATGGCGATGCAGATGAAGGCCGAGCGCGTTAAGCGTGCCGAAATCCTCAAGGCCGAAGGCGACAAACAATCCGCCGTACTTCGCGCCGAAGGTCAAAAGCAGGCTGCGATCCTGGAGGCCGAGGGCCGCCGCGAGGCCGCCTTCCGCGACGCCGAAGCGCGCGAGCGCGAAGGCGAGGCCGAGGGTAAGGCCACCACATCGTTGTCCGAAGCGATTGCCGCCGGCAACGTCAATGCAGTGAACTACTTCGTTGCCCAGCGCTACGTCGGCGCGCTCGAGAAAATGGGCTCGGCGCCCAATCAGAAGATCATCATGATTCCCTTCGAGGCTACCGGCGTCATCGGCAGCCTCGCCGGCATCGCCGAAATTGCCAAGGCGGCGCTCAAGGAATCCAGGGACAACCCGCCTGGCGCTGGTCCATGGGGAGACCGCGCGGATGGATGAGTTCGTTACGTGGCTTTGGGACGTCTCGTATTGGCATTGGTGGGCCCTAGCGATCCTGTTGATCGGGGTCGAGGTCTTCGCCGCGTCGACGTTCTTGCTGTGGCCGGCGGTCGCAGCAATTGTCGTGGGCGTCGTGGTCGCGTTCGTGCCGGACCTGGATTGGCGGCTACAACTCTTCGGTTTTGCCCTCCTCGCGGCTGCGGCGACCATCGGTGGGCGCGCGCTTTGGCAACGCTATCGCGGCGAAACCGGTGAGCCGAACCTAAATCGCAGAGGGCAGCAGTACGTTGGACGCCGGCTAACGCTGACCGACGATTTTGCCGATGGGTCGGGGCGGGTTCACCTCGACGATACGTGGTGGCCGGCCCGTTCGGTCGACGGCCGCCCCATTGCAGGCGGCCGTCTGGTCGAAATCGTCTCCGTGCAGGGGATCGAGATTCAGGTCAAAGAGTGCTGAATCGCAATCGCTGTCCTTAGCCCTCGCGGGCCTTCTTGTAGGCCGGGCGGTTAGCCGTCGCGGTCAGCCACCGCTTGAGGTCCGGATAGGGCCCCAAGTCGACGTTCGTGACCAGGGCCGATGCCAGCACGCTGGCTACATTGATGTCGGCAATCGACAGCGCGCCGCCGACCAAATGGTCCTTACCCTTGAGCTGGCTGTCGATATGGGCCAAGCGCGGTTTCAACGCCTCCTCGGCTTCCTTGGCCTTGGCCTCGCTGCGTTGGTCCTCCGGTTTGAAGAGTCGCTCGATCGCGATGGTCACGGCGCTCGGTTCTGCCTCGCAGGCCGCCCAAACCGTCCATTGGAGTGCCGCCGCTTGATCGGCCTCGGAGGACGGCCACAGGCCGTTGTCGTACTTCCGGGCGAGGTAGAGATTGATCGCCAGCGATTCGGCCATCACCACGTCGCCGTCTTTCAATGCCGGAGCCTTGCCGGCCGGATTGATTTTCAGAAATTCGGGCTTTTTGTGGCCGCCGTCCGGCAGCAGATCGCGCTGGTAGTCGACGCCGAGTTCGTTCAACGCCCAAGCACACCGTGACGCACGCGAACGCAGGCTTCCGTATAGAGTAATCATTGTTTGTGTTCCTCCCGCAACCATGCGCGGTTGCCGCCCCAGGGTGTTCGCCCTTGCCGACCTTTGCAAGAGGGGGCGCGCTCGCGATAATGGCGAACGGACAACCCAGGGTGGGGCGATCGTGGCTTTTAGCGAGATCGAGCGGCTGGCGTCGAAGCAGATCGCGTGGACCGACGTCAATGTCGGCAAGCCGAACGCTGTTTTCCTCAAGACGCTGAACCACGATCCCGAAACCGGCGCTGTCCTGCTGCTCGTGCACGAGCCGCCGGGCTTTCGTGGCAGCGGAGGCGGACGGCCGCACTATCTGCCGGTCGACGAAGAAGCCTATTTCCTCACCGGCGAAATGATCGGCGACCCGGAAACCACCTGGTTCGCCGGCGACTATATTTTCTATCCCAAGGGTTTTCTGCATAGCCCCGACGACGCCACGGAGATCGGCGCACATATTGTGATGCGCCTGTCCGGTCCGATGAGCTACGTAAACGGCGAATTGCCCTCGGGCCGCCCGTGGACCCGCGCTGACGAACGCCAGCTCTTGCCTGGACAGGCCAACAGCCGCCGCCCGATCAGTCGGCTGCGCACGGGCGACTGGCCGTGGGAGGATCTGATGATCGACGCCGTGCCCACCGGCGAGCGCATCAAGGTCCTCTCGGTGGCGCGCGAAACCGGCGCCCTCACATTTCTCCATCGCGTCGAAGCCGGCTGGCGCGCGCCGTTTGGCCGCCGGACCAGC
This sequence comes from Alphaproteobacteria bacterium, assembly GCA_040216735.1. Classification (NCBI taxonomy): domain Bacteria; kingdom Pseudomonadati; phylum Pseudomonadota; class Alphaproteobacteria; species Alphaproteobacteria bacterium. Next base: position 55,500 of record JAVJOO010000005.1, on the reverse strand, counting down.
GCATGCCAGCGCGAGTGGTTCGTGCTTGACGGCGCGTTCGCAACTGGCGGCTCGGACGGTGTCACGCTCGAGGAATGGGACTACCGGTGTTTGGCGCCCGGCACGCCGTTCGGTGGCGACGGCGAATCGAGCGCCGCGGGCTGCACTATGCTGGGCTGGAGCGACGGCCCGCTCGACCATACCGACCAAAGTGGCAAGCGCCGCACCGTTACGCTCGGCTAGGGCGCATGGGAGGAACCGATGTCCGATAACTACGCACACCCTGAATACCTCGCGGAAACCGCGTGGCTCGCCGAGCGTCTCGGCGATCCGAACCTACGGGTGTTCGACTGTACGGTCGACATGACCTACGACCCCGAAAAGGGCTACGCCATCAAGAACGGCCGGGAGAAATACGAAAGCGGCCACATCGAGGGCGCGGCGTTTATCGATCTGATGGACGAGTTCAAAGACCCCGACCACACATTGAACTTCATGCTGCCGCCGCCGGACCTCTTCGTGTCGCTCGCTTCGCGCTACGGCATCGGGCCGGGTACCGAGGTCGTTCTCTACAACAGCGGTCCGACGTGGTGGGCGACGCGGATGTGGTGGAACCTGCGCGCCCACGGTTTCGAGTCGGCCCGTGTGCTCAACGGTGGCTTCGAGAAATGGGTGGCCGAGGGGCGTTCCGTCGAAACCGGCACGAACACCTACCCGCCGGCTAAGTTCGTTTCGCAACCGCGCGAAGGATTGATCGTCGGTAAGGACGCCGTCCTAGCGGCAATCGACGATCCGGATTGTCTGATTCTCAACGCTCTATCGCCCGAATTGCACCGGGGCGACAAGGTCCAATACGGACGTCCCGGGCATATCAAGGGGAGCGTCAACGTCCCGGCCCGACCGCTGCTCGACGACGAGAGTTTTGCCTTCAAGCCGGCGGCGGTCCTGAGGGCCGCCTTTGCGCCGGTAGGGGCCCTGGAGGCCAAGCGGGTCATGAACTATTGCGGCGGTGGTATTTCCGCGACGACGACCCTGTTTGCCCTGGCGCTGCTGGGTCATCGGGGGGTCCAGCTCTACGATGCCTCCATGACGGAATGGGGCAGGGACAACAGCCTACCCATGGAAACCGGCGCCTAGAGAAATTCTCTAGCCCTCGACTGATCGCGGGTTGGGCAGGCATTTAAGCCGCTGCCCAGAACACCCAAATATCTTCTAGTATGGGCCAATCACTGGGGCGGCACCGAAGCGGCGGTCGAGAGGAGGCGAACAGATGTCCAATATTCGCAATGTCGGCGAGATGGTCGAGTCCAATCACGACGAGTACAGCCGGCAACGGTTTGTCTCCATCCTACGCAAGAAAGTGCTGATGGATTTCGCCGGCGACATGAAGACCATCTACCAAAAGAAAGTAGAACCCAACTTCGAGAAAAAGAACGGGCGCAAGCCAAAGGACGGTCGCGAAGTCCGCAAGGCGATGCTGCACGAACCGATCTTCGAGGGCTGGAGTTCATTGCGCTATAACGCCCAGATGATGACGTGGTGGTCGGTGCAACCGGCGATCGAACGCAGCTTGGAGGACTTGATCCAGGCCGCGAAGGATGCCCACCAGTCCAATCCCGCCGGCGGGACGTTGGAATTGAATCCGGACGTCGATGTACCGAAAGAGATTACCGAACTGGATGTTCACCTGATGCCCGGTTGCTTTCACACCGAGTACACCGATGACGATGTCGCGCAGGGCGCGGTTTATCATTATGGGACGACGGTCTTTTCCGGCGGATTGCCGCACCGGAAAATTACTAAGGGCGGGGTTGCGAGTTCGATCGCCAACTATCTGAAACTGGCCTATCCCGACTTCAAGCCCGAACGCATCCTCGACCTTGGCTGCACAGCGGGCGCCAACACCACGCCCTATAAAGAAGTTTTTCCGGACGCCGAGGTGCACGGGATCGATGTCGGTGCGCCGCTCCTGCGTTTCGGACACGCCCGGGCGGAGGCCGAAGGGATCGCCCTTCACTTCCACCAGGGGAATGCGACCGATACCGGTTTCCCGGACAATCATTTCGATATCATCACGTCGAGCTTCTTCTTCCATGAAGTCTCGGTGAAGGACACCAAGAAGATCTTCAAAGAGTGTCACCGGATTTTGAAGCCCGGCGGCTTGATGCTGCACATGGAACTGCCGCCGGCGGCATTCACCGATCCCTACTACAACTTCTATCTCGATTGGGATGCCTTCTATAACAACGAACCGCACTACGAAAAGTTCCGCGGGCTGGACTTTCCGAAGACGCTCGCCGACTGCGGGTTCAGCGAAGACAAGCAGATGCTGGTTCGCATTCCGAACTACGCGTCGACACCCCGCGAGGAGTTCGAGGCGGTCGCGAAGGGGACGGAAACGCTCCGGCGCGATCACGGGAACGGCGCGGTGTGGTTCACGTTCGGCGGCTGGAAATAGCGCATTGCCCCGCGGCGTGATCTAGATCAACGGGATGAAGCCGGGGGCCGGGCATGATTGCTCGGCCCTTCGTTTTTAAGTGATGGAGAATTCAATGCCTGAGAAATCGGTCCAGCTTCCGCTTCGGTCGAAGGGAAAGCGCGCGACGTTCTACAAAGACCCTGCGGTCGACCAGTTGTTCGCGATCATTACGATGTTGACGCAGGAACTCTCGGTAGCGTTCGACCGGATCGAAACCGTTGAACGACTCCTCGACAAGAACGGCGTCCTGAAACGGTCAGACATCGAAAAATACAAACCCGGCGAGGCCGAAGAGGCCGAGCGCACGACCCGGCGCGACGAATACATCGGTCGGGTCTTCAATATTTTGCACCAAGAAGCGGAAGCGCTGCAGGATAGCTAACGCACACGGAGGGCGAAGCGATGTCGAATATTCGAAACGTCGGTACCTTGTTGGATCACGCGCACGACGAGCGCACGCGGCAGGCCTTTGTCTCGGCCTTTCGCAAGCGGATCTTGATGAACGTCGCCAACGACATGAAGACGGTGTACGAAAAGAAGGTCGAGCCCAAGTTTATCAAGAAGCACGGTCGTAAGCCGAAAGACGCGCTTGAGGTCCGTGCCGCGATGCGCCACGAACCGGTCTACGAAGGGTGGAGCTCGATGCGCTACAACGCGCAGATCATGACATGGTGGTCGGTCCAGCCGGCGGTGGAACGGCAACTAGACGAACTCATCCAAGCCGCGCGCGACGCCCGCGAGGCCAATCCGGCAGGCGGCACCCTCGAACTAGATCCCGATGTGGTGATTCCTCGGGAGGTCACCGACCTAGACGTCCACCACATGCCCGGTTGTTTCCACACCGAATACGCCAGCGACGATGTCGCCCAGGGCGCCGTCTACCATTACGGGACGCAGGTCTTCTACGGCGGTTTTGGAAAGAACGTGAAGCCCAAGGGCGATGTCGGTCTGTCCATTGCCAACTATGTCAAGCTAGCCTACCCGGATCTCAAGCCGCAGCGGATCTTGGATATCGGGTGCACCGCCGGCGCCAACACGGTTCCCTACAAGCAAGTTTTTCCGGATGCCGAAGTTCATGGGATCGACGTCGGCGGGCCGATGCTACGGTTCGGCCATGCCTGGGCCGAGGCCGAGGGGCTGCAAATGCATTATCACCAACGAAACGCCGAGACACCCGGTTTTCCCGACAACCACTTCGACATCATCACGTCGAGCTTCTTTTTCCACGAGGTCTCCGTCGCGGCGACCAAACGGATCTTGAAGGAGTGCTATCGGATGCTGAAACCCGGCGGGATCGTGCTCCACATGGAGTTGCCGCCGACCGAGGCGACCGATACATACTACAACTTCGTGCTCGATTGGGACGGTTTCTACAACAACGAGCCGCACTATCAGAAATTCCGAAACCTCGATTTCAAGAAGACACTGAAGGGCGCGGGCTTCGCCGAGGATAAGATCGAACTCGTGCGAATTCCCAACTATGGTTCGACGCCGCGCGACGAATTCGAATCCGTCGCCCGCGGCGAAGAGACCCTCAAGCGCGAACATGGCTTGGGCCGCGTATGGTTCACATTCGGTGGCAGGAAGTAGTCGCGCACGCGAGCGGTCAGTGTGGCCACCGTTTAAGGGCGGATTCGCATTCCTGGTGTCGCCGGTTCAAAGACCCGAGTAGTGGGGAATAGGAGACGGTCGCTTAGGTCCTAGGCCGCAACCGTTCCTGCTTCGCGCCGCAAATCTCCGGTGGCGGTTGTTCGGCCGCCGCCCACGGCCGCTAGCTTGACGGAACCGAAATAGAAAGACTTCCCCGGTGCGACGATCTCGTCGAACCCGTTGCGGATTTCTTGCGCGAGTTGCGCGGCGTCGGGTCCATCCTCCAGAATGTAGTCGCCCACGCGGGCCACGCTCCATCGCGAGGCATCGATCGCTTGGTCGACCGATTGGCCGCCGCGGCGCACGGCATCGATCACTTGGCAACAGGTCGTCGTTTGACTGATCCCGCCGGGCGAACAAAGGGCAACGATCTCATCGTTCGATTCAAGAATCATCGGGTTCAGCGTATGCAAGGGGCGGCGGCGCGGCGCGGGCCGGTTGTTTCCTTCTGGACCAAAACACAGCATCCGATTGTTCAACAAAATGCCGGTCGTCGGGTCGAACAGCCGTGCACCGAAGGGCTGGAAGATACTTTGCAGCAAGCTAAGCGCCTGACCGTCCTCGGTGACAATGACGATCCCAGCGGTGTCGCCCGATCCCGGCAATTTCGAGGCGCCGGCGCTGGCGGTGCGGTGGCCCTCCAATGCCTCGGCGCAGAACCGGGCAACATCGGTCTCGTCTGCGCCGTCGGCCCAGCGATCGAAGATTTCGCCTCCCCAGTCCGCGAACACGCGTTTCGCGACGGCGGGGTGATGCACAAAACGCCGGTCCAAAAAGCGATCTTCCGCGACGATCTCGAGTTCTCTCAGTTGCAGGAGGCCCAGAAGGCCGACAAACGGCGGCGGCAAAGCCCACACGCGCTCGCCCCCGATCTCGATCTCGATGGGCTGAACCCGGCGCCCCCGGTAGTCGGCGAAATCCGCGACCGGTGTATCGCGGCCGCTATGTTCCAAGAACGCCCGCAGTTGGCGTGCCGTCTCGCCGTCGTACAGGTCGCGCGGCCCGTTCTTAGCGAGCGTCCGGAGTGTGCGCCCCAAGGCGGGTTGCTCGAAAGTGTGCGCGCCGGCGAAGACCGGGGAGAACATTGCCTGTGCGAACTCGTCGTCGACGTAGCGGACCCGCTGGTCGACAAGATATTTGTGTAGTTCGCGTCCAACCGGCGCGCCGTCGTCGGCATAGGTGGTGGCCTCCGCCAGGAGGTCGCCGAAGGGAAGAACGCCGCTGTCTTCGTGCGCCATGTGCCAGAGGGCGGCAAGACCGGGCACGACGCAGGCGCCGGCACCCCGGGTAAAGGTCGCTTCATCGAAGGTGTGCGCGCCGCTGCCGAAAGCCCATCCGGCACCGTCGTAGCCGACGATTTTCCCGTCGGCACCGCGTAAACACATGGCACCGTCGCCGCCAAGCGTGGTTGCTTGGGGACTCACCACGGTCAGCACGGCTGAGGCGGCAATCGCGGCATCGACGATGGAGCCACCACGCCGCAGAACCGAGTCCGCGGTCGAAGCGGCCGCCGGGTGGCCCGCGGCAATCGCCCAACGAGTCCCCGTCGCAAAGGGGCGGTTTAGGCTATGGCTGAACGAGGTCAAGCCGGGCTTGCGCCGACCGGGATACCAGCGACTTCGAGGCCGCGGTCGGCAATCCGCATACGCCGGTTGAGTTGGGGGAAATTGCGAAACGCCCAAATGATGGGATCGCGCAGCGGCCAGAGTTGCTGTGGCCACTGACGGCTGAAGTAATCGTAGCGCAAGGCCCAGCGCTGGGTATGGTCGGCGATGAAACGAACCTTTTGCTCCCAGGTACGCACCGCGTCCTCGACGTTGCTGTGCTGATCGAGGAAATGGACCAGAGCGCGACCGTTGATGATGGTGATTCCCGCACCTTGGCCAAGGGTCGGCGGCATACCATGGGCGGCATCGCCAATAAGGGCGACGCGACCGTGCGCCCAGCGCTTGCACGAAACGATGGAGTAGGGCGCTTGCAGCACCTCCGCTACGGCGAACTTCTCGAAGGCACGCCGCAGGCGCGGAAAGGCGGCGCTCCAATCCTCGATATCGTTTGGCAATGCGCCGGCGTGCGGGTCGTTCGCCGGGCTGACTTGGTAGACGTAGGTGTGATGGGCACCGCACGGGGTGATCCCGATCCGGCGGCGGCCCGACCAATTTTCCAGCGTGATTCCCGGTTCGACCAATTCCTGGTCTGGCAGGAGATAGCGATTGATGACGGTCCCCAGCGCCCGGTAGGTGGATTCCGGGGCGAGTGCCTTGCGCACCGCCGAATGGACCCCGTCGGCACCGACGATGAGATCGGCGCGTTCCTCGCGACCATTGTCAAGGACCAAGGTCCCATCGCGACGGGCGCCTGCGACGTGCTGTCCGGTTTGGACATCGACGCCCGCCTCCACGGCAGCCTGGTACAGGGTCTCGACCAGGGCCTGGCGGGGAAACACCCACACGCGGGCTTTCCCGGTGTGGTTGTCACGGATTTGAAGGGTCTTGCCTTGCGAATCGACGACGCGGGCCCATTGCAATGCTGAGCCAAGAGGTTGAAGGCGGTCGAACACGCCCATTTCTTCGAACACTTCGATGCTGTTGTTCTTGATGTAGATGCCGGCGCCGATCTCCCGAATCTCGTTGCCGCGCTCCAACACCCGAACCTGCCAACCGCGCTGGGCCAACAAAGTACCTACGGTCAGGCCGCCGATCCCGCCGCCGGCAATTAGCGCGGTGCGCCCGGTCGTCATGATGCGGCGCGCTCGATCTGTGCGACGCACTCGATCTCGAGCAGCATGCCGTCGATCCCAAGGTCGGCGACGACGGTGGTACGGGCCGGATAGGGCGCCACGAAATGTTCGCGGTACAACCTGTTCATATCTTCGAACATGTCCCGTTTGGTGAGAATCACCGTGGTCTTCACCACCGAACTGATCGAGGATCCGCCCGCCTCCAGAACGGCGACGAGATTGACCATGACCTGGCGAAACTGGGCGTCGAAATCGTCGACCGCGAACGCGCGTTCCCCATGGTAAGGCGGCATCCCTGAGACGAAGAGAAGTCCGCCCACCTGTGTCGCGTGGGACAGCGGCGACCGAATAATTGGGAGGGCGGGTGAATTAATGCGCGTCAGCGGTGCCATGATGTCGCTCTCTCGGTCAGTATTTTGCACCCTGGAGCGCGCGGATCGCGCCCGAGGAAAGAAGGGGGTGGCCGCCGAATTCGTCCCGGAGGCGGTCGGCTTCGTGCGCGACGATCGCCTGAATCACGTCGTTGGACAAGCCGAAGTCGGCGGCAAATCGCTGGGGGTCCGATGCACAGAGCGCGCGTTGTGCCGGCGAGTTCCGCAACGCAAACAGGGCGCGGTTGGTGGCTGCCGCGCCTGCCGGGATAGCGCCGTAGTACGGCCGGTCGTCGAGCGCGTCGAAGCGGTGACCCAGGCCCTTCCAGCACGCCAATGCGTAGGTATGGTGCCAGTTCTCCTCGAACATCGTGAAGGCGAGTTCGGTGCGATCTACCATGCCGGCAAGCATCGCCCAGGATCTCAGTTCGATATTGCCGGCGACCTCGATATCGGTGCCGCCCAATCCGGTGACGATGCCCGGGCCAAATCGTTTGACGCTTTCGAACAAGGCGCGGTCGAACTCAAGGTCGGGGCCCGGATCGGTATAGCGCGCCGTTCCGGGATAGTGGGAAAGGCCGCCGCTAGCGATGACGGCGACTTTCTTTCCGGTGCGGCCCAGAGCGTTGCGTAGCGCTTCCCCGAATGCGGCGCAGCGCTGCATCGTCGGTTGCGGGGGGATATAGCAGTTGATCAGGATCGGCAGAACGGGGATCGGTTTGGGCAAGTCGAGGAATTGAAGCGGGATCGAAAAGTACGATCCCAGGCTCACGTCGTGGCCGTGCGCCGGATCGAATCCGGTATCGTAGAGGTCGGCAACCAGTTCCTGGGCGCCGTCGCCGAGGAGCGGCCACGCAAAATCTGTGAGCGTGTTGTTGTCGGAAAAGTTCGTGCCGCAGTGGACGTAGAACGGCGGTACGCAGTGAGTACCGAAATTGTCGGCATGGTCGTTCGAGATCAAGACGATCGCATCTACATTCGCGTCGGCGATCAATTGTCCAACGCGCCCTAACGCCGCTTTGACCCGGTCGATTTGTGCGGGATCTTCGCTGCGGGGGACCGACAGGATCTGCGGTGCATGCGGCACAACGGCGGCAATTTGTACAGGTGAGAAAATAGCCGTGCCTCCCTCGAACGCGCGATGCGCCACCATAAGTCGCGGTGCGCGCCGGCGTCCAGACTACCGGATGGATTTGCTGGGACTTCGTGCCCCCTAGTCGGCGATCGCCTCGAAGCGGATCGATTGGGCGCCCTGCCACAGCACGGTCTCGCCCAAAGCGGCGAGTTGTGCGGTGCCCTCGACGATGGTCAGGAAGTGGTTGCCGGCCAGCGGACCGGCGGTGCTGGAGAAATGCGCATGGCCATAGACCAAGAGGATTTCGGTTTCGCTGATCCCTGCAGGGTGAAACAGAATCTCACCTCTTGAGGGATAGCTGGTGACGTTCTCGCGGCCCACCCCAAGGTCGAAGTCGCCCATCGGCACCCACGCCGCTTCCCCGCTCCAGCGCGCCTGCACGAGGCGATTCTCGAACGGCAATATCTTTCGAAACGCCGCGCAAGTCGCGGGCGCTTTGTCGTCTTCCCAGCGGGCGACAAACTCCAAAGCGCCAACGACGATCTTGATCATTTGTTTTCCTCTACCGGCCTGTTTTGTTAGCCGGTGGCGCGAAACTGCGCTAGCTCCTTGTTGTCGTCGCTAAGAAACGGCTAGAACGGCCTTTAGGCACCTTCGTTTCTGGTCTTAGCGTCCACCTGGTAGCGGGCAACGTCAATACCCTGCATTCTCCCCTTCACGGACAATGTTTCGACCGTACCAAAACCGCCAACTTCACCGGCTCGTCCAAGGGTCTCCCGATCGACGACGATCTCGCCTTCATCGGCAGCAGAACACAGCCTGGAGGCTGTATTGACGCTGTCCCCGATTACCGTGAAGTCCATGCGATCTCTTGGCCCCACCGGACCGATCACAACCGAGCCGGTATAGACGCCGATGCCGATCTTTCTAGGAAACGATGACTGTCCCATCGCGGTCTGGATTTCTATGGCTGCCAGTAATGCGCGCTTCTCCATTTTCTCCCCCTCAAAAAGCGCGAGAACGGCGTCGCCGATCATCTTGTCGACGTCGCCGTCGTGTCGCGCAATGATTTCTACTTGGAGGCCAACAATTTGATCGAGGAAAGCCACAACGTCAGCTGGCGGACGGCTCTCCGAAAAACTTGTGAATTTTCGAATATCAGAAAAAAGAATTGCACATTCAGTGCGGCGCGATTCCAGAACATTGGTGTTGATCGAGTCTCGCGCTGCCTTTTTAGCGCCTCGCGAGACAAAGCGTTCTAGGCGCGTGCGGAAATCGGTCAGCAAACCAGTCCGGCGATCGATATCTCGCTGCGCTAATGCCACGAGGCGATATAGCCCAACCGCCAACAGCGTTAGAAGAATAACGAGCGCGAGAAAACTCGGTAGGCCTGCTCTGAACATGGCCGAATCGAGGTGGCCAACGGGTTCGTAGAGCTCGAAGATGAGAGGCGATTCGGCGGACGAGGAATAGAAGGGGATATAGAGTTCGTAAACCACGCGGCCATCGGACAGAATTTTCCGTTCCACCCCTTTATTGCCCTTGCTTGCCTCTTGGAAGAGGGCGTTGGACTCGACCTCGCCGATTTGAGCCGGATCCACACTAAAGATGGTTAGGCCGTCGATCCGGTAAATCTTGAGATGCGAAAGTCCTAACTCTTCCACCTCCGCCACTAGATGGGACACGAGCTCTATGCCCGCAGGCGACGCTAAGGCGTCAAGTGGAGTAGTGGATTGTGCAAGCCGTCGCCAAGCGACTGGCGCCTTTTTGGAGACAGCGGCATCGATGACCGCTGCGCGTCGCTCTGCAACATCGAGGTAAATGGACTCCGTTATGGCGGCTGCACCCAGGCCGCCGGCGACCGACACAATGCCAAGCAGCAAAAAAAAGAGTGGCATGAATTGCCGAACGAATCTTCGGCGGAGCGGAAACGGTTCATCGATGATGTCGATATCACCGTTCGCCGGTCCTTGATCCACGCTATCGCTCATCTGTAATCCGGTACTGAAAGTGGCCGTAACACCGCCGACCCTATTTGCGGCCTCGCAGATCGCGAATCAGCAGCCAGGAAGCTGCTGATCTGCGTGGCGGGCCGAGAGGGATGAATCTGGGCACTGGCTTTTGACGATCTTCCTGGACGGTCGCTCGCTCACGAACGCTGTCGAAGCCTAAGTGTCAAACAGTCATTTTTCCAGGCTGAAGCGCGAGACGACGGATTCACCGTTTTCGTCGAACTCAAGGATCGCCAACTCAGTTGCTCGAAAGCTCTGAAGGAAATCTATGCCTTCAATGCAATCGAGCATCCCTGACAGGTTGTCAACAGACGTGTCTGTCCCAGCAAGTGTGGTTTTTGGCGTCCAGTATTCAGGCTGAGTTGATATTGCCGGGGACCCGCAAATTGGACCGTAGGATTTCATTGCCTCTGCATAGATCGTCGACAGCGCCTCTGTCCGCAGCCATCGAACATACAGAATCGGAGAATTAAAGAGAAAGACCCCCAGGCCATCGGACCTTAGATCTATTGTTCTCGACGACACGCCCTCACGCCAGACTGAGAAGACCGTCTCGGCGGAACGTTTTGTACTACCTGCATAAAGTGGCAAGTAAGGAAACGGGCAACGTGACGATATGTATTTGACGCCGTACTCAGCTGCAAGAAGCGCCCACGCCTCCTGGCAGGCGTCATCGATCGGGCCTGTCAGTGGGATGACAAGTGCATATTTTTTCATCGCGCGACCCTCTGGCCACTAACCTTGCGGGTAAGAAAATCCTAGCCGGAATTAGGCTATAGAAGTCGATGGTGGGCCGAAAAGGATAAGGCCGTTCCTTGTGGAAACAGGTTGCCCGGTCTTAATCTCTACCGGTCCAGAAGACTTAAGTCCCTGTGCGAATTCAAAAATCTGGCGGATGGGGTGGGATTCGAACCCACGAGGAGCGTGAACCCCTGCCGGTTTTCAAGACCGGTGCCTTCAACCGCTCGGCCACCCATCCATCCAGGCGCGTCGATGACTTAGCAAAATTCGGGTAGGCCCGAAACTACGGAATCTGTCGGCGCGCATCCACGTTGTTTGGCCGATGTGACGCTGCTGGTAGGCGTAGACTAGGTGGGCTGTCCGGTATCGGCGACCAAACCGGCGGCTTCGATCCCGGCGACCGCACAAATCTCGTCGTTGTCGGAGAGTTCTCCGCTAACGCCGACGGCGCCGATCAGGTTGCCTTTGTCGTCGCGCAGCAAAACGCCGCCCGGGATCGGCATGAATCTTCCGCCGGATGCGGCGGCGATCGCAGCAACCACGCCGGGGCGTTGCTCCATGCGTTCGCCCTGGGCTCGGGAGGCGCTGCCCATGGCAACGGCGCCCCAGGCTTTGCCCATCGCGATGTCGTAATGCAGGAGGCCGGCGCCGTCCTCGCGTTTCATCGCTTTGGCGTAACCGGCGGCATCCAGCACCAAGGCGATGATCGGGCGGAAGTTGCGTTTGCGCGCTTCGGCGAGGGTGGCGTTGACGATCTTGCTGGCTTGATCGAGTGTCAGGGGGCCCATGCGTTATCCTAGTTCGTTTTGACGGTGACGGTGATGTCGTCCCGGTACGACCCCGGAACGGCGTCGGCCAGTGTGCCGATGTCGACCTCGATTTGGAAGCGATCGCCGCCGACGCCGGTGACGCCATTTTTCGTTGCAACGGTGACGTTGTTCTTCGACAGATCGATCAACCGGCCGTCGACCGACAAACGGTAGGGCACCACCCCGCTCGCGCCCCCGACGCGTTCCAGCACACCGCGGTTTTCGGAACTCATCAAGATCAGATATCCGGCGTTGGTCCGAGCCAAAAGATCGAAACGCTCGCGCTCGCCTTCTTGGAGAACGCCGAAGTCGATCGTGTAGGCGGTGGCACCGTCGTCGAACGGGGCGCCGGTGGGCACGACCGACACTTCGGCCACCTTGGGCAAACTCGCCCTCAGCCGCAAGCTTGTCGTCGCTATAAGCGAATTGGACGCGAAGGTGCCTTCGTAGAGGCGAATCCTAACGCGATCGTTGTAGGTGCCGCTCGGCAGGGTCTGTCCGGGTGGGATGGAGACGGCGTAGGCGATCCTCTGGGTGTCGGCACCGGAAAACGAACCGGAGATGACCTCGTTGACGGTGGCGGTCGGCAGATCCTTGAGGACGTTGCTCTGCGAGACGTCGTTGTAGATGTTGTAGTTTAACCGCTCGCCGCTCTTTTCCATGTAGCGATTGAAGTCGTTCGAATTCCCTTCCGAAAATGTCACGAAGTACTGACACGACCCGCTCCGGTTGCGGATGTCGATCTGGCCTTCCTGATTGTAGGTCGTGGGGTCGAACGGATTGTAGCCTGAGCCTTCTCCTTGCCACTGGAACTGCGGCACGGATCCGAACTGCAAACGGCAATCGGCGCGGACCTCCTGGCTGATCAGCAGGAACCCGATAACGAAGAGTCCGAGGAGCGGTAGCGTTCTCATTGCGGTGACCTTAACAGAGATAGGGGGCCGACGTCGGATTGGGCGAGGCGTCGGTCGTTCGATGTTGCCTCGACCACTAAGCAAGGACGGCCCGAGGATTGGATCGGTCTGCACGCGGCGAGGGCCGCGTCACGGCTAACGAAAGCGCCGGCTTCGATCCGATAGCGGGCCGCACCGTCGTTGCTGGGAACCACGGCCGTTTCCAGCCCCGTGAGGGCCCGCCCCAGTTCGCTGCGCAAGCGCCCGAGTTCTGCGGTTGCCGCGCCCTGGCTCGGCAGCGTGGCAAGGTGGAGGCGGTACTGGGGCTGCGGCGGCGCTTGGGACTGGTCCAGTGGATCGTTGCGCGGCGGCGCGCTAGCTAGACCAGTGGGTTCGCTCGGGCCGTTGCGGCGGACACGCGTACCTTCGGAGGAAATAACAACGGTTGAGTCGGGTTGGCCATCGGTTAGGTCGACCGTGGGAACCTGAGGGGCACCTGCCGTGGCTGCCGTTTCGGATGCCGTCGGACGCGATACCCGATCCTCTGCCCGTAGCGCCGGTGGCGGGATCGCTTCGGCGTCGGATCGTTGCTGGGTCGCCGCGCCCGTGATGCGCCCAATGGCACCGGCGGTCGGCGCCACTTCGATGCAGGGTTGACCGGCGCGTTGGAGCGCCTCGCAAAGGTCGATGGCGCTCGATCTGTCGGCGAGCGGGCCAGCCTGGAGCCGGTGGAACGTGCCCCGCGCCGGGCCAAGGTCAACAAGGACGACGGTAGGGGTGAAGTTGGCCAGCAACGTGGGATGCTTTTCGATCAGGCGTTGCCACTCCGCGTCCGCGGCAGCGGTCGATTGGAGCGATCCCAATTGGACGCGGTGGACAGTGCGCGGCGGTTCCCCGTTGATCGCTTCATCGACGAGTTGCGTGGTCGCAGCCGGTGCCACGACAACTGGCCCCACGACGACCGGCGCTTGAACGACCGGTGCAACGGTAACGGGGGCCACGGGAATTGCCGGAACCGAGGGGGCGTCGGCAACTGCCGCGAGATCGTCGTCCGTCGATTGAGACGCATCTTCGGCGCGCTCTTGGCCGCGGGCGGGTGGCTGCTCGGCTGGCAGGGCGCCGGCGGGCGCAATGACGAGACAACTTTGTCCGCGTTCCTGCAGCGCACGGCACAGTTGCCTCGCAGCGATCGGTTCGGGGAACGGGCGCACTTGAAGGCGATAGAAGACGCCTCGCGACCCAAGGTCCACTTCGACGATGACGGGTTGGAGTGTTCCCAGCAGGTCGTCGTGCTGGGAAAGAATACCGCCCCAGGCAAGTTCCGCCTCCCGTGGGGTCCGAAATGCCGCGAGCTGCACGCGGTAGTGACCGATGTTTTGCGGCGGGTCCGCCTGCTCACGCGGGATTCCGACTGTAGGACGCGCCTCGCCACCGACTGCCGGCCCACTCGGTTGTGTTTGCTCGGCCGGTGCGACCGGTTCCACCCGCGCGATTTCGGCGTCGGCAGGTATTGGGTCGGTTGCCGCTGACGGTGCGTCTTGCTTGGCGTCGGCTTCCTGCACCGGCGCCAAATCGTCGGCGTCGGGCGTTGGCTGCGTCGGCGTCGGCGTCGGCGTCGGCGTCGGCGTCGGCGTCGGCGCTTCGGGTGCCGGTGTATCTTCCGGTTCCGCAGTGACCCTGAACGTTCCCAAGTCGACGATCCCGAGCGCGTCCTGGCCAATCTCGAAGGTGATCGGCAGGTCGGGGAAGGCGAACAACGTTAGTTCGTAGGTGCCTGCGGTCAGGCCGTCCGACGTCATGACGCCCGCACGGTCCGAAAAGACAAGCAACGGCGTAAAGGCGTCGTTGCCCGGTTGAGATATCTCACCGGCCTGAAGGGCGACTGGACCGCCGAGATCGTCGACCACTTTGAAGGTAATGAGAACGCTGGCGGACGTTCCGATATTGATGATCGTGCCGCTGCGAATGGTGGGGACCACATCGAAGACGTCCTGCCCCAGCTCGGCACCGATCGCCAGGTCGGGGACGTCCACCAGAATTCGGCGGACCTGATAGGAACTCAGGTCGGGGATGACGGCCGGGCCGAAGCGATCAGCTTCGGCAACATAGGCGCGCTCGCCGCGGGGATTGATGCCGACGGTTTGGCCTTTCAGTGACGGATGGGGGACTACAATCGCAAAGCCGTCCGTTACGGGGCGCGTGACGGCGAAGTGACCGCCGGCGAAGACGAGTGCGGTGCCAAGGCGTGCGCTTGTAACTCTCTCCGATTCCGTTTGGCTAGTGCGAGGCATGGTCACGTTGTGCGAGATCGATGTCTCGGCGCGGTAACCGGTTCGCGATAATTCCCCCGTCGCTCGGGTATTTCCGGCATCGCGCTGGAGTCCGGCGGTTGCGGCGACGCCGCCGATGATATTTTCGGGGCGATAGTTCCAATCCAAGCGGCTCACGCCGGATTGGGAATCGCGAGTGGACGATATGGTCTGACCGGTTCCAGTTAACGACACGTTCAAAGACACGAATGCCCGGTTCTCATACGGACCGTTGCTATCGCGGCGCCGCAAGAGGTCCAAACTGAGGTTGGCGCCACGGGCCAACTGGCGGCTGAGCGAGCCCGATACGCTGCCGGAATTGCGCCCATTGTTGCGGGCAACCCGGTGGGTCGCGCCGATGCTGCCGGACAGTTTCATGGGCAGACGCTGGCTGTAGCGCACCGCAGAATCGAGAACCGTATTGTTATTGGGCCGCGTCGATCCAAGGGCGGCGAATCGCTGTCCGGTATAGGCGAGCGACAGATCGAAGTTCTGATTGAGAGCGCTCCGAGTGCCGCGCTTGCGATACCCAAGCCGCGCCGCGATGTCGGCGTTCGCGCCCTCAACGTAGCTCGTGGCGAGGCGGCTTTCGAAAGTTCCGACACCGGTTGCCCACAACGCTTGGCCGCCGAGCAATTGTTGGATCTTGTTCGCTTGAAAATCGGCGCCCAACGTCAAAGTGTTCGTGACGCCGCGCCGGTAGTCGCCCGAGAAGATTACCTTCGAGGTGTCATAGGTTCGCGTTCCGTTTCTTTCCTCTGCGGGCAAACCGAGAGAGGCGGAGAACTGGTCGATGTCGGTTGCCAACAACGACGAGTCGAAAAACAACGAGTAGGTCGTCTCCTCTACCTCCCCGACGTCGTTCGTGACCCGCAGCACAACATCGTTGACGCCGCTTCCGAGCGGAAGGTCGCGCAGGTCGTAGCGGCCGGCTGGCAAACGAAACGTTCGCACCGTCGCGCCGTTGATGACCACCTCGACCTGCGACGCTGTGCGGAGGACGAATTCGTTGCTCGTAACCGGCTCGGTGACGACATAGGGCTGGAGCGTGTAATTGCGCGCCACCGTAACCCCAGCCATTGGAACGAAGGCTTGATAGTTGGTCGTCGGAAAATTCAAGTCGCCATAGGTCCACCGCATTGCGCGATCGGGGACGTCCTGAAGAATGCGAAAGTCGCCGCGCTGCCAGGGCCGCACAGAGTTCTCGTTGTAAGAAAGCCGGTAGTCGAGGGCGATTTTGGGAACAGCGACCGCGCCGGCGAAATCGACGCGCATTGCCCGTTTTCCGGTTTTGCCGGTACCCGTCGTTTCGTGAACATGGTCCAGACCGGTACGGATATTGACATATGCGCTGGCCGGGGCGGGACCGAGGGGGGCAGTGAGGCTTGTGGGTGGTTGCCCACGGTTGGTCATATTGAGGGGGAGGGGCTTGCGAAGCTGTGGATCGATGTCGATTCGGAGTACGAGGTCGGCGTTGTCGAACTCGGCCATGATTCCGATCTCGAACAATGTGCCTGTCATGATCTTGCCGTCCTCGAAGGGCAAGGCAAGAAATTGTTCCGCGCCCGCTTCGTTGAGGAAGTCGGCGACCTGATCGACCAGTGCCTGGCGGTTCATTTTGGTCTCGAACGGATCGTCGGCAACGTCGATATCGATCGTTCCCCGATCGACGCCGTCGACAACCAGCGGCACTTCAAGAGAGGGTTGTCCTGGTCCCTGTCGCCGCCCGAAAACTTGTTCGAACAGCTTGTCGGTACTGGGCAGCGCTTGGTCGCCGCCCTCATCGTCGTTGTCACTTTCGTCCTCATTGTCGGCGGTTTTGCCGACAGACGCTTGGTCGCGGTTCTCCTGCGACCAAGCCAACGGCATGGACAGGCTTCCAACGATCAAAAGCAGAATGAGAAGGGTGCTGCGCACGATCCAAGAACGGGATATGGCTGGGTCGTCTTGCCGACCTGCCGATGGTCTCCCAGCCCGTTGCTCCTTTTCTGTGCCGGTGACCCCTGCCTCGTCAGGCCGTTCCGACGGCGGTCTCTGTGTTCACCCTCCAGTGGCAGAAACCATAAAATAAATTTCTGTCGCGATTACAGTGGCTCAAACTCCAATCCAACCTGTACCGGACCGACCGGCAGTCCTGCCGGCCAAGCGACGCTGAAACGGCGTGTCGCGCCGGCAAGGATGTTGGCCCCGTTCATGCCTTCCAGTTGCTCTGGACTCATCGTCACGGATTGACCGCCTGCTGTGACGTTAAGTTTGAGATTGCCAAGAAGAGCGTGGCGCGTGCCTTGGTTTTTCACAGTGACACTCAACCGCTGCTCGCCCTTGTCGTCGGTCGCCGGTTCCGCCCCTTCGACGGCGATATTGGGTGCTGCGTTCGGCGGCGACACATACAGGGTCCCTTCGTACCGCAGCAGCAGCGTCACCTGGGCGCCACCTTGGCGTTCGCGCTGCAAGTTGATCGGCAATTGCTCGGTAATGATGCGAAAGGCCAGTTCACTAGCCGGTGCCGCATCGCCGCGCCACTGGACTCGCACCGCCTGGCTTTGGCCGGGGCGCAGCACCATTTGCGGCGGGAACAGCAGGAATTGTCCTTCGTCGACCGGGGTCAGCACGTCGCTCCCGTCGGGAGCGGTTTCACGCTTCTGGATCGTGACCTGCAGGGCAACAGGACTAGGGGTGTCGTTGATGACCCGGAACTGGCCTTGCGCGCCGCGCCCCGCCGGTTCGAGGTCAATGGTGAGGGGGACGACCCGGTAGGCCTGCGAGGGCCCCGCGGTAACGAATCCCACCAACAGCAAGGCAGCAAAGCTCAGCCCCAAGTCGCGAGCGTACCGGGACAAAACGCGAAGGGTCCGGAAGCTAGGGCTTCCGGACCCAATAACCGTGTATTTCTCAATCATACAGGCACTTTAGCGTACCTGCCCGCGATAACGGAAGTGGTTACGGCGCAGTGATGGAGAAGGTCAGCGTTTCGGTGTAGTCGGTCGCTTGATCCAAGTTCGCCGCGGTCCCGTCGTAGGAGATTTTGGCGTCGTAGGAATCGCCGCCCACAACTGACCGAGCAGCTGTCGAGACGAACTGGCCCGAGGCGCCGGTGAAGCTCACCGCAACAGCATTGCGGAGCAAGCTGAACGACAGGTCGTCATTGGTTGTCGCGGTCGGGCTATGAAAGCATGGGCCGTTCGCAGCGCCGCAATCCGAGGAGCCCTGATTGAGCGACGCTACCGAGACGGAATAGCCAGTCGGGTTGTTGGCCTGCGCGACGACCGTCGCCACTTTGAGCGCTGTGACGGTGCCGGTGAGGTCGAGGCCGCTGGCCGAGGCGGTTGGCGTCACGGTGATCGCGAGGATCTGTTGAACGGTGCCTGTCACCGTAAGCTGCGCGGATGTCGCTGCCATAGCCGCCGGAACGGCAGCGGCGGCGAGGCCGGCGGCAACCAAGCCAGCGGTGATCTTTTTCGAGAACTGAAGTTGAGAAACGTTCATGTCGATACCTGTAGTTGAATAAACACGGTTGGACTTGCGGTTTGTTCTCTCAGACCACCTGATTCAGGCCGGCGGCGTTACCCCTATATCCGCAAGCCGCGTGCCAAGTGTGTATTCCCGGGTCGAAACGAAAGTTTCTAAACTTTTATCTAGTTTCCTGCGGCTATTGGCGCGAAATTGGTCGTTCGCAAACGGCACAGGGTTTGTGGGCGTCTCGAAACGGTGCGTCGCCTGTACCAAAATGGCGCATCCGAAGAGGGGAGGCTGCGAATTAGGGGGGAGCCGCGGATTCGCGTCTAGATCGTGTGTTTTGTCTAGGGAGCCCGAACTAAAAGCTGGAGCGAGACGGTCGCTTGCTGGCTGTTTTGCCTTTTCGGCGGTGCCTTGATTTGAAGGGCACGGGGCCCCTGGGTCTGCGACCCTTGTACGGACGTAGCCCGGCTCAGCATAGCGCTATTTCCTTGGAATTCGAGAACCTGGCCGCCGTAAAGGAGGTCGAACTCGAAGGCTTGTTCTTCGGTGACGTCGAGGTTGACCAAGACGAACTCGTACCCCGCCGCGGCGTTAGTAAAGACGTCAAGAATCGCAAGCAACGCGTTCTCGAGCGGCTGGTCGTAGTCCCAGTCGATGAACGTGGTGTTGTTCTGGATGGAGACCGAGGTTGTCCCCTCCACGAAACCGGTGATCTTGAGGGCATCCTGGGCGCGCACGACCGTAAGCGGCGCAAACGCCAGCGCCGTCAGCGTCAAAGCAAAGATGCCGCGTCGAAGAACCAAGATTGTCGCCTCCTGTCACGCACCATACAGATGTCGTGCCAACTTTAAGCATCTTGTGAGCGATAAGGCGGTGTCAAGCCGTGCGTACGTTGCCAGGTACGCTTGCGTTTGCCGGTTCCGCGGTTTCTCTTATCCCAACAAATCTGGAGAACTCTATGGAACCTAGCCGATCCGGTCCGTTTCGATACGTGCCTGTCATCAATCGCCCGGCCATTCGCTGGCCGAACGACGCCCATGTCGCCTTGTGGGTGGCGCCGAACGTCGAATTCTTTCCACTCAACGAAGCAGTTCCGTTTGGCATTGGGATCAACCCCGATGTCCTGTCGTGGTCGCAGCGCGATTACGGGGGCAGAGTGGGGGTGTTCCGGGTGATGGAGGTTCTTGCCAAGCACGGCGTTCGCGCGACCGTCGCGCTGAATGCTGACGTCTGCGAGGCCTACCCGGCGGTTGTCGAAGAAGCGCAGCGACTCGATTGGGAGTTTATGGGGCACGGCGAAACCAACGCGCGGATGATCGACGGGATGGACGAGGGAGAACGGCGCCGCTCCATCCTGGCGACGTTCGATCGCATTGAGCAGGCGACGGGGCGGCGCCCGCGCGGTTGGCTCAGTCCGGGCGTACGCATGACCTGGGATACGCCAGACCTTCTGGTAGAGGCCGGGTGCGAGTACTACTGCGACTTCGTCAACGACGATCAGCCCTACCTCATGGACGTCGGCGGTCGCCGCCTGGTCAACGTCCCGTATTCGTCGGAGATGAACGACCTGCCGGCATTCTTACGTGCCAATCGCACCGCAGAAGAATTTGGCACCATGATCAAACGACAGTTCGATGTTCTGTACCGCGAAGGCGCGACTTCTGGGCGAGTGATGTGTATTGCGCTCCATCCGTTCCTTATCGGCGTGCCCCACCGGATCGGGGCGCTGGACGACGCCCTTGGCTACATCTGTGGTCATCCCGGTGTTTGGCGGGCGACCGCTTCGGAGATCATGGACGCCTATCTCGCGAGCCATCCGACGGTCTGAAGGGGCGGACTATTTCCTGGAAAATAGTTAACTTACTCTACAAAGAATAGATCGTAAGTAGCTGTATATAAGCAATAAATAAAAGCCTCCTTGTGAGGGGGCTAAGCCTGGGTGCGTCCTGGTCGCGGACGGGTTACAGGACTAGAAGCGGCGGCACGAACCGCGTCCAGGAACGCCGCTAACTTGTCGGGATCCAGGGCCCCGTCGGAACGGACGCCTGAGCACAAATCTAGTCCAAACGGATCGACGGCAGCGATGGCTTGACCAACGTTGTCGGGGCGCAGTCCGCCGGCCAGAAAGACCGGGCGCGACACGGCGTCGATAAGCGCGCGGGAAATCGCCCAGTTGTGCACCCTGCCGGTGCCGCCGAGTTCCTTGACGGCAAGATCCGGGTTGCCGGAATCCAGCAGAATGGCGTCGACATCGTCTTGAACGGCCAGCGCCTCTTCGATCGCGCCGTGGTCGCGGACGTGGATGACCTGGACCAGCGTAACGCCGGGAAGCGCTTTTCTCAGCCGGGCGTGACTGCCGGGCGGCAGGGCGTCAACCAGTTGAACGGTGTTGGTCCGGCATCGCCGTTGTTGGTCGATGATCGCGTCGGTGTCCCGGTGGCTGGTCAAAAGAAATGTGGCGATCGGGGGTGGGACGCTCTGGGCGATTTCACGAATGAGATCTTCGTCGATGACGCCCGGGCCACTCGGCATGTGCGATACGAGACCAAGTGCATCGGCACCGAGGTTTACGGCCGTCGCGGCTTCTTCGACGCTCGAGATGCAGCAGATCTTGACCCGAACGCGCTTTGTCATCGGTACGACAATCCCATGGCTTCCCTAGGGGCGCACAATACTGGTCTGCAGCTGCGCTTTGGTCGCCGGATCGGCGAACGATGCGGCGATCGCCGCCTGTGTGATTTGCAACAGCGAGGCAGACGATAACCCCATCGCCGATACGGCGTTGTCATACTCCCGTCCGATCGATGTCGCAAAATAGGGCGGGTCGTCCGAATTGATGGAAACGCTGACACCCGCGTCGATCAGGCGCTGCAGAGGGTGCTTCGCCAGCGTTTCGTACAGGCCGGTTGCTACATTGCTGCCGGGGCACACCTCAAGCGCGATGCCGCGCGCGACGATCTCTTCGACGAGAGCGGGGTCCTCGATGGCGCGCACGCCATGACCCAAGCGCACGATGGGTAGGGTGGCGATCGCTTCACGGATGCGCTCGGGGCCGGCCCATTCGCCCGCGTGCACCGTGCACGGCAGACCGCTTGCCGCGACGTGGTTGAACGCGTCGGCAAACTGACCCGGTGGCCAGTTGGCCTCGTCGCCGCCCATACCGAATCCGACGACGAATTCATGGGGATGGGCAACGACTTGGCGGGCAACCTTCATCGCCTGGTCGGTTCCGAAGTGGCGCACGCAGGTCACGATCAGACGTCCAACGATACCATGGTCTGCTGCCGCATCGGCGATGCCTGCGACGATCCCGTCGAGGTGATCGCGGTAAGTCATCCCGGCAGCGGCTGCGTGATCGGGCGACGACATGACCTCGACATAAACCGCCCCCTCCGCGGCACAGGCGGCGAGGTAGGCATAGGTTACATCGCGGTAGTCTTCGGGTGTCTTGATGACGCTCGACGCCGCGTCGTAGACCTCCAGAAAATGGTTGAAATCGCGCCAGTGAAAGGCGCCGTCGTCTTGGAACAGGTCGATCGGCAGGGAAACCCGGTTGCGCTTAGCCAAGGTGCGGACAAGATGCGGCGGCGCGGTGCCTTCCAGATGGACGTGGAGTTCCGCCTTCGGAATCAAGGCGCTATTCGCTCATGAACGATGGTGTCGGGGCCGGTGGCAGGGTCGCCCACCGTTACAGCGTTCCGTACCAGGGTTGCGACCCGCGCAGCCTCGTCCTGGCTTGCAGCGTGGATCACGCATAGCGGACGGTCCTTGTCGACCTGTTCGCCGATTGCGGCCATCCGGTCCAGTCCCACAGCATAGTCGATGCGGTCGTCTGCCCGGCGGCGCCCACCGCCCAATTCCATCACCGCTAGACCGAGGCTGCGGGTGTCCATTCCGGTGACCGTTCCGGCCACCTCTGGCGCCACCGCATACTGCACCGACGCGGCAGGAAGGTGCCGCTCGGGAGCCTCGACAAGGTCGCTTGGACCACCAAGCCCGGCGCACATTCGCGCAAATCGTTCAGCTGCCCGACCGGAGCGCAATGCTTCTTCCGCCTTAACCTGCGCGGCAGGGACGTCGCTGGCGAGGCCGCCGATAACGAGCAGTTCGGCGCACAGGGCTATCGTCACCGCGTGCAGACGCGGCTCGATCGCGCGGCCCGTCAAATGGTCGAGGGCCTCGCGAACCTCCAGCGCGTTGCCGGCCGCGCGGCCAAGCACCTGATTCATTCCGGTGACCAGGGCGACGCACGGCAGCCCGGCCCCGTTGGCAACGTCGACGATACTCTGGGCAAGGTCGTGGGCCATGCTGGGATCGGCGGCGAAGGCGCCGTTGCCCGTCTTCACGTCCATCACCAGCCCGTCCAGACCAGCCGCCAGCTTCTTCGACAGGATCGACGCGGTAATCAAGGGGATCGACTCGACGGTCGCCGTCACGTCGCGAATGGCGTAGAGCCGCCCGTCGGCGGGTGCAAGGTCGGCTGTTTGTCCGATGATTGCGCATCCGGCCTTCGCGACGACGTGCTTGAACATCCGCAGGTCCGGTTGCGTCGTGTAGCCGGGAATCGAATCGAGCTTGTCCAGCGTGCCGCCCGTGTGCCCAAGACCGCGCCCGGAGATCATCGGGACTGCGCCGCCGCAGGCGGCGATGACGGGACCGAGGATCAGACTGACCTTGTCGCCCACACCGCCCGTGGAGTGCTTGTCGAGGGTTGGGCCCGGCAGATCGATTCCCGACCAATCGATAACGGTGCCCGAGTCGCGCATTGCCAGAGTCAGGGCGATACGTTCGTCCATCGTCATGCCCTGGAAAAAGACGGCCATCGCGAAGGCGGCTGCCTGTCCCTCGGACAGGGTATTGTCGGTCAGGCCTGCAACCATGAAGGCGATTTCTTCGCGGGAGAGCACGTGGCCGTCCCGTTTCCGCCGGATCACTTCCTGGGGAAAAAATGCTGGCATGGCGCGCTATTCCCCGTAGGGAACCCAGATATTCTTCACTTGGGTGCAGTGGCGCAGGAATGCCTCGCCTTCGGCCTGCTCGGGGTCGAACCAATCGCGGCGGCGACGGTCGCTAACCCAGGTCTGCTTCATGTTGCCCGCCGACGCGCGCTCCACCGCGGCGCCGCCGTCGTTGGAACCGAAGTCCCACACGGCGTCGACATCGTCGTGGGCGGCCAACACCGCCGCCAACGAGTCAGCGTCGCCGGTGACGATGTTGAAGCTGCCGCCCGGGACATCCGAGGTATCGAGAACCTGGTAGAGGTCGGTCGCGGCTAGGGGATGCTTGGCGGAAGGGACGGCAACGATACGGTTGCCCATCGCCAACGGCGGCACGGCGAGCGAAATGAGCCCGAGCAATGGCGCGTCGTCGGGACAGACGATCCCCATGACCCCGAGCGGTTCGTTCATCGCGACAGTAACGTTGCGCAGCGGTGTCGCATGGACCCGTCCATCATATTTGTCGGCCCAGGCACCGTAGGTGAAAAGCCGGTCGATGCTGGCCGCCACCTCGCGGGTCGCGACCCGTTTCGATGCGCCGGTCATGGCTCGTATCCGGTCGCGGAACTCGGTCGCGCGGGCCTCAAGATTTTCGGCGATGTAATAGATCACTTGCGCGCGGTTGTGGGCGGTGGCCTTGCTCCATCCCTCGGCTTGGCGGGCCGCTACGACGGCGTCGCGAACGTCCTTACGGTTGCCGTCGCCAACTTCGCCGGCAAGCGATCCGTCCGCCGCGTAGACGGGCCGGCTGTATCCGGAGTCAGGCCGGGTCTGTTTGCCGCCGATATACATCTTCGGCGTGCGGTCCAACTCAGTTGTCGCCGACGTGACACCAGCGGGCACCGGCGCGGCGAGGGCCGGCGCCGAACGATCGTACGATTTCAGTCCCTTCAGGAAAGTGGGTTTGAGGTAGGCGTACATCCCTTCGCGCCCACCCTCGCGTCCGAACCCGGATTCCCGGTAGCCGCCGAACCCGGCCGCCGCATCGAACAGGTTGGTCGAATTGATCCACACGACGCCGCTCTTGAGGGCCGGTGCGATATCCAGCGCGAGGTTGATGTTTTCGGTCCACACGCTTGCGGCTAATCCGTAGCGGCTGTTGTTGGCCAGGGCGATTGCGTCGGCGGGTGTGCGGAAGGGCAGGGCGACCAGCACCGGGCCGAAAATCTCCTCTTGGACCGCCGTGGAGGCCGGTCCGACATCGGTCAGCAACGTTGGCGGGTAGAAGTATCCGTCCTTAGGGCGGGCCCAATCGGGCTGCCAAAGGGTTGCGCCCGCCGCGGTACCCGCCTTGACCAGCGTCTCGATCTTTTCCAGTTGGACCGGCGCGACGATCGCACCGATATCCATCGATTTGTCGAGCGGATCGCCGACCCGCAGTGTTTGCATCCGCGCTTTCAATTTTGCGATGAAGGTGTCGGCGATGCTTTCTTGCACCAAAAGCCGCGAGCCGGCGCAGCACACTTGACCCTGGTTGAACCAAATGGCGTCGACCACGCCTTCGACCGCCCCATCGAGGTCGGCATCGTCGAAGACAACGAACGGCGACTTCCCGCCAAGCTCCAGGGTGAGCGCCTTGCCGCTCCCCGCGGTTGCCGCGCGGATCAGTCGTCCAACTTCGGTCGATCCAGTGAAGGCGATTTTGTCGATCCCAGGGTGGGCGACAATCGCTTCGCCGGTTCGCCCGTCGCCCGTCACAATGTTGACGACGCCGGGCGGCAGTCCGGCGTCCAAACATAGATCTGCGAAAAGGATCGCCGTCAGGCTCGTGAATTCCGCCGGCTTGAGCACCACGGTGTTGCCGGCCGCGAGTGCGGGCGCCACCTTCCAGGCGAGCATCAACAACGGAAAGTTCCAGGGGATAATCTGACCAACAACGCCGAGCGGTTCGTGTCCCGGAAATTCTCGGGCGATCAACTGCGCCCAACCCGCATGGTGGTAGAAGTGTCGCGCGACGAGGGGGACATCGATGTCCCGGGTTTCGCGGATCGGTTTGCCGTTGTCCATCGTTTCTAGAACGGCGAACAGTCGCGCGTGTTTTTGGACCATCCGGGCCAGGGCATAGAGGGTGCGCGCGCGGGCTGGTCCGCCGATTTTTGCCCAAGCCGATTGCGCCGCGCGGGCTGCGGCGACCGCGTTGTTGACGTCCGCGGTTGTGGCTTGAGCGATTTTGGCGAGCGGCCGGGCTGTGGCGGGATTGATCGAGTCGAAATAGCCGCCGTCCGAGGGCGCCTGCCAGGCGTTGGCGATAAACAGCGCGGTCCGGCGCCCGCGCGCCTCCAACCAAGCGTCGGCGATGGCGGCGGCTTCCGGGGCGGGGCCGTAGTCGAGCGTCTCGAATATCTCTGCGACGGTCATGATCAGGCGATCGGGTGGCGGTTGAAGGCGGAATAGCGTCCGGTCACATGGTGCTCCAGTTGGCGTTCGATGTCGGCCAGCAGGCTCGACGCACCGATGCGAAATAGCGCCGGCTGCATCCAATCGTTGCCAAGTTCTTCTTTCATCAAGCTGAGATAGGACAGCGCCGCCTTCGCGGTACTGATACCGCCCGCCGCTTTGAAGCCGACCCGGTGCCCGGTCTTCTCGACGTAGTCGCGGATGCAGCGCACCATCACCAAGCTCACCGGTAGCGTCGCATTAGTCGCCTCTTTGCCGGTGGAGGTCTTGATGAAGTCGCTACCGGCCATCATGCAGACCACGCTGGCGCGCGCGACATTGCGCAAGATCGCCAGATCGCCCGTCGCGATGATCGACTTAAGGTGGGCATCGCCGCAGGCGGCGCGAAACGCGCGCACCTCGTCGTAGAGTGCTTGCCAGTTTCCGGTCAGGACGTGGCTGCGATTGATGACGATATCGATCTCACTTGCCCCCGCTGCGACCGAAGCTTCGACCTCGCGGATCCGAAGATCGAGGGGCGACAGCCCGGCGGGAAATCCAGCCGAAACCGCGGCCACCGGGATGCCGCTGCCGTCGAGCGCGCGCAGCGCAGGCTCAAGCATGTCGTGATAGACGCACACGGCGCCGACTTGGATCGCGCGGTCTTCCATACCCAACGCGTCAAGAATGTCGCCCCGCACCGGTTGGCGAGCCTTGGCGCAAAGCCGCGCCACCTTTGCCGGCGTGTCGTCACCCGCGAGCGTGGTCAGGTCGATCGTTGTGATCGCTTTCAACAACCACGCCGCCTGCCACTGCTTCTTTACGGTACGCCGGGTGGGGATCGTCGCCGCGCGGCGTTCGACCGCGCTCTGGTTGACCCGGATCGCCCGGAGCCAATCAAGTTCCAGGGCCATACCCGGGTTGCGCGTCGGGTGTGGGGCCACGGCCTGTTTGGTGCCGGGCAGGGGGGTGACGTTATAGGTATTCATGGCGTTCTCCCGCCGGACATTTTGACAGGTACGCGGCCTGCTTCCGAGTCGCTCGGCCGCCTTTTAGCGTGATCCACGCACAGAATGCCGTTCCCAGGCCCGCAATTTGTGCTGGACCTCGGTGCGGACCCGATCAATCCAACTTACCGATGAACGTTCGGACCAGTTTCGTGAGATCCTTCGCGGCCAAGTCCGCGAAGTGCAGGGTTTGCTCGTGCGTCAGCGGATCGCCACTCATGCCTGCGGCCAAGTTGGTCAGCACCGACACCGCGGCAACGCGCAGGCCGCAGTGCCGGGCGATCAAGACCTCCGGCACCGTCGACATCCCGACGGCGTCC
This sequence comes from Alphaproteobacteria bacterium, assembly GCA_040216735.1. NCBI lineage: Bacteria > Pseudomonadati > Pseudomonadota > Alphaproteobacteria > Alphaproteobacteria bacterium. The sequence continues at coordinate 28,283 of JAVJOO010000005.1, read as the reverse complement.
GCGCCCAAGGTGCGAAAAGCGCGAATCTCGGCGGGCGTTTCGAAGTTGGGGCCGAGGTAGCCCGCATAAACGCCCTCGTAGAGCGTGATCCCCAGGGCCGCAGCCGTATCCTTGAGCAGCGTGCGCAAAGCCGGATCGTAGGCGTCGACCATGTTCGGAAACCGGGGGCCGAACGACTCGTCGTTGGGGCCGGTCAGGGGATTGCCGGGTTGCAGATTGATGTGGTCGCTGATGGCCATCAGGCTACCGGGCGGTCGGTCCGCCACCAGGCAGCCCGCCGCGTTGGTCGCGAACAAGATTTCGCACCCGAGCGCTTTGAACGTGCGTACCGGCGTGACCATGGCTTTGAGATCGCCCTCGTAGGAATGGGCGCGGCCCTGTAGGCACGCGACCGGCACGCCGGCGAGGCGTCCGACGAGCAGCTTGCCGGCATGCCCTTCGACGCCGGGCTTCGGGAAGCCGGGCAGCTCGCCGAACGAAATGGAGACGGCGTCCTCGATTTCGTTTCCCAGGTTACCGAGGCCGGATCCGAGGATGATTCCGACACGCGGCACCGCGCCGCCGGTTTTCTCGCGCACGGTAGTGGCCGCGCGCCGCGCCTGTTCGGTCATTGGGCCTCCAAGTTGTTGGGGCCGAACGCGCCGGGCAACAACTCGCCCAATGTAAAGGTCTTACGCAGCCCCTCGGGGCCGCAGACGTGCACGTGCGTCGTCGCCAACGCGAACTCGTTGAGGCGCTGCCGGCACCCGCCGCACGGCGTGCACAGGCCGTCGCCGCCGCCGATCACAACGACCTCGACGATTTTGCGCGCACCGTCGGCGATCATCGCGCCGATTGCCGATGCTTCAGCGCATTGTCCTTGAGGATACGCCGCGTTCTCGACGTTGGCGCCGGCGTAGAGTCGGCCGTCTTCGGTGCGCAGGCAGGCGCCGACGTGAAAGTGGGAGTAGGGCGCATAGGCCCGCGCACGCGCTTGCGCGGCCAGGGCGATCATGTCGTCGAGGGTGCTCATCTTTCCTTTATGTAGGGTATACCGCTTGCCCGCGGTGCAACCGCCTTACCGACGAAACCGGCCAACAGGATCACGGTCAGCGCGAACGGAAGAGCCTGGATGAATTGGACTGGGATAATCCCGATACCGGGAATATCGACACCCTGAAGGCGGGTTTGCACCGCATCGGTAAAGGCAAACAGGAAACAGGCGAACATGGTAGGCCAGGGTCGCCACTTACCGAAGATCAGCGCGGCCAGGGCGATAAATCCCTGGCCCGCCGACATGTTGCGCAGGAACCCGGCATTCTGCGCAATGGCTAGATAAGTACCGCCTATCCCGCATAGGACACCGGTTACGATCAAGGCCTGATAGCGCATCCGGTCGACTGATATGCCTGCGGTGTCGACGGCTTCCGGGCTCTCGCCGACGGCGCGCAGGCGCAAGCCGAAACGGGTCTTGTAGACGACCCAAGCCGTCAGCGGGACCGCCAGGATGGCCAAGTAAACGAAGACGTTGTGGCCACTCACGATCTCGAAATAAATCGGGCCGATCACAGGGACGTCGGCGATCGCTTCGGCGCCGGGCCAGTGCCAGGGGTGAAACCGCGCATTACCTTCGACCCGCGGCGTCTGTCCACCTTGGTGAAACCATGCCAAGGCCAAAGTCGGACCGAGGCCTGCGACGAGAATATTGATCGCCATGCCCGACACGACTTGATCGCCCTTATGGGTAACGCAGGCATAGGCGTGCACCATGGCGAGGGCCACGGCAAAGGCGATCCCGGCCGCCAGTCCAAGCCAGGCGGAGTGCGATACGGCGGCAACGGTCGCGGCGGCGAAGGCAGCGCCTAGCAGCTTGCCCTCAAGGGCGATGTCGACCACCCCGGAGCGTTCCGCGAACAGACCGGCAAGGGCTGCCAGGATCAGCGGTGTCGCCACCCGCAGGGTCGCGTCGGCGATCAGCACGACCATGGTGAAAAATTCTTCCATGGCCTATTCCGCCGCCATTGGTGTGCGCCGCCGCGTGACGCGCAGATACGCCGCGACGATGTGCGGGCGAAACACATGCTCCATCGCGCCCGAGAACAGAATGACCAAGCCCTGTATCACGACGACCATATCGCGGGTGATCGTCGGGATGTCGAAGCTCAGCTCGGAGCCGCCCTGGTACAGCATCCCGAACAACAGCGCGGCAAAGAATATCCCCAGTGGGTGGTTGCGGCCCATCAACGCCACGGCGATCCCGACAAATCCGAAACCTGCTGGAAAGTCTAAAATTAGCCGGTGATGAACGCCGATGATTTCGTTGATGCCGACCATCCCGGCAAGACCGCCGGAAACCACCATGGCCAGGATGATGTTCCGCGATGGCGAAATACCGGCGTAGATCGCGGCTGCTTGGTTGGCGCCGACGGTCCGGATTTCGAACCCCCAGCGGGTATGCCAGATGAAGACCCACACGAGGACGGCGGCAATCAAGGCAATCACAAAGGACAGGTTCAGCGACGACTGCCCGATCGTGATGCCAACCGCGCCGAACACGTCGTGCATGAAGGGGAGCCAGGCGTTGGCGTCGAACTCGCGGCTTTGCGGGCCTTGCTGACCGGGTTCGATCAGGACCTCGACCAGCAAGTAGGTCATCAGTGCCGCCGCCAAGAAATTGAACATGATAGTCGTGATCACGACGTGGCTGCCGCGTTTGGCCTGCAGGTAACCCGGCACGAACGCCCATGCCGCGCCGAACAGCATCGATGCGGCGATCGCGATCAAGATCACAATCGGCGCGGGCCATCCCACTAGGGCGAGGCTGACCAGGCCGACGCCGAGGCCGCCGATATAGGCCTGACCCTCGCCGCCGATATTGAACAGGCCACAGTGAAAAGCGATCGCCACGGCAAGGCCGGTGAAGATGAAATTGGTGGTGTAGTAGAGCGTGAAGCCGATCAAGTCCGTCGCGCCGAAGGCGCCCAGAACAAGGAGCTTCATCGCCTGCCAGGGGTCCTCGCCGATCAGGGCGATGATGATCCCGGCGATGATGAACGCGACCGCAAGGTTTGCGACCGGCACGAGGACGTGGGTCACCCAACGGGGGACTTGGGCCGGCGGGGCGGGGGCAATCATGCTGCCGCGCCTAGACGTTCACCCGCCATCATCAGGCCGAGCTTGCGCTCGTCCGCCTCGGCCTGGCTCACTTCGCCGACGATCTCGCCGTCGAACATCACGACGATGCGGTCCGACAACGAGAGGATTTCATCGAGTTCGACCGAAACCAGCAACACGGCCTTTCCTTGATCGCGCATGGCGATGAGACGTTTGTGAATAAATTCGATCGCGCCGATATCGACCCCGCGCGTCGGCTGTCCGACGAGCAAAAGGTCCGGGTTCTGGTCCATCTCGCGCGCCAAGACGATTTTTTGCTGGTTGCCACCGCTGAATGCCGACGTGCGCAGCAACGGGTTCGACGGCCGCACGTCGAAGCGTTCCATTTTTTCGGCGACGTCCTCGACGATCGCGCCCTGGCGCATCAAGACCGCGCCGGTGTACTTCGCATCGCCCTGGTGGCCTAGAATCGAACTTTCGTTGGCTTGGAAAGAAACGACGAGGCCCATCCGTTGACGGTCCTCCGGGACGTGGCCCATACCGAGCCGGCGCATTTCACGCGCGTCGCGCAGATGCGTCGCGTCGATTTCCGTGCCTTTGAAACGAATGATCCCGCTTTCGATGGGACGAATGCCCGCCAACGCTTCGAGCAGTTCCGACTGCCCGTTACCGGCAACGCCCGCGATACCGAGAATCTCGCCGGCACGAACGTTGAAGCTCACGCCTTTGACGCGGCGGACGCCCTGGCCGTCGCGCACGCCGAGATCCTTGACCGCCAGAACCTCCTCGCCCGGTGTGGCGGGCGTCTTCTCGACATTGAGGAGAACGGAACGGCCGACCATTAGCTCGGCCAACTGCGCGCGCGAGGTCTCCGCGGTCTTGACGTTGGCGACGACCGCGCCTTGGCGCATGACCGTGACGTTGTCGGTCAGCGCCATGATTTCGCGCAGCTTGTGGGTGATCAAAATGACCGTCTTGCCCTGATCGCGCAGCGCCCGGAGGATATCGAACAGTTGGTCGACTTCCTGCGGCGTCAGCACCCCGGTCGGTTCGTCCAAGATCAAAATATCCGCGCCGCGATAGAGCGCTTTCAAAATTTCGACGCGCTGACGCAAACCGACCGGCAGCGTTTCGATGGTCGCATCGGGGTTTACTTCCAGCGCGTAGTTGCGTTCGAGACGTTCGAGTTCGGCCCGGGCACGCTCGAGGCTGGGGGCAAGAAGCCGTCCGCTCTCCGCGCCGAGGATGACGTTCTCCAAAACGGTGAAAGGCTCGACCAGCATGAAGTGCTGGTGAACCATGCCGATGCCGTGGCTGAGGGCGTTTTGCGGTCCGGTGATCTTGACAGGGTTGCCGTTGACGCGAATCTCGCCAGCGTCGGCTTGATAGTAGCCGTAGACGATACTCATCAAGGTCGATTTACCGGCGCCGTTTTCGCCGATGATCCCGTGGATGCTGCCGCGCGGGACCTGGAATGACACACCGTTATTGGCGTGTACGGGACCGAACCACTTGTCGATCCCGCGCAGTTCGAGGGCCGGCGTTGCGTTGCCGCTTGGCGCCGATACGTCGGTGTCCGAATCGGTCACGAGTCGTATCTACCCATTCGACGACTCAACCCCAGCCCTGAACCGTTGGCAGCCTAGACGTTAGCTACCTTTGTACCCGTTGACCGTGATCTTGCCCGAGACGATGTCCTTGCGGGCCTGCTCGATACGGGCCTCCATCTCCGACGTGATCAGGCCGCGGTTGTGCTCGTCGAGCGCCCAACCCACGCCGCCTTCGGCAACGCCGAGCGATTGAATGCCGGCGGTGAACATGCCGCCCTTGGCATCCTTGAATGCGGTTTCGACGGCAACGTCGACCCGCTTTAGCATCGAGGTCAGCATCGTACCGGGGTGCAGGTAGTTCTGGTTCGAGTCCACGCCGATGGCGAGTTTGCCGCCGTCGACAGCAGCTTGGTAGACGCCGACACCGGTGCCGCCAGCCGCAGCGTAGATGACGTCGGCGCCGCGGCCGAACTGGCTGCGTGCCAATTCAGCACCTTTGCCCGGGTCATTCCATGCGGCCGGTGTCGTGCCGGTCATATTCTGGAACACCTCGATGTTCGGGTTCACGTATTTGGCGCCCTCGGCATATCCTGCCGCGAAGTTGCGGATCAACGGAATATCCATGCCACCTACGAAGCCGACTTTACCGGTCTTGGATGCCAGTGCTGCAGCCATGCCGACGAGGAACGATCCCTCGTGCTCCTTGAACACAATGGAGCGAACGTTCGGCAAGTCGACGACGGCGTCGATGATCGCGAACTTGGTGTCGGGGAATTCCTTGGCGACTTTCTCGACAGCCGGCTGTTGGGCGAACCCGATGCCAACGACGATGTTGGCGCCGTCCCGAGCCATCCTGCGAATTGCTTGCTCGCGTTGGGTTGGGCTCGTGACTTCGAACTCGCGATAGGAGATGCCGGAGTCTTTCTTGAACCGTTCGGCGCCGTCGTAGGCCGCTTGGTTGAACGATTTGTCGAACTTGCCGCCCATGTCGAAGACGATGGCGGGCGAGAAGTCCGCCGCATTGGCCGACGATACGGCTACGGCCATGCCGACCGCAGCCAGCCCGGAAATGATTAGGCGTTTCATGAAACGACCTCCCTACATATGTGTTTCTACGCCGGCAGCTTAGCGGACCCGGGAGGGCGCAAACAGCGCCATTCCAGAGTTATCCACACCTTGGCCCGCGCCTTACCCTACGGAAAGGTCAGCGAAATCCCCGCAACGGCAGGTCCGGCCCCCGTTGCAGCCAATTCGTCGGGGGATAGGCGTTGGCGCCATCGATGACATGAACGGAGTAAGCGTGTCGCGAATGGGGCGACCGGTTGGGTGCGCTGCCGTGGGGCAGGGCGCCATGCAAAAGCACGAGCGTTCCCTTCGGCACCTCCACCGGCACGAACCGATCGCTATCCCAGGGGGTATCGTCGAGGACGTCGTTGCGCACCGACCCGTCGGGTGTGCGGATGAAGCGCGTGCGGACAGGTTGGCGATGTCCGCCCGGCCATGCCCACAGACAGCCATTCTCAATCGTCGCGTCCTCAAGTGCCCACCACAACCCGATCACGCTCGACGGCTCGGTATAGAGGTAGGTGGCGTCTTGATGGTATGTCACCTCGCCGCCGATATGGGGCTGCTTGAAGATGTACATGCTTTGCAGGGCGAGCGGTTTTTCGAGCGGCAGTTTGGCAACCAGATCACAGACGCCATCGGCGCGGGTAAAGCTGTCGAAGACGTCGTCGAGATCGTGCATGGCATGTCCGATCTTGTTGATCGAGACCTCAAGTGCCTGTTTCAAGTTGCCGGCGTCATCGAACGCCTCTTCTTCGAAGAAGCACCGGATCTTATCGCCCGACGTCAGGAAGTAATCGTCCCGGTTCAACGACCCGTCGTGCGCCAAAAAGACAGAAACCTCGTCGGGACTGAAGTCACGCACGATGTCCCGCGCTCGCGCCATCAAACGATCGCAGGCGGGATGGTCGGTAAACCCCTCCAACACGAGATACCCGTCGCGAGCAAAGGCATCGAGATGTGTTGGCGTTATCTTCATCGAAAAGCCGGTTCATCGAAGCTGCGCAGTTTGCGCGAATGTAGGTGTTGCACGCCGCCGTCGCGCAGGATGCGTACAGCCTCCAGCCCTATTTCGAGGTGTTGGCTGATCCGTTCGCGGTAGACCACGTTGGCCATGCCGCGCAGTTTGATCTCGCCGTGAATGGGCTTGTCGGAGACGACCAGCAAGGTGCCGTAGGGCACCCGGAAGCGAAACCCGTTGCCGGCAATGGTCGCCGATTCCATGTCGACGGCAATCGCGCGCGCCTGGCTCAGGCGCTGGAACAACTCGTCGAAACGCAGTTCCCAATTGCGGTTGTCGGTCGTCGCGACCGTGCCGGTGCGCATGCTGGTCTTGAGTGACTGGCCCCGGAGCCCGGTTACCCGGGACACCGCATCTTGTAGCGCTACCTGCACTTCGGCGATCGGCGGCACCGGTACCCACTGCGGCAAATCCTGGTCGAGTACATGGTCCTCGCGCACATAGGCATGGGCAAGGACGTAGTCGCCGAGCCTTTGGGTCCGCCGCAAGCCCGCGCAGTGGCCGAGCATCAACCAGGCATGGGGACGCAGCACGGCGACATGGTCGGTAATGGTCTTGGCGTTGCTCGGCCCGACGCCGATATTGATCAGCGTGATGCCCTGCCGGTCCGGGCGAACCAAGTGATAGGCGGGCATCTGCGGTAGGCCCGGCGGATGGGTGCCGCGAGGCGCTTGATCGCTCAGCCGCGGATTGGGCGTGATGACGTCGCCAGGTTCGACCAGCATCGAGTATTCGGCGCCCTCGCTTACCTCGCGTTTTGCATAGTCGATGAACTCGTCGACATAGCGCTGGTAGTTGGTGAAGAACACGAAGCGCTGGAAGTGTTGCGCCTCGGTCGCGGTGTAGTGAGCCAGCCGGTGCAGCGAAAAATCGACGCGCTCGGCGGTGAACAGCGCCAACGGGAAGGGATTGCCGGGTTGAGTTTGGTGCGTGTTGTTGGCGATCGCATCGTCGATACGGCTCAAATCGGGCAACAGGAAATAGCGTTGCAGCGCATGTATCTGTGAACGTCTGACCCCCGCTGTCGCTTCTTCGACGGCGAAGGGCAGGGGGATACGCCGGTCGCTCAACCCCACCAAAATTTTCTTTTGGTGGTTGGCGATCAAATGGCCGATCTGCGCGGCGTAATAGTCGCTAAACAGTTCGGGCCGGGTCAGCGTCGCGCCGTAATGCCCCGGGTCGAACAACGCACCGTAGGACAATTTGGCATCGGTCTGCATATCGTCGGGCCCGATCGAAATACCGACGTAGGGGTAGCAGGCGCGCGCCAACAGGGTCTCGTCCGGCACGGCACCGTCGATGGCGCGGCCGAATTCCTGTTGGACGATGTCGATGCTGCGCCGATAGATCTCGGCGATGCGCTGGCAGGCCGCGTTGGCGTCGTCGAAGGCGGCCAATTCACTCGCGCCGCCGTGGCCTGTCGTGGAAATATCGGGATCGCCGAAGGTGGTAAACTCATTCATGGCGCCATTCTAAGCTAATGTGCGGCGGACGATAGGGAGGATGAACGGATGGCCGAGCGGATTTGGGATCGATTCTTGACCGAACGGGATCGCGCGGTTTTTGCCGCGTCGGGTTATGGCACGCGGGCCGGTTTCGGCAAGCGGCCGGTGCTACTGGTGATCGACGTGAATTACAATTTCGTCGGCGACAAACCCGAACCGATTCTCGATTCGATCAAACGTTGGCCGAACTCCTGCGGCGAGGAGGGGTGGGCGGCGATCCCCCGCATTCGCACGCTTATCGATTCCGCCCACGACCACGGTGTCCCGGTGATTTACACCACTGGCGATGTACGTGCCGATCGCTGGGACCGCGGCAGTTGGGCGTGGAAGAATAGCCGGACCAGTAAAAAAGGCCCCGCACCGGCCGCCACCAATCTCGACCCCAATGGGATACTGCCCGAGGTTGCGCCGGCACCGCAGGACGTCGTCATCAAAAAGCTGAAACCGTCCGGGTTTTACGGGACCAACCTCGAATCGTTCCTCACCCTCCTGCAAGCGGACTCGGTGATCATCGTCGGCACGACGACGTCGGGTTGCGTGCGCGCCACCGCGATCGATGCGTTTAGTGCCAACTACCGGGTGACGGTCGTGGAGGACGGTTGCTTCGACCGCTCGCAGGCATCGCATGCCATCAACCTGTGCGACATGAATGCGAAATACGCCGACGTGGTGGCGACCGACGAGGTCGCGACCTATTTCGCATCGCTCCCGGCGGACTTGTTCGATCTGCCGACGGGCGACGGTTAACTCAAAGGCTGTCCCCGCCGATCTTCAAAAAGTCGTAGCGGCTGCCGGACTTGACGGTGATGTCCAGCGATTGCCCGTCGCGCAGCACCTTGACCGGGACATCGGTGCCCGAGCCGCCGAGACCCCACATGGTGCGGTAGAATTCTTCCTGGGTGCGGACCCGTGTCTCGCCGACGCCGACGATCATGTCGCCCGGTTTGAGGCCTGCCTGGGCCGCGGGGCCGTTGACCCACATCGAGGTGATGACCACCACGTTGCGCAGTTCTTGCGAAAAGATGCCGAGCCACGGGCGATCGCTGCCGCTGCCGCGACCGTCGGTCAGCATTTCCGCCAGTACCGGTTTGAGCAGGTCGACGGGTACAAACATGTTGCCGGGTAGATTGACGTCGCCGCCGCGTGCATTGCGCACGAACAGCGAGCCAACGCCGACGAGTTCGCCGCGGTCGTTCACGAGCGCCGCACCGCCCCAATCGTCGTGCGGCGGCGACGTGAAGATTGCGTTGTCGACCATATATTCCCAGAAACCGGTGAACACCCGGCGCTCGACAACGACGGCGCCAAGGACCTTTTCCGCACCGCCGCTACCGATCACGAGAACGCGGTCCCGTTCCGCGACGCTGGCCGACGTACCGAGGCGCAACGGTTTGATGCCCAGCGGTGCCAGCGCGCGCACGAGCCCAAAGCCGGTGTCGTAGTCGTAGGCGACGAATTCCGCGCCGACGGCACGCCCGTCGTTGGTCTTGAGTTCGATCTCCGAGGCTTCAAGGATCAAGTAGCCTATCGTCAGGATCAATCCGCTATCGTCGATGACGATGCCGTGTCCCGAGCGGCGCGTTCCCAAACCCTGTGCGGTCGCCGCGTCACGCGGGATAGAGGTTTCTAAGCGCACGACGGCATCGACGACATTGGTGCCCGACGTGCGGTCTTGCGCCGAAGCTGGGGATACGAGGTAGAGGCCAAGGAAGAGGACGGCGATCGCGGAGTAAAGCCAAGCGATTCTGGGCGCGTCGACTCTCGTCATTCTTGCGGCCTCCCGGACGATCTCGGATAGTGCCATCCTAAAGTGCGGCGAAAGAGGACGCCATGGGGGCCCTCACCGACGTCCACAAGTTGTTGTGATAGCGTGCAGAACGAATTCGGAAGAGAGGGGAGAGCCAAGTGGCAGCGCAAATCAAACGCCGGTTCCTAACAGTCGGCAATCGTGCCGTGCATTACCGCCGCGCGGGTAACGGTCCGCCGATCGTATTGATCCATGCGTCGCCCTCGTCCTCACGCTCGATGATCCCTCTGATCGATTCGCTTTCCGGATCGCATACCGTATTCGCGTTCGATTCGCCGGGGTTCGGAGAGACCGATCCACTTGGTGTCGCGTCGGTCAACGTTGAAAAAATGGCCGCGGCCTATGCCGATGCCCTCGATACCCTGGGGATGCCGCGCTGCGCTTTGTATGGCACCCATACCGGTGCGTGTATCGCGCTCGAGCTTGCGCGCCGGTTCCCGAAGAAATTCACCGGGGTCGTTCTCGATGGTGTGCCGGTTTTCGATCCCGCCGAGACCCGCGACATCTTAAAAAACTACCTGCCGCCGTTTCGACCGCTGTGGGACGGCAGCCACTTGCCCGGCCACTGGTCGCGGATGCGCGATCAGGTGTTGTGGTTCCCGTGGTATCGCCGCAATGCGGCGGCGCGTAGCGACCGAGCCTTTTCATCGCCGGACCAACTCCACGCCGCGCTCATGGACTTCTTCCGCTCCGGCGATGCCTATCGCAAGGGCTATGGTGCGGCCTTCACTTACAATGTCAGTGCGGCGGCGAAGGCGCTGAGCATTCCGGCGACCTACATGGCGCGCGACGACGACATGCTGTACCCGCATCTCGACCTGCTGCCGAAACTGCTGCGCAACCAAATGATCGAACGTCACAGCCGGCATGGCTACCTCAAGGAACAGGTGCGGGCGATCAAAGGCTACGTGCGTAAGGCGCGCGCCCCGGCCGATCCGGCACTGTCGCCGATTTCCGGGCGGATAAACCGCCGCTACATCGATCTGCCGGGCGGCCAAGTCCTCGTGCGTTCGGCGGGCGAAGGCCGTGGAGGGCGCCCGCTGGTGCTCATCCATGACGGTCGTTGGTCGTCCCATATGTTCGAGCCGCTCATGGCCGCCCTTTCAAAGAAGCGGCCGGTCTATGCGATGGATCTGCCGGGCAACGGCGATTCCGATCCCGGCACCAAAGCGCGTCCGTCGGTCGCGGACTTCGCCCGGGCTGCTGCCGACGTGGCCGGGAAGCTTGGGTTGCGCAAATACGACCTCTACGGCAAACATAGTGGCGCTTCGGTCGCCGCTGAAATGGCCGCGCTCTTCCCGACCCGGGTCGATAAAGTGATTCTCGACGGCGTCATTCTGATCCCGGCCGCGGAGCGCAAACGTCTGGCCGCCAACTACACCCCGCCAATCGACGTGACCTGGGACGGTGCGTATCTCTTTACAACCTGGCTGATGTTGCGCGACGAGCTGGTGTTCTGGCCGTGGTATGCACGCGATGCGAAGAATGCCCGCGCGATCGACGCGAACTTCGACCCGGCCTGGCTGCACGGTCGGGTCTTCGAGGTTCTCAAGAGCAAGGATACCTACCACCGCTTGACCCAGGCCGCCCTCGCGCACGACGTCGCCAAGACGCTACCGCGGATCAAGGCACCGCTCGCCATCGTCGCGCAGGGAGACGATCCCTTGGCCCGCTATGGTGCGAAAGCGGCCAAGCTCGCGGGGCAGGGGACGGTTGCCGAACTAACCGGCGCACCCGCGGGACAAGCCGCGGCGCTCGGCGCGTTGCTGGACGGTTAGGGGGGGCGCGATGACCATCGAAGTCCACCCGCTGCACGACGCGCTGGGCGCAGAAATTCGCGGAGTCGATCTATCGCAAGACCTCGCGCCAGAGGATTTCGCGGCAATCCACCGGGCCCACCTCGACCACGGCATCTTGCTGTTCCGCGATCAAGACTTGACCCCGGAACAGCATAAGGCGTTTTCGCTGCGTTTTGGCGCACCCGAGATTCACGTGGTCTCGTGGTACCGTTTGCCGGATCATCCCGAGATCATCGTCGTTTCGAACAAGAAGGATGCCTCAGGAAAGCCGCTCGGCCTCGAGGACGCGGGCCGTTACTGGCATAGCGACATGTCCTATTTACCAACGCCCGCCCTGGGCTCGATCCTTTATGCCCGTGAAGTCCCGCCCACCGGGGGCGATACCATGTTCGCCGGGATGCATGCCGCCTTCGACGCCCTGCCGTCTGCGCGCAAAGAGCAACTTTCGAAAATGCGGGCCATTCATCATTTCGGCAGCCGCTGGTACCGCGAAAAAGATAAGGCCGGCATCCGCCCGCCGATGACCAAGGAAGAAGAAGAAAAGACTCCTCCGGTCGACCACCCGATCATCCGCACCCATCCCGAGAACGGCCGCAAGTCGATCTACGCCGGCGGTTTCACGATGGGCGTTGTCGGCATGGAACAGGATGTGGCGCTCGAATTCCTCGACGAGTTAGAAGCCTTCATGACCCAGCCGCAGTTCGTCTACACCCACCAGTGGCGGGCGGGCGACGTGGTGTTCTGGGACAATCGCTGCACCATGCACCACGCCACCAACTATGACGCAAAGAACCACACCCGCCACATGCACCGCACCACGATCAAAGGCGACGTGCCGGTTTAGGCCGGTCCGCGTCGCCGTAGCGACGCGGACTAGATCCAGCGCCGTACCCGAGCCCTATAGGCGCGGTAAGTCTCTCCAAACTTGCCTTCGAGGTAGCGTTCCTCGCGGGCGATGACGCCCCAATGGATGACGGCGAGTACCGGAACCAGCAGGATCGCCGCCCACCAAGTATTGGCGACAGAGGCTAAGCCGAGGTAAAGCGCGGTCAACCCGACGTAAATAGGGTTTCGCGAGTATCGGTACACACCGCCGGTGACAACGGTCGTGCTGGGTTTGTGGGGTTGGACGTGGGTCCCGGCACGGCGAAACAACGTTGTCGCGCCAACGGCGAGGACAAGGCCCGCGGCGATAAAGACGGCTGCGACGATCCAGCGGGCGGGGGCGCTGACCAGTGGCAGTGGCAGAACCATGTCGATCAGGACACCGGCGATAAGACCGCAAGCGTAAACAACCGGCGGCGGCAGAATCACGCCGGGATGATCCGCCGGTTCGGATTTAGGTTCTGCCGGTCGATCGGTATCGCTCACCGTCGCTCCCCTATTCGATGCACCGGCAGGACATCGGCTAGTCGGTCGAAAACTCGACCAAATCGTAATCCGATTGGAGTAGATCCCACCGCACCTTCACTGGGATCAAGTCGGGCCCGCTGTTCCACAGCTCGATCGGCGGAAACTCTTCGAAATGCCAGCGAAACCGCCGACAGGGGAAGGTTCCAGCGTCGACGGTCACGCTTTCCTCGCCGATCAGCTCGAACCTGCCATGCCGTGCCGCCATGATCGGGCCGGAGGCACCGTTTGGTAGCGGAGAGGTGCTGACCATCAAGAACTGCTGGGTGGCCGGTCCACCGGTGACGAAATGGGCTGGTTTCATCGCGTCGCCGCTGACTGGGTGACCGCCGAAGATGCATACAGGTTCGTCGAAAACCATCGATTGACGGAGTCTGCCGGCGCCCTTCGTCCACGACTCGCACGTCGCGCGGTTGCCCTCGACCAAGAACCACGCCGATCCCTCGTAGGTGCCGCCAACGCTCAAACGAACGTAGGCATCCTTCGGGAACCAGTTCGCATCCATGGTCGTCACGACATCGCGGAGCACGCCGTCGTCGTCCATTTCGCACTGGGCGCGGTGGGTGCGGGTCCCGTCCGGTTGTACGGTAACGGTGAACCACTCGCGACCGGTTTCGCCCTTGGTGTCGTGGCGATAGGACAGCTTTCCCCGGAAGGTGCGATGGCGCATGATTGTTACCCTAATCCAGCGGATGCGGTTTCGGCAGGCACTTCTTGGGGCAAGCGCGGAATATCCCGCCACAGGACGCGTTTATAGGTCGGTAACAATAGCGCGACGAATTAAATAAATCTATAAGAAGTGCACTATAACACACTGATTTTTATCAATAAGGTTCTGTTCTTTGCAGGAAAAAGATCGCCTCATTATCGAACAAATCCCGCGTCTGCGGCGCTACGCGCGAGCACTCACCGGTAACGCGCCGGCGGCGGAGGATTTGGTTCAGGATTGCTTGGAACGGGCCTGGAACAAATTTCATCTGTGGCAAACGGGCAGCAACATGCGGGCCTGGATGTTCACCATCATGCACAACATCCACGTCAATCAGGTGCGCAAAGCGATCAGCCGTCCGACCGTTGTCTCGATGGCCGACTGGAACGACGACCGTGGCGAAAAGCCCGTCCAAGAGAAGCGGATCGAAGTGTTGAACGTCGGTAGCGCCCTGGCTCAGTTACCCGAAGAGCAGCGCGCCGTGGTGTTGCTGATCGGCCTTGAGGAGTTGAGTTACCAGGAGGTCGCCAAGGTCCTCGACATTCCCATGGGAACGGTGATGTCGCGGTTATCGCGCGGGCGCGAGCGACTGCGGAAAATTTTGTCGGACGGCGCAGGGGACGCCAAGGAAACGGTGACGGAAACATGAGCAAGATAAACATCACCGACAACGACCTGCACGCCTATGTAGATGGCCAGCTTGAGGCATCGCGACGCGCGGAGGTCGAGGCGCACCTTGCCGCAAATGAAGTGGCCGCGAAGGCGGTTCGCGAATACCGCCGCCTCAACAGACGTTTGCATGAAGAGTTCGACGACGTCCTGAACGAACCCGTTCCGCATGCCATGTTGCGGGTGTCCCGCCCGCAGATGATCGACACCTTCCGGCGGATCGCCGCCGTATTGGTTCTGTTGGTTGCAGGCGCTGCCGGTGGGTGGCTGCTTAACGATGTCGTGGCCGAGGGCGACGACCCGCTCGCCGCTGCCTTCCCCGAGCGGGCGGGAGTCATCCATGCAATCTATTCGGCCGAGCGCCGTCATGCGGTGGAAGTCCCGGCGGGAGAGCGCCCCCACTTGGTGGCTTGGCTGACCAACCGCCTTGGGACCGAAGTGAATATCCCTGATTTGACCGAGGCCGGCTTTCAGCTCATGGGCGGGCGACTACTCCCGGGCGAAACCAAGCCCGCGGCCCACTTCCTCTACGAAGACGTGGAGGGGCGGCGCGTGACCCTCTATATGCGTCATGGCGATATCGGTGGCCGCAACACCAAATTCACTTATGCGGCCGAAGGAAGCGTCGGCGTTTTTTATTGGATCAACGGCCCCGCCGGATACGCGCTCGCGGGCAGCATTGAACGCGAAGAACTCCTGAAGGTCGCCAAGTTGGTCTATCAGCAACTCGGTTATTGACGCCGGTTGAGTTTAGCGTGGCTGCGTTTTATTAGAGCGCGGTGCTCTTCTGGCTGTCTAAGACATTCTGGATCGTTGCGGCGCCGGCAAACCTGGCGCTAATCCTCGCGACGCTCGGTCTTTTTCTGTTGTGGACGCCGTGGCGCCGCGTTGGGCGGCATCTCGTCGCAATCGGCCTTGCCGTTCTGGTCCTTCTAGCCGTCCTGCCGATCGGCGGGTGGCTGGCTTTTCCGCTTGAGAACCGCTTTTCCACGCCCGATCCGATGCCGCTGCACCTCGACGGCATCGTCGTTCTGGGCGGTGCCGAACAGGTCGGCCAAACACGGATGCGTGGCCTCGTCGCGGTGAATGGCGCCGCCGACCGGCTCATTGCATTTGCCGACCTCGCCCGGCGATACCCCGATGCGAGGCTCGCCTACACCGGGGGCAGTGGATCGCTTCGCCCCGAAGCGATGCGCGAGGCCGACGTCGCCAAGGCGGCGATGGCGGTGATCGGGCCCGACGTCGATCGCGTCGTGTTCGAACGCGAATCGCGCAACACCTTCGAGAACGCCCGAAACCTCAAAGAGTTGCTCCAACCGGCGCCGGGTGAACAATGGCTCGTCATTACTTCGGCGCTTAACATGCCGCGCGCCGTCGGGGTCTTTCGTCAAGCGGACTGGCCGGTGATTGCCTATCCGGTGGACCACAGCCAGGGGCTGACCATGCCGGGTATCGGACTTGACTGGGATTTGATCGGTCGTGGCGGGTCGGCGCAGCGGGCAATGCGAGAATGGATCGGCTTAGTCGTGTACCGTGCACTGGGAAGGACCAATGCGGTTCTACCTGGGGCGGAATGAATTTCACGGACAGCGAGGAGTAGGGCGTGCGGCGATTGGGACAAATACTCGGGATATTGGTAGTGCTAACGACTTCGTCGGCCTGGGCTGCGGAGTCGGAGCCTGTCACCTTCGATATGCCGGCCTGGCGGAGTTGGCTTGATGGGGTCCGCGCGGAGGCGACCGAAAAGGGCATTCGCCCCGCCATCCTCGACGAATCCCTCAACGGGATCGATCCGATCCCGCGGGTCATCGAACTAGACCGGCGCCAACCCGAGTTTACGCTTACCTTTGCGCAATATGTCGAACGGGTCGTGCCCGCGGCGCGGGTGCAGAAGGGACGACAAGTCTACGCCGAGCACCGGGAACTTCTGGAATCGGTCGGTCAACGCATGGGCGTTCAGCCGCGCTTCATCGTCGCGCTCTGGGGGATTGAAACCGATTTCGGACGTCTGACCGGCGGGTTCAACGTGGTCAACGCCCTCGCGACGCTGGCCTTCGATGGCCGCCGCAGCGACTACTTCCGCAAGGAACTCTTCAACGCGTTGCAGATCCTCAACGAGGGGCACATCGCGCCCAGCGCTATGACAGGTTCCTGGGCGGGCGCCATGGGGCAACCGCAGTTCATGCCCTCCAGTTTCGTCAATTTCGCCATCGACTACGATCAAGACGGGCGACGCGACATTTGGACGACCCAAGCTGACGTTTTCGGGTCGGCCGCGAACTACCTCAAACGCGTCGGATGGAACGACGACCAGACGTGGGGCCGAGAGGTTCGCCTGCCGTCTGGGTTTGACGCGGGACTGGCCGAAGCCAAAGCGATCAAGCGCACAGCTGAATGGCAGGCGATGGGAGTACGAAACCTTGACGGTAGTGCATTGCCGAACCGTCAACTCGATGCCCAAATCGTCATCCCCGACGGTCCGGAAGGCCGGGCGTTCATGGTCTATGACAACTTCCGCGCGACCCTGCGCTGGAACCGTTCAAATTATTTTGCCCTTGCCGTCGGCTTGCTCTCGGACAGGATTGGCGCTAACTAGGGACCTTGAGCCATATTCTGGGGCTAACGGAGCGGAAACACACAAGATGATGGGGTGGGCGCGTGCTGCCCGTGGGGTCGCCGCGGTTCTAGCGCTGCTTGTCGTGAGTGCCTGTGCCCAGACGCAGCTCGCGGTTCATGCGATCAAGGAAGTCCAAAAAAGGGGTGCAGCCGAAGACACGGTTGCGGGTATCGCCCCAAACGGCGTGCCGATCGGTCCAGGCGGTGTCTACAAGGTAGGCGATCCCTACTTTATCAAAGGCGTGCGCTATCAACCCGAGGAAGACAACGCCTATGACGAGACCGGCATCGCTTCTTGGTACGGTCCCGGGTTCCACGAAAAGCAAACCGCCAACGGCGAGACCTATAACGAAAACGCGTTGACCGCGGCGCATCGGACTCTGCCGATGCCAAGCTACGTTCGGGTCACCAATTTGGAAAACGGCCGCGCGTTAGTCCTCCGGGTGAATGACCGTGGTCCATTCGCGCATGGCCGCATTATCGACGTGTCGCGCCGCGGAGCCCAACTTCTAGGATTTGAGAATCAAGGAACGGCGCGAGTCCGGGTTCGCATTGTCGACCAGTCATCGGGTTTTGTTGCCGACCGACCGGTGACGACGCAGGTGGAACGCGAAGCGGTGACCGCCGTGCCTGTGGCATCTGTCGAGTCGAGTACGCTGCCGCCACCGCCGGGTGTAGCGTCGGCGCCCGCGCCGGTCGAACGGTTCGCGCCGCCGCCCCAGATCGCACTCGAAGCGGTGGGTCCCACCGACATCTTCGTCCAAGCTGGCGCGTTTACGCTCTATGACAACGCCAACCAACTAGCCGCGCGACTGGTGTCCTTCGGCGATGCGACCATCCAATCGGCGATTGTCAACGAAATCGAGTTCTTTCGCGTTCGTATCGGCCCTATGGCTTCGGTCGAGCAAGCGGATCAAGTTTTGGAAGATCTCATCCAATCCGGTTACCCGGAATCGAGGGTCGTCGTTGGGACCCGCTAGGCTCCGGTCGGCCAACGCCTTCGAATCGACTCATTCCGGTATATGCTAGAGACCTCGGCGCAACAGAGATCATGGGCGGAAGCGATGCGAACTAGGCTACTTCTTCTTATTGCGTTTTTTGCGATTGCCGGACTGCCGTTGCAGACGCTAAAGGCGCAAACGATCGAAAGCCCTGCATCCCATGCGATTTTGCTAGATGATACGACAGGCGTCGTGCTCTTCGAAAAGAATGCGGACGAGCCGATGGCGCCCGCGTCGATGAGCAAACTGATGACGCTTCTTATGGTGTTTGAGCGGCTGCGCGAAGGCTCGATCTCGCTTGAAGATACAATGCGCGTGAGCGAAGCGGCTTGGCGCATGGGCGGTTCGCGGATGTTCGTGGAACACAATTCCAGGGTCAGCGTCGCAGACCTTTTGAAGGGCGTGATTATTCAGTCAGGTAACGATGCGAGCGTGGTACTCGCAGAAGGTCTTGCGGGCAGCGAAGAAGCATTCGCCGAGGAAATGACCCGTCGCGGGCGCGAAATCGGGATGACCCTTACCACCTTTCGCAATTCGACGGGCTGGCCGGACCCCGAGCACCTGACTACCGCGCACGACCTTGCGATCCTGGCCAAGCGCATCATCGACGAATTTCCCGAGTACTACGAAATCTTTAAGGAAACGGAATTCACCTACAACGGTATTCGCCAAGGCAACCGCAATCCGTTGCTCTACAAGGACATTGGTGCCGACGGTCTGAAGACGGGGCACACCGAAGAATCCGGATATGGTCTCGTGGCATCGGCGACCCGAAACGGGCGGCGGCTTATTCTTGTAATTAATGGCCTGGAATCGGTGAACCAACGTTCGCAGGAGAGCGAACGGTTGCTGGATATCGGTTTTCGCGAATTCAATAACTACCCGCTCTTCGCCGCAAACGATGTCGTCGAGGAAGCGCAAGTGTGGCTCGGAGGCGAATCCACGGTACCGCTGGTACTCGAAAAAGACTTGCTGCTGACAATGTCACGCAAAGCGCGCCGGGACATGAAGGTGACGGTGGTGTACGAAAGTCCGCTCCCGGCGCCGATCGCCAAGGGTGCGCGCCTCGCCCAACTCCGGATCGATGGCCCCAATATGGAACCCGTCGTGCGCGACCTCGTCGCCGCGGTGGACGTCGATCGGCTTGGTTTCGTCGGGCGCCTCGGCGCGGCGGTGAACCACATCGTCTGGGGCACCCAGGCACCCTGAGGGGGTTCGTGGCACAGGGTCGTTTCATTACCTTCGAAGGCGGCGAGGGGGCGGGCAAGTCGACCCAGGTCGCGCGTCTTGGTGAGCGATTGCGCGCAAGTGGCCGCGAGGTGCTGATCACGCGCGAACCCGGCGGCGCACCGGGGGCTCTGGAAATACGACGTTTGCTGGTCGAAGGCGCCGTCGATCGCTGGGAACCGTTGAGCGAAGTGCTGTTGCACAATGCGGCGCGCCACGAACATGTGCGCAAGACCGTCGCGCCGGCGCTCAACGTCGGCACCTGGGTTG
Organism: Alphaproteobacteria bacterium; assembly: GCA_040216735.1. Classification (NCBI taxonomy): domain Bacteria; kingdom Pseudomonadati; phylum Pseudomonadota; class Alphaproteobacteria; species Alphaproteobacteria bacterium. The sequence continues at coordinate 8,541 of JAVJOO010000005.1, read as the reverse complement.
TTTGCGATCGGTTTGCCGATTCGACGCTGGCCTATCAGGGCCACGCCCAAGGGGTCGATCGCGCCACGGTCACGCGGATCAACCGGCTCGCCGCCGACGGCGTGTGGCCCGACCTCACCGTTGTCCTGGACATCGACGCGGCGGACGGGCTTGCCAGGGCGCATGGTCGCCGGGATACCGAGGACCGCTACGAGCGAATGGGCGCCGCCTTCCACGCGCGCATTCGGAACGCGTTTCTTGAAATTGCAGAAGCCGAACCGGAACGCTGCGTCGTCGTTGCCGCGACCGGCGACGTCGATGCGGTTGCGGCCCGGATTTGGGAAGCCGTGCGCGCGCGTCTTAGTATTTAGTCATGTCCGAACCGGATTCCGACCTTGACCTACATCCACGCCTGAACCCGGATTTGCTGGGGCATGAAGCGGCCGAAGCGCACCTTGTACGGTGGTGGCGGAGCGGTCGATTGCCCCATGCCCTGCTACTAACCGGACCGCGGGGGATCGGCAAAGCGACCCTTGCCTATCGTCTCGCCCGTTTTGTGTTGGCGCAAGGCCGCAACGATCCGAAAGAATCGTCGCCGTTAGGGGAAGATCCCCGGTTCGCTTCGCTCTACATCGCGCCCGACGCACCGGTCTTTCGCCGTGTTGCACAGGGGTCCCACGCGGACTTCTTGACCTTGGAGCGAACCTACGACGAAAAAGCCAAACGCCTCCGCAGCGAGATCGTCGTCGACGAGGTCCGCCGCTTGCGGCCGTTTTTCGGCGCGACCTCGGGCGAGGGGGGATGGCGCGTGGCCGTCGTCGACGCCGCCGATGAAGTCAACCTCAACGGCGCCAACGCCTTGCTTAAACAACTTGAGGAGCCGCCGAAACGCGGCTTACTCATCCTTGTTGCGCATGCACCGGGCCGGTTATTGCCGACGATCCGGTCGCGCTGTCAAAATCTCGCGTTGCGGCCACTGTCTGCCGAGGTGGTCTCGGCCATCCTCGCCACTCGGCTCACGGACTACACCGACGAAGAGCGTCTGGCGCTAACGGTCCTTGCCGACGGGAGCGCCGGCCGGGCGTTGGCCTTAGCGGCACAAGGGGGGCTCGATCTCTACCGTGAGCTTGTATCGCTTCTCACGCCCCTCCCGGAACTGGACGTTGCCGGCATCCATGCGCTGGGCGACCGGGTCGCGCGTCGCGGTCAGGAGGCAACCTACCGCACCTTCATCGACCTGCTCCTCGATTGGCTCTCGCGCATGGTTCGCGCCGGTGCCGAGGAGCGGCGTCCGGTACAAATCCTCGGTGACGAACGCGCCGTCATCGACCGTCTGTGGCAAGCGGGGCGGCCGCGCGGGTGGCTCGAAGCCTGGGATTCCATCCGCGAGCTGACCGAGCGCGCCGATGCCGTCAATCTCGATCGCAAGCAGGTGGTCATTAACGTTTTCACGACGCTCTCGAATGCCGTTGTCACGGGCCGGTAGGTTGACTCCGACAGGTCCATTGGCCATCGTCCGCCGCCAAAGCGAGGGGTGATCCACGGCGGCCCGGCCCATGGCCCCACCGCCGCTGGAGTGACTGTGATGGCTGCCAAAAACAAAACTTTCTATCTCACGACGGCGATCTCGTACGTCAACGGTGCGCCCCATTTGGGTCATGCCTATGAGGCGATTGCGAGCGACGCACTGGCACGCTTCAAGCGCCTGGACGGCTTTGACGTGATGTTCCTGACCGGCACCGACGAATACGGCGAAAAGAACGCCCGGACTGCCGCGAAAGCGGGTATCGATCCGCAAGTCTTCGTGGACGGCAACACCGCGAAATTCCAAGCGATGGCCGGCTACCTCAACATCTCCAACGACGATTTCGTACGTACCAGCGAAGCGCGCCATCACCGGGCGTCCCAGGCGATCTGGCAAAAGCTGGTCGATGCCGGCGAGATCTTTCGCGGCAACTACAGCGGTTGGTACTCGGTCCGCGACGAGGCTTACTTCACCGAAGACGAGCTCACCAAGGGTGAGGGCGGGGCGTTCTTCGCGCCCTCCGGCGCCGAGGTCGAGTGGGTCGAGGAGGACAGCTACTTCTTTCGCCTGTCGCACTGGGCTGACCGGCTGTTGCAACATTTCGAAACCCATCCCGACTTCATTCAGCCGGCGAGCCGGCGCAACGAAGTCATCAGTTTCGTGAAGTCCGGTCTACGCGACCTATCGGTCTCGCGGCGCCGGTTAACCTGGGGAATCCGGGTGCCCGGCGATGACGATCACGTGATGTACGTCTGGCTCGACGCGCTGACCAACTACATCACAGGGGTTGGCTACCCCGACGTCGACTCGGACAAGTTCGTTCGCTACTGGCCGGCCGACTACCACATCATCGGCAAGGACATCGTGCGATTCCACACGGTCTACTGGCCGGCTTTTCTGCTCGCCGCAGGTCTCGCGCTGCCCAAGCATGTTTTTTGCCATGGCTTCCTCAATATCGAGGGCCAGAAGATGTCGAAATCGCTCGGTAACGTGTTGGCGCCCCGCGACATGATCGACCGCTACGGGCTCGACCCGATCCGCTATTTCCTGCTGCGCGAAGTGCCATTCGGGCAGGACGGCAGCTTCTCGCACGAGTCGATCGTCAACCGCATCAACAGCGATCTGGCCAACGACCTCGGCAACCTCGCGCAGCGCGTTTTGTCGATGATCGCCAAAAATTGCGGCGCGCAAGTGCCCCAACACGGTGCCCTTGAAGCCGCCGACGAAGCACTCCTCGAGTCTGCGGGGGCCCTGCTGCCCAAGGTCCGGGACATTATCGACACCGACTTAGCGTTCCATAACGCCCTGGCCGAAATCTGGCGGGTCGTGGGCGATGCCAACCGCTACGTCGATACCCAAGCCCCGTGGGAGCTGAAAAAGACCGATCCGGCCCGCATGGCCACGGTCCTCTACGTGCTCGCGGAAACGGTGCGGCGCCTCGGGATCTTGGTCCAACCCTTCGTCCCGCAATCGGCGGCGGCGCTACTGGATCAATTGGCGGTCGCGGCAGACGGGCGCGACTTCGCCGCGATCGACGGGGACCATCGCCTCACGCCGGGGGCCGCGCTGCCCAAACCGCAGGGCGTTTTTCCGCGCTATCTCGACGAGGCGCCGGCCTGATGCTGGTCGATAGCCACTGCCACCTCGACTTCGAGGCATTGGCGACCGACCGGGCAGGGGTGTTGGCGCGGGCGCGGTCGGCAGGGGTCGGGGCCATGCTGACGATCGGGACGCACCGCGCCAACCACCAGACCGTCAAGGACATCGCCGAAAGCCACGACAACATTTGGTGCACGGTCGGCATTCACCCGCATGAGGCCGATACGGATTCTCTGCGGGCCGACGAGATTGTTGCCCTGACGCGCCACCCTAAGGTCGTCGGGATTGGCGAAACCGGCCTCGATTTCTACTACGACCATTCGGACCGAGCGCGCCAAGCGGCGAGTTTCCGCGCCCACTGCGTCGCGGGCCGGGAAACCGGGCTGCCCATCATCGTGCATACCCGTAACGCCGATGCCGAAACTGCGGCGATCCTCGCTGAGGAATCCGGTGCCGGTACGCTCAAAGGGGTGATTCACTGTTTCAGCGCGACGCAGGCGTTTGCCGAGACGGCGATCGACCTTGGTTTTTACATTTCGCTCTCGGGAATTGTTACGTTCAAGAACGCAGAGGCAATCCGGGAAACCGCCAAGACTGTGCCCGCGGATCGCCTGCTGGTCGAAACCGATGCGCCCTATCTTGCCCCGGTTCCCAAGCGCGGTAAGACCAACGAACCCGCGTTTGTCGCTTACACCGCGGCGGCCGTGGCCGCCCTGCGCGGGATTGAGGCCGACGACTTGGCGGCGCTCACAACGGCCAATTTCTTCCGGCTGTTCGACCGCGCCGCGCCGCCTGCTGCGGCCTAAGGGCAATGCAGGCCGTCATCCTCGGGTGCGGAACCGCAGGCGGCACGCCGCGGATCGGCAACGATTGGGGCGACTGCGATCCCGGCGAGCCGCGCAATCGGCGCCGGCGGGCGTCAATTCTGCTCCGTGACGGCGACACGCAGGTACTCATCGACACCTCGCCGGATTTGCGCCAGCAAGCGCTGGATGCGGATTTGGACAGGTTGGATGCGGTGTTGTTCACCCATGCCCACGCGGACCACGCCCACGGGATCGACGATATCCGATTCTTTGCGCTCAAAACGCGCGGGCCCGTTGACGCTTGGGCCGACCCAGAGACCCTGGCCCAGCTCCAGGAACGTTTCGGGTATGCCTTTGAACAAGACTCCAATCGCTTCTATCCGCCCATATTGAACGCCCGCCAGATCGTAGGCCGGTTCCAAATCGGCGACATGTCGGTCGTTCCGTTTCGCCAAAAGCACGGGCCGATCGGGACTATGGGGTTCAGGGTAGGGGCGATGGCCTATTCAACCGATGTCCAGGAGCTTCCTGAAGCCGCTTTTGCAGCTCTCGCTGGGGTCGATACCTGGATTGTCGACTGTCTCCAGCGAAAACCCCATCCGACCCACGCACACCTTGCACTGACGTTGGGCTGGATCGAGCGCGTCAAACCACGCCGCGCGGTTCTCACCCATATGAACACATCTTTGGACTACGCGACGCTGCGCGATGAATTGCCCCCGGGCGTGGAGCCTGCCTACGATGGCATGGTTCTGGATACCCCAGTATATTCTTAGGTAAATACGATAACCCATTGGCATAAAATAATATATATTATTTGTCATAATATATATTATGCGACAAATGGATTGAAGGTAGAGGCCGTTGCGTGAGCTGGGCCATGTTGTGATTGCTGCAAGCCCCTCGCATAATCCCGCCCGATGAACCACCCCACCACGACTGACCCCGGTACCGCGTTAGACAGGCTTCTGGAAATCATGCGGCGCCTTCGCAACCCGTCGGACGGCTGTCCGTGGGACTTGGAGCAAACCTTCGAGACCATCGCGCCGTATACGATCGAGGAAGCCTACGAAGTCCGTGAGGCCATCCAGACCGGTGACCGGGCGGCGTTGAAGGACGAACTGGGCGACCTCCTCTTCCAGGTGGTCTTCCACGCGCAAATGGCCTCGGAAGAGGGTGCCTTTGGATTTGCCGACGTCGTCGAGGCGATCTGCGCCAAGATGATCCGCCGTCATCCGCATGTATTTGCCGATGTCGCGATTGCCGACGCGGCTGCCCAAGCCGAGGCCTGGGAGCAGCACAAGGCTCAAGAACGGGCTGCCAATGGTGGCGATCATCGCAGTCTCCTGGATAACGTGCCCGCTGCCCTACCCGCCTTAAAGCGCGCAGAAAAGCTACAAAAACGGGCGGCACGGGTTGGGTTCGACTGGCCCGAAATCGGCCCCGTTTTGGCCAAAATCGAGGAAGAACGGGGTGAGTTGGTGGCAGCGATTGCCACCGGTGACCGTGCCGAAATCGCCGACGAGATGGGTGATCTGCTCTTTGCTGTCGCCAACCTGGCCCGCCACCTCGGCCTCGACCCCGAGGAATCCCTCAGATCGACAAACGACAAATTCACCAGTCGTTTCAGATATATAGAGTCATCTCTTAAGGCAGAAAACAAACCGATCGAGGAGGCAACCTTGGACGAAATGGAAGCGTTGTGGCAACGGGCCAAGGGCGCGGTGGTGCCATGAGGGTAGACCTCGCCGGGAAAACGGTGCTGATCACCGGCGCCACGTCGGGGTTCGGCGCCGCAACTGCCCGCCGGCTGCACGCAGCAGGTGCTTTCGTCGTTGCTGCAGGCCGCCGCTCGGATCGCCTCGAAGCGCTCGCCGATGAACTTGGGCCTGGACTTCACCCGCTAACCCTCGACGTCCGTGACCAGGCCGCGGTATTTGCCGCTGTGGACGCCCTCCCCGATGCCTTCGCTGGAATCTACGGTTTGGTCAACAATGCGGGTCTCGCCCGAGGTCTGAGCGCCGCCGACGAAGCCGACCTCGACGATTGGAACGAGATGGTCGACGCCAATATCCGGGGCCTCATGTATGTCACCCGCGCGGTATTGCCGGGGATGGTGGCGCGCGGGACCGGCCACGTCGTCAATATCGGCTCAGTTGCCGGGACTTACCCCTACTTCGGTGCCAACGTGTACGGCGCCTCGAAGGCGTTCGTCCATCAGTTCTCTCTCGATCTTCGCGCCGATCTTGTCGAGAAGAACATCCGCGTCACCTCGGTCGAACCGGGCGCCGCCGAAACCGAGTTTTCGCTGGTCCGCTTCCACGGTGATTCGGACAAGGCGGATGCGACCTACAAGGGCCTCGATCCGATCTCGGCCGACAATGTTGCGGATGTCATCGAGTATGTGCTGACCGCCCCGGCCAATATCAATATCAATCGGATCGAGGTCATGGCGGCGCAACAGGGGTTTGCTGGGTTTAACTTCGTCCGGCGATAGACCCCTACCCGGCCTGGGTCAGGCTCGCACGCTGCCTAGCGACCCCGGAAACAGGAGCGCGTGCAGCGCCGCCCAGGCATCGGGCCTCGGCGCAAGCAAGATCGGATTGCCCCACGCCGGCCCGTCCGGCCTGTAGGCTGTGCCGTCGAGATGCCGGCTATATCCGCCGGCCTCGGCATGCAGCAACACGCCCGCCGCATGATCCCAGGGGTACATCTTATGGAACACGGCGAAATCCGACCGCCCGGCGGCGGCATTGAGGTAGATCTGCACGGCGCAGCGTAGTTCGAGCGTCGGCGCAATCTGCGGAATAGCTGCAACTAGCCCCGCCTTGTCGGATTCGGCGGCAAATCGAAGATTCAGGCAGCCCTGCATGTGCGCTGCTGGTTTGTTTTGGGCAACGTGCAACCGATCGGTGCCGATCCATGCCCCGGCGCCGCGCTCGGCCACGGCGGTTTCCGTCGAGATCGGATCGTGTACCCAGGCGTGGGTCGTTATCCCCTTTTGGACCAGCGCGACGAGAATGCCGAATATCGAAATACCGGCGGCGAAATTGGCCGTTCCATCGATCGGATCGATTACCCAGGCTTGGTCCGCGGATCGGAGGGTTTCGCGCCACGCCGGTTCGTCGGTGGCGGTTTCCTCGCCGACGACCGCGGCGCCGGGCAATAGTTTGGCCAGGCGTTCGGTGAGGTAACGCTCGGACGCGATGTCGATGTCCGTCACGTAGTCGTTCGGGCCCTTGAGGCCGATGTCGACGTCGGCGAGGTTCCGGAATGCCGGGAGGACCACCTCGCGGCCGCATGCCTCGACAATCGATGACACCTCGGCGAGTGACGGCAAAGTCATGGTTGGCCTCAAGTCAAAGAAAAGGGCCGCGGATTGCCCCGCGGCCCTTCGTATCATTTGGCGAGGTGCCAGGGCTACATCATGCCGCCCATGCCGCCCATTCCGCCCATGCCACCCATTCCGCCCATGCCACCCATATCCGGCGGCATCGCAGGTCCGGCACCCTTCTTCTCAGGGTGGTCGGCAATCATGGCCTCGGTGGTGATCATCAAACCGGCGATCGACGCGGCGTCTTCGAGGGCAATCCGGACGACCTTCGCCGGATCGATAATCCCTTCCTTGACCATGTCGACGTATTCCTCGGTCTGCGCATTGAAGCCGCGACGGTTGTCCTTGCCTTCGAGCAGTTTGCCAGCCACGACCGCGCCGCTGACGCCGGCGTTTTCGACGATCTGGCGCAACGGTTGCTGGAGCGCCCGCTGCACGATCTTGATCCCCATTTGCTCGTCGTGGTTATCGCCGGTGAGCTTTTCGAGGACTCGGCTCGCATAGAGCAGCGTCACGCCGCCGCCCGGGACCACGCCCTCCTCCACCGCCGCGCGAGTGGAATGCAGGGCATCGTCGACCCGGTCTTTGCGTTCCTTCACCTCGACCTCGGTCGCGCCGCCGACGCGGATCACCGCGACGCCGCCCGCCAACTTAGCCAAACGCTCCTGCAGCTTCTCTTTGTCGTATTCCGAGGTGGTGTCTTCGATCTGGGCGCGGATCTGGTTGCAGCGATCCTGAATGTCCTTCTTCTTGCCCGACCCTTCGATGATCGTCGTGTCTTCTTTGGTGATCGACACTGTCTTGGCGGTGCCGAGCATGTCGACGGTCACGTTCTCAAGCTTGATCCCGAGGTCTTCGGAAATCACCGTGCCGCCGGTCAAGATGGCGATGTCTTCGAGCTGTGCCTTGCGCCGGTCGCCAAAGCCAGGGGCCTTGACGGCCGCGACCTTGAGGCCGCCGCGCAATTTGTTGACGACCAGGGTCGCCAAGGCCTCGCCCTCGATGTCTTCGGCGACAATCACGAGCGGCTTGCCGGTTTGTACGATAGCCTCAAGCACCGGCAGGAGCGGTTGCAGGCTCGAAAGTTTCTTCTCGTGGAGCAGGATGTAAGCGTCCTGCAGGTCGGCCAGCATCTTTTCGGCATTGGTGACGAAGTATGGCGACAGGTAGCCGCGGTCGAACTGCATCCCCTCGACGACGTCGAGTTCGGTGTCCATGCCCTTGGCCTCTTCAACCGTGATGACGCCTTCTTTGCCGACGCGCTGCATGGCTTCGGCGATGAAGTCGCCGATCTCGCG